>PANE01000014.1 GCA_002708305.1 Rhodospirillaceae bacterium
CTTGAGGTATGGGTCACCATCCTGGAATATTGCCAGTGTAATGTACCATTGGCAATATACTAAGTTAAACCCTTCATTCCCACTCAATCGTTCCCGGAGGTTTGGAGGTCACGTCATACGTGACACGGTTAATTCCCATAACTTCGTTGACAATTCGCGTGGCTGTTTCGCTCAAAAATTCGTGACTGAAAGGATAATAATCTGCCGTCATACCGTCCACCGATGTAACAGCCCGCAAGGCACAGGCATAATCATAGGTACGTCCATCACCCATAACGCCCACCGTGCGTACAGGCAGGATCGCGACAAAGGCTTGCCAGATTTCATCATAAAGCCCGTGCTTGTGGATTTGATCAATATAAACTGCGTCCGCTTTTCTGAGAATCTCTAGCTTTTCGCGAGTGATTTCACCTGGGCAACGTATAGCTAAACCGGGTCCAGGAAAAGGATGACGTCCAATAAAACTATCAGGCAAACCCAATTCAAGACCTAAAGCGCGGACCTCATCTTTGAACAACTCACGCAACGGCTCTACGAGTTTTAGACCCATTTTTTCTGGTAATCCCCCAACATTATGGTGAGATTTTATGGTCACAGAAGGACCGCCGCTAAAAGATACGCTTTCGATCACGTCTGGATAAAGTGTCCCCTGGGCCAAGAATTCTGCACCATCGATTTGGTTTGCATATTTCTGGAAGACATCAATAAATAAGCGACCAATAATTTTACGCTTTGTCTCTGGATCTGATTGTCCATCCAATTCGCCTAAGAACAAATCGGATTCATTTGCATGAATCAATGGGATTTGATAATTGTCCCGGAACATTCTCACAACTTCCTCAGCTTCACCCTGACGCAATAGGCCATGATCAACGAATACACAAGTTAACTGATCGCCAATAGCTTCATAGATCAAAACGGCTGCAACGGAACTATCAACTCCCCCCGACAGGCCGCAGATAACTCTCTTATCACCTACTTGTTCACGAATTTTAGCAACGGCTTTTTCGCGATAAGCGCCCATCGTCCAATCACCTTTGAGTTCGGCTAATTTAATAAAATTTTCATAAAGGCGTGCACCATTTGGCGTGTGATGTACTTCTGGGTGAAACTGCACCGCATAAAAATTACGTGATACATCTGCTGTGATTGCATAGGGCGCGTTTGGTGAAGTGCCATAAACTTCAAACCCTGGTGCAATTTCGCTCACGTGGTCGCCATGGCTCATCCAAACTTGTTCGTCTCCATTAGTAAACCAACCGTCTAAGATGCTAAGTTTATTTTTTGACGTGACATATGCGCGACCAAACTCCGCTGTACCTTGCACGGTGTCAACGCGTCCACCCAATTGATGCATCATCACCTGTTGACCATAACAAATCCCCAAGATCGGACATCCTATGTCGAAAACGCTTTGCGGGGCACGCGGGCTGCCACCCCGAGTAACGCTATCTGGGCCACCTGAGAATACGACCGCTTTCGGCGCAAATTCCTCCAAAAACGTATCTGTGACAGTCTGATAAGGATGGATTTCACAATAGACATTTAATTCACGAAAGCGCCGTGCAATCAATTGAGTTACCTGAGACCCAAAATCTATAATTAGAACTCGGTCGTGATAAGTTTTGGTCGGGGACATTTTCAATTGATCTCTTTGGGAACGTGTTAAAAAGATAGAATACTAACAGATGCGATGCTCCCCCGATATTTGATTTTACAAATATCACTATCTTTTTTTCAAACAGTTTCTTTCTTAAATCAACACTCTGGCAACGGGGGGAACAATTTACTCTATCATTTATTTATTATTAAAAACCCATACCTTCAAGCTATCTTATCAATAATCCAGTCATTAAAACGGTCCGCTGCCTCAAACTGCGTCCAATGCCCTATCCCATCAAATACATTTACATTTGCATCTGGCCGTTCTTCTTTCAACATTGTTATTCTACTCTCCAGAGAGCCCATTGTTGTGCGATCTAACTCACCCCAGAGAGCATTCAAGGGCGCTAGAATATTTGGTAAGGCTTCTAATAACCTTAGTGTCATTGAAATCGGGCGAGATAATGTTCTGGCTCTACCAGAATTTTGCAACTGCATGAAAGTAGCGAGTTTCCCGACATTTTTTGGATCTGCAAGCATCAACCATTCCATATTATTTTTAGCTGCAACAAGTTTTTCCTCCTGACTGAGGCCACCATGTATCCGAACCATAGAGTCTCGAATTCTTTCACGAGGACCAAAGCCAGCTGCGCCAACAACGTTAAAGCTAGCCAACCGGCTCTCAAGCATCTCCGCAACAACAGCCCCTATTACTGAACCGAATGAAAACCCCACTAAATGAACCGCATCATTTTCGTGTACTAGGCGAGTGATACCGTAGTACACAATTTTCGCTATGCCATCAGCCGTGTACGGAGGACCGGGATCATAACTCATTCCCAGTCCTGGTAGATCTGCCGCAATCACTTGGAAACCACTGGCCGCTAATTGCTCAACATTTCGGCACCAATGATTCCATGCACCGTGTCCCCCGTGTAGCAGTACAACAGGAGGACCTTTACCCCAAATGTGCCAAACCATATTACCGTCACCACATAATGTCTCTTTGTGTTCTGCCCGACTAACAATATCATTCAGCCAGCCTTCAGGATCTGCCTCAGCTTCAGTTATGAGAGCTTGCATCAGCCCTCACCTGGTTGGAGTTTTCTCGTATATGTCGGGCTAATAATAACTTCATTTAAAGTCACCCTTGCAGGCATTTTCATTATGAATACAACTATTTCACCCATATCGTCCGACTGTATCAATCGCTCCCGTTCTTCTTTTGGCACCGGTATAGGACGATAATCCAAAATTGGTGTGTCAACCTCACCTGGAGATAAAACGCACGCACGAATACCGTTATTTCCTTCTTCAATGTTCATTAACTGGTTTAACGCCATAACGGCATGTTTCGAGGCCCCGTACGCAACACCTGCTCGAGGGGAATATCCAACACCTGCTTTTGATGAAGTAGTTATGATAGTTCCTTCGCCCTTTGGCCGCATTACTTCCAAAGCGGCATGAGCGCAGTTGTATGCTCCTTTTACATTGACATCTATAACTTCATCCCAGCCGTCTAAATTACCACCTCCCCAATTTCGGTCTGTCACATTTACCCCATGATTGTTAAACAACAAATCTAGTTTTCCATGAGCTTTCACAATATCTGCTGCTATTTTTTTCATACCAGGTCGATCCATTGCGTCGCCCTGCGCAACTTCGACATTACCATCAGACTCTCTTATGGATGCTGCAACAACTTCCAATGGCTCTAACCGACGTCCAGTCAAAATGACGTGCACACCTTCACGAGCAAGGGCGATGGCTGCTCCTGCTCCAATTCCCGTACCAGCCCCTGTCACCCAGGCAACCATTCCATTCAAATTCCGCATTATTTAGTTCCTTTTTATAACAAACCAATGTTAGCTCTACTAAAGTAGTAAAGCATAATTTACTATACAGTGATAACATCTGGATATTAGCTCTAGTGCATCACACGTACATAAAAGTCATTATAGCATCATGGCAGGGCCTGTCGGGCAATGCTCGGGGTTCACTTTGGTTGCTGACGGGCGGATTATTCGCCACCGTGATGATTACGGGAATAAAATTTGCAGGGCAACGACTTCCCGTGCTCGAGATTTTATTTATGAGACAGTTGTTCCTCTTTATAATGTTAACACCAATTCTAGCGAGGGAGTTTCCAGGCGCTTTTAGAACAAAACGACTCAAATTACATTTTACACGATGCGCAGTATCGATTGTTGCAATGGTCACTGGCTTTACAGCTATTGTTCATTTGCCACTGGCCGAAGCGACAGCTATCAGCTTTTCCCGGGCCCTTTTTGCCACTGTATTAGCAGTTCTCATATTGAAAGAACTCGTAGGCATCAGGCGTTGGGGAGCAACTTTAGTAGGTTTTCTTGGAGTTTTAATAATCGTCCAGCCAAGTTCTGATGGCATTAATGCATACGCGTTACTAGCGATTATTTCAGCAGCTTTAGTCTCATGCAATCTGATAATGACTAAGAAATTAACTACGACTGAAAAACCAAAAACTATTATGGCGTATCACGCTGGGTTGTTAACAATAGCCTACGCAGGACCTTGTTGGTGGCTTTGGGTGGAACCAACTTGGCCTGAGGTTGGATTAATTATTGGCCTTGCTGGCCTGATGTCTGCTGTTCAATATTGCATAATTCGCGGTTATAGAGATGCAGAGGCGTCAGCTGCTCAACCTTTAGAATATGTTCGGCTTTTATACGCAGCCGCCATTGGTTTTTTGGTGTTCGCAGAAATTCCTACAACGTGGACATGGGTCGGAGCTGCGCTCATCATTGCTAGTTCCTTGTACACAATGAAAAGGAACGTAATGAACAATAGTTAAAAGTATCCCGCACCACAAAAAGGATTTATTCCAAGGACTATTGAAAAATAAATTGTGGGTACCAAACTATGTAAATAGATGATAAAATAAGAACGCATTCAAACAGTATATGTAATGTAGAGTAAGTGTTTTTATTGATGGAGTACAAAATGGCAAAGGCAATGTTTGGGGCAGGATGTTTTTGGGGTATCGAAGAAACTTTTCGGAAAACGCAAGGCGTTCTAGATGTTGCGGTTGGATACAGCGGCGGGGCAACAGAGGATCCAACATATGAGTCAGTGTGCTCCGGGACAACAGGCCATGCTGAAGTTGTAGAAATCGATTTTGATGAACAAAAAGTAAGCTTTGAACAGCTATTAACTGTGTTTTGGGATTGCCATAATCCAACACAACTGAATTACCAGGGGCCTGATGTGGGCACGCAATACCGGACTGCGATTTTCACCATGGATGAGGAACAAGTAGAACTGGCCATAGAATCGAAAAAACAAGAGCAGGACAGTAATCGGCACAATGGGGATATTGCTACTGAAATAAAACCAGCTCAAAAGTTTTGGCGTGCGGAAGAATATCACCAACAATATATTGCAAAAAATAGAGGCAGATTTGGGCGTCTGTTTGGATGAAATGTTTTTTGTAAACAGCCAATATAAATTTGGGATAAGACATAGATATCACTGTAATATGTCATTAGGAACAAGAACTCCAACGCAGAATTTCGGCATTGATTTGAATTATTGGATCCCTTTGGCTCCTGTTTTTAAATAAAATATCAATGGGTTTATTTAAGAGGAACGAAATATGGACGTGCGATTAGATGGAAAAGTAGCCCTTATTACTGGAGGTAGTCTTGGTCTAGGCCGTGCTATGGCATTGAGGTTTGCAGAAGCAGGGGCATCAATTGCGATCGTTGCTAGAGGAAAGGAAGCACTAGAGAATACGGCAAAGGAACTGCGAGAAATAGCAGGAGGAAACAAGATAGCGACCTATGCTTGCAATGTTGCCGATGCGTCAGAAATTCAGTTAATGCATGCTGAAATAACTAAGCAATTAGGTCCAATTGACATCCTTGTTAATAACGCAGGAACCTCGCAAAGGGGTCCTTTTCTGGAGGTTTCTGATGAACTCTGGCAAAATGATCTAGACTTGAAACTTTTTGCTGCCATTCGTTTATCACGCCTTTTATTACCAGGTATGCAAAAAAGAAAATGGGGTAGAATCATCAATGTTTTAAACACGGCGGCTAAAGCACCTGGTGCAGAGGGAGCTCCGACTGCCGTGAGCAGAGCAGCGGGAATGGCACTGACAAAGGTTCTAGCTGGCGAGGCCGCAAAGCATAACGTTTTAGTCAACGCTTTATTAGTCGGCCTCATCGATAGTAATCAACACCAAATCAAACACAAAAATTCAAGCTCGTCCTCGTCATATGAGAGTTTTCTTGACGACATGGCTGTTACACAAAATATCCCTATGGGTCGAGTTGGACGACCAGAGGAATTTGCAGATACCGCATGTTTTCTTGCATCTGACTTAGCAAGTTATTTATCTGGAGTGGCGATCAACGTTGATGGTGGGCGAAGTCCGGTGGTTTAGATAATTTGTTCCCGAGCCAAATATGCTGGGTGCTTATTTAATGGGCCAGGCGGCAACAATCTCGTTAATGGCGATGATGGTTGGTCAAATTGCTGTTGCGATGGCTATTATGACTGTACCAGTTTTGGCGCCACAGATATCAACAGATATTGGTGTTGAACCCAGCCAAATCGGCCTCTATTCAGCCTTTGCGTTCACTGGAGCAATAACCTTTACATCCCTCTCCGGATCAGTAATCGCGAGATATGGTTCCATTAGAACAACCCAAATAGCGCTATTGACAGGCGCTTTTGGCTTATTAATCTCTCTCTTGATGTGGGTGCCAGCATTTATATTAGGGGCTTTTGCAGTTGGAATGGGTTATGGGGTCGCAACGCCTGCCGCAAGCCATTTGCTTGCCAGAACCATCGCTATCCATAGGAGAGGATTAGTTTTTTCCATCAAGCAATCAGGAGTCCCTATTGGTGGGTTTATATTGGGCTTAACAATACCAGTCATTGCCTTCCACCATGGCTGGCATGCTGGCTTACTAACAGTAATAACCATGCTGTTATTATTAGCAGCACTTCTGCAAACAATCCGTAATTATTTTGATACAAACCTGAATAAAGCTCAAAAAATTTCCGCTACAGAGACAGTTACTGCGTTAAAAATGGCAATGACAGATGCTCGACTTCGTCCTCTGGCTATTGCATCATTTATTTATGCGATGATGCAACTATCTATTTTCACTTTCTATGTTGTTGTTCTTGTAGAAAAAGTAAACCTCGACCCTGTTACAGCTGGCACTGTATTTTCCATTATGCATATTGGAGGCATATTTGGCCGCCCACTCTTAGGCTGGGTAAGTGACAAACTTCTACCAACCCGGCCTCTACTCAGCTTAGTCGGTTTTGCTATATTTTTATGTGGACTAGTACTTGCTACCTTAGATACTAGTTGGTCATTCAAAATACTTTGCGTTTTTTCACTAATCACTGGAGTAGTAACAGCCGGATGGAATGGTGTTTATATTAGTGAAATTGCTCGCGTTATCCCAACTGAGGAGGTGGGTCGTGCAACGGGCGGGGTCTCCGCATTCACCTTTTTAGGAGTGGCTATTGGACCAGCGATGTTCACTGCGATATTGAGCTTTACCAGCAGTTATTCAATAGCGTTTTTAGTCGTTGGAACTGTTGCTCTTGGACCCGCAATTCTTCTACTTCTGCCATCTAAAAGTCAAAATACACTAGTCAAATAAATAAGTTGTAAGTAACCTACGTTAACGCTGGGAGTAAACAATGAAAATAACTGTCATGGGTACCGGGGGTGTAGGTGGTTATTTTGGCGCTAGATTGGCGGATGCTGGTCACGATGTAGCTTTTATTGCCCGCGGGAAGCATCTTGAATCTATGAAAAAGAATGGCCTCAAAGTATATAGTGAGCTCGGCAATACGACTATTAACCCGATAAAAGCAAGCGCAAACCCAGAGGAATTTGGTGTTGCTGATATCATACTTTTCTGCGTTAAAGCTTTTGACACGCAAACTGCCGCAAATTTAATTAAACCGATAGTTGGTAATAATACCGGTGTAATCCCATTCCTAAATGGGTTAGGACATGTAGAGATATTGAAAGCAACGCTTGGTGAGGATGTGGTTATTGGTGGTGTCGCCAATATTAGTGCATTAATCGAAGAACCCGGGGTAATAAGACATTTTTCAACTATGCAGATACTAAGGGTTGGAGAGTTAAATGGCACTTCAAGTGATCGGGTCGGAAGATTTCGTGACGCCTGTAACGATGCAACGATTGATTCTCCAGTACCGGAGAATATAGAGCGCGAACTTTGGCAAAAAATTGTCATGATATGCACTCTCGCAGGAGCTAATTGTCTTACACGGCTACCGCTAGGGTACTGCAGGAGTGTCCCTAAAACACGAGCCCTTATGGTCAATCTAGCGTCAGAAACAGTAGCAGTTGCCCGAGCACTGAATATACCGCTTCCTGATAATCAGGTAGATTTGACCATGAAACTTTTAGACGCGCTGCCAGCGACAATGAAGGCATCTATATTGGCGGGTCTGGAGAGAGGGGAGAAGCTCGAAGCTTCGGCACTGAATGGAGCAGTAGAGCGCCTCGGAAAGGAGAATAACATAGACACCCCATCACATCGGGCCGTATACGCGGCATTAGCACCCCACGAAAATGGGACCCCAAACGCATTATAAATTCAAAAAAAGAAAGTTTAAGAAATGTTTCCTAAAAGATCTGAATTAAACATACAGTTTTCGCATGTTGCTTACCAATTTGAAAAACAGTTCGCACTCCGTAAAATGGAAATTGCCAATTACTCTACCTGGTCTCCAGAACAGACTTCTGAAAAAATATCTGAGGCCGATATTATAGTAGCGACTGGTTTTTGGCGCAATGAACTGTTGGAAAAAGCGAACCGCTTAAAGCTTATTCAAGTGGCGGGGGCGGGTTATGACCAATTTGATGTTGATGCTATTAGATCAAAAGGCATACGAATGGTGAATGGTAGGGGTGTGAACGCTAACGCCGTAGCGGAGCATGCCTGGGCTTTGATACTCGGCATTTCAAGACAGACTCACCTGGCTCGAGACGCTCAAAGACAGAAGGTTTGGAGAGGAATGAACCCTGATTTAAATACCAGAGAAGAGGAATTAACTGGTAAGAAAATGCTTATTATTGGTGCAGGTCAAATAGGTGCCAAGATTGCAACAATCAGTAAAGGCTTCGGTATCGAAACAACAGGAATGCGTCGAAATATAAATCAAACTGATGCGATTTTTGACTATTCTTATCCAATCGAA
Source organism: Rhodospirillaceae bacterium (assembly GCA_002708305.1). Taxonomy (GTDB): domain Bacteria; phylum Pseudomonadota; class Alphaproteobacteria; order Thalassobaculales; family Thalassobaculaceae; genus UBA7326. The sequence goes on from PANE01000014.1 coordinate 8,842, forward strand.
AATAAATTAGATGAACTTTCTAAGGCAGACATTGTCGTTCTGTGCTGTCCTTTAACTCCTGAGACAAAAGGACTGATCGATATTAAAGCGCTCAATGCTATGAAAAGCTCCGCTTACCTAATAAATGTGGCACGCGGTGGATGCGTAATAGAAGAAGATCTAGTAAAGGCATTAAAAAATGGTGATATCGCTGCTGCAGGGATTGATGTTACCGATCCAGAACCTTTACCTTCTTCATCCAACCTTTGGGGAATCGAAAATGTAATACTAACACCCCATACAGGAGGTGAAACGCGTTTATATGAAGACAATGTCTTAGACATACTTATCGAAAACATCGAAAGACTAGAGCGAGGCGAAGTCGACTTGCTCAATCAAATTATCTAGCGAAAACCTAGTCAGCCCAGAAGCGTTGTTTTTGAAATATTTCTTTAAAAAATCAATTTAAGAACCTCAACGCTTTCTCGGGTTGTTAGGACTTATAAATAAAAAACTGAATGGAATAGCAACAGAAGCAGCAACTGCAAATAATTGAAATGCATTCAGATACCCTATCATCTGGGCCTGTCTCTTAATTTCACCACTCAACGCGGACAAACCAGATAATCCCTCAAAACTCCACTCTCCCATAAGAGTTGGAAAACGCAAAAGCTCATTAAACGGGGTCATAACATTAGCCATATCAGAATAATTCAGGGCTGAGCTGTGTATCAATATGGATATGCTTATTGATATAAAAATGCTACTTCCAAAATGTCTTAGCAAATTAAAAACACCAGACCCCTCGACCATGAGTTTTGGGGTTAATGTAGAAAATGCCAGTACTGCCATTGGGGTATATGCGAGGCCAAATCCAAATCCTTGCAGACAATTCGTCCAAAACACATCAAATTCTGTGAGATTAATACTGAGCTGCCCCATTTCCCATCCAGCAACAGCCTGACACGCTAACCCAATTGCCAAAGCAAGCCGTGGAGCTTTCCTAGTAAACTGAACAACAATTAGAAAACTAAGCCAGTTTCCAAAACCACGAGCAGCAATCAAATACCCAACCAGAGAGTCGGGATACCCTCGTAATTCTTGTAACAATGGAGGAAACAAGACGATTGGCGTGTAGCTCAGCCATCCCATTGCAAACGCTGTAATACAACCAAGCGTAAAATTACGGTCTAAAAATAATTTAAGGTTTAGAAATGGGTCCTGACTTGTAAGAGAGTGTACGATGAAAATGTAGAAACTAACTACAGCCAAACAAGCTTCTATTATTATTTCTGGAGACTCGAACCAGTCAAGTCGCTGCCCTCTGTCTAGCATTAACTGAATAGCACCGATAGATAATGCCAGTGCAACAAATCCTGTGAAGTCAAACTTCTTTGCGGTGCCTTTCTCTTGATCGCCAACCGCGATAGCTGCCACTGCAATACAGGCTATCCCCAAGGGAACGATCATAAAAAAAACCCAGCGCCAATTTGAAGCCTCTGCGACCACACCACCCAGTATTGGCCCCAAAACAGGTCCAATTACTCCGCCTATACCCCACATCATCAGCGCCATTGGATGTAATCTGCGAGGAAATGTGGCTAAAATCATTCCCTGCCCTAATGGTATTAAGGGTGCACCCAATGCACCCTGTCCTACCCTAAACAAAACAAGGCTCTCTAGCGAATCTGCTAATCCACAAAGAGCCGAAAATATAGTAAATCCAGTTAAACTTACAAAGAGAAGGTTACGCCAACCCAAAGTCTGGGCTAGCCAACCGGTTAAGGGTGTAGCAATCGCCGTCGCGACCAGGTTAAACGTCACAACCCATGCTATTTGATCAGATGTAGCGGCCATTGCCCCTTTAAGTTGAGGAAGGACAACGTTAGCAGAAGTAACCGTCATACCAAAAGTTAGTGTGGTAATCTGCACCGTCGCAAGGATCAACCAGTGACGCAGCCCAACCTCTTCTTTTTCCACTATTGATGGACTACTCATCTACACTACCACCAGTGCTGCTACTAATATGCGCTTCAACAAATGAACTTAAAAGCAGCAAAACTATAAACTTGTAAAAGGACATCTACAAAAAAAGATAGACTAATGTATTATTAGGCATGACTACACTAAAATAGTAACAGTGTGATTGTGATTTTACTGGGAATATCTCAACCACTCTAATATCTTATGCTCAAACAACTTTCAGGATGTCTGATGGAAAATAGATTAATAAGCGATATAGGAGGCCTACCTGGCGGCCCTATAAATCGAGAAGAGCATGAACCAACGATGACCGAACGTCGAATAGACGCGATGATGATACTTTTAAGAGCTAAACCTCGGTCTTTTTGGGCTTCCGATGAAAATCGACGAACTATAGAGAGTTTAGAGCCTACTACTTATGCAGAATCTGCGTATTACGAGAAATGGGTACTAGCGATGAAGAGCCTTTTACTCGAAAAAGGAATCCTAACCGAAACAGAACTAAACACGAAGCTTTCTGAAGTTCGGTCTAGGGAGAGTGTAGTAGAACGATGACAACTTTATTTAATATTGGTGATGTCGTCACGGTGGGGCGTGGATTGCCACCTGGTCATGTCCGCACACCGATGTTTTTACGTGGTAGAAAAGGAAAAATAATAAAATATTTTGGGAGTTTTCCTAATCCTGAACGGCTAGCATACGGGCTAAGTGGGTTACCTAAACTCAACCTTTATCAAGTGTTATTTACTATGGGTGATACATGGGATGAAGGTGGTGACTATGCAAGTAAAGACACTGTAACTGCTGATATATATGAAACTTGGTTGGAAAAAACATGAGTACTCACGATACAGGACATGGCCATGACCATACGGTTTTTCAAGATGACATCAAAGAACCACAAGAGAATTGGGAATTCCTAGAAATCGCAATTCGGGAACTGCTCATAGAAAAAAATGTTCTTTCCGCGCGAGAAATACAAGATGAAATTGAGGCATGGGAAAAGAAAAATCCAGAGAAAGGAGCAGAAATAATTGCTAAAGCATGGATTGATAATCAGTTTAAACAAAGACTACTGGCAGATGGGAACAAAGCAGTTTCTGAATTGGGTTTTACAGTTGAGACACTTAAATTAGTGGCACTAGAAAACACTGATCAACTGCATCATATGGTCGTCTGTACCCTCTGCTCTTGTTACCCGAGAATGCTACTAGGGGTGCCACCTTTATGGTACAAGTCACGTGAATATAGATCAAGAACAGTTAAAGAGCCTCGCGCAGTGCTCAGGGAGTTTGGCACATTTATTCCAGAATCTACAGAGATTAGAGTCGTCGACTCAACTGCAGACTGCCGGTATCTAGTTATTCCAAAGCGTCCCTTAAATACTGAGGAAATGAGTGAGCCTGAATTAGTAAAACTTATAACTCGCGATTCTATGATTGGAACTGCGGAGGCACTAAACCAGCATGGCGAGCGCCCTAAATAATAATAGAAAACCTAAATAAGTATTAATGCGAACTCAAAAATAGTTGTTGGCTTTGACACCATATTCTTCTGCCACCGTTTTGATAGAGTCCCAAACACCATCACTAATAGTGATCCCCTTTTCCTGTGCTTGTTGTGCAAACGAAGTTTCACGCTCCCCGGGCAGAATTACCTTCCCCTCCGGATTCAATGGTTTTGATCCGCGAACCTCATGGATGAACTCTTTTGCTGACGCAGCATATGCCGACATAGGTCTAAACGCATCTGCTTTAATTAGTAAAAACAACCAATTATATTCTATTGCTTCTCCGAGCATAGCATCTCCCATCAGTTCAGCTATGATACCTAAACCACTTCCTTTAGTACCCGCAGCAGGTAATAAAGCGCCGCCATTATAGAAATCTTCAGGATCTGTAGAGGACTTTCCATCTTTATCAATAATAATATGGTCCGGTAATTGATCCCCATTTGCTCTGGCAACGGCGACCTTACCGGCAGGCCAGTTGGAAATAGCAAAATCACAAACAACTGGATCATCGGCAAGGCCCGGCATTCCCAACGTGTACGGATTGGTACTCATAACAGCTTCTTTTCCACCAAAAGGTACAACGTTACCCCATGATTTCCGACCACCGCCACCAAAGCTGATGGCTAAAAATCCGGCATTTGCAGCTTGTTCAGCGTACGCACCCATGCGTCCCGTATGACCACATTGGGTAATTCCTGCCGCCGCTATACCGTTTGCGTTAGCCAAATCAATAGCAGCATCTGTTGCTTTTTTCATCGCAACGATACCTATACCCCGCGAGCCATTCACACTTAATAAACTATCTTTTATTTTTTTGATAACCGGTTCAGCTTGTGGATCGATAATGTCGCGTTGTACTTCTCCTAGATAGAGTCCAAGTCTATTAACACCATGGCTTGGGACCCCCTTCATTTCTGCATCAACAAGATGGTTTGAAACAATTTCAGAGTTAGAGACAGAGAAGCCCCCAGCTAGCAAAGAATCCTTAATAAATTCTATAAGGGATACAGGTTTAAGTACTGGACTAGCCATAACAACTACTTTCATTAATATTAGGGAATGAGTACAAGGATAAAAATCAGTTTTCAACTCTTGTTTTCGAAATAAAAAAATTGGCACGTTTATAAGACATACTACCTTATAGGTCATACACCAAAAAACTGTTTTTAATAAGATTGCTGTTGTCGGAGTAAAAAATGACCCAGAATGAGAAACCTTGGATTGCACTTGCAGCGACAAATGATTTGCCTATTGCCCGGCCGCCGGTCGACCACGTGGTTAAAGACATTGCTGATATCCGTGAAATACAACTACCATATAAAACTTTAAGCACGGAGGACATTATATTTTGGGCTCAACAATTACAGGGGGCAGAAGGCATATTGCTACGGTCTGGCTATATTACTGGAGAATTTCTTGAATATTTGCCTAATATAAAAGTAATAGCAGTCCACGGCACAGGCGTTGATCCTGTCGATCTCAATGCATGTACGGAACGAAAAGTTTATGTGACCAATACACCCGGGGCAAACGCTGATGCAGTGACTGAAATTACAATCGGACTAATGCTTTCATTAGCGCGCCAAATTCCCACTTCAGCCTTGCAAGTGAAACAAAATTTAGCTTGGGATACCGCAAGGCATACTGGAAGCGAATTAAAGGGAAAGACTCTTGGTTTGCTAGGTTTGGGAGAAATAGGTAAACGTGTGGCCGTTATTGCAAAAGCTTTTGGAATGAATATTATTGGTCATGATCCCGGGCTTACTGATAGGGAAATCCAGAATAGGGGAGCAAATTCTGTATCGTTCCCTGAATTAGCTAAAAATAGTGATTTTTTATCCCTACATGCTCCGGCTATCGCCGCAACTAGAAATATTATTAACAAAGAGTTCATTGCTCAAATGAAACCTACATCTTTCATCATCAATTGCGCTCGAGGTAGTTTAGTTAATGAAGTTGAGTTAGCAAACGCCCTTACTGCAAACCATATTGCAGGGGCTGCACTAGATGTTCTAGAAGGGGAACCGCCAAATCCTAGCAGCCCTATTTTTAATGCACCAAATATTATTCTGACACCACATATGGCTGGTTCTACTTTGGAATGCCTTAATACTATTGCAGCAACGGCTGCAGGGGATATTGTTCGTGTTTTGAGAGGTGAGTCACCAAAAAACCCAGTAAATGGACCTTTTTAACCTCATCCCAGTATTTTTTTGCAACTTTGTGAAACATTAAACTTAAGCGAAATTAAGATACCCTGTACTGCTCAAGAGCTTTCCAATCAAACCTTATACCATGACCACTTCTTTCATTTGCGGTAGCATATCCATTCTCGATGGTTAAAGGTTCTAATATAAAGCGTTCAAGTCCAAAACCGTGAACCTCTAGATATGAGGCGTTAGGTATAGCGCCCAACAGATGGACATGAATATCGTGAACCCCATGCGACGTTACTGGTAAATTTCGCGCCTCTGCAAGCTTAGCAACTTTCATCCAAACAGTAACGCCACCGCAGTTCGAAACATCCGGCTCAATATAGCTGACACCATTTACTTCCAGCATATGCTGGAAATCAAATAGAGTATGTAAGTTCTCTCCAGCAGATACAGGAACACCACCCTCAGAGAGAATTCTCTTATGCCCCAGGAAATCCTCTGGTATTGTGGGTTCCTCAAGCCAAACAAGGTCGAATTTTCTAAATGCTCTAGCCGCGCGAATCGCTTCATCGACAGTCCATCTCATATTGGCATCCACCATCAACGGAAAATTAACTCCAAGATGACTTCGCATCGCTCCAATTCTCTCTACATCTTCGTATAAATTATCTCTACCTACTTTCATCTTAATTGCCCGAAAGCCTTTACTCAGATTTTTCTCTGTCTGAGCCAATAACTCATCAAGGGTAAACATTAAGTCAATGCCACCCGCATACGCTTTCACTTCGGGGTTTGATCCTCCAAGGAGGCGCCAAAGAGGTAAATCTGTTCTTTTTCCAAGTAAATCCCACAGAGCCACATCGATAGCCGAAAGTGCATGTATTGCAAGACCTCCCCTCCCTGCATAATGAAGCTTCCACCACAAACTTTGCCATATTTCTTCAATTCGAGTTTCGTCACGGCCAAGCAAAAAGGGAACCATATCTGCTTCCATAACGGAATGAATTGCGCGTGCCCCTGCTCCAAGTGTATAGGTGTATCCAAGTCCTTCTCTACCCTCAACATCAGAAACCCTTACTGTCATCAGTTCAAAACCATACATATCTCCATGCATACTATCCGAAAGAACCACTGGTAAAGGAATACTGTAGTGACCTACTTCCACTTTTTTTATTGTCATATCAGCCCCCCTATCGATTTATACTTCTAGTAAAAGTTTACTACAAAACTTTTTAATATTATAGAGATTGCAATTAGCAGCTTAAATGAAGACAATAATCCATAAAACACAGACTAAGGAATAAAAATGGCCCGAATATCTTACGCTAAGCGCAATGATGTACCCAAACGACTGCATCATCTCTTTGATGATATGTCTACGTATGGGCCATTTGGTAGTCTTGTCGGGGCAATGGCGCATCGCCCCCCAATATTTGANCATGTTTTTGGAATGTTAACGGAATTACGCAAAGAAGGCGTTTTACCTCGCAGATATCTGGAACTAGCGCTAGTCGCTGTCTCAAAATTGAACCAATGTGAGTATTGTGTAGCTCATCACTCTCCTTTTCTTACGATAGAAGGTGTGTCACCGCTTGGGACAGAGACTATTTTAGATTATCAAGATCATCCAGAGTTCGATGAAGTAGATAAACTAGTTGTTGAGTATTCAATTAAGGTCAGCAACGATTTCAATCGCGTCAGGGACGCGATGTTTGATAAACTTAAAATTCATTTTAGTGAAGAGCAAATCGTCGAGCTAACTTGGAGAATAGCACTTTGTGGTGCCTTTAATAGATTTAACGACGTGTTACAACTTGAGATCGAACAAGATGCTTTGGCAAAAATCGCTTAATTATTCTAATTTAAATAAAGCAAATCTATTCGGCGATATTATACCATTCTCGACAGTCGTTATTTAGCTGTACTGGCACACGCTACGCATGTTGTAGTTGCGGGATCAAATTCTAGACGTTTTTCAGGAATGGGATCATCACAAATACGACAAAAACCATATTCGTCATCTTTTAAACGTTTAATGGCCGCTTCAACCTTTTGTAAATCAATTTTCCTGCGGCGTTGGGTCTCTCTCGCCATGGCTTGAGATTGCATCGCATCCATTCGTGATAATCGACCTACCTTCGACTGATCCAACTCAACAGGGCGAGCATTTTCATTGGCGGTATTGATAAGCCCATGCAATTCAACTCTACGTTTGAGTAGTACTCTCGAAAAAAATTTATATTGCGAATTTTTATCCATAACAATAATGCCTTACCGGCTGCAATTTGCTGATCACGNTATAACAGACAGTTAACTAAATTATTTAAACAATACTAAGTGACTAAACAGTTGGCGATTGTCCCGCAACAGTAGTTCTGTGCATAACCCTCCGATAATCTTCATCAGGCCACGGATTACCACGATGTAAAACGGCTTGATTATCCCACATAACAAAATCAAGAGGCTGCCATTTATGGCTATAGACAAATTCTGGCCTAGTTATCCANGAGGTTAATTCTGTAATTAATGCCCGACTTCGAGCGTACTCCCAACCTTCGACAAAATGGCAGTGACTTCCAACATAAAAAACTTTCCTGCCTGTTTCCGAGTNCTTTCTTATTAAAGCTTGCCTTACCGGTTTTAATTTCCTTTTTTCATCATCTGTAAAGATATCTCCAACAATCAATTGTCTGGAAAAAACAATTGAGTGNTCGCATATCAATNCTTCTATATCGTTTTTCATAACTCCAGATGTTGAACCAGGCCAAGCATCATAAGCAGCACGCGTATCAGCAAACTGTGTTTCGCCTCCGACTGGAGGTACTTCCCTGCCCGATAAAAGTGAAATATTGGCGGGAATTGGTTTAAAGGAAGAGTCTGAGTGCCATAAGTTATTACCCCTATGGTATCGCGATTTTTCATGATCATGAGGACGAATTTGATTATCATTTCCAACATTTGAAATTCTGGAGATTTCTGGCCGCGTTACTCCACCATATTGATCAAAGCCCAAAGAAGTCTCTAATGCCCCAAATCTCTCGGAAAACTCNATCTGTTGATCATCATTTATATTTTGATTGCGCAAAACCAATACTGAATATGCATAAAATGCATCTCGAATGCTAGAAAATTCTTCTTCACTCAATGGCTTCTGGAGATCTAAATTCAAAACCTCTGCGGCAAAATCAGTCCCAGGTTGAAGGGGATTAATTATCAGTTTCATTCTCTGCCCCAAATCTTTAGTAAATTGTGACACCGCTATCCACCGACATAATTTGGCCAGTTGTAATAATCGATTCNTCGGATCCTAAATATACAGCCATGTCTGCAATATGGATGGGCATTCCAAAACCTAATAAATGCTGTTCAGAGATTTTTTTGATCTCTGGAGACTCATCAACTAATTTTTTTACTCGATCAGATAAAGTTACTGAAGGGGCTATAGCATTCACGCGAATTTTGTTTGGTGCATATTCCACTGCCATCGAACGCGTCATCGACGCCACCCCGCCCTTCGCAGCAGTATAACAATCTCGTCCAGGTAGAGCCATCAGAGCTACATTTGAAGACATATTTATGACGGAGCCTCCTCCAGATTTGATGATCGCTGGAATGCCATGTTTCGAGCATACAAATGTACCAAACAAATCAAGTTTAATCACTCTCCAAAACTCTTCATCTGGAGCCTCCGTCACTGGACCATCCTGCATTGTTGATCCACCTGCATTATTATGAAGAATATCTAATTTCCCAAACCTATCAACAGTTGTCGCTACTGCTGCTTTTACGCTTTCATGACTTGTAACATCGGTTTCAATAAACAAAGCATCACCACCACCATTGCCTGCTGCATCTTTTGCAAGTTGCGCTGACTCTTTACCAAGGGANGTGTCAATATCTGCAACAATCACACGAGCTCCCTCTTCGGCAAAACGAATGGCCGTAGCCCGGCCAATCCCTCCACCTCCCCCGGTTATTATCGCTACTTTCTCTTTAAGTCGTCCCATGATTTACACCCTATTGTCCTATTTAGGACAACCTAGCATCGTAATAAGAATTTAGAAAATCTCTAATTCTCACCATCTCTAATGTGATAGTCTGGAGCTTTAAACCCCTAAAACAGAATTTGTTATTAATGTGCGAAAACTACCGGTATTTTGGCTTTATCCAATATTGCTCGTGTCGCCCCACCAAAAATCATTTGGGTAAGCCGNCTCTGTGTGAATGCNCCCTTAATCAAAAAATCTACACCAGCATTTTCNGCCACCTCTAACACACGTTCTCCCGGATTCCCTGCTGNTTCACCACGCTTGAATTCAGATTCAACTCCATGGCCCAAAAGATATTTTTGAAGCATCACCCCATCTGGTCCGGCATGCACCCAACCATCCACCTCAATAATATATACTTTTTTTGCTGACTTAATAATGGGCATGCTAAGTGCTAAAACTCTCGCTGTTTCNGTACTATGATTCCAGGCAATTCCAACNGTATCACCNAAAGGCCTATCACAATGTTGGGGTACTACCAGTACAGGCCGGCCGCCCTCAAATAAAGCCATTTCAAACAGAGTTTGCCAATGAGGGTTCTCTGNTGAACGACCTACAATCGTTATATCATATACTCGGCAAACTTCACCCACCTGCCGCCAATTNGACAAGCTAGACATATCAACATTTAGCTTTTCACCGCTAAGTGGAGGCGAGCATTTTTGAGCTCTACCCACAATCTTTTTCCCCGCGTCTGCTTTTTGCGCCTCAATCTCGTCATCCAAGCCATCATAAGAGACCACCCCACCACTCATTGGATCAACAATCACTGGGTCTGGAAGTCTTGGATAAAACATCGCGGTAACAGTAGCGTCATATCGGCTTGCGAGACTACTCGCCGCATATACAGGCACCTCATCAGCTGTATCTGAACCNAATGGAAGAAGGATTTGCTGCATAATCAACCCCTTGTTTAAGTTTACTAACCATTATTAGCTCTTATACTTGATAAAACGGTATCATATGTAAGACGGCCTGAACACATATATGTTTACTATTTAATTGCGCATCCCAGTACCGTCATTTAGGGACCAATCAAACTGGTAAACTACACGTAACTTTACATTGATTTTATTTATGNCACCGGAGACCAAATGGTATTTAATATGTGAGAGCTGACTGGATGAATTCGATCCAAANTGATTCTGATATCTAACAAATAGACGCGATAAAATCAGCTCTTTATCATTTATATCTAGGCCCTTTTTATGATTAATAAAATCTAAAGCAGCCCCATCTAGCATCCGGTCGACCCAGTCACCAGTAAAAGGTTTCCTTTGTATATTTGGCGAACCTATCGCAGCATCACATAATCCGTAGTGAATTCTTGGGTCTCCAAATAAAGGAACCAAAATTTTAAGGCGAATATCATTTAAGCTTAATACTTGCCCCTTAATGTAAATCAATTTTTTATTGAAACCATTTATCGTAAACGGAGGTAAGCCAAATTTAATATCGTTTATTGATAAAACGAGATATTCACTTAAAACTAATCGAACCATCAACGCATTATATAAATTTAACCAATAGGCATACTGCTCTTTTCTATTTAAGGTTTCTAATGGGAAGGTGGATAAATTATGAATATATACATCTAAGCGTTCTCTATCTTGTCTACTTACATCACCGTAAGCGAATAAATGATTACCATCCGCATCAATAAGAATATATTTTTCTAACAAGTATCCCCATGGGGTATGATCGACAAATTGCTTCGAGTTAGCAGAGTATTTTTGCCACCACTTTTCGTCAATTTTTGAAATTTTAATGTTATTAGAGACACACGCAGAGCAAATTAAAGAAAAATTCGCTACAATGAAATTACGGCGCGTTAGTGCCATATTTGTNCTCCAGAAAATTATATTTTTTGATAAAAATAAAACAAGATTCTTTTGTCATTTAACCCAAACTTCAACCGAACCGACGCCATCTATACTGTAGATCGCATGGTCGTCACGACTCGCAAATTTGGTCGCCAAGGTTGAACCACTCATAACAATATTCCCTTTTTTTAATGGTCTTCCTTGCTCAATAAGCAAATTAGCGAGCCAAGCTAATGAGTTTAACGGGTTACCCATTGCATCCCCAGTAGTTGCCCGTTCAACATTACTATTGAAGGACAAATTAACGGGGGTGGAGGATAAATCAATCGACTGCCAATCATATTTGGGTGAACCTAAAATCACACCGCCACACCAAGCATTATCAGCAATCAACGTCATGGGGTCTAAATTTGAATAGTCCGCATCTCTGTCTTCGATTAATTCAAACGCTGGCATAATTGCTTTNACAAATGCACTCACGGATTCAGCATCATAATGAGTATTTTCAGGAATATCCTTGCTAATCTCAAATGCTAATTCAAACTCCAAACCTAAACGAATAAATTGATCCAATTCAATGTTCGCTGGGGACTCATGCACTGTTGAACTAAAGACGGCNGCGCCAACTGGTTTGTCCACCCCNACTAGTTCCTGTATAGCTTTNGAGGTTAAGGCTATTTTATAACCTGATACTGCTCCACGCCCTCCCTGCTCCCATAACCTATTTAATGCCTCTTGAACTTTATAAGCATNCAACACAGAACCAGGAGCTAGGTCACCTGATANGTTCTCAAACCGCGATTTCGAAGCGTGACTTTCGTAAAGGTGTTTGGCTATCTTTTCAATTCTCATTTGATCAAACATGCTNGCCCCNAAAATACAAATTAATTCCTATAGCTAATTTTCAGTTTATGAACTANCAACCATAATACACTAATTGAAAAAANCGTGTGACTAAAATTCAAAAGGCTACTAGCTGGAACGCATCGCTCAGTATCATTCAGCCAGTAACAGCTTTACGAATGTCGATGAATTTTCTGACCTTTAGAGGGATGAACTTTTTATCTGGATAGACGACATAAACAACAAATTCGGGTAGTCTAGAATAATCAATTAGAATATGAATGAAACCGTCATGCTTAATCTCAGATTCACACTAGAATTGTGGAAGAAGCGTCCATTACACTGACCGCGAAGACTGATACTGAANTACTTATTATNGATNTACTCGGCCTACAAGAAGCGAAATAGGTATCAATCAATNTAGAAGNTTTAGTAATTGTTAGAGCAAAACCACCGAGAAATAGAGGATGTAAAGGGCATCTTCCATCTTAATAAATGACAAGGAGAGCAAGATGATAAAAGGTTTACATCACAACGCATATCGATGCCGAGATTCAGAAAAAACCAGGGAGTTCTATGAAGACTTTCTCGGTCTAAGATTAGCAGACGCTTTTGAAATTCAAACAACGCAGACTAANAGAGCCACCTCCGTGTTACATTCTTTTTATGAAATGGGAGATGGNTCTTTTCTCGCATTTTTCGAAGCACCAGATCAGCCATTCGAATTTAAGGAACAGCATGATTTTGATCTACATATCGCTTTAGAAGTAGAGCCTTCGGTTTTAAAAGAAATGTTTTCTAAGGGAAAAGAATCAAATATTGAAACCCGAGGAATTTCCGATCATGGTTTTATCCACTCTATTTATTTTCGAGATCCTAACGGTTACGTCATAGAGTTAACGGCAAAAATTAAGACGAAAAAGGAAACTAATGGGGAGACTAAGGATGTTCATGCCGTCCTGAAAGAATGGCAAACAAACAAATCAAATTAACTAAACGCGGTTTTATCTTACTTTTTATCCAACTCGCCAGAAGCCCTATCAAGAACTTTTTGCCTCTCGATTTCGTCTAACTCAGCGTCATATAAATGTCTATTAATATAATACTCGTTCAGGGCGGCTTTAAAAGTTAATCTTGATGCATCCAATTTACTTTTTAATACAACATTCAAAACTCTTCGGGTCGCGTAAAGTACTCCTAGAACTATACATGCCAAAGCAATACCCCACCAGCTATATGCCCAAATTGACAATGCTGTCCCCACCACCATGACAACTGAAGCAAGTCCTTCAGATAGAAAAATATCCCTGGCTGTTACCTTTTTCAAATCTTCTTCTGTTAAACCATAATCTTGGACTTTAGGTATTACTGGTGCCGTCATTTTTCGGGTCTTGTTAATCATTTTTCTACACCAAATCAATGGGATTTTTGGGAATTAATTTTCAGCTCGACATACTATGACGGGATACTACATAACTGCTAAGCGCATCCCAATCAGCTTCGAAACCCAAACCAGGTTTTTCTGAGAGATCGAGTGATGATTGGGATGCTTCAAATAATTTATGAGGTTGGATAATGAAATCTATAAATGCTGTCTCGAGAAGTGTTGATTCAGGCCGTGATGCAGCTAAATGCGCTGTAGCGTGATAGCCAGGCCCCCAATAAAAGCAATGAGGGACAACACGCACCGAGTATGCACGGGCTAAAGTAAAAATACGTTTCATACCCGATATACCGCCACATTTGGTTACACTAGGTTGGATATTGTCGACAGCTTCAGCTTCAAAAGCCGATTTAAATTCATGTAATGTCGTCATATTTTCACCTGCAGAAATCGGCACCCCTTCCGCTCTAACCTCGGCTAATCCGATGAAATCCTCAGGAGGCCAGACCGGTTCTTCTAACCAATGAAAGTCATCATATAGTATTTCCTCAGCTATCGCTTTTGCTTCCGAAACAGTCCACGGACAATTCACATCCAGGCATATATTATCAGCTTTTTCAACAGCATTACGGGCAGCCCGAAATGCCGGAACGGTTGACTCGTGCAGTTTTATAGTTGAATAACCGTTCTTTTTTGCTCGGGTTACATTTTCGGCAACAGCGTCGATATCTCCTCCGTAACGCATCAAGCTCGCATACTTTTCTAATATGCCATTATCTCCACCTAATAATCTAAAGACCGGCATTCCCGCCCGCTTCCCAGCTAAGTCCCAAAGCGCTATATCAACTGCAGAGAGCCCGTACATCATTGGACCAGACCGCCCCAATCCATGCATCGGTCGTTCTATTTCATCAATACGTTTGGCGATGCCCCTCGCATCTTTACCTAACAACATCGGGCCAATAATATTATTCAAAACTGCTTCTGTTCCTGACGCCATAGCATGACCAAAAGCCTCGCCCCATCCCTCTAGGCCATCACTAGTTTTTATCTTCACCATAACGCATTCCATACTTAACCATGCATCAAGCGAAGGGCGCATTCCTTTTCGGGGACCTCCTGTCTCAAATGGTAATGAAACTCTTATTACCTCAAAATTGGTTATATTAGTCATAATTAGACCCCGTTGATAGATAAGATGAAGAAATAGATAATCTCAGTACAGTAAAGAGTACCGTAAGGTTGATTATTTTGTAAATAAATCCCTATGGTTTACCTTCACATATCCGTAACTCTGAGGTATCACTTACCAAGGAGGCCCCGTAGCTCAGTAGGATAGAGCGACAGATTCCTAATCTGTAGGCCACAGGTTCGAATCCTGTCGGGGTCACCACTTCTTCATAAGCTTGCAATCGTTTCTTCTAACAGATCATCCTGATTGCGTCTCTCTATGACCGTGCAATCCACTTTGAGAAATATGTCATCCGCCAATAACGGTGATCTAATAAAAAAGAATATTCGTATCAAAGGTTAAAAGAGAGAGACGTGCAGATAACTACTAACGATGACGGAACTGTTATAGTTTCCAACGATAATACGACAATTGGATATGCAATCGTTGATTCTGCTAAGGGTGAGCTCACATACCTTTTTGTAAACCCGCTGTTTCGGCGTCAGGGTTACGGAACTTTGCTTTTGAACCAGGTTGAAAAGGTTGCTGGGTCATCACTAAAGCCAGCAGAGCCGATATCCCCGCTAGGAAAAAAGTTCTTTAGTCACAACAAGCATGGTTGACACGACAGAAGCAGGAAACTTGGATTGACCGATCGGCAACTCGCTTTGCATTATCCAGCTCCGATTGGATAGAAGCGAGATTAGCCCCGTCAGCAAGACGCTCGCAACATTCCGCGTAACCAAGGAGACTCCATATATTACTGGGATGTTGTGACGGTCGAACAAGCGTATCATCTAATCCTAAATCAGCACGGTACACGTCAGTCGCTTCATTGATATGCCCCTGTTCGAGCAATAAAGCCCCCAATGCGTGACGGGGAGGCATCATCCAAGACCATGGTTCCGAGTAGTTCAAATTATCGTAACAGTCAACGGCCTGCCGAAGATTATTAAAAGCAACATCATAATTTTCACGTCTATATTCGAGCTCGCCTGCCAACATCCGTTCTGCAACTTCTAAGACATCTTTTGAATCGTTATGAAAAATAATTCTTTCTTCCGGTAGCGCCAAAATAGCAGCGTTCAATTTTCTCTGCTGTGTCAGCGCTTCATCAATATTTCCAATAACAGCGTGAGCGATACCCTTTGCATACTGCCATATTGCATATGTTACACAAAATAGTTTTGGCTCGGATGGCAAAGGCTCATCTAAAATTTCTTGCCACTTCCCAAACCTAATTAATACGTGAGCTTTCATACTACTGAAAGCTTCTAGATAATTAACTAAAAACGCATGATCGCTGTGTAAGTATTCTGGAAGCACTATAGATTGCATTTTCTCCGCTGCACGTATTGCCGGTTCGTACTGACCAGCGAACATTGCCCCATAAACTTGAAAATGAAAATTGTGCAGCAGGTAGATGTAGTAAATACCAAGCTCACTATCTACCTCTAAATACTTTTTGTCCGCTTCAGCTGCTTCAATATTAGAAGCTATTACTTTTTCATACTGACCACATAAAACGTAAATATGAGAAGGCATATGGATAAGGTGCCCAGAACCAGGAACAAGGGGCCGCAGCTGATCAGAAACCAAAAGTGCGCGTTCCGGCTCCGGCGACATTTCCATTATGTGGATATAAAAATGAAGTAGGCCCGCGTGAGGGGTATGTTTTTCCTCTTCAATGCGCCCAAGGGCTTTTTCAACAATTTCTATAGCTTCTTCCGTAAATGTTCCTTCAGCTGGGGTACGGTTTT
>PANE01000015.1 GCA_002708305.1 Rhodospirillaceae bacterium
TCTGACTCAATTGCCAACGACGTAAACATTTTTCCAACTGAAACGTCCGTACCCACTGTCAATAATCGCTTACCATTTCTCTTTATACCGTTTCCAACGCTAAAATCTCGCGTTGGATGCCTGACGTCGTGCAATGATCGATCATATTTTTTCGCTGCTGCAACTAGTTCTGGTATTTGCGTAATCCGCGTATGAAGCCCACTGGCTATGTCCATCCCCAGTTCTAAAGCCTTCACTAGTTCTGAAATCCAACTTTCGGGAATTCCCCCGCCCCTACTCACTACACCTAGAATTACTGTCTTAACGCCAGCGGTCGCAGCTTCCTCAATTGTCATATCGGGTACTGAACAATCCGCTTCGCAACCATCAAGCCTGAACTGTCCGAGACACCAATCAGGGCGCCAAACTCTAACTCCGTTCGCTGTTTTAGCGGCTAATTGATCTCGCGCATCACCGAGAAATAATAGATATGGTGGATGAAATTCCACAACGCCCCCCTAATTCAAATTTCTATAACGCTAGCAGATAAGCACTTTAAGCCCCTTTATCGCAATAGCTAATGATTAACCCGGCGTTCGAGCAGGCCTCTGCTGAGTTCGCTCGATCATTTCTGACCAATCCGCTGTTAAATTCTCAAAATATTGAGTATAAGAATCCGGGTCTAAAAACATGATCCTCGTATAGATTTTTGCTAATCTATCCTCTAATTCTGGATCATCTGAAGCCTTTTGAAACCTCTCCATTATTTTAGCAATAATCTCCGGAGGTGTATCCATTGGAGCCATAATACCTCTATCCACCCCAAAAGATAAATCGATCCCTTGATCTTTTAACGAAGGCACTCCAACTAATTTTTCGTTTTCCAACCTCTCAGTGGTTGCCACGATTTTAAGTTGTTTCAGATCCATTCTGCGCTTAGCGGCTGAGGCGGATATAATTCCCAGGTCTAAATTGTCCGCTAACAATTCCAAGAAACTTTGCCGAGCTGTTTCAAAAACAGTTATTTTAAATCTAACACCACTTGCGTCTTCCAAACTCATCCTAAACATTTGCTCTAGCGGATTTGATGTCTCACCCAGTGAGACCACATTCGGATTCTGCAAGGCAACCTCAATTATATTCGCGAGATTTGCGTCTCTAAGGCTCCCTCGAGCGACCACAGCCATTGGAGTTCGACTTAACATTGCTATTGGTGTGAATTTTGACCATTCGATACTAGTCTTATCGTTTAAAAAATTTGAGACAAGCGATTGGGTAACCGCTAAAATTTGGCATCCATCGGGCCTTCCACTCATATTTTTTTCAATAACTGCATTTTGAGTTTTATTTAGAACCTTCAACAGAGGACCAGATTGCTGTCGATTAATTGTCTCGGCATAAGCTCTAATAATTAAATCCGTCGCTGTACCAACCGAAGAGGGAACTATAACTCGGATATGCAAACATTTCTTTGATGCAGCCTTACTGGCCTGACCTAAACTAAAAATAAAACAAAACGCCAATAACGTTAAATAAAATATTCTCATAATAACCGTATCCATTTTCAGACAGATTTTTTTGATATCTGCGAATTCCCTTCATTCAATTTAAAAGTTACTTTAAACCAGATAACACAATCCTAGGGGATTTTTTTTTGGAGACCGAAATCATGAGCTTGAAATATAATGTTGGTATTGTAGGACTTGGCGCGATCGGGCTTCAGATTGCCCAAACGATCGATTTGGGTAAATTACCTCAGATGCGCGTCTCAGTCGTCTGCAGTCGCGATCAAGTTAAAGCAAAAAACAATCTTAAAACACTTAAATCACAACCTAGCATCACGAGCATTGAAAATGTAGCAAAACAGTCCGATGTCATTATTGAATGTGCACCTGCAGAAATTTTTGATCAGATAGCGGAATCAGCCATAGAAGCAGGAAAAATTTTTATCCCTGCAAGCGTCGGAGCATTACTACCGAGGATGCATTTAGTAGATAGAGCAGCAGAGACTGGTGCCAAAATCATTATACCAACAGGGGCCCTTTTGGGTCTTGATGCAGTGCGAGCGGCAGCTGAGGGGAATATTGAAAGTATTACTCTGAAGACACGAAAACCTCCAACTGGTTTAGCTGGGGCGCCACACCTGCTAGAAAATAATATTTCAGTGGATAATCTCTCCGAGGCAAAGCTTGTCTTCGAGGGATCAGCCCGCGATGGTGCAATTGGTTTTCCCGCAAATGTAAACGTTGCAGCGGCCCTAAGCTTAGCCGGTATTGGGCCCGATAAAACTCGACTTCAAATATGGGCGGATCCCTCGGTAAATCGAAATATGCATACTATTGTTGTGGAGGCTGATAGTGCTCGTTTCACAATGACTATTGAAAATATTCCTACAATAGAAAATCCTAAGACAGGTAAAATAACCGCCCTGAGTATGATCGCAACATTAAGAAGGCTAACTACCCCACTTGTATCTGGGACATAATTTGAAGAAGATAAAAAAAAATGGTTTAGGAGAGCATATTAACGCTTAAACCTATTCCCTTTGAAGGAGTTATATTTTTAATAAGACCGACTGCTAGCGCGTTATTATTAGTTGGCACAATAGAGTTACCCGTAGTGGCTAAATCTTGTATCAACAAGTATTTTTCAATAAATTTGATTGCATAATCTGTATTTTTTAACGGCTTAAGAAACTGCGTTTCTACCTCTGGTTCTCTGTTTAATCTATTGTTCAGAATTGATAACTCTATGTTTAAAGCGACCCGCTTTGATTTCATTTTAGAAAACGCACTATCAACCAAAAATTTTGCGTCAGTGATAAGATTTATTCGATCCGTGACTGATGACACCTCAACACTGGCGCCTCCTCCCGAACCTGTTGCTGTTGCTGCTGTATTGGCCGTGAAAGTGTATGCACCATCCGATACACTAGTTATTAGAAATGTCTTATTTAGATCTACGCCATTGACGTCAGACCCATCTATGGATCTAAACGAGACAAAGTCATCTTCCTTAAACGTATGATTAGCCTGCGTTACTGTGACCGTAGTACTGTCTTTTACTGTAGCAAAAGGTGAAGATCCAAGTGTTGTGATAGACGCACCTTCTCCATTTAAAACGGCAAAATAGTGGTCTGAGAATTTACCATCAAGTATTGTTTTAATGGTATCTTGCGCCTCGATCGTTACTTTTTTGCCAAGTGAATCTATTTGAACCACTATATCGCTAGCGAAATCTGCTACGAGGTTTTTTCCATCCTTTTCCGCACTTGCAATTATCCCGTCTAGTTCTGACTTCAATTTTCTTATTTCTGTATCAATAGCTCCTTGTGGATCGGCTACATTGGCATAAAAATCAAATTTAACTTTATCAGTCTGAAGGCTTTTGCGGACCGTTTCCGCGTCTTTACTAAGCGTATTAGCCCCAGTTATGATATCAGCCGCGTTTACTGAGTTAAGGGCCGAAGGTAAAAGTGAAGCAAGCCTTGTACTGTCGCTTAAACCATATGGGCCATTCGAATCTATATCTCTTAACTCTGAATTAACGGCTAGCTGTTCTGACCCATCAGGATTTGGTCTAATATTATAAGTGTCTTTTAATCTTACTGACGACCCTCCACCAACACCGTTCCCTGTAGCTTGGATCGCGACCGTGCCCCCTCCTTTTGCGGAGCTACTAGCCGAGCTTCCAGAAGAAAATGTGAAGTGATTTGCATTCGTAACACCTGTTACAGTGAATGTGCCATTTAAGGTTAAACCACCAACAGCTGATCCACCGCTGAAAGTCACCGTATCATTAACATTGAAGCCATGCCCTTCAATCTCAGCACTTACAGTAGAACTACCCGCTGTCGTCGTCAGTGGGTCGGTCAAAGTATCGGCAGTGATTGTGTAATGATTTGAGTCAGTTACACTTATCAAAAAAGTTCTTTGGTCCCCAATGCCTACTCGTAATCCGTTTATTGGCGCGCTTGCAACATTATCAAACGTGACATAATCCCCTGTGGAAAATCCATGACTATTGTGTTCCACGGTGACGGTAGAGCTCCCCGAGGTCGTTGTGAAAGGGTTAGAGCCAAGCTTATCCAGGTCAAGAAGATTATCCAGGGTCTCAGTCGGTATCCCGGTGAAAGCAACTGAGCTTCCACCTCCACTAGCATCGCTGGACGCAGAGCTACTAGCCGTGACAGTATAACTATTTGCGGAAATACTGTTAATAGTGAAGGTGTTATTAAGATCTAATCCTCCAACTGCCAATGCACCACTGAAGGTGACAGAATCACCTACTATAAATTGATGGCCGGCGTCGGTAACGGTTACCGTGGCACTTCCATTATTCGTCGCGAATGGATTATTGTCCAGTGTTCCTGCGGCCGTTCCTTTAATTGAGCCTGGCGTCCCAAGTAGACTTACAATATCTGCCCTCAAATCTATATATTCAGCCTGAGTTTCACTTGTTACAGTTTGGTTAGCGAGCGTTGCTATCTTTCTCAAGTTGTCATCAACTTTTGATGCTCTTAAAATTGAATCATCGATTGATGCTTGTCCGTTTGCCAAACCAGATGTGTTGAGGGAGGCTCCCCAATTTACTTTTCCAGTTTCACTTGCGAACGTAGAATTATTAACGGAGATTATACGGTTAGCATCCGCAAACTCGGTATTAGCATCGATTAAAAAGCCTTTGGCAGTATCGCTGTCTGCCAGCGTATCGCTTAAACTTGCTGAAGCAACAGTTGAGGCGGCACTCGCTATTTTTGTTACAAAAGTGGCTAAATCTTTGTTTGAAGCACTAATACTACTTGCAGTAGTATCAACGATAGAAGCTAACTCATCCAGAGTGAAGCCGACGGCTCCACCTCCTCCATTTGCTGTGCTAGTCGCGTTACTTTGTGCAGTAATTATATATGTATCTGAATTTGTAATCCCACTGACCCTGAACGTTTTATCAAAATCTAAACCACCCACTGACGATCCGTTGCTATAGGCAATAACATCACCAACAGATAGTCCATGGCCTTTATGGGTAACAGTTACATCCGAACTGCCACTGCTTGTCGTGAATGGATTATTGCCAAGACTGTGGCCATAACCAATAGTGTTACCGCCTCCACTGGCCGCAGTACCTTTGGAAGAAAAGGTAATTGTATAGGAATTCTCTGCGATATCGGTGATTTCAAAAGTACCATTTAAGCTTAAACCACCAACTGCTGATGTGTTGCTCAAGGTCACGTGATCACCAATCGCAAACCTATGCCCAGTGTGATCTATTGTCACCTGATCACTCGCATTTACAGAAACTGAACTGCCCCCACCACTCCCGGCCTGACCTTGCGAAGCTGCTGTAAATGTGTAGGAGTTGGAGGATGCGTTCGCTACTGTGAAATTCCCATTAAGGCTAACACCGCCTACAGATGCACCACCGCTAAATGTAACCGTATCACCGTTACTAAACGGATGCCCTGTATGTGCTACCGTAACCTGATCACTCGCATTTACCGAAACTGAACTGCCTCCACCACTCCCAGCCGTAGCTTGCGACGACGCTGTTATCGTATAAGAATTAGAAGAGACACCCGACACCTGGAAGTCGCCGTTGAGGCTCACACCACCAACCGATGCACCACCACTGAAATTGACCGTCTCTCCATTACTAAACGGATGCCCGGTATGTGCCACCGTAACCTGGTCACTCGCATTAACCGTAACGGAACCTCCACCACCAGTGGCTGCCGCACTTCCGGGTGACCCTAACAAAAATTCATATGAATTCGTTGACTGATTCTGTACCGTGAAAGAACTATTCGCGCTCTGTCCTCCAACCGAAGATGCGCCACTGAACATTGCCGTATCTCCGTCACTAAATGGATGCTCTGCGTGGTTCACCTGCACTCTATTCGTCACGAACGTTCCAGAAGAACCACCACCACCTTCGTTGGTCGCTGGAGGAGAACCCAAATCAACACCCACATCAATATGAATTACATTACTGTTTCGAACCGAATGGACCGTATACGTTCCGTTTAGATCTGCGCCGAACGCATTACTAGTGCCTGAAACCGTAATCTTATCTCCCGCTTGAAGTCCATGGTCTGCAATTCTCAATTTAAGTATCGCTGTATCGTCACTGTCGCGAGCAGGAGTGTGATCAGCAAACCATCTCCAAGGATCCCCCGGAAGATCACCACCTTTAATGGTAAATGGATTAGAGCCCAGCGTTCCACTCTGAACGGTAAATGGATTAGAGCCAAGTGTCCCGCTTTGAACAGTAAATGGATTAGAACCAAGGGTTCCTGATTGCACCGTGATGGGGTTCGAACCTAAGGAACCCAATTGATAGGCATAATCAAGCTTCTTCGCCTCATAAGAATTTGGCTGCCCCGCATCCACGGTGCCTCCACCCGGTTTAAATAAATTGATATTCTTTCCAGTATTTGGATCAGCGAACCTAGCGGTGTGGTTCACAAGATCAGGAATTCTTGCAGCAAGCTCGGCAAAACTTGCTTTTTGAGAGTCAAAATTTGCCTGTATTTCCTCAACGCGCATGTTAGCTACAAGCCCGTCTAACTGCTTTAATATGGGCTCTAACTCATCAATAGCCGCTTTAGCCGCAGAATTAGCCCCTGCTATATTTTTTAGTTTTTTAACTGCACTCGTTTGAATAGCGATTTCTTTATCGTTTATTCCACTCTCACTTGTATCCATGTGGCTGGGTAAATTGAATTGCAAAGTACGAAGGTTTTGTAGCCGAGTATTTATAATTGAGAGGGTAGATTCGGCATTTGTCACTTGTGATTTTGCTACCTCTATTGCTTGTATATCATTCCTTATTTTTGCCTGGTTATTTATCCTTAAGTCAGACGCTTCGCTATTAACGACGGCTTTTTTCACATCGAATTTAGACTCAATTAATTGTATTTGTTTCTCAAGTGATTGTGACGCTATCTGCGGGGGTAATCTGAGGGTTGTAGTCGCTATCGTTCTCAACTGCATATTACCCAAAAGACCTGCGGTACTTGTTATAGAGTTTATGTTTCTCAGAAAGAAAAATGCTTTAGCTATTTCACCGTTTGCCCCACCTACTTCAAGTTCAAATCTGTTTTGCAGATACTTATCGATAAGGTTTTGCTGGCTACTGGCCGTGGTTAAACTACGAAATTTACGTTCCTCAAAATTCACAAAATTTGCCAATTCGGCAAATCGAGGATCAGTCAGTCTGTTAGCGAATGAATTTAGATCGCTTGGGTCACTTTTAAGGACAGCCTTTATTTTTCCCCCGTTATTGATTTCTGACCCGAGGTCAAAGGCGGTCAAAAGTATTTGAAGCGATTTCCTGTCTTTCACTAACTCATCAACATCCTTGAACCCAGAAACTTTGTTTTTAAAGGTCTCGATATCCTTTTGAACATCTTTACGATTAAAGAAAGTCTCTCGAAGCTTGCCTTCATTTTTGCTGATTTGTTTAAAGAGCGCCAACGATGGTATAGTATTCGGAACTGCTCCACCCGAACTACCACCTAAAATACCTAGTGCTGATGCACCATTAAGCATATACTGTCTCCGCTTCTGCAGAATCCCAACGACCTGCTTCGCAGGACATGCAAATGTTGGGCCAGTTCATTTTGAACCATCTAACAAAAGTAAGACTAATTAGAAATATTATCAAGTAAAACTAACCAAATACTGAATACTCTAAAATGAAAGAAAAAAAATGTTCACAACTCGACCGGAACTTATTGGTACTTTTGGTGTTGTCACTACTACCCATTGGCTCGGCTCTGCCGTAGGCATGTCAATACTTGAGAAAGGAGGGAATGCTTTTGATGCGGCCGTCGCAACCGGGTTTGCCTTGCAAGTTGTCGAACCTCATTTAAATGGTCCAGGCGGCGATATGCCAGTGATTTTTCAACCTGCAGGTGCTCAGGCTCCAGAGGTTTTATGCGGCCAAGGCCCCATCCCAGCAGCAGCCTCTCTTCAAAAATTTGCAGAGCTCGAATTAGACCTTATACCGGGTAGTGGTTTACTATGTGCCGTGGTCCCTGGGGCGTTTGATGCCTGGATGCTTTTGTTAAGGGATCATGGAACTATGACCTTATCGGAAGTGTTGGGCCCGGCTATATCGTACGCGCGTGACGGTTATCCTGTTGTACCCCGCATAACCGCAACCATAGACACTGTGCGTAAATTGTTCGAAACAGAATGGAAAACCTCTGCTGATATTTATCTACCCGGAGGAAGACCACCCGCCCCTGGTACAATCTTCAGAAACCCAGCGATGGCCCGTACATATGAGAAAATCGTTAGAGAGTCAGAGGGAATTAAAGGCAACCGAGAGAAGCAAATAGAACATGCGAGGAACATCTGGTATCGTGGTTGGGTTGCCGAGGAAATAGACAAATTCTGCCGTACGCAGGAAGTTATGGACGTCTCAGGTCGACGCCACAAAGGTTTGTTAACTGGCGAGGATATGGGCTCTTGGGAGGCGACCTATGATACCCCTTTGACTTATAATTATGGGGATTACACTGTATGTAAATGCGGTCCCTGGAGCCAGGGCCCTGTTCTACTTCAACAATTAGCAATTTTAGATGGGATGGGGGTTGGCTCTATGGACCCAACCGGACCAGACTTCGTCCACGTAGCCGTTGAAGCTGCCAAATTAGCATTTGCTGATCGCGAGGCATATTATGGAGACCCTGACTTTATAGATATCCCCATGGATAAATTATTAAGTTCCGCATACAATGCGGAGCGACGAGCTTTAATAACGCAACAAGCTTCCAGCAAATTGATTCCAGGAAAAATTGATGGATACTTGGGGTCTATAGATAAAGCAATTGATGACCGATCAGGCCTGACAGCAGCAGCGTCTATGGGAGTTGGTGAACCGACAGTTGCTAAAACTGGTGTTTCGACTGGCGATACAGTTCATCTGGATATTATAGATAGATTTGGGAATATGGTTTCTTGCACTCCCAGTGGTGGGTGGCTGCAAAGTTCACCTATCATACCGGAACTCGGTTTCTGCCTCGGCAATAGGGGACAAATGTTCTGGTTAGATGAAAAATCTCCATCCGCGTTAGTTCCGGGAAAACGGCCTCGAACAACACTGTCGCCCTCTCTCGCTCTAAAGGATGGAAAACCCTATATGGTTTTTGGTACACCCGGTGGAGACCAGCAAGATCAATGGTCAACCCTTATGTTTTTACACCACGCAGATCATGGAATGAACCTACAGGAGGCAATCGACTGTCCAGCGTTCCATACAGACCACTTTCCAAGCTCTTTTTGGCCGCGCTCTTATTTGCCTAAAAAAGTTGTTTTGGAAGGCCGGTTTCCTGTATCTACGGTTACCGAACTAAAACGTCGCGGCCACGACATAGACGTAAGTGAACCTTGGTCCGAAGGGAGATTGACAGGCGCGTCCCGAGATGGAGCAATTTTGAAAGCGGCTGCAAACGCCCGAGGTATGCAGGGATACGCTGCAGGACGGTAGTAACCGAAGACTTTGTTTGAAATTGCTTCCAGAAAGATGGAAAATTCAAGTATGTTATTTTCAGTTGCTTATGGGACCATCGAATGAAGAAAATATTAATAATATTTATCCTCCCATTAGTCCTTCTTCTTGGGGCGGGAGCCGGAGCATTTTTCTTTGGTTTAATTCCAGGCTTTGGTGCCGAAACAAATGCAGAAACTGAAGCAAAATTGTCAAAAAAGAGGGCCGCTGAAAGAAAAGTGGTTCCAGAAGCTTTCAACAAAGCATCGCTTATGTCCCTGGAATTCTGGATGGATGAATTTGTTATTAATTTACGAACACAGCGGCGGAAACCAGTATTTCTTCTGTTTAGTATGGCATTGATCCTCTCTGGCGAAGAGGCAAAGTCAAAAGTGAAACTACTGGAACCAAGAATAAGAGATTCGGTAAATATATTTCTTAGTAGCCTAACTCCAGAACAGTTGTCGGGCTATGATGGAATTAGAATGTTGAGACAGGAAATTTGGAATAGAGCAAATGAAATACTCGAAGATTCAACTTCTTTGGAGAATATCCAAATACTGAAATTAACTATAAAATAATGGTCTGTTTTATTCAATTTTCTCTAATAACTCGGTCTCAGTTTCAATCACATCCTCTAATTTTTCCATAAACTCTTTTCGGTCCATACCGGGACGAATGTAACTTAGCACCCTAACGGTAATAATCCCTGGTTTCTTAATGAAGGCTTTACGTGACCAAAACGTTCCCGAATTCAAAGCAACAGGTACAACTGGCACCTTCAATGCTCGATAAACTGCAAATACACCCGAGTGGTAGTTATGCTTCTCGCCAGCAGTAACCCTAGTCCCCTGAGGAAAGATGATGATTGGCCGACCAATATTTGCCCATTTCCTTGCTGCTATGAGCATTGATTTTAGGGCGCTAGCACGCCCAGATCTATCTATCGGAACCATACCAACTTTTTCTATAAACCGACCAAGTATTGGAAGTTTTAGCAGCTCTTTCTTCAGAACAATGGAAGGATCTGGAAAAATTAAATGCAACGCCAAAGTCTCCCACGCTGATTGGTGTTTTGATGCGACCATAAAACGGCCTTTTGGCAAATTTTCCAATCCTTCGACTCGGTAATCTAGTCCTACAACTATTTTCAAACTGAATAAAATAAATTTAACCCATCTATCCCGTAACCAACACACCCTCTTCCTAGAGCCAATCAGAAGTGGAAATGCTAAGAGCCCCATCAAAAAGATGGTTAAAACAAGGATAAAATTAAAAATAGCAGAGCGAATTAAAATCACTACAAAGCCCAAATAAACTATGTGGATAACAAGCAATGGTTTTTATATAGTTAAACTAACACTTTCAAACTGTCACGAAAACTGAATTCCACATGAGTGAAATCGATAAAGTAGTTGTAGATATCCTCGAACAACTTGCAACTAAACAATCTATTATATCATATAAAAATCTCGCTGATCGCGCTGGCATTGTTTCGCCTGGAAAAATTTATAAAATAACCAAAATACTCGAAAACTTGATAATTGAAGATCACAGCAATAATCGGCCATTATTAAGCGCCTTAGTAGTTGGACGGGGTGGAATTCCTGGCCGCGGTTTTTTTCAACTATGTAAAAATATCAAACGATACTTTGGCCCTGAAACCGGCCCACAAGCAAAAGTTTTTCATGAATTGGAGAANAAATTNGTTTATNATTCCAANANNNTTTAAATTCNNATTTCTATTTTCANNAAACAAANTCNCNATAATAAGGAAGTTTAAATAGNANNCTTGGNTGANCNNAGANNAANATGTTAGAAGAAAANNCTTGGGGGATTTAAAAATGGTCACACAAAANCATGGACTNGCNAGNGGCCTAACAAANTACGGCGACATGGACTTCAGCCTATANCTTCGACGAGCTAACGCCGCTTCTATGGGNTATGGCAAAGAAATGCTCAGCAAACCAGTGATAGGAATAGCAGATACCGGCAGTGGCTTTAATAATTGCCATCGACATGTACCAGAGATGATAGAAGCAGTTAAAAGAGGCGTTCTAATGGCTGGAGGGTTGCCCATTGTGTTCCCAACTATTTCACTTGGTGAAACATTTTTAAACCCCACCTCCATGATGTATCGCAATTTAATGAGTATGGATACAGAAGAGATGATACAGGCCCAGCCAATGGATGCGGCTGTAATGATCGGGGGTTGTGATAAAACTTTACCAGCTCAGCTGATGGGAGCGGCCAATGCAACTATACCGGTTATTTCGCTTATCACTGGGCCACAACTCACAGGGCATTCTGAGGGGGAACGACTGGGAGCTTGTACAGATTGCCGCCGGTTTTGGGGTAAATTTAGGGCCGCCGAAATCGATCAAGCGGGTATCGATAAAATTGAGTCTCGACTAGTCACCACGGCTGGCACGTGCGCGGTCATGGGGACAGCAAGTACAATGGCCTGTATAACGGAAGCGTTAGGCATGGCATTGCCCGGCACTGCTGCAATACCTGCAACGCATGCAGATCGGCTTCGAGCCTCTGAAGCATCTGGCGCTCAAGCAGTGCATCTGGCGCTGACTGATCAAGAAAAAAGGCTAACTCCAAATAAAATTATTACACCAAGCTCGATAGAGAATGCCCTGAGAATTTTATTATCTATTGGCGGGTCCACCAATGCTATCATCCATTTAACAGCTGTAGCTGGTCGCCTCGGCATCCCTATTCCCCTCACTCAACTCAACATACTGTCTGATGAAACACCAGTCCTCATCGACCTCAAGCCTACCGGCGAACACTATATGGAAGACTTTTTTAAAGCTGGTGGACTGGGAGTTGTTTTACGTGAACTCAAACATTTATTGAACCTTGATTGCATGACTGTCACAGGTCAAACTTTAGGCGAGCGCCTAGAAGCAGAACCTGAGTACGTGGATAGAACTGTTGTTAGGTCAATCAGTGATCCTATACAACCGATGGGAGGCCTTGTCTCACTTTTTGGATCCTTGGCGCCAAATGGTGCAATCTTAAAAAGGTCTGCTGCCGATCCAAAATTATTTGAAACTGAAGGAAAAGCAGTAGTTTTTTCCTCTCTAGAGGATTTAGCTAATAGGATAGATGATCCAAATCTTGATGTCGAAGAAAGGGATATTCTAATATTACAAAATGCTGGCCCTAAAAGCGCAGCAGCTATGCCTGAAGCAGGCTACCTCCCCATCCCTAAAAAACTGGCTCGAGCGGGCGTAAAAGATATGGTTCGTATATCCGATGCTCGCATGAGCGGCACTGCATATGGTACCATTGTACTACATGTTACTCCTGAAGCGGCAATGGGAGGGGCTCTAGCACTCGTCAAAAATGGCGACCGGGTGAGAATTAGCGTCAAGAATCGTTCTTTAGACCTACTTGTAAGCAATGAAGAAATGGACACTCGTCGGCAGCAGTTAAAGATCGCGGCTGCACCAGCGCATCATAGGGGCTATAAGAAGCTCTACTATGATACTGTTCTACAGGCTGACGGAGGATGCGATTTTGATTTTCTGAGAGACCCGACTCTGCTTTAGGGTACATTTTTCACCATCCTTAGTGCTTGACTTCAAAACCCATATAGTATCGAGGGATTTTCGTTGAGTATCATTTTTCTACGAGAGATTTCCGGTATCCAATTGCAAAATATACGAAATAAATCGCTGTCATTGGGCAATTCTTCAGTAGATTCCAAATGAGGCCAGTTAGTCCCCCAGATCATTCGTTCTGGCGCCCATTTAATAAGCGCGCCGGCTATCTCCATAACTTCTGGATCATCGATCAACCCTCTACGAGAGGACTGATAAGGTGCTGATAATTTCACCCAGATCTTGTCTCTATCAATCAATCGCGTTAGGGACTTAAAACCACGTTGCTTTAAAGTCTTAGTTCGTAAAAATTGTCCTATATGCCTCAGAGTTATATACCCAGGCCAAGATAAAAGCCTCTGCTCAACCTCATGTAAGTCAGATCCATCCATATGCAGATCGACACTCCAGCCTAGATCATGAATGCGCCAAGCTAGACGCTCTGCCTCATCCCATTCATATTTTTCATCCCCCGCCGTCATAATAAATTGAGCTGCAATTATCCCTGATGCTTTTAACTCCTCTAATTCATCGTCTGTACTATCCAAGCTTAGTGTTGCCACGCCAAAAGCTTTCGAAGTGCCTTGGTTTTTGTCAACTTCATTCAGTTCAGAAATTGTCTTGATAAGAAATTGATGATCAAAACCTTGGTCTTCTGGTTGTAGCAGAACTGTTCCTGCCACCGAGAGTTTCTGACTAAGAGCTTTATATTCCAGTAACAATGAATCTTCCTGCTTACTTTCACCAATTTCTTTNGATTTTGAAATGTTTACAGCTTTGTCGGCGTGACGATCATCAACACTTAAAATTTGCGCATGGCAATCATACAAACAGTATTTATTAGTGTCCCTACTATTTGCGTTCATTTAACTGCCTCGCAGTAAATTTAATTTTACTAATTATTATTTCTGGTAGTACAGAATACTTTATCATTTTTGTCATAATGATTATTTAGGAATNAAAATGATTACATAGTGGCCCCTATTTGCCACGGAACAAATTCATTATCACCTATACCTAATTCTTCACTTTTGGTGGGCTCACCCGATGCTGTCTGCACTATCTTTTCAAAAATCCGTTCTCCCATATCATCTATAGATAGATCTTCATCAAGAACCTCACCACAATTGATATCCATATCTTCTTCCATGCGCCGGTACATAGCTGAATTAGTTGCTAATTTAAGGGAGGGCGCAGGCTTGCAACCATAGCAGGATCCTCTCCCAGTAGTAAACGTGACTATATTTGAGCCACTAGCTACCTGTCCTGTGATTGAGCACGGGTCATAGCCTGGGCTATCCATAAAAACGAAACCTTTAGTGTCAATACGCTCTCCATAATTGTAAACCCCACAAAGATTAGTGACGCCCCCCTTTGCAGCGGCTCCAAGGGACTTTTCTAGAATTGTTGTAAGCCCACCTGCCTTATTTCCAGGGGAAGGGTTATTATTCATTTCACCACCATTACGCTCGCAATAATCCTCCCACCATTTAATACGTTCAACTAATTTCTCTCCAACCTCTCTGCTTACCGCTCGGCGTGTAAGTAGATGTTCTGCACCATAAATTTCTGGTGTCTCCGCTAATACGGCAGTTCCTCCATGTCGGACTAGAAGCGTGGCTGCAGCACCGAGAGCCGGGTTTGCTGTCATTCCTGAATAGGCATCGGACCCG
Source organism: Rhodospirillaceae bacterium (assembly GCA_002708305.1). Classification (GTDB taxonomy): domain Bacteria; phylum Pseudomonadota; class Alphaproteobacteria; order Thalassobaculales; family Thalassobaculaceae; genus UBA7326. The sequence continues at coordinate 14,765 of PANE01000015.1, forward strand.
CCACATTGCAGCGCAAGGGTTAACTCGCTAACCGGTACTATCGAACGCTTTGCTTGTGCAGCTTCGGGCAGCATATCTTTTATTAAACTAAGACCATGTGCGACAGTTTTCCTTGTGCCGCCTGTATCTTGCAAGGTCATCGTCTGGAACTTTGCCCCTCTCTCTAAACCATACGCATCCAGTAAGAAATCGATCTGATTAACCTCACAACCAAGACCAACCATCACTATCCCAGCAAAGTTTGAATGCTGAGCAAATCCCCAAAGAACACGTTGTAAATTTTGATAGCCAGCCCCTGAGTCAGCCATCCCACACCCCGTGGAATGAGTCAAAGCCACAACTCCGTCGACTGTTGGGTATTGGGAGAGTAAATCTTCCGATACTGAAGCGGCTATATATTTTGCCGCAGAAGCTGAACAATTAACACTCGTTAAAATTCCTATATAATTGCGCGTTCCAACCTTTCCATTAGGGCGCACATAACCTTGAAACGTTTTTTGTTCAGAAGCAGAAAAGTACTCTGTCGGGGTCACTCCCTCACAAAACTGGTAATCACGAGCAAAATCGCGCATCTCAACATTATGGACATGCACATGTTCCCCAGGAAATATTTCTGCTGTAGCGAAGCCAATGACTTGATCATATTTTCTTATTTCTTCACCACTTTGAATTAAGCGCGTAGCGATCTTATGTCCTGATGGGATTTCGCTCTTTGAACTAACTTGTTCATCATCAATACTCATATTGGCGAGCATATCTAATCTAGCCGTGACAACATTATCAGCTGGATGCAACCGCACCACTAGCCCATTCCCCGAATTATGCCCAACCTCTGCCATTATCGCTTCTCCCTCTTCCTGAGTGAGTAGTATAAACTATCCAACCATTTCAGCAAATGGCCTTGCTAGACTATAGTGACAANAGCTAAGTATGAAGNGAGAAAAATAGGGAGTTGGATAATGACTGGTAGACTCGATGGGAAAAAGATAATAGTGACTGCGGCCGCACAAGGTATTGGCCGTGCTTGCGTCGAAGCCTTCCAAACAGAAGGGGCAACCGTAATTGCCACGGATATTAATGAGACAGAGTTGGCAGGCTTAAAACACTTACCAAACATAGAAACACGNATGTTAAATGTTCTTAATCGTGANGAAATTTCCAAGATAGCAGAAGAACTTGGAACGGTTAATGTNCTTTTTAACTGTGCTGGTTTTGTACATCATGGAANTATTCTCAATTGTGACGAAACCGAATGGGATTTTTCTTTCGAGTTGAATGTTAAAGCACAATATCGAATGATACGTGCGTTTTTGCCAGGTATGCTATCTAATGGTGGTGGCTCAATAATCAATATGGCGTCTGTTTGTTCCAGTGTTAAGGGGATTGTGCAACGTGCCGTTTACGGTGCTAGTAAAGCGGCCGTAATAGGTCTGACTAAGTCAGTTTCCGCTGACTATCTTCGTGATGGAATTCGGTGTAATTGCATCTGTCCAGGTACAGTTCAGTCTCCCTCGTTAGACGAGCGAATTAATGCATTTGATGATCCTGTTCAGGCGAGAAAGGATTTTATAGCAAGGCAACCACTTGGACGGCTTGGGAGCGCTACAGAAATTGCCGCCATAGCAGTGTATTTAGCGTCAGACGAAAGTGCTTATACAACAGGCCAACCATTTATTATTGACGGTGGAATTACAGGATAATGAGAGATGGCTCAATCAACCTAGACGGTTTTCACAAAGCAGCATCTCGCATAAATGGTCATGTCAGAAATACACCCCTTCTTGATAGTAAACCACTTAAGAATGATTTGGTTCCCTCAGGATCCTTATTTCTAAAACTTGAAAACTTGCAACCAACAGGCTCGTTTAAAGTGCGAGGAGCGATCAATACTCTGAAAACTTTGTCAGAAATGGAGAAGAATAAAGGTTTAATTACAGCGTCCGGCGGGAACCACGGGCTCGCAGTTGCTTATGCCGCCTATTTGGCAAGGGTTCCCGCTATTATCTATCTACCAAGTTCGACAAGCAAAGAAAAAAAATCGAAACTTGAGTCCTGGGGTGCAGCAACTCGAACTGTCGGGGATGTTTGGGACGAGGCAAATGGGGAAGCCTTAAAAGAAGCAAAAATTTCTGATATGACTTACATCCATCCATTTGCAGACCCACGTGTGATATATGGTCAAGGAACTATTTCACTCGAAATTTTACATGAAAATCCAAACATCGATATATTACTCGTTGCCATTGGAGGCGGTGGACTAGCGGCGGGGGTAGCGGCAGCCGCAAAGCTTATAAGGCCAGAGATTACAGTTATTGGTATTGAACCTGAAGGGGCCCCAACTCATTATGATAGTAGGGCATCTGGGGACCTAGTCACTTTGTCTAAAATCGACACTAAAGCAGGAACTTTAGCACCAAGAAGGTCTGAGCCTCTAAATTTCAATCTTATCAGTAAATATGTCGATGAAATAGTTCTTGTTAGTGACAACGCTATGGAAGATGCGGCGCGTTGGCTATGGTTTGAATTAGGAATAGCAGCCGAATTGAGCGGTGCTGCGGCCATAGCNGCACTATCTCAAAAATTAGTNCCTATAAAAAATGGATCTACTGTCTGTTCAATTATCTGCGGCGGTGGCACCGATGGAATAGGCAAAACCGTATAATNGATATTTTTGCGACCTACTCGTCTATTTGTAGAAGATTTAATCCAACATGAAATGCATCAAAGTTGCGCATATTGCTAACGTTAACATTTGCCTTCAAAGGCATGCTACTAATCAGTGGCACGGTCTGCTCAGTGGAACCACCATGGGATCGCAAGGGGACATCTAAACCCGAAAGATCGTGCTCGGATGCTTTAGTCCCAAGGACTTTGTATTTATCTGATATCACAACGAGGTCTCCCATCCGGTCTGCAGGAAGTTCGTATCTAGTACACGCTTCTTCGCAAGTTAACACTGATAATATGCCATCAACGTTCAATAAATCCTTAATAATGGAGCCAACGTTCATATTNGTTGGGAGGTATACAGTAGCAAACGAGCCTAGAGCACCATGATGCACCACATAAGGGTCAGTAATTGGCAAAATCACGCGGGCCTCGTTATCTCCGATTACCGTATCAAAAAAATCTTGCAAGTAGATTACATCAGGGTTCCCCAAACTATCATATTTTGGGTTCATTCCATGGTCCGCTGTTAGGATTAAATTAGCTCCTAATGCATCGATCTGCGCCCAGTAGGAATCCATCATTTTATAAAATTCATTAGCGCCNTCAGAACCAGGTGCGAACTTATGCTGAATGTAATCAGTCGTCGATAAATACATAAGATCAACTTTGGTTAATTCAAGTAATTTGACACCAGCCGCAAAAACAAATTCCGAGAGATCTGCGCTATAAACGGATGGCAAACCCAATCCAGTGTTTTGTATTATATTTTCGTACCCATGTTCTTCTAGCGATAATTCGTCCGCTTTTTCAGCAGAGAAACACACAGAACCTTCTTGTCCAAATGTTAGTCCATGGCCCAGTAATTTTCGCAGTTTATCTTTTGCCGTGATCACTGCAATTCGAGCACCTTCTCGTTCAAATGCGGAGAAAATAGTAGGTGCTCTGAGTAGGCTAGGGTCGTTCATCATGATTTCCTGGTCTACCTCAGTATCGTAGAAAAAATTNCCACATATTCCATGCACCGATGGAGGGCAACCTGTGACGATTGATAGATTATTTGGATTAGTAAAACTTGGAACGACCGCATCTACGCGTAAATCAACTCCACGGGAAAGCATTTTTTCAGTAAAGGGCATAGAACCATTTTCCACCGCCTGCTCAATATAATCTGGCTCTGACCCATCTATGCAAACAACGACGAGTGGTTTTCTCGGCCAATTATACTCTCTCCCATTTACCTCAACTGAATGGTTCATATGTGAAAACCCTTTTTGAAATAACTTCTACCATTGATTTTATAAATTAGAATGAGGTTATCAAAAAAACAACTATTCGGGACCTTTTTCTATCAAAAACTCGATATCATGCTCACGCTCTTGCATAGCTATGAGCTTATGTCCTTTTGAATTACAAAAGTGCTTAAAATCAAGAGGTGAAGCAGGGTCTGTAGATAATATGCGTATTTGTGAGCCCGCGCTTAAATCTTTCATAGCTTTACGAGCCTTCAAAACTGGCAACGGNCATTTGAGCCCTGTTGCATCAACCAAGATTATATCATTATTCATTTTAGTATATCTTTCAGAATAGACGTGCTGCAGTNAAAATTAAGAAATAATTAAGNCTACTACCACTTAAAAAAAAATTTCTTCTACACAGCGAAAAANTTTCATTAAATCAGCTAGATAAGCACATTAAACTGCGACAAAGAAATTGTGGATAAATTTTATTATATCCCATGAAAATACTTCTTTCTTTTCATCTAGCTCACAAAAAAGGTAGTATTTCCTTTTTTTTTATAAAATATAGGGTTATTTTTTTTTATTATTCCAAATAACAAAAAATAATTTCTTACAGCGATTGCCACAGATCCCAAATATTATCCACAGTTCATCCACAGTACTATTTTTACTAAATAAAATCAGGGTATNAAATAATATTTTTATTACAGTAATTTNTTTACANATAANTACCTTTCTTTNNAGAAAGGTAACAAGGCAGATAAAGTNGCGTCAGGGTTTTCTTCGGGTAAGAAATGCCCGCAATCAACAGCATGGCCTACCGGCAGGGATGTACACCATTCATTCCAAATGGAAATATTATCCAAATTGCTACGACCATCACGTTGTCCCCATAATGTCATTACCGGGCAAATGATTTTTTTTCCTGCTTTTTTATCCTCTGCATCATTATACCAGTCCGAGGTAGCGCCTGATCGATAATCTGCGCAGCAAGAAGAAATCACGGAAGCTTGCCTAAAACACCTCAAATATTCATCCATTGCCTTCGAGCTGAAACTACCCCTGACCTTAGCCCATGAGTCTAGCGTATGCCTTAAATATCGCTCAGGGTCTAAACCAATCATATGCTCTGGGAGACCANCTGGTTGCGCTAGGAACTGCCAATGATATCCCGAAATAAATCCCTGCGCATTCATACGTTCCCACATTTCAGACGTTGGTATAATGTCTAATACGACCAACTTTTCCACTCGGTCAGCGTGATCTAGCGCGAAACGATATCCAACCCTGCCACCCCTATCATGACCAACAACGATCGCTTTATCTATCGATAAAGCATCTAAAACAAATGTTAAATCATTTGCCATTGAGCGTTTCGAATATAGCTGATTATCAGTATCTGGAGGCGGCCCTATACTATCGCCATAACCTCGAAGGTCAGGAAGAATAACAGTAAAGTTGTCTACTAATTTTGGTGCTATTTTATGCCAACAGGCATGGGTTTGTGGNTATCCATGCAGTAGTAATAATGCTTTACCTCGGCCACCAACTCGAACATTTATCTCCGCGCTATCGGTAAGTATTCTTTTTGTTTCAAACTCTTCAAACATGAGCTTTTCAATCCTATATCAAGTGCTGTCGCTTTTCAGAAACAATGAACAAATGCAATATCATCAATATTAAANACGAACTAATCTTATCAGACTTAATAAATGCTAGTGCCGCTAAATTATATTCCTAACTGCCGTGAAATTTCGGGCTTCGCTTCTCTATGAAAGAATTATAACCCTCTTGGAAATCGTGGGTATCAAAGCATTCATACCCTTCCATAATCTCATCTTCACTCAATGGTTCACCGCTAGAAAGGCCTTGAACAATCCGCCGAACAAATCGTTTGTGCCATCTATTTACCAACGGCGCCCCCTTGCAAATTCTCTCAACCATTGCGTCTAATTCATNATCCAAATTTTTTTCTGGAACGACTTTGTTTAAAAGCCCCTTACTGTACGCCTCCGCAGCATCAAAAACTCTTCCCTCAAAAAGCATTTCAAGGGCTGTAGATTTCCCAACTAGCTCTATTAATCCAGCCATTTCATAGTGGGACATAACTAGGCCCAGGCGATTTACAGGAATCCCAAAACGAGAATTTTCGCTGGCTATTCTCAGATCACAAACAGTAGCTAGTTCCAGAGCACCTCCAACACACAATCCCTGGATCCGGGCGATTACGGGGTGTCGGCATCCAGCGATGGCCGCCATAGCCTGGTGCATTAACTTTCCATATTCTGAAGCTTTAGATGAGTTCGCGCGCTCCAACTCAAATTCTTTAATATCGGCTCCAGGTCCAAGTGCCTTTTCACCAGCTCCCCTTAAAACCACGCATCGAACGTTTTCATCGTTATTCAGATCAACAAAAATTGGGCCCAGTTTAGACCACATTTCCTTATTCAAAGCATTCAATTTTTCAGGTCTATTTAGAACTACGATTGCCAAATAACCTCGCCTTTCAACAAAAACCACATTATCATTAGTCATTCACTATTCCCTAAAGCCATTTCGTTTTTACTGACCTAACTATAGAATAGAATCAGTTATATTTGATATACCTGCGACCTTGTGTTTCACAGAGTAATCATTAGATTCTTCACCTAAAGGAGCTATCTCCCAGATCCAAGTTTTATTTGGCCACGGAAACGGCATATCGTTTATAGCTGAGAATTTTTTTATCAATTTGCCATTCGCATCCCAGATCTCTCTCTCTATGTCAGTGATAAGGCACACCGTGCCCGAAAACTTTCTAAGATAGTCAAGGTGGCACTGGATAATTGCCTTTGATATAGCTTGAATATCATCCTGACTAACTTTTAAATCGTCCTCTAGATAGGCAGCAGGCAATGTTGGTANNTGAGATAGAATATTCGACGAAATAATCAAATCCGTTTGATAGTCCGCTAGAAAACGACTAGGCGAACGAATATNCAAGTTTCCTGCNAACAAATTATCCAGGCTCTCTGTAATATCGTGAGTAATTAATTTAGTTGTCGGGTTCCTCCANGCCATCCATCGGATAGGCAATGAGTGGACCAGGTCAACGAGGAGGACCTCTTTAAAATGGGCAGTTAATTCTTCTAACGGTAAATCATAACCAAGTCCTGCCCCAAAAACTATAACTCGGTTATCGCCTGTAGTTTTTGTTATTGCTGTTTTTATAACTTCTCGACTTTTGGACAAATGATGTGACCACACCTTTTTACAGCGTCGGTGACGACTAATTATTGATATATTTTCTCTCAAGAACCCCATACGCCGCGCTTGATAAGGACAGGGAGTAATTGCATAGGTCATGGCTTCCAATAACATTGATACCCCACTCTTTTTCTCTACATATTGACAATACTGTAAATACAACGCAGTTTATATGCTAGTTGATGCTGGGGTGTTCTTTTCTATTTGTTGCGAAAAGTTCTGAGATTATACCCATGGAACCTGATCCGGATAATCCCGGTGTAGGAAGTCGTCTTAAATCCAGCCTCANCAAAAAATAAAAGCGATATCGGTTAATTCTGTTAGGTCGGAGAAGCAAATGATTAGGTTATTACAAGTATTAACAATCCTTATTAACATAACTCTTTTCCCAGTTTGGTTAAAGGCTGATGAATCCTATATTCCAATCCTTGTTCCTGTAACTGGCTTTCTTTCTTTAGAAGGAACCGCTCAACGAAATGGCGCCATACAGGCTCTGGATAAAGCACCTATTAACCTCAATATAAAATACGAAGTTTCAGACACAGCTACCTCACCTGAGGTTGCTGTGACAGCTTTGCACAGAGCACTAAGCAGGGGGCAACCAGCAGCGATTGCTGCCCCTATATTTGGGACACAAATGCTNGCGATGCTACCAATAGCGAAAAGGGCTAGTGTTGCGCTCATAACTGTATCAGGCACCGCAAAACTGACGGAGTTAAATAATCCTTTTATCTTCCGGTTTTTTCCTGGGGATTCAGTGGTCAAAGTCGCACATGCCCGATATATTCATGAAGTTTTAGGAGCAAAACGCCCTGCTTTGCTATATCAAACCACAGCTTATGGTCAGAGTGGATATTCCCACCTCTCAAGGATACTAAAAGAAAATGGCACCCCGCTGGTTTTCGAAGAAGCGCTAGCACCCTCGGTCAAAGACATGTTGCCAGCATTGACAAAACTTAAAGCCTCTAATCCTGATGTGATTTTATTACATCTGCATTCTACACCGACTGCACTAGTCATTCGTCAAGCGCGTAACAGTGGGATTGAATTACCAATTGTAGCTGGTTCAGCAATGCATCAACCATCTACGGCAAGGCTATTAAAAGCCGATCAGTTGAGGGGTGTTTGCGCTGAAACCGCAGCTTCACCAATATCAGAATTAAATAACGAAGTGATCAAATTCACAACTGAATACAAAAAACGTTTTGCAACGGCGCCNGACGCATTCGCATTAGCCCAGTACGACGGTATGAATATGGTTATTGCGGCTTTAAAAAGTGGCGCTAAAACAGCAATCGAGGTTAGAAACTGGCTTGCAACAAATACATTTAAAGGGCTTGCTATGAGCTATAAGTCCGATGGAAAAGGAAATATGGCACACGATGCAACGATCGTATGCTATGACGGGAAAACTCGGATCCCAAAGATCATACAGAGATACTTAAATGTGGACGGTGTATTTTAATAATAGGCTATATGGTCAATGTTAGAAACAGGCATTCAACTCTTTATCAACGGCATTTCTCTAGGTTGCGCCTACGCATTGATTACGCTGGGGTTTGTTTTAGTGATCAATGCCATTGGTGCAGTAAATTTTGCACAAGGCGATTTGGTAATGGCTGGTGGATTTTTATCTGTTGTATTCGCAGAGTTCATAATCGCTGATAACCCTCACCCAATAACCGGAGTCGGGCTCATTATATTGCCGCTAGTACTTATAGGCATGGCATGTTTTGGGCTTTTGTTTTCAATGGTTACCTATACGCCTTTGAAGAGCTGTCCACCAGCGACTGTATTTATAAGTACGATCGCCGCGGGGTTAATAATCCAGCACGGTATAAACGCTGGATTTGGACCGGAACCTCAAATTGGTCCCGCTTTGATCAGCTCCGGGACATTGGCTATTGGAACGCTCACCTTATCAAAGCAACAAATAGCTATAATCGTCTCGGCTAGTTTTCTGATTCTATGTGTTGGATTTTTAATGAATAAAACACAACTTGGAAGACAACTGCGGGCCGCAGCGCAAGATCCAGAAGTGGCAGAGACAATAGGAGTTAATGGAGCGCAATGTGTGGCCCTCACGTTTAGCATAGCAATTGCTTTAGCCGGCGCTGCAGGNCTTTTGCTTTCTAATCAATTTTTTATAACTACGAGCGACGGAGGCCTTTTTATGCTTAAAGCATATATAGCTGTAACTCTGGGTGGTTGGGGTAGATTAGATGGGGCCGTTATTGCAGCAATAGCTATAGGCCTGTTTGAAGTTATTGTTGCAACACTAGTCTCCTATATACTCGCGGAAGCTCTACTTTTTGTTGCTCTATTGTTAATTCTTTTGTTTCGCCCATCGGGCTTATTCGCAGAAGCGATCCAAAGGCGAACATGATGGCATTATTATCTCAAANAAGTTTTGTTTTTACCCTAGCTACTATATTGATCCCTTTATGCTTTGCGTTAAATGCCGATACTTACAGCCAACGTATTATGACCCTGTCTGGGATATATGCNATNGCTGCCGTNGGTTATCATCTTGTTTTTGGTCGTCTAGGGGCTCTATCNTTGGCTCAAGGATGTTTTTTTGGCTTAGGTGCATATTCAGCTAGCCTAATGGGTGTACATTTTGGATTAAGTTTTTTCGTTTGCTTATTATTTGCAATTGGATTTACAGCCCTGATAGCCGCCCTGATAGCGATCCCAGTATTACGATTAGAGTCACATTACTTTGCATTAGCAACTCTCGGAATTGCACAGCTTACTTTATTGGTTGCAATAAATTGGACAAAAGTTACGGGCGGCGCAAATGGAACATACGGGGTCCCTCAACCTGACTTATTTGGTAAAACGTTATCATCCTCAACCGAGATACTATTATTGGTTTGGTTTATTTTGGCCTTAGCTGTTGGCTTAACTTTTTGGATAACTCGTAAGCCATTTAATTACCAACTCACTTTGTTGAGAGATTTACCAGAAATAGCAGCCTCCTCAGGTATAGACATCGGAAGATGGCGTCTAAAACTTTTTCTACTTAGCGCTGTTTTTGGAGCAACAGCAGGGGCCCTTCAAGCCTATACAATTGGTGTCGTCTCGCCTGCCACTTTAGAGTTTCAAATAATGGTTAGTATTCTGGCCATGACTGTGATTGGAGGGAAGAACCATCCTACTGGCGCTATTATAGGGGCAATATTACTCACTCATCTGCCAGAATGGTTTCGTTTTTTAGAGACAAATTACCTAATAGCCTACGGAGCAGCTCTTCTTATTACGATCATTATTATCCCAAATGGAATCGTTGGTATTTTTAATAATTTTATTATTAATCGCGNACACCATAATTTAAAAAGCTTACTGGAAGATGGTAAAAAAATAATCNCTTATCCAACAGGTCTATCGCTGAAAATAAAAAATGTTTCAAAACGGTACGGTGGCATTACTGCACTAAAAAATTTTAGTATGACCTTGGATTCTGGCCAAATAGTTGGTTTAGTAGGATCAAACGGGTCTGGCAAATCAACGCTCATAAATATTATTACTGGATTGCAAAGACACGATACCGGCACCATTAAGCTGGATGATCAATTTATAGAAGATGCCGCCTCCTATAAACGTTCTGAAAAAGGAATTGCGCGGACTTTTCAGACGTCCTTGCACTCTTATGACCTTAACGTTTTTGAGGCTGTTTTAGCATGCTCGAGAAATAACCTAGGTATTGAAGAACGAGAACAAAAAACACATAGAATTCTTCAAGAATCTGCCTTGATCTCAAGGGCTGGGGTTATGACCAATCAGTTGTCTGCAGCAGAAGCCCGAAAACTTAANCTCTGTATGGCACTAGTAACAGAACCAAAGATATTATTATTGGATGAACCGGCTGCCGGTTTATCCTCTGCTGAGCAGAATTTTTTNAGCAATCAAGTCCGCTTACTTGCTCAATCCGGTTTATCAATCTTAATTGTAGATCACTCCATGGACTTTCTACTGCCACTAGCAGACCGATTAATATGCCTAAATGAAGGTTCGATAGTAGCCCAAGGACTGCCCGAAGAGGTTTTGACTAATTCTAAAGCTTTAGAATCATATTTTGGTATGCCTAAGTCATGAAGAGAGGGATCCTAACTATCAGTGACCTTAGTGGTTTATGTGGCAGAGAAAAAACGATCAAAAATATCAATATAATACTAAACAAACGTGAGTCTCTTGTAATATTTGGGGCTAACGGAGCAGGAAAAACAACGTTAATAAGAACCATAATGGGTTTAGAAAAAACTTTGACTGGAACCATTCAATTTAATGGTCAGGATCTCCATAACCACAAAGCTAGACAAAGAGCGCATTTAGGAATTGGGTTTTGTCCAGAAGGGCGGCGCTTATTTCCCGGTCTTACCGTTTGGGAGACGTTAGCTGTTTCTTTTAATGGAACAAAAAAAATGCGGAAACAACGCATCGACGAAATGTTTGAACTACTTCCAGCCTTAAAAATAAAGATAAATGAACGGGCATGGTCTCTATCTGGAGGACAACAGCAGATGCTTGCCATAGCTCGAGCTACTATTAACAAGCCTCAACTAATTTTATTGGATGAACCTACACTGGGTTTGTCACCAATAATGATAGATCAAGTTATGGAAATTATAGGTTCAATAAAAAATGATGGAGCAGCCATAATTATGGCTGAACAGAGCATAGAACCTAGCCTCTCGATGGCAGATGTTGTAGTTGTTTTATCCAGAGGGGAAATAATATACAAAGGCGCTCGTCAGGATATTGACCATAACCAAATCGCTAGTATGGTAATGACCGGTAACCGCTAACAAAATACTTAACTAACAAGCTCACGTTTAATTTCTCTATGACTTCAAATTATATAAAACCATTAACAAACTAAGGACATCAAATGATTGGTGACCCAACACCCGACTTCCAGAAAAGCCCAGCTCAATTAGCTGCGAATATATTATTGGATATAGAAGCAATACATATCAGACCAGATGATCCNTTCACCTTCACTTCAGGTCGCCTATCACCAGTATATGTAGACTGTAGACGTATTATTTCGTTTCCAAGAGCACGGTCTACTTTAATGAAAATGGGCATAAATCTTCTAAATCATAATGCTGGGGTCGAAGCATTTGATGCAGTAGCCGGTGGTGAGACAGCAGGAATACCTTTCGCAGCATGGATAGCTGAGCTTTTGGGATTACCCATGTTGTATATTCGAAAACAAGCTAAAGGTTTTGGGCGAAACGCCCGTATAGAGGGAACATTTNAAGAAGGCGCTAACATTTTACTCGTTGAGGATCTTGCAACTGATGGTGGCAGTAAACTTAGCTTTATAAATGCTATCCGCGATGCCGGTGGAACAATTGCGCATTGTTTNGTTGTTTTTCATTATGGCAATTTTCCAGAGAGCACAAAAAANCTTCAAGATNNTGGCGTTTCACTTCATGGTCTATGTACCTGGTGGGATGTACTGGAAGTCGCAACAACACGAGATTATACTCAAGAGCAATTAAATACAGTAAGAGATTTTTTAGATAACCCCAACGTCTGGGCAGAACGAAACCAATTGAAATAAAAAGTAAAAATACCATCGGTTAAGGTAATAAAGGGAAAATTATAATGTTGATCATTCATGGACGTAAAAATTCTTCCAATGTTCAAAAGGTCGTTTGGGCACTCAACGAGATGGAAACACCATATGACAGGTTAGACGTTGGAGGCGAGTTTGGAATAGTTAACGACCCACCGTATCTTGCTATGAACCCTAATGCCCGAGTACCCACTATGGAAGAGGACGGATTTATCCTATGGGAATCTAATGCTATTGTTCGATACCTCACAGCNAAACATAATGAAGGAGGTCTTTATCCATCCGACCCAAAAACCCGTGCTACGGCAGATCGCTGGATGGATTGGCAACACACTACTGTAGGTCAGCATATAACACCTATTTTCTGGGGACTGGTCNGAACACCAGAAAATGAGAGAGATTTAGCTCTTATTGAGGCAAGCCGCCTTGGTATGATTGCAGCTATGCAAATTTTAAATGATAATTTATCGAATAGAAGTTTCGTGGCAGGCGACGAATTTACTATGGGAGATATTCCTTTGGCTATCCATGTATATCGCTGGTTCAGACTAATCCAAGACCGCCCTAAAATGGAACATTTAGAAGGTTGGTATGATCGACTAACTAAACGGCCAGCATTTAAGGCTCATGTATTGGATATTCCTTTTACTTAAAGTGATCTTCATGTTGCAGCCATCTAGGTAAAAACTGCTTTATTACAAACGGTTCAAGAAAGACAAGACAATGAAAATTGGGTTGTGGCTATTAGCAATATTAACATCGTTAATGCTGCAAGTCTCGGCAGATGCAGGAACAAAGCAGCGATTAGTCATTGGCGTAACGCAATTTCCTTCTACGCTAAACCCTTTGATCGATTCTATGTTGATAAAATCATACATNTTAGCAATGGCACGGCGTCAGATATCAATAATTGACCACAATTGGGAACCTGTATGCCAACTTTGCACCGAATTAGCGACATTTAAAAACGGCCGGGCGAAGGCGTTTACCATAAAGGATAAATATGGAAACGATACTNAANCAAAAGGAGTTAAAACCCGCCTTACTCTAAAGAATGATATTTTTTGGGGGGACGGAATCCCCGTCACGACAAGAGACATCTTGTTCACATGGCAAGTTGGGAAACATAGAGAGACAGGTGTGGCCAACTATCAATCTTTTAAAGATATTTTAGATATTCAGATCCATAATGATAAATCATTTACCGTCACAAGCAAAAAATTAAACTATCAGTATCATACATTAAGTGGTTTTAACGTCCTACCGGCACATCTCGAAAAAGAGGCATTTATAAAACCACGCAACTATAGGAATAAGACACTATATCAAACCAACCCTACCCATCCGGGTTTATATAATGGCCCATACCGAATAACAAAAATCGTCCCTGGGTCATATATTGTCCTCGAGAAGAATAAGTATTGGATGGGAAAACCTCCTGCCTTTAAACAAATACAGATCAAGACAATAGAAAAAACGTCTGCATTAGAAGCTAATCTGTTATCTGGAGCAATTGATTACATCGCCGGAGAGGCTGGACTTTCCCTAGACCAAGCAGTCGCTTTTGAAAAACGTCACTCAGAGGGGTATAGGGTCTTATACAAACCGGGATTGATCTATGAACATTTGGATCTAATGTTAGATAACCCAATCCTTTCTGACGTGAGAGTTAGGAAAGCGTTAATACACTCTATTGATAGAACAGCAATCAGTGATCGCTTATTTAACGGTAAACAACCAGTAGCGCACAATAAAATTCATCCANTAGACTGGGTACATACTAAGGACGTAAAAAAATATCCTTATGACCTCCAAAAAGCACGAGCCTTTTTAAATGATGCCGGCTGGAATATAATAAAAGGAGGTATAAGATACAATTCAAAGGGGCAAAAACTCCAGTTGGAGCTTATGTCAACCGCAGGCAATAGAGTTCGAGAGTTGGTGGAACAAGTACTACAGAGCTATTGGAGAACTGTTGGNATCGAGATTAAGATAAGAAATCAACCTGCCCGGGTGCTATTTGGCGAAACCATCAGTAAAAGAAAATTCTCCGGATTAGCAATGTTTGCATGGTTATCTGCCCCAGAANCTTTACCGCGAACTACCCTCCATTCCGAATCAATACCAACTGAGGGAAACAATTGGTCTGGACAGAATTATACTGGTTACAAAAGTAAATTAATGGACCACTTAATTGACGCNATCGAAATAGAATTAGAAAAGGATAAGCGCAAAAAACTATGGGGGAAATTACAAAAATTATATGCAGAAGAGATCCCTGCCATACCATTATATTTCAGGTCAAATAGCTACATCATTCCCAAGTGGCTTAAGGGCATCAGACCGACAGGCCACATGTTTACATCGACTAACTGGATAGAGGACTGGTACGCCATTCGATGACTTTCAACCATTAGAAAATAGTAACTCTTTAAAATAGAATATCAATTTTGCAAAATGCTTAAGTTTATCATTAATCGTNTCTGCCAATCATTCGCCATACTCTTTTTCATGAGTTTTGTTATCTATTGGTTATTGGGCCTCATGCCAGGTGATCCAATAGATTTAATGGTAGGATCTAATCCTGANATATCGACTGAGGACATCAAACGATTAAAAGAACTTTACGATTTAGATAAACCCATAGTTGAAAGATATTTGAATTGGGTCTCAAATGCTGTTCAGGGTGATTTGGGATATTCCAGGTTATTTGCTCAACCCGTTCTGGACATACTAACTCCACGGTTGCTGAATTCATTTATATTAATGAGTGTTTCTTTACTATTGGCCCTTACCATCGCAATACCCACTGGCGTCTATACGGCAACACATCCGAACTCATTCGCAGAAAAAATTATAAATTTTCTCTGCTTCGCCGGAATTTCAATTCCCCCATTTTGGCTAGCGCTTCTGCTAATTCTATTATTTTCAGTATTTGCTGGGGTTCTACCAGCAAGCGGAATGGAAACAATTAATGATGGTGGCCTAATAGACCGGGCCCGACATATGTTATTGCCAGTGGCAACTTTATCTTTTGCAACGGTTGCGGGGTATACACGACATGTGAGTGCCTCCATGAGTGAGGTACTACAGAATGACTATATAAGGACTGCTAGAGCAAAAGGTCTATTAGAACATTCCATTTTCAGGAAACATGCTCTCAAGAATGCATTATTGCCTGTAGTAACAATAATGGCCTTAGACTTTGGTTCGTTGTTCTCTGGCGCGTTAATTACAGAAACAATGTTCTCATGGCTTGGTATGGGTAAAACTATTTATGATGCCATCATAGGTAGTGATTATAATCTAGCATTAGTCGGGCTTTTAATGGCAACCGCTTTAACAATAGCAGCGAATATTTTGGCTGATATTACTTATGCAATATTGGATCCACGCATTTCTTATCGGAAAATAAATTAAAATGCTGCGTCAAACTGACAAACAGCAAAAATATGCCTTTTGGTCTAATTTTTTTACTACTCAGACTGCTGTGTTAAGCCTGTGTTTTCTGAGCACTATGATTTTAGCAATTCTTGTAGCACCTATATATGAATATCTAAGAGGAATAGACCCAAACCGTGTCGACTTATTTAATCGTTTTTTGGGACCCAGTTGGGTTAATTTTCTAGGGACAGATGAACTCGGTAGAGACCTGATGCTACGATTACTGAATGGCGGAAAAGTATCTCTCTCCATTGGTTTAATCGCTTCAGTGATTTCTAGTTTGATAGGAACTGCAATGGGTTTGACCGCCGGTTATTTTGGAGGAAAAGTAGACACAATAATAATGCGCTTTGCTGATATAATAATCTCCCTTCCTCTTCTGCCTCTTTTGATCGTTTTAACCGCAATAGATTTAAATAAACTTGGAGTATCTCGAACATATATAGAGATGCCTCTTTTCAGCAGTTTCAAGATTATAATAATAATCGCTATTGTTGGGTGGCCCTCAATAGCCCGCCTGGTAAGGGCTTCAACTCTAGCCGTTAGAGAAAATGATTACATTCAGGTTGCATTATCTCAAGCTTTNAGTCCGCTGCGTATTATGTTCAGGCATATATTACCAAACGTTACTTCGCCTATAATTGTTGCAACCACGTTGACTATTGGGAATATCATTCTTTTCGAAAGCGTGTTGAGTTTTCTCGGCCTCGGTATTCAGCCCCCTACAGCCAGCTGGGGTAATATGCTTACTGGCGCACAGGATTTGATATACGAAGATCCAAAACTTGCCATTTGTCCCGGCTTTTTAATATTTTTAACGGTTATAGCCTTCAACTTTCTTGGAGATGCTCTACAAAGAGCTTTAAGAACCAAGTCTATTCAGATCATAGCGTGAAAAGTAACAAAGTCTGCTATACACTAAAACTATGAGAAAAATCTTTTACTTTTTTGCTCTTAGTTTTTTCATTATGCCTATTATCGGATGCGAAGAAACTATGCCCATATCTTCAAACCAACGTGAATTAAAACCACCAGCAGGAAATGGATATATCGGCGATGTTTGCTTGATAGTACGGAACAAAGCGCCTTTTAGTATAACAGGAAGAGTACAGTTAAAATCCCGTGAGCGATCCAGTTTCAGACTCTCAAGAAATGAAAGCTATAAAATGTGTTTATCTGGCCAGCTCTACGGAGCCAATACCGTTTCATTTGTACTAACTAATTATTTAACTTTACCGCTATTTTCTTGCTATACACAAACGGACCGCTCGATAGACGTTTATGCTCGACGACGTGGAGATAGCTGGGTTTATACTGCTACTTGCCGAAAATAGNGCTGGGTCAAATCCCACTATTCAATTTTCTTTGGGGGCTGTATCTTTGTGATATTCTTTTCAATCTCTCTTGTTGAAAGCAAACTGGTCTGAGCACCTTCGGCCAAACAAGTAAGACCTCCAGCAATAGAAGCATAACTTAAAGCGGACAAACTATTTTTCCCACTACTTAGACTGGCGGCAAACACACCCACAAAAGCGTCGCCCGCACCAACAGTATCAACCGGTTTTAACTCAAGAGCCTCAGTTCGATATACACCGCTAGCATTTGCTAGAACTGCACCTTTGTTACCAAGTGTGATAATAGACTCTGCATTGTACTTCTCAAAAAATTCTTTAGCATAATTTTTAGCTTGATCTGGTTTTCCGGCAAGTAGCTCTGCCTCTCCTGCATTTAAAATAAGAAAGTCACATAGTTTTAAAACATCGTGATCTATTGTAAGCGCTGGCGCTAGATTAAGAAGGATTTTACTCCCCGCTTCTCGAGCACGAAAAATTATTTTTCTTATTTCATGGATAGGCACCTCCATTTGAAGTAACAATATAGTATCCTCATTAAGCCAATTATCATCAACCTGACCAGAAATCGTTTCTAAGTTAGCTCCACTAGCAACAACAATCTGGTTTTCTCCTCCCTTTTCAACCATTACACAGGCAGTTCCTGTTGTACCTGGCCGCTGACTAATGCAGCTTACACCAACACCAGATTTTTTTAGTGCCTCTATCACTGGCGAAGCGAAGANGTCATTCCCAACGCTCCCAATCATTTCAACTTGTTCCCCAAAACTAGCAGCAGCTACTGCCTGATTCGCCCCCTTCCCTCCTGGCCGAAAATTATATTTAGGGCACAAGACTGTCTCACCTGGGGCAGGTAGACCCGTTACATTGAAGAATAAGTCTGCNTTCAATGAACCAAAAACTAAAATCATGTTGAGGTCTTCCAACTAACGTTAATAACTGCTAGAGCGTGAGACTAAGTTTTCAAATGGTCAACCCGGAAAAAAAATGGCAACGATCTATCCCGTTATACTTTCAGGTGGTTCAGGAACGCGCCTTTGGCCTATTTCCAGATCCTTGTTTCCAAAACAATTCTTATCTATTAACGGGCCTTATAGTTTTTTCCAGGAAACTATACTGAGGTTCAACGATCAAGCTTGTTTTTCCGCGCCNACTATTATCTGTAACTCTGAACACCGCTTCATAGTCGCTCAGCAATTGTCAGACATCGATATTGTACCTGCAAGTATAATACTCGAACCAGTTGGCAGAAATACAGCCGCAGCGGCAGCGATAGCTGCTATGCGAATTCATGAAACCGACCCTAATGGCCTGGTACTTCTTTTAGCATCTGACCACAAAATAAATAAACCTAATATATTGATTACGGCAATATTAGCTGCGACGCCTGTTGCCAATGAGAATAGGATCGTGACTTTTGGAATTAACCCCAATCATCCAGAAACTGGGTTTGGGTATATCAAAATAGGCGCATCACTCGAGAATATAGAAAATTGCTATACGGTTGATACATTTGTAGAAAAACCTGATCTCAAAAGAGCAGAGGGATATGTAAAGTCAGGAGATTTTCTATGGAACAGTAGTCTGTTTTTATTTAGAGCTGATACTTACCTGGAAGAACTATCGACGTTTGAAAGCAGTATAAAAGACGCCTGTAGAATAGCCTTAGATAACGCCGTACTTGATTTAGATTTTTTGCGACTAGAAGAGCGAGCTTTCGCTATGGCTCCATCTGTATCTATAGATTACGCCGTAATGGAAAGAACAAGTAAGGCCTGTGTCATTGCGGTCGAACCAGGCTGGAGTGATGTTGGTTCCTGGGCTACATTGTGGGATATTTCAGAAAAAGATGAAAACCAGAATACTACAATTGGAGATGTAATCCTAACGAAGACAAAAGGAACGATAGTGCATGCTAACTCAAGGTTTGTTGCAGCTATTGGTGTCGAGGATCTAGTTATTGCTGAAACNCCAGACGCTGTCTTAGTTTTAAATAAAAAGGATGCGCAAGAGGTAAAGCAGGTTGTAGAACTACTCAACGCCAAAGACCGAACAGAGGGCAGGCAACATACTATTGTTCACCGGCCCTGGGGGAACTTTGAGACTATAATTTCCGAACCCAAATACCAAGTTAAACGTATTAGCGTAAACTCGGGCTCAACGTTATCTTTACAGACACATCAGAAACGTTCAGAGCATTGGGTCGTTATAGAGGGCATCGCTACCGTTACGCGGGGTATAAACTCTACTGGCCTTGAAGTGATAGATCTATATGCTAATCAATCTATCGATATCCCACTTGGATGGATGCATCGTTTGGAAAATAAACAAAAGAGCCCACTGATAATTATTGAGGTTCAGTCCGGNGATTATTTAGGAGAGGATGACATAGAACGGTATGAAGATATCTATGGAAGAGCATCCCAGACTAATTCAAACAGCTAGTGCCGTGTTATATTGATCTAACTAAATCCAAACTTTGATCTGCNATTCCATTCTCCACTTTATCTACNGCCTCTACTAAAGCNGCGTTCACTGGCGCCGTCANTCCAATTTCCGATGCTTTTTCGACAACAAAACCATTGATCGCATGGATCTCAGTGCGTCGCTTTTTGGCGATATCCTGAGCCATTGACGGTCTCGAGTCATCACTGCGCCCGATCGCACTTTCTTCCATGACCTTCTCCATCGTTTTAACCATACTAGTATTGCCATTCATAGCTGCCACCCAATCATCAGGCTCAAATTTATTAATAGTTTCCAATTGATAACCCAGTGCTTTCCCAATTTTAACCGCTTCNCCGGCAAGTCGGATAGTTAATCGCCTTGTAATGGTTTCCTTATCGCAAGCGTTAGCACCTAACCCAGTAGCGGCACAGACCCCATTTCTCATTGCATTTGCTACTAATTTAGACCACCGCTCACCCCATAAATTATCTGTCACTTTTGCGCTATCTACAGCTGATAATAATTTCTCTATCTCCTTAATTCTTGGTGTTATACGGCCGTGTACTTCGCCAGCCCTGAATACAGTATGTTTNGTCCCTCCCAGCGGAACTCCACGCCGAACTTTACCAGGACCTATTAGTTCAACAGCTATTTTAGCCGCTATACACCCCGTGGTTCGGCCCCATCCAACAATATTAGCTATTGTCTCTTCGTTAATACAATTTTGTAATGATACACAAAACCCAGTCGGAGAGAGATAATCTTTAACAAGCATAGTTGCCCAAGCTGTGTCATAGGACTTCACGCAAATGAAGGCTATATCAATCGCTCGTTCACGTTTCAGGGCTTGCACATGAGTTAGAGTAATTGCCCTAGCGGGGGTATTAAAACATTCAACATCTGTAAGTCCCGATAGAGTTAANCCGTCTCTATTTATAGCATCAACATGTTCCGCCCAAGGGTCAACGAATATAACGTCTTCNCCCCTACGAGCCATATACCCACCGACATACGCACCAACTGCTCCTGCCCCCATGATCAAAATCCGTTTGCCCATATTTTTTCTCCTATAATTGAATAATTTAGAAAGGCCAGCACAAACTCATTGAGGTCTCTCATTACTACCTATTGTTAAACGATGCATTACTCGTCTTTCACCATGATAATCGTTCAAAGCCCGGTGTTGCGTACATCTATTATCCCACAATACAAGGGTTCCCTTCCGATATTGAACTCGACATGTAAAATCTGGTTGCGAAGCATGCTCTCTTAAAAAATCGAGAAGTGGTTTACTTTCTTCCGAGGTCATATTTTCAAACTTTGCTAGATGACCTGAACTTATGTAAAGAGCTTTTCTACCAGTTTGTGGATGAGTACGTACTATAGGGTGTAGGGAAGCTTCTTCAGCACGATCCAAGTTGGCGACATCAAAACGAGTGGAGTTCATGATAGCAGCTCTGCCCCCAGAATGCTTTAAGGCGGCCGAATACTCCGCATTCTTCCCCATCAACAACTTCTTCATACCATCTGACAAGGCCTCATACGCCAGATACAGATTAGTTAGCATCGTATCTCCCCCCTTAGAAGGAACTTCTAAGGCATACAACATGGTTCCCATTGGAGGTGTATTTGTGAATGACATGTCTGAATGCCACTTTCCTCCGAAATTTCTTTTCTCATCTGGCTCTTTACGTATTTCAAAAATCTCAGGGTGATCGGATAGGCCTTCAACAAACGGATAAGGCTCTAAGGATCCAAATTTTCTTGCAAACATCTTACATTCGTCTGGGTTCATAGTTTGATCATGAAACACAATCACCAAGTGTTCTAATAAGGCTTGATGGATTTCGTCAAACGTTTTGTTATCTAGCCTTTGACTAAGGTCTACGCCGCTGATTTCAGCTCCCATGGCTCCCGAAATATGGGACACACTGATTTTTTTATAATTCATACTGAAGCACCCAAAGTGTTAATCTTAATTCTATAATTTCTAATAAACATCGACCTTTTGCAATCCATGCTTTCTCTACAGGTGTGATTATGGGTGCCGGCGATCAAATAATCTTGTATTAACACCGCGTTCAGGATTATTACTAAATCACTGTTACATGTAAGCGTATAATAATTTGAGTAAATTAGNCTCTTANGATAAGAAAGTAACTTGCTATACGCATACTNATAATTTTTGTTTCTTAAAATAGAGCTAGTTCAAACGCTATACCATTTCCCCATTAAAATTTTTNAATATCCTTTTTCAGAATTGCGATCCTTTTTTTTGTTACACAACCTATTCCCGATACTATTATCGCTAACAGCCGCTTTCTTATTTGCATTAGGGGCAATGTTTCAAAGTTTAGGGTTAGTTCATATTGATTCTAGAAGTGGCGCGGCAATAACAATATCCACTTCGGCTATTCTTTTTTTGCTCGCTGCCCCATTTTTTTTAAACCTCGATCACTTGATGCACCCTGCCGTATTAATATTTTTATTAGTAGGCCTGTTTAGACCTGCTGTCTCTGCGAATTTGGCCCTAGCAGGTATGCGTTTTTTAGGACCAACACTGTCCTCTACCTTAACCTCTACAAGTCCATTGTTTGGAGTTGCTTTGGGAATCTTGTGCTTAGGAGAAATTTTAACCTTGCCGATAGCTTTAGGCACCATTGTAATAGTTCTTGCAATTATGGTCCTAACAAAAAAAAGTGATAAAGTTGCTACAAATTGGCCACTTTGGGCACTCGCGCTACCAATTGGCGCGGCTGCTATTCGTGCTTTTGCTCACGTCTTAACTAAAATAGGTATGGAAGAGGTACCGGACGCCTATCTTGCTGGACTAGTAGGTTTTGTCATTTCTGCTTTAATAACGCTATGTATTAATAAATTCAGACGCGGAAGTCCAAAACTTCCATGGAGAAAGCCACCGGCGCGCTGGTTTATGGCAGCCAGTGCTTGTTTTAGTATGGCAGTGATCGCTCTTAATACAGCACTTCACGAAGGACAAGTGGTTCAAATAGTACCAATAGTAGCTGCTTCCCCTATTTTCACACTCATTCTCAGTGTTGCTATTTTTAGAAAAGAACAAATTACTAAACGCATTGTTCTTGCAGTATTTATGGTTGTCCCTGCAGTCGTTTTGATCGCAAGCTCCTCCTGATATTTGCTACCATCCAGGGGGACGTAATTTGTGAAAATCGGTTACAGACTGGAAAGCTGCACCTGCCTGAATCAATAAAGGCTCTGATAATCGATGTCCAACTAACTGAAGAGACAATGGCAGTCGATCGTTATTTAGGCCACAAGGCAATGCTATTGTTGGTAGACCAGAAAAATCCATGGGCACAGTGAACCTTGAGTCCCACGGATCTCGGTTTTGTGGTATTGGTCCATAACCACTTTGTTCTGTATATGGATATGCAGCTCGGGGTGTCGAAGGACATAGTAATAAATCAATGCCGTCCATTGTCTTCATAAATGCACCATTGCACTCATGCCGTCTTTCTTGGGCTCGAGCATAATCAATAGCGGAAAAGCCAGCACCTTGTCGTAACCATTCTTTAAACCAAAGTCCGTATTCTTCAGCTCTTTCAGGGTAAAAATCCTGGTGAGCATAAGCCGCTTCTGAGCTACATAATATCGGCCATGCTTTCATATATTCTCGTAAATTTTCTGGCATAGATACTTCAATTATTTCAGCACCTAATTCACGCATGATATTCAAACCATCCGCTACAGCAGATGCAAAATCCCCCTCAATATTCTGAGAACTATATTGTGGATCCCAGCCTAAGCGAATACCCTTAACCCCACGTTCTAAGCCTTCTAACATGTCCGGGACTGGATCAAGTAAAGCAGTAGGATCATTAATATCTTTACCAGAGATACATTGCATGATTATCCCCGCATCTATCGCACTTCGTGTCAATGGCCCCACATGATCCAGAGATTGGGCTAGGTCCAGAACGCCATGCCTACTTACCCTACCCCAGGTTGGTTTAAGACCAACAGTACCGCAAACAGCTGCTGGGTGACGGATAGATCCACCGGTGTCACTTCCTATTGTCGCGTAAGCAAGACCCGCCGAAGTTGCGACCCCTGATCCGCTTGAAGAAGCTCCAGGCCAGTGATCTTCCTTCCATGGATTTTGAGGAATCTCTCGTTTTGGATTATATCCTGCCATAGCCCCTTCGGTTAAATTTAGTTTCCCCAACATAACCGCACCTGCTTTGTAAAAACGTTTAACAATGGTCGCATCAAATGTAGGGAAAAAATTTTCCAACACAGCTGTGCCACCCATTGTCTTAACGCCTTGGGTATAACACAGATCTTTTACGGCAATAGGAACCCCATGAAGCAAGCCAAGATAGTTACCCAACATTATCTGTTCTTCAGCTTTTTTCGCCTGATCAAGAGCAGTTTCTTCCATTACCGTTGCATAAGACTTTAATTGAGGGTCTATTGCATCTATTCTACCAAGAAGATGTTCAGTTACCTCGACTGGCGATATTTTTCTTTCCTTTAGTAATTTAGATAGATCAAAAATAGAGATGTAGTGTAATGGCTCTTCCATTTAAGAAAACTCCATAGTGAAATAAAAAAAATTAAAATATGTGGGCCACGCAATTTATAACACAAAACTATGCTATGATTGTATATGATACATTGATTTTGAAAAGTTTCTAAATACAGGGAAGTAACATGTTAGCCGAAAAAATTGGGGTTATTGGATTAGGCAACGCCGGTAGTGCAGTTGCAGGAGCCCTTGCTCAAAAAACTACCGTAATCGGCTTTGACCCGAGTCTTGAACGATGTACTCATGCGAAAAGCCTTGGTGTGGAGTGTGTCCATTCGCTCGAAGAACTCACAGATAGAACTGGTAAAATTATTTTGTCCCTTCCTAAACCAGAAATTTCTCTTTCCGTCACCAAATCTCTATCTGAGAGTTCTGCAACACCAAAAATCATCATTGAAACAAGTACAGTAACACCGCAAACAGCAGTTACTTGCAATGATATATGCGAACAGAAAGGTATCGCTTATGTAGACGCAGCTATTGCCGGCGGTGTAGCAAGCATGGCAACTGGGAAGATCACGTTTTTTCTTGGAGGTGCAGACAGTAATAAAAAAATAGCGCGAAATATACTCAATTTAATAGCTGAAGGGATCTATGATCTTGGCCCCGTTGGAGCAGGCATGGGAACAAAGGTAGTAAATAATGGCGTTATGCACGCTTTAATGGTTGTGCTAATAGAGGCTTTCAGCATGTCAAACAAACTCGGCGTATCAAGTCAAACAATGATTGAAATATTAAACAGAGAAGAAGGCTTGCTAAGGCCTTTAATACATAGAGTACAGGAACGAATGCAAGAGGGTAATTACGCAGGTGGCATGTCGGTAACGAATGCGCGAAAAGACTCAGTCTTGGCGCTGGAGACAGCTCAAGAGCTTGGAGTTCCACTTTTTGCCACACTTGCAGCACATACCCCTTATGAAATAGCAGAAGCAAAAGACATGGGCGATCTGGATTACGCCTCTTTGGCTTTATTGTGGGAAGAATGGGCTAAAGTGAGTTTCAAAAATAGTAATTGAGTACCTAAAAACTATTAAAATCCCAGCTGGCTTTCCATTCCATATTCTTTAGCTAGTCCGCCAAGCTTTGACCATGTTGCCTCCTCAACCTCAATACCGTTCTGACTGCGTTCTTGCTCTCTTTTGAATTCAATCTCACCAGGGTAGAGCACTTCTTCAAATCCATCCGCAGGAAGAGTATCTTTAAGGTATTTAGCAAACTCGGAAACCTCAGCCTTAAAAGTTTCAAGGGAACGAAAAGCCTCAACCTTAAATACTGCCATAAAGCAACCATCGTTGTGCCTACCACTTGGCTCAACACCATGGCCTAAACCTGTCAATATTCCTGAAAAAATCTCAATCATAGCGGATAACCCGTATCCTTTATATCCTTCAGTACCCCCCAAAGGTAGCAGTGGACCACCCTCTTTAAAAGCAGCCGGATTAGTTGTCGCTTGACCATCTTTATCTATAATCCAACCTTCCGGGATATCATCACCACGTGCCAATGCCAAATTAATCTTTCCCGCCGCTACGGCTGATGATGCCATATCAATAAAGAAGGGACCTTCTAAATTAGAAGGCATTGCTATAGAGATCGGGTTTGTTCCTAAACGTTTTTCTCTACCACCAAAAGGTGCTACATGCTTTGGCCCTCGACCCGAGTCGGCAGTAATCATTGCAATCATACCCTCTTTTGCTGCCATAAGGGGGTAACTCGCTAGGCGTCCTATATGCCCTTGTCGAAAAACTGTAGCTGCTGCAATATTCTGCGTTTTTGCTTTTTCTATTGTATATTTCATTGCCCGTTCGTTAGCGACATAACCAAAGCCCCAGTGACCATCTACTACAGTAGTGGTTGGTGATTCTTGAACAATTTCCCAATTAGCACCAGGAATAATCTCCTTCTTAACAACTCGTTCGATGTAGGTTGGGATTTGGATAATACCGTGACTATCGTGCCCAGCCAGATTGGCGCCAATAACATGCCTTGCAACTGTTGCTGATTCGTCCGCAGGAGCACCAGCCCCTTGTAATAAATTATCCGCGATATTTTCTAAAAGCTCAGCTTTTACAATAGGCATACTTAATACTCCATAAAACTTAACTGGATTAGTTAGACCAAGAATTCGAATTACTAGTTCTTAATTTATTTAATGCCCACCACTCGGCATAGGTATACTCCATTGTGATGCGGAAGGATAATCAAGACCAAGGTTTTCCCTTAATGTCGATCCTGCATAATCCTTGTGGTAAATACCCCGTTTTTGCAACTCGGGTACAACGAATTTTACAAAGTCCTCATAAGCGCCGGGGACATGAGTGGCAGCTATAACGAAGCCATCACAAGCACCAGTTGTGAACCATTCTTCCATTATATCTGCGACGTCCTTTCCACTACCAACCCAAGGATTGTGTAGCAAACCTCTCCCACTAAATTTCATAAATTCTCTAGGTGTAGGATTCGTTTTCCCACTTGCCTCCAGAACACGATTTCGAATTCCTTGAATTCCCTGCATTCCTTCAATCTCTTCAGTGCTTAAAGGTTCATCTATACCCCGGCTACCAAAATCAAAATTCAAAGCTTCTGAAAGTAACGATAATTGATCTAGGTCTGTTGGTAACGTATCAATTAATGCCCTTTTATCTTCTGCCTCAGCTCTGGTTTCCGCACTTACGCAGTGCGTTAGGGCGGCAACTTTTACTTTGTCTGGATCACGTCCATGGGCAGCTATATTTTCTTTAAACGCAGCATATTCTTTTCTACCTGTCTCTATGTTTGGATAGGCAACAAAAACTAATTCCGCCCATCGCGCAGCAAACCTTTGCCCACGGCCACTTTGTCCCGCTTGGATTAATACAGGGTGTCCCTGTGGGGATCGTGGAACTGTGAAGGGCCCCCTCGACTTATAGAATTCCCCCTCATAATCAAGTCGGTGAATCTTTTTAGGGTCTGCAAAACGATTATTAACCTTATCGGCTAAAATCGCACCTTCCTCCCATGAATTCCAATGTCCAAGTACAACTTCCATAAATTCGTCGGCACTATCATAACGCTTATCATGTTCTATTACTTCCGTTCGCCCCATGTTCATGGCTTCGCCATCGTTCAACGACGTCACTATATTCCAGGCCGCACGTCCCTTACTCATAAGGTCAAGTGTTGAAAAGACACGAGCCACATGGAAAGGCTCATAATAAGTTGTCGAATATGTTGAGCCTAAGCCAAGCTTTTCTGTAGCCATTCCCATAGTCATCAGAACAGTTACAGGATCCATTTTAACACACCTAATGCCACCCTCAACCGTATGCTCATGATTACCACCATACATATCAGGCATGGCCAGACGATCATCAAAAAAGCCAAGGTGAAATTTTCCATCTTCTAACACTTTGGCTATATGGCGATAGAAATCTGGTGATGTAGCGTCAACTCGTGACTCAGGATGACGCCATGAGGCGGCGAAATTTGTACAATTTTGTGCTTGTAAAAATGCAACTAAGGTCATCTGGCGCAAGGAAGGAAACTCCATCGTTAAATTTCTAAGGGCATTAGTGAATTTAGATGAAGTTAAATTACCACGCAGCAAATGTCGACTGGATCAGAAAAGATCGCATCATATGGATAAATAGTTACGATTAATAATTTTCAATTCGCCCGCAATAAGGTTCGCAACCTTTCTAATTCCATCAAACTTCAATGAAGTAATTATTTGCCAAGTTTCTTGTGAAAACTAATTATTATGCTTGCTGGGCCTGTTCCGATGAGAAACTGGGTCGCACGTCAATGCAATGATCAGCCCCAAAAGCTGTTTATTTTTATATTTTTTATTAGCAGCAGATATCCGAAGAGCACTCTGCCATTTAACTCACAACAGAGTGCTATCTTAAACTACATACCTCGGAACTACTTAGGTAACGATCCTTGAACTCCCTCTACGTAAAAGTTCATTCCAAGAAGCATTCCTGAATCGGCTACTTTTCCTGCTTCTACGACGATCTTACCCGATTGGTCTTTTATAGGTCCCGAAAAAGGGTGTAACGAGCCATCACGGATGGCATCTTCAGTTTTTTGTGCAAGTGCTACTACGTCATTTGGCATATTTGTATATGGCGCCATTTTAACCATGCCCTCTTTTAAACCAAGCCAAACGTCCTGAGAATTCCAGGAACCATCTATCGCCGCTTTAGTTCTTTCTACGTAATAGCTATCCCAATCATCGATTATTGCTGAAAGTTGCGCTTTTGGAGCAAACTTAATCATATCCGAAGCTTGCCCAAAACCCTTTACCCCACGATTTTCGGCAACTTGAAGGGGGGCAGGCGAATCCGTGTGTTGCGTGATAATATCAGCGCCTTGGTCTATTAATGCCTTGGCTGCATCTCCTTCTTTACCTGGATCATACCAAGTATTAACCCACACAACATTAATACTCATATCCGGGTTGACGGAGCGAGCTCCTAGCAAAAATGCGTTGATCCCACGCACAACTTCAGGAATGGGAAACGACGCAACGTACCCAATCTTGTTTGTTTTTGAGATTTTACCAGCGATTACGCCTGCAATATAACGCCCCTCATAAAATCGACCACTAAACGTTGCTACGTTTTTGGATTGTTTATAACCTGTTGCATGTTCAAATTTAACATCAGGGAATTTTTTCGCTACTTTTAGTGTTGGGTTCATAAAACCAAATGATGTTGTGAATATAACTTTATGGCCCGTAGCTGCTAATTGTCTAATTACTCTTTCTGAGTCAGGTCCCTCTTTCACACTCTCGACAAACGTCGTTTTGACCTTTGCTCCCAACGCTTTTTCGACTGCTAATCGCCCCACATCGTGCCTATATGTCCAACCATGGTCACCTATCGGCCCGACATAAACGAAGCCTACTTTTGTTTCAGCATTAGCAAAACCAACACCAGATAAAGCTATTGCAATTAAACTCAGTAATATTTCTCTATAAAAACTTTTTATCCTCATATCAAACCCCTTATCTATAGTTTAAAATCAACAAGTAACTTCTTATCTGTTCATAATACATAGAACCAACGAACCAGTGGTTCCTGCATTTCACTTGGACGGGTGAAATGGTTTCCCAATACATTGTGGCGCATTCATTCGTATTCTGCCTTTGTCTCTAGAGATTAAAACTAGGACAACGATTGTCGCAATATAAGGAAGCATTGTCATAAATTGTGATGCAATATTTATCCCCCATCCTTGAACATGCAATTGCAAAATAGTAATGGTTCCAAATAAATATGCCCCAAAAGCGACTCTTCCAGCTCTCCAGGTGCCAAATACTACTAAGGCCAAGGCAATCCAACCACGTCCAGCTGTCATATTCTCTGCCCAAAGAGGTGTGTATACTAGCGAAAGATAACTACCGCCCAAACCGCTCATAAATCCGCCAAATATTACCGCTAAATACCGAACAGTAATTATTGAATACCCAAGAGCATGGGCCGAATCGTGCGACTCCCCAACAGCACGTAATATTAAACCAGCACGCGTTTTTGAGAGAAACCAGCCAACCAGAAAGATCATTCCAAACGATAAATACACTAGCACATCATGATTAAATAAAATCTTTCCCAGTATTGGTATGGTTGATAAGCCATCGACATTCAATTTTGGTAGGGGCTCGAGAGCAACACCTACGAAATTGCTACCAATTAGAGCACTCAAACCAACTCCAAAGATAGTTAAAGCCAAACCAGTCGCCACTTGATTCGCAAGAAATATTAGAGTTAAAACTGCAAAAATAGAGGCAACTAGGGCACCAGAAAATGCTCCCGCCAAAATAGCCAATAAAGCACTTCCAGTAGACACTGCAGTCGCAAAGGCAGCAATCGCCCCAATCAGCATCATTCCCTCTACACCAAGGTTTAAAACACCTGATTTTTCTGTAATAAGTTCGCCGGTTGCAGCTAACAAAAGCGGCGTTGAGGCTGTGATTATAGTTAATATAACGGGTAATAAATCCACTGCTAGGACCTTTTACCGCTAATAAATGAACTAGACTTTATTCTGTACCTTACTAAAACGTCACATGCTAACAGAAAGAAGAGTAAAACGCCCTGGAATAGACCTGTTACAGCTGCTGGCAATCCAATTTCTATTTGAGCATTCTCACCCCCTATATAAGAAAGTGCCATGACTAAACTAGCGAAAAGAACGCCAACTGGATGTAATCTCCCAAGAAAAGCGACGATTATAGCGGTAAAACCGTAACCCGGTGAAACTGAAGGCAATAATTGGCCAATAGGTCCCGAGACTTCAGCAATCCCAGCTAGCCCCGCAAGCCCCCCACTAATAGTAAATGACAACCATACGAGACCCGAGTGTTTAAAACCAGCATAATGGGCGGCGGCTGGGGCCAAGCCTACAACTCGCAACTGAAACCCGATAATAGAACGTGCAATTAAAATCCAGCCTAATAATACGACCAATATGGCAAAAACTGAACCAAGATTTAACCGACTATTTTCTACGAGCACAGGCAGCATAGCATAATCGGAAAATAATTGGCTTTCCGGAAAATTGAATCCCCCTGGGTCGCGCCAAGGACCATGCACCAAATAACTCAGGAAGAGAACTGCTATATATGACAACATCAAACTCGTTAAGATCTCGTTGGCATTAAATCTCGTTTTAAAAAATGCAGGGATAGCTCCCCAAAAGGCCCCCCCTAATATTCCAAGTAATAGCACAAATGGCAGAACTAAATAGCTCTCTATATTATTACAGAGAAGTGCAGCGCCACCTCCAAAGATAGCTCCCATCGTAAACTGTCCCTCTGCGCCAATATTCCAAACATTAGCCTTAAAACCTATCGCAAGGCCAACACCTATTAAGACTAAAGGCGTCGCTTTTACTAACAGCTCTGTAACCCCAAAAAGAGTTGTTACCGGTTGAATGAAAAAAGTATAAAGAGCAAGAAGTGGATCTTTTCCCATTAATGAGAATATAATTATACCGCTAAAAAGAGTTAATATAATAGCGATGATGGGGGACAGTATTACCCATTTGTTAGATACTTCTACTCGAGTTTCTAAAACGAATTTTGGAATAAATTGAGGGATCAAACTCATTCGCCATTACCCCCACCCATCAACAAACCAACCTGATCCATGGAAGCTGTTTCTGTATCCATGAGAGCCGATAAGTTACCTTGGTAAAGGACAGCAATACGATCACAAATTTCAAAAATTTCATCAAGGTCCTGTGAGATAATTAAAACTGCGCATCCCCGTGCCGCAAGCTCCAACAAGGATTTTCTTAGGACTAGTGCTGCCCCAGCATCCACACCCCATGTTGGCTGTGATATGATGAGAATACCTGGTTCTTGAAGAATTTCTCGACCTAGGATGAATTTCTGAAGGTTACCACCAGATAGGCTTCCCGACTCCATTTTAGAGCCTGTGGTTCTCACATCAAAATCAAAAATTATTTTTTCAGTCAGATCATTGATTGCATCAAATTGTAAAAGTCCTTTTTTGACCAAATTTATATTTTTTGAAGATGTCAGTAACGCATTGTCCTTGAGGCTCATTTCTTTTATTGCAGCATGGCCATATCTTTCCTCTGGAACGAAACACGATCCCATCGCACGACGTTCAGAAACCCTCATTCCCGCAACACAAATATCATCAAAAACAATCGTATCATTTGGATACGATTGTATTACTTCGCCTGATAAGGCCGCCATAAGTTCGTTCTGACCATTACCCGCAACGCCGGCTATCCCTACGACTTCACCTCGGGAAACATTTAGAGAAATACTCTTTAAATCAATCCCAAATGGATCGCTAGATTTTAAACTAAGTTTGTTAATTCTAACTCTAGGCCTACCACTTTCGGGGCTTTTGCGTCTTTGAATATTATTGAGTTTAGATCCAATCATACGTTCGGCCATAGTTCTTGCGGTTTCCAACCTAGGATCACAGGTGGCAACAACAGCCCCATTACGTAAAATTGTAGCCTTCATGCATAGGCGCTTAACTTCCTCCAATTTATGACTAATATATAGGATAGCGCACCCTGATGCAGCAAGAGTTTCCAAAGTAACAAAAAGGTTTTTAGCTTCCTGCGGCGTCAGCACCGATGTAGGTTCGTCTAATATCAGAAGCTTAGGGCTCTGAAGCAAACACCGAATTATCTCAATGCGTTGTTTCTCACCTACCGAAAGCGAGTGTACATAGCGATCAGGATCTAGAGGTAATCCATAATCCTCTGATACTTCCATTATTTTTGAATGGAGTGTTTTAAGACTAAGATTACTATCACTTGCGATGGCTATATTTTCACAAACTGTAAGTGCGTCAAAAAGAGAAAAATGCTGAAAAACCATACCTATCCCAAGGGCCCTGGCTTCAGAAGGCCCCAAAAGTTTTAGTGGAGTTCCTTGCCATTCAAGTAAGCCAGAATCAGGTTTTAATAATCCATATATTATTTTGACTAGAGTAGACTTCCCGGCCCCATTTTCCCCAAGCAATGCATGAATTTCTCCTGGCATTACGTTAAGGTCTACGTTGTCGTTAGCTAAAATCCCTGGAAAAGATTTTGTTACACCGGATAGTTTCAACAATGGTGCCAAGTCAGGCTCATCCTTTTAATCTAGTTTGAAATTTATTTTTCATGAGGAATTTAAAGAAATGATATTACAGCAAAAAATTAAAGGCTTTAAATGAATTTTTGTTTTTATAGTCCTATAGCTAGAATTTATTAAATCAATGCTAAAAAGTATTAGCCCTCAAGATGTACCCCTTAATAAAATCAGACCTCCAGTTCTGCAACTAGGGATTTAATATAATCTAAGTCTAAAAAGGATCTCCATCGGTGTAGTTCTGATTCAATCATTTTCTGACGTCGTTTGGTTAGCTTAAAATCGCTTTCTAACCAAAACCCATGGACTATAAGTCTGCTTGACTGCCGGTCAACTTTCATTTCTATTCGACCAATAAATTTATCTTTTTCAAGCATCGGGTAAACATAGTAGCCATAAACCCTTTTTGACTCCGGTATGTAAATTTCAATTTTGAAGTCAAACCCGAATAATCTCTGAACCCTTTTACGGTCTCTAATAAGGGGATCAAACGGCGACAGAAAACGGACTATATTTGGTGGATCAGGCAGTATATTCACCCATGCAAAAATATCAGGGTGTGCCCAGCTTAAAACTGTTTCCCCATCTACAGTTTCAATTTGTGTCTTCATTATATAATTATTTAACGATTTAGTGCACCAATTTTTGGCTTCTTGTGGGCTAATCCCTTTCCAGTAGTTTGCAATTTCTGTATGAGACCCAAACCCTATATTCTCTATTGCAGTCGTACAATTCCAATTGATGTATTCCTCTTCTGAATGTTCAATATTCCTATATATTTCTGGCACAACACGTTCAGTCAGGTCATAACTTTTTTGAAACCCCTCTCGTTTTGCTACGGCTAGTCTACCTGTTCGCCATAAAAAAACTAATGCCGCTTTCGAAGGATTCCAACCCCACCATGAAGTTACATTCTCTAACCGTTTCGAAGAACTATCTTTGTTTCCATGACTCAAGTCTCTTGATTTTGTAGCACCATTTTTTTCAACATAATCGAGGACGCGATGGCACAACTTGCCTGGATTATCACCCATCCTGTTTTTCCACCAAAGACTTCCCACCAGTTTGTCATGTGCGCGCGAGAATCGGTGCCGCCAAAAAGGAAAAAATTCCATAGGGATTATCGAAGCGTCGTGCGTCCAATTTTCAAAAAGGCTTCTTTTTTCTTCAAGGTGATAATCTAACCATGCATGATCATACAAATTTGATCGTGAAAATAATATATGGTGATGGGCTCGCTCTACTATTTTTATACTATCGATTTGCACAAATCCAATCTGCTTTATCACTCCAGGCAATTCCACTTTATCTCTAACGTTATTTAACGAACCAGAAAGACCATGAAGAAATAAGAACAAACGTCGAGCATCAGAGTTGGTTAGTAAAGTGCTCATTTATCATCCAAATTATTTAAATCAACCATCTTACATTGGTACATTTTTAGACCCTTCCAGCCCGCAGAAAACAAAGGCATGAGCTAAGACCAATAAAACTTAGTATCAGGATAATAGCACCCATTGGAAGAGCAGTCCCATCATGCAAAAGACTAACAAATCCACCCACACAAGCTCCCAGTGTCATTTGTAAAAAACCAAATAGAGATGCCGTCGTTCCAGCTAAATCAGGAAAGGGTTCTAGTGCCCCAGCTACAGCGTTAGCTCCAATAAAACCAAGGCTGCCGATAACAAAAAATAGGGGAACTATAATTCCGTAGATACCACAAAAGTTATTCACTATGGCTATAAAAAGACAAAGTCCCCCAAGGGCAGAAATTATGCTCCCAGCTCGTAACATCACGAGCGCACCCTTCCGAAGAACAAGGCGCGTATTTATTATATTACCAATGATTATACCTATTACATTCAAACCAAAAAGAAAACCGTAATGCTCCTCTGGCACACCAAAAATTGTTATGTATATATAAGGTGAAGCTGCAAAGTAGGTAAACATACATGCAAACCCAAAGGCCCCAGTTAAAATGCAGCCAATAGATTGTCTGGTGCTAAGTATCCTGCGATACCCACGGATTAAAGACATAGGTGAAAAAATCTTTCGGCGCTCAGGAGGTAAAGTTTCCGGTACGCGCAGAAAAAGCGCTACTAAGCAAATCAAACCAAAACATAATAGCGCTAGAAAAATTGAACGCCAGCCAAAGGAAACTAGCAGATACCCACCTAAGATGGGGGCTAACAATGGCGTTATCGAAAAGGCTAGATTAATGAAGGATTGTGCTTGAGCCGCTTTTTCAAGAGTGTAAAGGTCTCTTACGATAGCTCTTGCAATTACCCCCCCTACCGCTGCACCTAAGGCTTGAATAAATCTCGCAAAAATAAGTTGCTCTATAGTCTCAGCTACTAGACAAGCAACTCCGCCAAAACAGTAAAGCAATATTCCCCATATAAGTACCTTTCTCCTCCCTAATGCATCTGAAGCTGGTCCGTAAATTAGTTGTCCAAGCGCCAAACCAACAAAAAATGCGCTAAGAGTTAACTGACTAACCCCCGGTTCTTTAGCTAACTCCATTTCTATCGTTGGAAGGCTTGGCAGATACATATCTATTCCAGCTGCGCCTAATGCTGCAATTCCACCAAGGATAAGAGTTAGTCCTCGGGTTACTTTAATATTCATTTTAATTCATTTTCCCAACATGGCCTCACAGATTTATCCAAATTTCGGAATAATAACCTCTGGCTCAAAACCTGGCACTTCGTCCAATTCGATTTTTGATCTGATCTATAGCCATGACAATTTGGCTTTCTGATTGTTCGCTAATATCAACCATCAGATTAAGATAATTATTTTTATATTATAGAATCGTTATTCATGAGAGTCATTGGCTCCCAGTTTGTCGACCTCACATAATCAGGCCTCGGGTCATCAATGTCAGCTGGGCGATTACTGCAACGATTATAACAAAGGTAAATTTGCCATCTATCTTTCGCTGAAAGATTGTGTCCCGATGCATGAAGGGTATTACAATTAAATATAGCTACAGTACCAGGCTTTCCAGTTATTGCCACAGGATCAGGAAGAGTGTCCATTTGTTCCTTTACCCGCGTAGACGGCGTTGCATAAAATTTATAAACTGTTGAGTCTTCGAAATAAGGGTCAAAACGGCCTTTCAAATGACTGCCTGGCAACATATAGAGGCAACCACCTATTTCAGTAGCCTCATCAAGCATAACCATCATGGTTACCATTTCAGGCATCTGTATTCCATCCTTCTGCCAAGACCCAAAGTCCTGATGCCAATGCCATACCGTTCCTTCGATAGCTGGCTTCATATTAAGTTTACAATGATGCATGTATACTTTGTCGTCTCTTAATAATTGCTGAGCAACACCTAAAGATCGGGATGTCCGAGATAATGCTCGGTAAGCGGGGCTGTAAGTCGGTCCATCAGGTTCATGCATGCGGAACATTGTTTTTGCCATTCCATGGTTACCCTCTCGGAAAATACCTTCAGCATCTATTTGCCTTAGCCTGTCTGCTTCATCCCGCAGTGCATTAACCTCGACTGAACTGAATAATTCAGGAAAAACAAGAAACCCATCGCGGTTATATGTATCACACTGCTCTCCGGTGAGTTTCATAAGAGCCTCCAGAACCATCAAATTTAAAATCGACAAATCGTAGCAGAGTTTTTAAGTCCCTAAAATCTGCTCCGTGATCAATACTCCTATTGGAAATTGATACCATGCTTATAGATATTTCTTAGTTAATTGAGATTTAGCCAATGCAGGTTATTCGAACAGAATGGCAAAAAAGTCCTCGACCTATCGATGATGGAACAATGGCTGTTGCAATTGGTGATGTACATGGTTGCTCACAACACCTTGAAGTAATCTATAGATCTATTGCAGAGGATGTTGAAACTCTTACCCCAAATAATACAACCTGTATTTTGATTGGAGATTTAATTGACCGGGGGCAGAACTCTAAGGAATGTTTAAAACTTGCCACACGGGGGCTTGCTTCCTTTACATCTCAAAACAATATCAATGATATTGTTTTGATGGGAAACCACGACCTATGGTTATGCCGCGCCTTAAATAGCCAATTAGTTGAGAGCGATTTTCAAGCGTGGATGCGCAATGGAGGCAAAGCAACATTGTCTAGTCTAGGTGTTACAACCAATCTACCGTTTGAGAACGTTCAGACAAAAATCAAAAAGTCCATGACGCCAGACATCATAACAATGCTCACCAATATGAATGAGAGTTTTCAAATCGGTCAGTTATTTTTTGTTCATGCTGGCGTTGACCCTCGATACTCGCTTACTCACCAAACTCTGGAGTCAAAGCTCTGGATCAGAGACGAATTTCTTACACCCATAACTTGGCCATTTAACGAGGTAATTATCCATGGCCACACGATTGAGCACTTTACAAAAAAGCCAAAAATTTATAACCATCGAATTGGAATCGATAGTGGGGTTTATGCTACAGACTTATTGACTGGAATCGAATTTCTAGGAGCTATGATGCGATTTATTATGGTACAGCCAGCCGACTAAAAACTAGCCTTATTTGAAATTCAATTATCTACTAAATAGTGCAGTCGGGGTTTCCTCAAACTCGCAAATGCCCCCCTATATCTTTAGCTATTTTACTGATTATTTTTTCCGAAACACTCTCCAATTCTTCGTCAGTAAAGGTTTGAGTTTTAGGTTGAAGAGTGACGGCAATGGCAAGTGATTTTTTGCCCTCAGGGATCCCTTGACCAATATATTCATCAAATAACTGAACTGCGCTAACCAACGATTTATCTGCACCTTGGGCTGCTTTGATTAATTTTTCTGCCGGTAATTCCTGATCTACGATAAAAGCAAAGTCCCTGTTCACAGGTTGTAAAGCATCGAGTTTCAAAAGAGAACGAGAGGGGCCCTTAGATCGAGATGCCGGTATGCTTTCCATGAATACTTCAAAGCCCACAACGGGTCCTTCGACATCCATCACCGAAAGAACTTTTGGGTGAATATCACCAAAGTAACCTAGTATTTTTGGACCTAATCGAAAGGCACCAGAACGGCCAGGATGGTACCAACTAGGGGTACCAGCTGGGTCTACCTGCAGGTTATTAATTGGAGCACCCAAGCTTTTCAAAACAAATAGAGCATCTGCTTTGATATCGAAGAGGTCTACTGACCTAGAAGATTTAGTCCAATCCCGTGCGCTCGTTTTACCCGATCTTATTGCACCCGCAACCATTTGTTGCCCATCTGGTGTCGCGTCTGCATACTGAGGCCCCACCTCAAAAATAGCTAAATCGGTCGAACCTATATTTGAGTTACGTCCAACTGCAGAAATTAAATTAGGTAAAACTGATGGGCGCATCACATCCAAGTCTGCGCTAATCGGGTTGTTCAAACGAAGATCGTCAGCACCACCACCGAACAGAACTGCATCGCGCGATGAGAGAAATGAGTAAGTAACTGCTTCGGCCATACCTCGGGCGGCGAGACTGCGTTTCGCGATACCTTCTCTTATTTGTCTTAAACTGAGGGCGGGTTGGGGGATAACATCCTGATTAATCATTGAAACCATAGGGATCTCATCAAACCCCCATACACGGATAATTTCCTCAACAAGATCTGCCTCACCTATAACATCGCTACGCCATGGGGGAACAACACATTCAATTTTTTCGCCCGCACCAGAAACTTCAAAACCTAAAGCCTCTAAAATCCTAACGCAATCTGGTTCTGGAACCTTCACACCAGTTAAACCCTCTATCCTACTATGTCTGAGGGTAAAGATTTTTCCCCATTCTGGTTCCTCACCATAAATAACCAGCTCGCTGGCCTCTCCTCCACAAACATCAAGAACAAGTCGGGCTGCCATCTCGGACCCCCAAAATGGGGAAGTAGCATCAAGACCGCGTTCAAACCGATACCTGGCGTCCGATATTATATTGAGCTTTCGTCCCGTCGTTGCAGTTCTAATTGGATCAAAAATAGCTGCTTCTAGAAACATATTAACCGTTTCATTACTGCAACCAGACCTCTCACCACCCATAATGCCCGCTAAATCGTCAACGCCTTCATCATCACCAATAACAATCATATCTGAATCAAACGAATACTCTTTGCCATCTAATGCTTTATATTTCTCTCCATCTTTCGCCAACCTGATAAAGATATCACCTTCCACTTTATCTGCATCATAAGCATGAAGCGGGCGACCAACATCCATCATTACATAATTGGTTATATCTACTAGTGCTGAGATTGGTCGGAGACCAACTGCTTGCAGCCGTTCCTTGAGCCATTTAGGACTCGGCTGATTTTTAACCCCCCTGAAGTATCGCCCAACTACAAGAGGAGCTAAGGGGGGATCCATTTCTGGTAAATCAACCCGCCAATTTATTGGGCTCTTAAAACTAGTTTTTACTGGAGAAACATCAAGCGGCTTGAGTTCACCAAGTCCTGCCGCTGCTAAATCTCGGGCAATTCCACGAACACCAAGGCAATCCGCACGATCCGGGGTTATTGCAATATCAATTATGGGATCATCTAACCCAGCTACTTTTGCATACCCCTCACCAACTTTACTATCTGCAGGGAGTTCGATTATTCCATCGTGCTCATCGGAAATTCCCATTTCCCGTTCTGAGCAAAGCATCCCATTAGACTCTTCTCCTCTAATCACTCCTTTCTTCAACTCGTCGCCAGTAGCAGGGATACGGGCACCAGCTGGAGCAAAAACGCCTTTGATTCCTGTTCGTGCATTAGGTGCCCCACACACAACTTGAATTTTTTCAGAACCTGTGTCCACGATGCAAACGCGCAATCGATCCGCATTTGGGTGCTGATAGGCTTCCACAACATAACCAACTATAAATTCAGAAAGTTCAATTGATCTATTTTGAACACTCTCTACCTCTAGACCCAACATAGGCAACTTGTCACAGATTTGATCTAGAGAGGCTTTGGTCTCTAAGTGATCTTTCAACCAAGAAAGTGTGAATTTCATCGATTTATCCCCCCAGCAATGGTGGGTAAATCTAAGGGTACGAAACCATAGTGCTTAAGCCAACGAATATCTGTATCATAAAATGGTCTCAAATCAGGAATCCCATATTTGAGCATCGCGATACGTTCTATCCCCATGCCAAAAGCAAATCCCTGATATTCATCAGGGTTAATACCACAACCCTCTAGAACTCTGGGATGAACCATTCCTGACCCCAAGATCTCCAGCCAGTCATCGCCTTTTCCTATTCGAAATTCGCCTCCAGCCCGTGTGCAACCAATATCTACTTCGGCTGAGGGCTCTGTGAACGGAAAGTAGCTCGGTCGAAATCGCACGGGCAAATCATCAACACCAAAAAACGCACGGCAAAAGTCAATCAAACAACCCTTCAAGTGACCCATATGAGACGTTTTATCAATTACTAATCCTTCAACTTGATGAAACATGGGAGAATGGGTAGCATCATGGTCAGATCTAAATGTGCGACCAGGAACAATGATTTTAATTGGTGGTGTAGCTTTTTCCATAGTCCTAATTTGAACCGGTGAGGTATGGGTCCGTAAAACTCGGGGTGTACCAGTTTCGTCAGAAGGAAGATAAAAAGTATCTTGTTCCTGCCGAGCGGGGTGCTCTGGTGGAATATTTAAGGCAGAGAAATTATAATAATCTGTCTCTATATGAGGACCGTCAGCGACAGTGAAACCCATCTCACAAAATATTGTTGTTAACTCGTCAATTGTTTGGGTAATCGGATGAATACTGCCGGTAGTTTCGGGCCGTGCAGGAAGCGTAACATCAACTCGATCTTTTAAGAGCTGCTCCCCTAGCGCCACATCCTCCATTTTCGCTTTACGCTCATCTATGGTACTAGCAACCTCTTCTTTTATTCTATTAAGCAGTTGTCCTGCCTCTCTGCGCTTGTCTGGATCAAGAGCTCCCAGCCCTTTCATTAAACCTGTGATACTGCCTTTCTTGCCCAAGGAGGTTATCCTGATATCTTCTAACTCGCTAAGCTTAGAAGCTGAGTGAATAGACGCTACCAACTTTGCTTTTAGATGTTCCCAATCTTGCATCTTAACAACCACCCATCATAGCCCACGGTTCAATCTTTTAAGTCACAAAGCAAATAAAGGGACCCGCCACGGCAGATCCCTTTTTTTACTCAGTCTAGACAGCCAACATATTTGCCACCTGTATAAATTTTTAGGATCCTTAAGCGAGTGCCGCCTGGGCCTTGTCAACTAATCCTTTAAAGGAAGTTGGTTCACTTATAGCTAAATCGGATAGAACCTTTCTATCGAGTTCAATACCTGCCTTTTTAAGACCATTCATAAACTGAGAATAGGTCAATCCATGTTCTCGAACACCTGCGTTAATTCTCTGTATCCATAAGCCTCTGAATGTCCTTTTACGAACTTTCCTATCACGATAGGCATATTGACCGGCCTTCTCGACCGCCTGCACTGCAACGCGAAAAACATTTTTTCTACGTCCATAATAACCTTTGGCTTTATCAGTGACCTTTTTGTGGCGAGCATGCGCCGTAGTTCCGCGTTTAACACGAGCCATCTCAAGTCTCCCCTACAAATACGGTAAAAATTTTCGGACGATTTTTGCATCCGAAGCACAGAGGGTCGTTGTTCCGCGACTATTACGCAACATATCCCTAGGCCGCTTACTCATACCATGTCGTTTGTATGCTTGATTGTGGAGGATCTTACCAGTCCCCGTTGCACGAAAACGCTTTTTCGCGCCGCTCTTCGACTTTAGTTTGGGCATTTCCATCTCCATAATAAAAATTTAACCAACACGAATATTCGTTTGGTTATCAACTACCAGCTAGGCATGCCCTACAGCCTCAGCGTGGTGAACTCTCTAAACACGAGAGATAACGCGGTGTTATA
>PANE01000016.1 GCA_002708305.1 Rhodospirillaceae bacterium
GAGCTATCGGTATATGGTGCGACTAAGGCCGGTGTTCTGGGGATGAATAGAGCATTGGCTGTCGAATTAGCGCCAGAAGTCAGAGTTAATGCGATTTGCCCCGGTTACATAAGTGATGTTGGGATGGCGTGGCGTGGCTGGGAGTTGAGGTCTGAGAGTGAGGGAGGTGATGCAGGAAGTATTGGGGAGAAGTTTGCGGCCGACAACATACCATTGAATAGATTACAAAAGGCAGAAGACATAGCACGGTCAGCTGTATTTCTTGCCTCGAATGATGCCAAAGAGATAACGGGCGCTGCACTTAATGTAGGAGGCGGGGTTGTGATGGATTGAGGACTAAATAATCAAATTATTTAGTCGCCGTAGAGCCCTCCCAACCAGGCTTTAGATCTCCAACTGCCATATCTAACTCATAATTATTAATCATTTCGGCCGTTCCTTCGTTAACTGCATCCATGTGAGATTCGGGGTCGGCAATAAAATAAGTGAAAGCCTGATATGCATTGTTATCAAGTAAAACTGTTATTCTTTTGCGAACGTAAACGTTATTAGACATATTTGTCCCTTCAAAACCCTCAAGTGCGTCTAGAGTTTCTAGGTCATCAGCTTTTATTCTATAGAGTTCTCCTCTAATTCTATGACCTTTGCCACGAATCTCTACCAACGCCGCCATTCGGTGGAGATATGGGCAATTCGGATTACTGCAACTCGGTTCATACGGAACGACTAGTGGAAATGACTGGCGGGTTTTGGCTTCACCTAAACATTCGCTTAAAATATCCTTATGTGCATCGTAATTTGGAAATCCTTTTTTTAGGCTTCCGTAGGTAAAGTATAGTTCCCCCTCAGTATTATTGAACTTTAAGTATTGATCGTTAACGAGCGCTTTAATGGGTTTAATATTGTGCTGCTTGGCCCATTGACCTAGTCGCTCTTTTATTTCTGTCGATATTTCAACTTGTCCCATAAAATCTATACTGTGTGAAATATCTGCTCCAGCTTCGAGTAGTATATTTACCGCTTCCAGAGAATTACTCATCATTGCCACATGCATTGCAGAGAAGTAATAATCATTGCGTAAATTTACGTTGATCCCACGCTTAATTAATTCCAGCATAGGCTCAATGTCTGGAACACCTCTTTCAATGCCAGACTCGGTAACTTCACCCTCTCCACCAGCAGCATAATGCAGCAAAGAGTCTGCATTCTCATTATCCAAAATATTTATGCCAGCAACACCCTCGTCGATGGCACGATAAATACGTCTCCATTCTAATGG
Organism: Rhodospirillaceae bacterium; assembly: GCA_002708305.1. Taxonomy (GTDB): domain Bacteria; phylum Pseudomonadota; class Alphaproteobacteria; order Thalassobaculales; family Thalassobaculaceae; genus UBA7326. The sequence continues at coordinate 1,280 of PANE01000016.1, forward strand.
ATCGTCGGAAGCTGCTGCGGCCTTACCCCATCTCATAATTGTTTGTGCGTGATCATCCAGTCCTGCAAAAGCGTCATCTAAGGCAAACATGATCTCATCGACTGTCGCCATCATACCGGTTCCCATTCTACCATTTGATAAAATACCGGACCGAGGGCCCTCTATTTGCGCTCCCAATCTTTTAAGAGCCGAGACATTGTTTTGAGTAGTGATATTGTTCCACATATTTGTGTTACATGCAGGACAAAGTATCACCGGCTTTTTCTGATATTGCCAAGCCACGAAAACAGAGCTTAATAAATTATCCGCCACTCCATTGGCTACTTTTCCCATCGAGTTACAAGAGATCGGGGCAACAATGACGCAGTCCGCCCAATCGCATAGTGCTAAATGTGCTGCCCGCACTGGCATACCAAACTCTGTATATCGAAAGTTCCACTCATCATCGTCACGGTATATGTCACTGGGGCGCAGTTTATTCAGGATTCTTTCCATCCCAAAATCTTTAAAAAAGGTTTCCGAAGAAGGAGTTGGTACAAGCTTTACATTATGTCCAGCATCTGTAAGCCGTTCGACCAATTCTGGTATTTTATCTGCTGCCGATGAACCACAACAACAGAGTAATACATTATGTGCGCCGTCTCTAGGCTCTACCAATCCACCTTTCGGATAACTAAAAATGTTATTATCCAGGCTTGGCGTTTCGTTTCTTAATAAAACAGGGAGGCCTTCTGCTTTAATCATATTTTGTAACTGGCCATCACGGACCATCGTCATTATATCGTTAACTTCGCCTAGGCAGTTTCCATTAAAATACAAATAAGGTGGTTTCTCTTTTCCACTATGGACGGTGAGTTTTTTTCTTAAATTCAGCGTGTATAGATCAAAACCGCTGATATCGACTTTATGGATTTCCGTGACGCCAATATTACTCATCACGCTGTTTAACATGTAAGACCATGGGTCATCATTGTTATAAAATAAAACAATTTTATTGTTTGAAATGATGTAATTAAAATCTAAAGGATTTTCCTCAGGTTTAGTTTTCTCTATTCGTAGAATACTTGGAGTGNATTTTTCTTGTAGGCCTCTAAAAACTTTGGATCGGGGAGCGCGCCAAATTTGTGAGGATGCAGGACTCATATCAGCTAAGATGACCACATCATTTTCGTAGAGATAATCAATGCATGCTACCCAAAATTCTTTTAGCGGCGCTGTCTCTCGATATGGGTTATTACTTTCCCCGACGGCTTTATGTCCTAAGACTTCGTTATAGTCTATATTTACTAAAAAATGGGCATTGGTATCATTGGCTATTTTAAGTAATTGAGTCTTGAACCATCCTTCTTTTGTTTCGCTCGTGGTATTATCATAGAGATGGTGAGTACAATTAACATCAGAGAATTCNGANCCTGTTAAATACTTATTGGCTATATTAGTAAGTTCTAGGGCTGTCGTTTCNATAGACAACGCTTCCGTGTAAGAAATATTAGCTGCAGATAGGATTTCATCAACGTCAATTGCATGATTATCTAAAAAACTTAAACCCATTGATAATACATAAAGACTATTGAGGTTAGTGCTGGCGCGTCCAAATATATGGCGTCTTTTTTCAGGTGTTAAATCGATATACTGTGTGCAATTTACGGGAAAGCAATCGCTTTTTGCTAACGCATCGAGGCGAACATCAACATCTTTTTTAATAATGAAGCGCATAAGCCCGCGAGCACGTTGCGCGCTGCTATCATGGTCCGACATAGAATTGTAGAGCCGTTCTATGGACGTCACCCAAATCTTTCCATACTTTTCGGGATGAACATCCATCATATGTACAAGACCTGTGCTTTTATTGCATTTTGCAATTAAGGCGAAATGGCCGCCTTTTAACTCAGCGTTACCATGGGCGATAGCAACATTGAAATTTGCTACCAAGATATCACTATCACCACCGACGTGATTAGACTCCGCGATAGCCTTGAAAAGATCTTCATTCGTGACCACGTNTTCATCGAAATAATATAATTCGACGCCAACTTCATCCCTTAGCCCTTCTGCGTATATATGGCTTGAAGCAACATCGTAGAGTTCTCCAATGGTCATTCCATCATTGACTACATAAGACACCGGTAATGCACAGCTTTTGAAAATATCATTTACATCGGTTTGAAAACCAAGTGCAGTCAGGCTGAGGGCGGCTGCAGTGATATTGCAACAATTTATCGGTTGTTGAAATTCATGGAGATGCATGTTTACGAGATCGCCAAATAAACGTCCCATACATTGATCTTTAATTTTACTTGGTAGGTTTATCCAGCTCTTTTTTGATATTAATCCTAATCGTGTTTTCTCGATCGCTTTGGCACTCAACTCAATATTCTGATCTTCTAACAATAGATATTCTTCGTAAAAATAATCCGAGGAATTTGCTGTTGCTATTACGTTATCATTTAATAAGAGGCCAATAGATCCCTCTAGGACTACATACATTCCACAGGGGGCTAAAATATCATCTTTTTGTACTACAATAGCTTCTATGAGATTATCAAATATTTTTGTTTCTNTATCGGTNTCTACACCGAGTACTGAATTTACAATTCTGCCCAGTTCAGATTGNTTAAGAACTTCATGATTTACCAATNTTGCAGCCTTTTCTAAAATTTAAAAANAAGTTTAAATTTTTAATTTATATTATTTTTTCGAGATGATTATTCTAGGTGCAATAACCCCCGATTTTATAAGGTATGCCATGTTCCCTATTTTCTGTTTGGTTAATTCCCCCATTAAAAGATGAAGTCCAATTGGGGATGGGCCATCAGAAGAGCTCATTGTAATTGACATTTTTTCAAAGAAATCAATAGCAAAATCAGTTTTGTCCTCTTCGTATGTTAGTGAAAAACCAACTTTGGTAAGTGCCAAGTTGTAATCTTCCACGGAGGACATAGCACTTCCTTCTTTTTCTTCAGCCCAAGGCAGTGGATATTGAAGCTCTTCAGAGCCGGCCAGCATAACGTCATATATACCAAAAATGCCCCCAGGTTTTGTGACCCTGTATGCCTCTGAAAAAAGCGTTTCTTTATCGACAATATTCATTCCAACATGGATCATATAGCTTACGTCAAAACTGTCGTCCGGAAATGGAACATCGAGAGCGCTGGCATTCACTAGATTTACACTATTAGATAATCCCACTTGATTGGTAAGTTCATTTCCGGCGTTTACGTAATCTGCAGTAAGGTCAATCCCCGAGACTTTACAGCCAATCACGCTTGATAACAAGCGAGCTGGGCCACCGATACCGCAACCAATATCTAGTACTTTACTGGATGTGGTTAAAGATAACTTCTCTGCTAGCAAAAGAGTGCCTTCTGACCCTCCAATGTGAAATTCATCAACCGAGGACAGATCTGATTGCGTCAATTGATTTTTATCAAACCCAAGTTGTTCGAGGCCCTGGTAAATTTTCTCCAAAAGATCCTTGTTTGAATAGTGCGCAGAAACAGTTTGTTCTAGGGACATTTGAGGTTACCTGTCATTTAAATTCAAGTTGGTTAAGTTAAAACAAGAGTGAGTTTTAATAAAGTTACAAAAGATTTAATTATTAAATTAATTTTGCGATGTCCTCGCTCTTTAAAGGGCAAAAAAAACGACATTGACTAGCTCTGAGTCTCAACTGCTGTAATTTAAATGGGTAACGGTTATGTGGTCTTTTGTTGAAATATTGATTTGAAAGGATTGCGGGAATTATTCTAATATGATCCTACTCACCGTATAACGATATTTAGGTTTTGGAGTGACTTGTGAATTTTAAAAAAGTTTTAGTTACTGGTGCGGGCGGGTTGATGGGTGACTACGTCATCAAAGAGTTAAGAGGTCAGTGCCAGCTTTCAGGTCTTGATATTTTGCCAGATAAAAATGATTTGCCTCATATTCAAGATTCTATTTTGAACATAGATGCTGTTAGGGCTGCATGTAAGGGAATGGATGCGGTAGTTCAAATTGCTGCCATACCAAATATATGGAGTGGCTCCGGGAGCGATATAATCCATACTAATGTCACAGGCACTTGGAATGTATTGAAAGCAGCCCAGGAAGCTGGAGTAAAACGGGTCATTTTGACCTCAAGTGACTCAGTTATTGGGTATACGGTCTTATCAGGAGCCATGATCCCACCCTCCTATCTACCAATAGATCATAAGCATCCTCGACGTCCAACCGATCCATATGCCCTTAGTAAAAAATTGTGTGAAGAAATGGCAAAAAGTTTTGTTGATGACGGGGCTTTTGAGGTTGTTGTTATGCGACCGGTTTTTGTTCTTTATCCAGAATTTGAAGCGGAAGTGAGGGCTCGTGCTGCAGACCCTGAAGGATATAAAGGTCCAGTTTCTAGCGCTGGTAAACCCCCAGGGGGTGGCGCTATGTGGCACTATGTTGATCCAAGAGACCTTGCGGTAGCTTACAGAAAAGCTCTAATCGTAGAAGANCCAGGATTTGGCCCATACTTTATCTGTGGTCCAACTATTTTAGCACCGGATGAAACTTTACAAACTTTACGTTACAAGACGGGTGTTGATATCGAAGTTAAAGACGAAAATATCTATGAAAATGCTCCATTTGCGCCTCTCTATGACCTCTCTCATGCAGAGATAAATCTAGGGTTTAAGGCTGTGCATGACTTGAGAAAACACTATGATTTATATGGGTAAGATTNATACGATTTCTATAAAAAGAAATCCTTAGTGCGATTGAGTCGCATTAAAGTTGACAGATTTAGTCGAATAGGGTTCTCTTTTAAGTGTTCTTAAGTGGAAAACGGTGATTTGGTGGTAAGATTCCGTAAAATCTGCATATTTCTTTTATTTGCTTGGTTGTGCTTAGCAATAGTAGTGAATGTCTTCGGGTTCAAACTATTTTTTCCNCTTCAAATTGGTATTAGTCCAGAAGAAGAGTTTTACCGGCTGAATGCCATGCGTTTTGGAGCAAGTTGTTTGCTCGCGTTAATCCTAGTTAGATATTTGTTAGAGTTTAGGCCTCTGCCGTCTTTAGTTGCATTCTTTTGGTTTGGCACTTTTTTCATTATTGGGGGTATTATCTACGCAATAAAACTCGATATAGAGATAGACCAACTCTACTATTTAGTAGCGGTAGCTGTTGTACTAATTCTTATTAGATTGGAAATAATGCAGAAAAAGAGGGAAAGTGAATCGAGTTTGTATAAGAGAGACCATTTTTGAGGGTCTCTCTTATATTCGAAAAACTTGCGTGGACGTTTTCAGTCGACAACTAGTGTTATTTTGCCGAAGTGCTCGTTGGCTTTCATTTTAGCAAGGGCGTCATTTACATCTTCAAGTTTAAAGCTTTGATCAATAGGAAGTGTTAGCTTTCCTGCTTCGATATCCTTTCCAAGATCTTCTTGAACTTCTTTTGTTATCGCGCGAATTTCTTCAATGGAACGCGTTCTAAATGTGACTCCTATATATTGAATTCTTCGAGCCGCATGGAGGTCAAAATCGAAGTTGCCGTTAAAACCACCTAGGCGCCCAACATTAATGATCCTGCCCAAAATAGCTGTCGCTTTCAAATTGTCATTGGCAACGTAGCCGGAGAGTTGGTCTATTATTATATCAACACCTTTCCCATCGGTCGCCTCAAGAACTGTATCGGCCCAATTTGGATCTTTGGAGTCCACTGCTAAGTCCGCCCCAAAATCCTTTAACTTTGCTCGGCGGTCAATATTGGTCGATGTTCCAATAACTGTTTTGGCCCCTTTTAATTTTGCAATTTGGAGCGCCATCAGTCCCACACCCGAACTTGCGCCTTGAATTAANATNGTTTCTCCAGNTTGGATTTNTGCATTTGTTACAATTGCGTTATGCATCGTGTAAAGTGCTACNGGAAGNGTNGCTGCTTGTTCNAAGCNCATGTTNGNGTCNGGTATNNGNACTGNNCGTCCCCAGTCAGCAAGCGCATAATCTGCCCAGCTAGCTGTGCCATGACACATGACCCGGTCGCCTTCCTTCATCCCTCTAACTTCCGACCCAGTAGCTACAATTTCTCCAGAGAATTCTTGCCCTACTATGGTTCCTGAGCCTCCAATAGCCCCATGGGCCATACCACTGGCAACCATTAAATCAGCGCGATTTAATCCACACGCCCGCACACGAACAAGAACCTCATGCGGTTTTGGCTCAGGCTTCGCTACATCTTGGATTTCTACACCGTTTTCACTTACGACTGCTGCTCTCATAATAAACCTCTTCATATAACGCTAGCTTGATAGCTGGTGTGGAGTTATTTTGTCGCTTGATCACAAGCTGTTTAATCGAGTTAATAGTGGTAAGATTACAAACAACTTAAGCTTTAGAACAGACTAGGTAAACTAAATAACATATCTGTGAAAGGGGCGACTATGACAGTGTGTATTGGCTACTTATTACCCACCAGAGAGAGTGTTATGGAGGGACGCCATGCAGCCGCGCCATTATTAAAATTAGCTGAGAAAGCAGAAGATCTTGGATACGACTCGGTTTGGGTAGGGGATTCACTTCTGGCGAGGCCGAGACATGAACCACTAACGTTATTGGCCGGTGTTGCAGGCAGAACGACCAATATAGCTCTGGGGACGGCGATATTATTACCGGCCTTGAGAAATCCAGTGGTTATGGCGCATCAGATTTCAACACTTGATCAGGTTTCAGACGGAAGAACAATTATTGGTGTCGGCATCGCTACGGATCAAGAAAATATTCGGAATGAATTTATGGCGGCCGGGGTTCCTTTTGAAAAAAGGGTTGGCCGTATGCTGGAGGGTTTACGGCTGTGCCGAGCCCTCTGGAGTGGTGACGCAGTAGATTGGAATGGCAGATGGACTGTCAAACAGGGAGTATTAGGTCCTTTACCTGTTCAAAAAACTGGCCCGCCCATTTGGATTGGGGGTGGTGCTGAAGCTAATATTAAACGTGTTGGCGAGGAATTTGATGGTTGGTTCCCCATAACCCCCGATGCCAAAATAATAAAGAGTAACTGGCAACAAATGCAGACGCGTGCGAAGCAATCAGGGCGTGATGTCAACGCTATTACCTGCGCAGCTTATTTAACGCTTTCAATAGACGAAAATAGTGAAAAAGCTCAAGATCGAGCAGANCAATTTCTCTCTTCCTACTATGGAGCCCGACCTGACGTATTAAAAAAAATACAGGCTTGTTATGCAGGCCCATTAGAGGGTGCGGTTCAATATCTGCAATCTTTTAAAAATGCGGGCGCGACCCATTTAGTACTTCGTTTCGCGGGAGATCATGAAAATCACTTAGATTTAATGTCTAAAGTTCGAGAAAGACTGAAATAGAAGGTTTTTTTATTACAAGTACGTCTGAAATAATTGGAGGGCTCGTCCATGAACCAATTTATAAATTCACGAGATACGCTAGTTACAGAGGCGATAGATGGATTTTTACGAACGCAAGAAAGACAAGTCGCGCGTCTTGACGGGTTTCCGCACATCAAAGTGGTTGTCCGGGCCGACTGGAAATTCGATAAAGTGGCCATTATCTCCGGTGGGGGCTCAGGTCATGAACCTGCTCATGCTGGTTTCGTGGGGAAGGGAATGCTTGCGGCAGCTGTCTGGGGAGAGATTTTTGCGTCTCCAAGTGTTGACGCAGTCTTGGCAGGAATCATAGCAGTTACAGGCGACAAGGGGTGCCTGTTGGTTGTTAAAAATTATACTGGAGATAGGTTAAATTTTGGTTTAGCTGCTGAACAAGCGAGAGCCCGTGGATTAAAGGTGGAAATGCTCATCGTTGACGACGATATTGCTCTGCCAAATGATATACAGGCGAGAGGACTTGCTGGAACACTTTTCGTTCATAAAATTGCAGGATTCTTGGCGGAACAGGGTAAGACGCTGAGTGAGATTATCGATTTTACGCAGCCTCTTATCCCTTTAATTTCTTCTATTGGCGTTTCTATAGATAATTGCACCATTCCTGGTACTGAGAAAGATGACAGAGTTAAGGAAGGTATGGCGGAACTAGGCTTAGGAATCCATGGTGAGCCAGGAGTGGAATTAATTCCATTTGATGATGCACGCACAGTGATGAACACAATGTTAAGGCATCTAAGGGCCAAAATGAATATAGGCCAGAAATATGTTCTGCTTTTGAATAACCTCGGTGGATGTACGCCTTTAGAGATGGGTGTTTTGACTGAAGAAATAGCGAAGTCTGATTTGATGTGCCAGTTTGATCTGATTATTGGACCTGACATGCTCATGACTTCTCTCGACATGCATGGTTTTTCGATATCTATATTACCTTTGAGTGACCAGATAGCTGAAGCGTTGACTTTTAAGGTTGAGCCGCGTGCATGGCCTACGCCAGTCTCATTTGAGAAGCCAATAGTAAGAGCCTTACCGTGTCAGNTATCTCGAACAGACTGGGTGGCATCTGAAAATCCCTTACTAAAAGCAGTGATTCAAAAGTGCTGTTCGGTATTGGTAGAAAAGGAACAAACACTTAATGATCTAGACGCTAAAATAGGGGATGGAGATACGGGGTCAACTCTAGCCACGGCAGCAAAAACCCTCAGAGATGAATTAGACAGATTGCCACTAGCAAGTGAGGGAGATTTTTTTGAAGCAATGGCTGAGTTGTTAAGCAAGGCTATGGGCGGGTCCAGTGGGGTATTAATGGCAATATTTTTTGCTGCGGCAGGTCAGAAAATGAAGAGTAATATTCATTGGTCAGAAGCTTTAAAAGCTGGACTAGGTCGTATCACGGATGTTGGCGGAGCGACGGTTGGTGATAGGACAATGATTGATGCCTTAGCGCCTGCGTTGAATGCTTTAGCTATGGGAAGTAATCTTTCCNATGTTGCAAAAGCAGCTAGAGAGGGAGCAGATAGCACAAAAAAGATGCCGGTGGCTCGAGCTGGTCGAGCTGCTTATGTGCCGGCAAGAGTTCTGGCGAACACTATGGACCCAGGAGCTGAGGCAGTAGCGTGTTTATTCGAAGCCTTGGCAAACGAAATGGGTGCATAAGAACAATCATAGTTTTCGTTTTCAAATATTAAGTTTGATTAGTTTGCTTGCAGATATAATTGGAGTAGGGTTTAAAGAACTTATTCGTCCTCTTGCCTAACCTTTAACATTAAAATGAAAGCTCTCTTTCTGCTTGAAAGGTAATTACATGGTCTATCGTAAGATTGAAGTTGAGCCATTGAGCCCGATCATTGGCGCCGAAGTATCAGGGGTAGATATTTCCAAGCCGATTGATAAAGAGACCCTGAAAGAAGTAAATGACGCATTATTGTTACACCAAGTTATTTTTTTTCGCGATCAGCAGATGGACCTGGAAAACCATAAATCATTTGGACGAAACTTTGGTGAGTTGCATATTCACCCAACTGCGGCAAAAATTGAAGGGCACCCAGAAATTCTGACTATCCATGCTGATGAAACTTCTAAAGCGGTTGCGGGGATGAAATGGCATTCTGACGTTTCTTGCGATCTAGAACCACCTATGGGAAGTATTTTGCATTTACATCAAATTCCCAAAGTTGGTGGTGATACAATGTTTGCCTCTATGTATCGTGCTTATGAGCAATTATCTGATCCAATTAAATCCTTTATCTCGGGTCTCTATGCATGGCACGAATCGATTGGCGTGCATCGCGATCGTTTAAATCATAAAGGAACATTGCGTGATGGAGAAAACTCTTATCCCGAAGCGTTACACCCTATGGTTCGCACACATCCGATAACGAGAAAGAAAACACTTTTTGTTAATGAAAATTTTACTACCCGTATTGAAGGCTTGCATAAAACAGAAAGCGATGCCGTCTTAAAAATGCTATATGACCATATCGCAACTCCAGAATTTCATTGCAGATTCCGTTGGAGAGAAAACTCAGTCGCGTTTTGGGATAATCGGTGCGTGCAACATCGGTCGGTTTGGGATTATTATCCGGAAGTTAGGCATGGTTATAGAGTTACAATTGCAGGGGACAAACCTATTTGAAGTTTCTGCGTGGGAGAATCGGCGTTATCCCATGAGTCTCTTTTCGAAAAACGTATTAAGTGCAGGAGGTTTAATATGACTTTTGATGGTAAGCGGGTAATAATTACTGCAGGTGCGGGGGGCATTGGCAGAGAAATAACGAAGCTATTCGTTGAAGCAGGCGCTAAGGTGTTTGTTTGTGATATAGATGAACAGGCTTTGGAACGTACACTATCCAGTTACGATAACGTATCAGGGATTCGTGTGGATGTAAGTGATTCTGATCAATTTCAATCGTTTTTTAAGAAGGCTGACCAATATCTGGGGGGGCTCGATATTATGATTAACAATGCGGGCACTGCCGGCCCTACAGCGCCAATAGAGGATATTTCTCTCGAAGAGTGGAATGCCTGCGTTAATATAAATTTAACAAGTGCTTTTATAGGAACGCAGCAATCAATCCCTCGGATTAAAGACAGCGATAATGAAGGAGGNAGTATAATTAACCTTTCTTCAGCAGCAGGAAAATTTGGTTTTCCTCTAAGGAGCCCGTATTCTTCAGCGAAGTGGGCGATAGTAGGGCTAACCCGTACTACAGCGTTAGAAGTTGGCAGATATGGTATTCGGTGTAATTGTATTCAACCAGGACCGGTCGATGGGGATAGAATAAATAGGGTAATTCAAGCTAAAGCTAAAGCGGAGGGCGTGTCAGAAAATCAAACTAGAGATGAAATGATGTCTGGCACAACCCTGCATACTTTCATTCCACAGCAGCACATTGCCAGCATGATAGGTTACTTGTGTTCTGATATTGGTAGCACGATCACTGGGCAAGCCTTGAGTGTAGATGGAGGATTAGAGAGCATTCCATAAACTTGGTTGAAATCTATTGTATAAAGATTCTGACTCTCAATCTATAATTGTGTCGGAATCTTTCAGTTGTTGAATCTCTTGTTTTGAAAAACCGTATTCTTCCAAAATTTCGCTGTTGTGCTCTCCGAGTTTTGGGGCAGACCGGGGAGGGGTGCCATCACCAATTGGCATCTTTGTCTGCAGGATATTACCTATAGTAGAATCCTCTGAAGGGGTCAGACTTTTTCTACTTTTCACGTGCGGATCATTAACCACTCCTTCAACGGTCAGAACAGGCGCACAAGGGATACCAGCTATTCGAAGTTTTTGAAGGATGGCGTCTACGCTCATATGACTTAGTGTATTTTCAATTATTTTTGTTAGAACATTGCGATTCGTAACGCGAGACTTCATATCAATAAATCGTTGATCTGTGAGTAATGCCTGTATGTTTAATGCGCCGCATAATTTTTGCCAAAATAATTCTGTGGAAGCTCCTATAAAAATTTGATCATCCCTGGCATTAAAAACTTGGTAAGGAGAAAACGATCCCAGTGCTGAACCGGTTCTTGGCGGAACAACCCCGGTCTTTGAATAATTCGCAATACTTTGTGACATCCACGAAAGTGCAGACTCTAATAGATTAAATTCTAAATACCTGCCTTGTCCTTCAATATCCTTTTTCCTTAGCGCATCCATTATACCAATAACTACATACATCCCCGTTCCCATATCAATCATTGATGGTCCAACTCGAACTGGTGCGCGATCTGGTTCCCCGGTGGATGCCATTATACCAGACATTGCTTGTGCCACAGCATCATAACCCTTCAAATCTCTGTAAGGCCCAGATTGCCCAAAACCGGATATAGAGGCATAGATAATATCTGTTTTTATTTTTTTAACTCTNTCATAGTCATAACCGAGCCGGCGAGCCGTGCCAGGAGTAAAATTTTCAAGCATGATATCCGATCGAGATATCAAGGAGTTCATCACTTTTACACTTTCTGGGTTTTTTAAATCAATACAAATACTTCGCTTATTTCTATTGACGACAGCAAAGGTTGATCCATTGTTTGCTGGCCGAAAATGGTCTCCTGATGGTGGTTCTATTTTAATTATATTTGCTCCGAGCTCTGCCAATAACATTGAACAAAAAGGCCCCGAGAGTGCATGTGTTAAATCTAACACGTTGATCCCTTCAAGAGAGCCAGCCATTTAATGTTGTTTCCTTTCCAGTTATTTGGAGGCCCCGTCAGTCACACCGAGCTGTCATACCCCCATCAACTACAAGCTCAGTCCCTGTTATGAAACGTGCCTCTTCTGAAGCCAGGAAGACTGCAGCGTTAGCAGTATCATTGCCATCACCCATAAAGCCTAACGGGATCCTCGCAAGACGTTGTTTCAATAAAGTTTCCACATCGCCTCCTGTTCGTTGTCCCGCTAACCGAGCCTCTACCATGGGAGTGTGTAGTTGCCCTGGTGCAATGGCATTAACCCGAATTTTTTTTGNTGCATATTCCATCGCGACGACCTTGGACAATTGAATGACGCCGGCTTTCGTTGCGGCGTACGCAACTTGTGCAGAGCCTGTCCATCGTGTTCCTGAGGTAGAGGCTATATTAACGATTGCACCTCCACCGTCTTTTTCTAATTCAGGTATCGCATATTTGCATCCCAAAAAAACACTCTTGAGGTTTTGATCAATTTGAGAGTCCCAGTCTTCTTCCGATAAATCTACGGGGCCTCCTTTTTTTGATCCACCAACATTGTTAACTAATATATCGAGACGTCCAAACCTGTTCATGCACGTTGCTATCATAGAGGAAACGGATTGGCTCTTTGTAGCGTCGCCAATGTAAGTCTCCATTACTCCGTCGAGAGGCGCGACCCGCTCAATCGTCTCTAGCAATGCCTCTTCGGAATTGTCCACTGCAAGAACGCTCGCGCCTTCTTCTACGAAACGGAAAGCGGTTGCTCGGCCATTTCCCCAGCCTGGACCAACGCAACCAGCACCTATAATCACAGCGACCTTACCATCTAAACGTTTACTCATTTTTCAGCACTCCAAATATACACGTTCAAAGTAATAATATATTATTTCCCAGTTCGAATGTCTTGCCAAGAAGACCTGACAGATGGCTGTTTTTCGATCTTGTCATACCATTTAACAAGATTGGAGTTTTGTGTTCTCCATTTGAACGAGGGTATTTGTCTTTCTAAATCGAGAGCAACAAAAAGATATAGTTGTGCTAAATTTAAAGCGCCCANTAAATGCGGCTCTGCTGTTATTTCATTAAAATACGATACAAGCCGANTGGATCGAGCTTGTTCATGTAAAAGTATCGTGGGCGATTGCTCATTAGAAGGCCGTCTTATTTCTCTGAGCCAAACTGAAACCCCATCTAATAAGGATCTCGTCATTGCTTCTAATCGAAGATAGTTCAAATCAAAGCGCCCGATCCCATGGTTAAAAATAGCAGGGGTCATTAAAGAGTCTAAAAACTGTACAAGGACGGGTGTGTCTTCAATACCCTTTCCGTCATCAAGAAGTAAAAATGGAACTCTCCCAGATAAGTTGATTTTCAACATCGGATCGTTAGGCACCCTGGTTTTGGTCCATATAAATTCTATTTGCGTGTCTAATTTTTTTTCAAATATAACAACCCGAATTACACGCGAATAGGGCGATGTTTTGGTTCCATATAATTTCATATCTATCTCAAATTTTTCATTATACGATTTGTATGCTGGTGAGTTTATAATATCGGATGAAAAAAAACTATGGCACTTTTGAATAGAAATTGAGTTGAGGTTTTTTGTAAATTTCAATTAGAAGATGTAAGAGGAATGTTTATTAGTGACTTATGAAAAAATAGTTGTAACAGGCGGAACCGGGTTACTTGGGACTCACGTAGTGAAAAAATTTTCTGATTCTGCTCAAATTACCACTGTAGATATAAAGGAACCGTTAATAGAGCANCGGGGGGTAAAAAATCACATCACATTATCTATCACAGATTATGAAGCGGCCAAAAATGCTTTCATGGGTAATGATGTTGTAATTCATTTAGCAGCTATACCCAACCCGCGTCAGACTGATGCGCAAACCACTTTCAAAAATAATGTGGAGGGTGCGTGGACGGTGCTGCAAGCGGCTGAAGATGCTGGCATCAAACGCGTAGTGGTAGCCTCAAGTGACTCAGTTTTTGGGCTGTCATATAATCCACCGGATTGGTCGCCTCAATTTCTGCCTGTGGATGAAACCCATCCTATTCGGCCAACAGAAGTTTATTCATTATCAAAGAAAATCACTGAAAGTATTTCAGAGAGTTTTGCCGTTAGAAAAAAGATGGAGGTTCTGGCTATTCGCCCATGCCATATCATCTTTCCTAGAGGATATAGTGAGATAGCGTCCAAAGGGGATGACCTACTAAATTACCATTTTTGGGCATGGGTGGATCCTACGGATGCGGCACAAGCGTTTAAATTGGCGGCGCAAACAGTTGAGTATAGGGGGTTTGATATCTATACTGTGGCCTCGACAGAAGGACTAAATAAGAGACCAACACTTGATCTGGCTACAAAAAGATGGGGAAATATGCCGTTGGTTAAAAGGCCCGAGATATATGAGTCGTGTCCCACAGCATCTATCTTAGACACCACCAAAATTCGAGAACGACTTGGTTTTGTGCCTGAAGTTACGCTCGAAAAGCTGTTTTTAAAGGCCAAAAGTAAAAAACAGTCGGTTTAATGAGCGAGGTGCTGTTATTTGTCTTGACTTAAACAGTAGTGGATCTCATATTCCGATCCATCATTACAGTTTCTAGGAAATACTTATATGCCAACTATCAACCAGCTCGTGCGAAAACCAAGGAAAACAAAACAGGAGCGCTCTAAGCGACCTGCGTTGGATGCCAATCCGCAAAAACGTGGTGTTTGCACTCGCGTATATACAACAACACCGCGTAAGCCAAACTCTGCGCTGAGGAAGGTTGCTCGCGTTCGATTAACTAATGGTTTTGANGTTGGTGCGTATATTCCTGGCGAGGGACATAATCTGCAGGAGCATTCNGTTGTTCTTATGCGCGGCGGTGGACCGAACGATCTTCCTGGCATAAGGTATTCTATAATCCGAGGGACGCTTGATACGCAGGGTGTTAAAGATAGAAATCAAAGTCGGTCAAAATATGGTAGTAAGAAACCGAAGTAATAAATACTTTTAACGGTTCAAAATTGGAAGTGGCCTTAAAACGTAGGCCACTTTTTTTTTGAAAAGAAANAATAGATAAAAACCTTTATTTAATGTCTGAAATCCTGCAAAGTTTCAACAATAAAATTTATATGGAGACAGTTTATGGCAGTTAAGGGTGGTTGTTACTGTGGCGATATTCGTTACGAATCGGAAGGAGAGCCGCAAGGGTTTCTCCAATGTCATTGTAGGGAATGCCAGTATATTACAGGTGGTAGCCCAAACCTGATAATGGTCGTTCCAGAGGATGGATTTAAATTTACAAAAGGTGTGGCCAAGAAATTTGCGAGATCGGATTTAGAGACACCTGTAACCAGATTCTTCTGCGATAAGTGTGGGACGGGGATTGGAACAAAAAGCCCAGCCCGACCTGGGTCAATGATTATAAAGATAGGTACGCTTGATGACCCGTCTGCCTTTAAATCGCAATTAGCGATCTTCACAATAGATAAACAGAAATATCATCATATCGAAGATGGATTGCCCGCATATGAAAGACGGCCAGGTTAACAAACTATTTAAAAAGAAGTGTTATAGTCTGGTGGGTAAAAACTATAAGGATAAGAAGTTAGTGTTTGTTTGCGTTTGATGNAAGTGNTTGCCATCAAAACGGCTAACTTTATTCATACTTATCTAATTATCAACATAAATTTGATCGGTTTTGTCTGCACANAGTGGTGTATGTTACATTCCTCCCGAATTGCAGATTGCAGACACATTCTGGCTTTTTGTTAGATACTTTCATATCCATGTGATGAAACGTTCTGACCATGTTGATTCTTATCCATTATTATCTAGCCTGCTATAGCAAACCTTGGCTGAGATGAAGTTNAGAACGAGTGTTGTTTACCATGTGCAAAAGGAAGTGATTTATGAGTTCGGTTATTGGATATTTAGGTTTGGGGAATATGGGTCAACCAATGGCCAGTAGATTGATGGATGCGGGNAATAATATTTCTGTGTATGATATCGCTGAAACGGCGATAAACCCTCTTTTAGAACGGCAAGCACTACAAGCAAGTTCGCCACGAGACCTGGCCGATAAATCAGAAATAGTAATTTGTTCTCTCCCATCTAATTCGGTGATTAGGGAGGCCGTTCTTGGCACTGGTGGTTTGATTGAGGGCAAAAANATCAGGGTNTATGTAAGCGCTTGCACCACCGGATCGGCATTCGCAGAGGAGATAACAGAGGCTCTGGAAAAAAAGGGAATAGCTACATTAGAGGCGCCAATCAGCGGCGGTCCCCCAGGTGCGCGCGCAGGTACATTATCTGTCATGGTCTCGGGGCCTAAGGATGCTTATGAGGAGTTAATTCCATACTTTAAAGCTTATGGAAAAAAAATAGTTTATTGCGGGGAAAAGCCTGGGTTAGCTCAAGTTTTGAAATTAGCAAATAATATTTTGTTTGCAACATCCNTAGCGGTGACATCTGAAGCNCTTGCGATGGGGGTGAAAGCGGGGATAGATCCCAATGTCATGTTGGAAGCCATTCAAGCGGGGACAGGTCGAAATGCAGCTACCGANTTAGTAATNCCAACAAGCGTATTACCGAGAAGTTTTGATTTTGGTGCTTCAATAGAAATTTTATTAAAGGATGTAAATTTGGCACTTGAGGAAGGTGAAAAACAAGGGGTTCCGCAGTTTGTCTGTCAGCAGACAAGGCAAATGTTATTACTNGCAGCCCACAAAGGCTGGAACCAGAGAGACGTAAGCGAATGGTTCAAGTTGGTTGAAGAGTGGGCTGGTATCGAGATTAGGTCATCTGATAAATAATCTATTCAAATTTCTATCCTCTGCTAGAGACTAAAAATGCCATTTGTAGGGTAACCGATAACAGGGCAGAATACACAGTCCTGTCAAACTAACGGTAGGAATTTCTAAAACGCAAATGATTTGATCTGAGGGAATTATTAACTTACTAACAACATAAAATTAATTGCCTTNTGAATATNAATTTAAAAAATTGATAGGGTGTGTCCAATATTAGCTATTTGGTATGCAGTTTCAGAGGGCGAATTTATAAAAATTGAACAGGAAAAATCTATGAGCACTGACGCAAAGCTTTTCAGCCCGTTAAAATTAAGGGGCGTAACACTTCCTAATAGAGTTGTCTTGTCTCCGCTATGTATGTACTCAGCCAATAGTGGTGTAGCCTCTGATTGGCAGTTTGCACACTTAAGTACCTTTGCAAGAGGCGGGGTTGGTCTAGTCTTTGCCGAAGCAACTGCCGTAGAGCCACGAGGTAGAATCACTCCTCGATGCTTGGGTATATGGACCGATGAGCAAGCAGAAGCCTTGAGGTCAACAACAGGCTTTATAACTTCAATGGGTTCTATCCCTGGAATACAGATAGCACATGCAGGAAGGAAAGCTTCTGCAAGTCCTCCATGGGATGGAGGTAAACCTTTAGCAATCGGAGATGCCACTTGGGGGGACCCATCTTGGGAGGTTATGGGGCCGTCAGCGGTACCGTTAGCAGATGGCTGGCAAACTCCTCAGGCAATGAGTGAAGACGATATAACAAACACAATCAATAATTTTTCGACTAGCGCGCGTCGGGCAGTAACGGCAGGGTTCAAGGTATTGGAGGTGCATGGGGCCCATGGTTATCTGATCCATAGCTTTTTATCGCCTGTAAGTAATCAACGTAATGATGCATATGGTGGCGATTTGCATGGACGGATGCGATTTGCTTTGGAGGTTGCTGAAGCAGTTAGATCTAGTTGGCCCGACGACTTACCATTATTTTTTCGTATTTCAGCGGTAGATAATAATGGTTGGAGCATNGACGACTCTGTTGTTTTGTCTAATGAGCTNAAACTAAGAGGCGTTGATGTCATTGATTGTTCGGCTGGTGGTATCACGGGCGCGCCTGCTTTTAGAGCAAAGGATGATGGTTCTCCAGTTAAAACGTCAAGTGATCGACCTTTGGGTTTCCAGGTTCCTTACGCTTCTCAAATTCGTAAGGAATCAAATATTGCGACGATGGCTGTTGGGCGAATTATTGAAGCTCATCAAGCTGAAAAAATTCTAACTGATAACAATGCTGATTTGATCGGTATAGGCAGAGAATTGATGTATAATCCATTTTGGGCTTTACATGCAGCAGAGCATTTGAAAAGTGCCGATCCCCTGGAGGGATGGCCCGATCAATATCGTTGGGCTATCACTAGAAGAGCAGACCTCGAACAAAGTTCAAAGCCATAGATTTTGGTTTTTCGGGTGACTAGTTGGAAAAAAAATCAAGAATTAGGATAAAAGATGAATATTGAAAAAGGGAATTCTTTCCAACAGCAAGACGCTTTAGTAAAAAGGTATGGAAAAGATGAGGCGTCCAAATTGGGNCCATGGAACGACNNGATTAGTTTGTTGTTATCTCATAAATCCGTGCGTTCTTATAAAACGGATTCTTTGCCTGAGGATACATTAGAGACACTATTAGCCGCGGCACAGTCCGCTGCTACCAGTTCTAATCTGCAGTTATGGTCAGTAATTGCTATAACGGATCCAGATAAAAAAATAGAATTAGCCAAGGTTGCTGGTAACCAAAAGCATATAGAACAGTGCCCACTTTTTTTGGTGTGGTTGGCGGATTTATCCAGAAATCAGCGAATGGGGAAAGAAGAAGCAGTTGAGATGGAAGTTATGCCATTCGTTGAAACATTTTTAGTTGCTGCAATTGATGCGGCATTGGCAGCGCAGAACGCAGTTGTTGCAGCTGAATCATTANAACTTTCTACAGTGTATATTGGAGCAATGCGAAATGATCCAAAAAGGGTCGCTGAGTTGCTTGAATTACCCCCCGAAGTTTTTGGTGTATTTGGCTTATGTGTTGGATATGCATCACCTGATGTTAGAGCTGAAGTGAAACCCAGGTTGCCTCAAGCGGCTATTGCGTTTCATGAGGTTTATGGGAACCCTGAAGAGCAAAGTCTTCGTGCCAATTACGATAAAGAGATGACGAAGTTTTCTGAACGTAATGAAATGGTCGCTGATACATGGACTAATAAAGTTTTGGGTCGAATGGGTAAGCTCTCAGGAATGAGTGGACGGGAAAAATTAATGGGGATATTAAATTCAATGGGATTTCCCCTTCAATAGAATATTAGCTGATGCATTAATATAGTTAAGATCGGTCAAGATTATGGGTACGTCTGTCATTGGTGGTTCGTCTACGCGGGTCGAAGATAAGAAGTTCCTGACAGGTACAGGTAAATACCTTGACGATCTGGAATTCCACAATATCAGTAACGCTGTATTTTTAAGGTCTCCTCANGCGCATGCACAGATATCCTCGTTATGTACGAGTAAAGCAAAACAAATGCCCGGNGTGTTAACAATTATTACAGCGGATGATGTACAGAAAGAAGGGTTAAAGTTTTTAAAACCATTCGTGCAGGAAAACCCAAATACTGGTGAAGCATTCTCATTTGTGGACCAACCCTTATTAGCTCAAGAAATTGTGCGATACCCGGGTGAACCAGTGGTGCTGGTTATTGCTGAGACACTGTACCAAGCTTTGGATGCGTCAGAACATATAGATATTGATTATCTCCCATTACCGCATGTCACTGACGCTAAAGAAGCCCTGGCTATAAATACTATTAACGTGATCCCTGCAATAGAAAGGAATATTTTTGTTGAGTGGAATGTGTGTAATCAAGATAAAATAAAAAAAATATTCGACGAAGCCGACTATATTGTCGATTTATCACTAAAAAATCATCGCATCGTTACAAATCCCATGGAGCCAAGAGGCTTAATAGCAGACTGGGATATGAATAATGATAGTTATACTCTTTATGGATCAACCCAAAATATTCACGTNATGCGGAATAGTATTTCTGATATGCTTGGGGTTCCCGCTACATCGGTTCGCTTTATTGCCCCGGATGTGGGTGGTGGCTTTGGTGCTAAGAATTTTTGCTATACCGAATATGGACTAATAGCTTGGGCATCAAAAAAAATTCAACGTCCAGTAAAATGGGTTGCTTCACGAAGCGAAGGTTTTTTGTCCGATCATCAAGGAAGGGACCATCAATCAGAATCTTCTCTGGCACTTAGAAAAGATGGAAAAATGTTAGCTCTGCATGTGAAGAGTTATGCAAACCTTGGTGCTTATATGGTGGGATCGGCAGGTGGGGTTCAGGTTGTTCAATACGCAAACTTACCTGGTACTGTTTATAATATTCCAAATATTGGATTAGAAATTTTTGGTGTCTTAACTAATACAACTCCTATTGGTGTATTTCGAGGGCCTGGGTATGCAGAGGCTAATTTAATTATGGAACGGTTAATTGATAAGGCTGCTTTACAGTTAGGCTATGATAAAGCTGAGCTGCGACGTTTGAATATGTACAGGGCCGAGGATATGCCATTTACGAATGCACTCGGTGGTTCTGTCGATAGCGGTAATTTTGGTAGAGTATTAAATGCGGCATTAGAAAAAGCGGACTACTCAGGGGTCGATGCACGTAGGAGGAAGTCGAGAACACTTGGATTGCTNCATGGGATTGGATTTGCTTATCATATCAAAGGTACTGGTGGTGCCCCTGATGAGAATGTGGATATCCATTTTAACGACGATGGGACTGTTTCTTTAATAATGGGAACTCANTCTATTGGGCAAGGGCATGAAACGACATTTCCTCAGATATTGGAAAATCAACTAGGTATAAATAAAGAGAGTATCTTCCTACAAAGCAGCGACACTGATCGAATTCCTTTTGGGGGAGGTCATGGCAGTTCCAGATCAACCTATATGGGTGGAACGGCTATATTTAGAGCTGCAAAAGAGATTATATCTGAGGGAATAAAAATTGCAGCTAATGAGTTTGAAACCTCGGTTGAGGACATAATCTTTGTTGATGGTTGCTTTTGTGTTGATGGTACAGATAGATCATTGAGTTTACTCAAAGTGGCACAAGTGGCACGTAAGTTGGGGCGTCCTTTAGATACATATCAAAAATGGACAAGGGAAGCGATGACTTTCCCTAATGGCGCGCATGTTGCTGAAGTTGTAATTGACTCAGAAACAGGTACAGTAAATTTGAAACGATACACGGCAGTTGATGATTACGGTGTGTTAGTAAACCCTAAAATCGTAGAAGGGCAAATGCATGGAGCTATTGCACAGGGAGTAGGTCAAGCGCTCTTAGAAGGTGTTGTTTACGATGACGTATCCGCGCAGATGTTAACGGGTTCTTTTATGGATTATGCTGTTCCTCGCGCAGATAATTTCCCTTTGTTTAAAACAGCATTTGATGGAACCGCCTGTACAACCAATCCTCTTGGTGTAAAAGGGTGTGGCGAAGCAGGAACGATAGCAGCGCCTTCCGCGATAGCAAACGCTATTGTNGATGCTTTGAAGGCATTTGGCGTGACTCATATTGATGGGCCCGCTACGCCCGAAAAAATTTGGGCATTAATGCGATCTTCGTAGCCCAGGTTGTTTTTTCTGAGGGGGATTGTGCTCAGTTTGTCGATTCCGCCTCTTTGTGGATGAACTGTTTTATTATTTTTAACGCCTTTAAAGAGGCATTACTGGTGGGATCCTTCCCAATAAAAGCGTGAGGCTGTTGAGTAAACTTCTCAAGCACTACCTTACCGCCAATATGTTTATATGATTCAAAAAAACGCTCTGCCATACCTGGCGGAAGATTATCATCCTCCGTTCCTTGCAGTAAAAGTAAGCTCGGTATTTTTTCCTGGGACTTCGTCTCAATTATTTTCTGCGGACTTCCCTCTGNCATCGAAGCCATTGTNGGCCAGAAAGCATGGTGTGCGTCGACTAAACGTTGTATTCCCNGACCTACAACCATTTCATAACGAGCTACTGGATCCAATACTGACCAGCACCCAATAACGTACTGAACGCTTGGGTCTATTTTTTTAAATTCATAATCAGCATCAGAAAATTCGGGCTTATTAGGTGACAATGCATTTAGAATGGCCTGATGTCCTCCACTTGAAGTTCCTAATAAGCCAATCGACAAAGGTTCTATATCAAATCGATGTGCATTGTTCCTAAGCCAACGCACTGCGAAATTGATATCCTTCAACGNATCTGGATACTTGAAAATTGGNGGCATTCGAAAATCTATGGCCATCACAACAACACCGCTTTTCGATAATTCTTTATGTATTGGGGTGTTCGTTGTTCTGTCGTTGCTTGTCCACGCGCCACCATGAACTTCTATAATAGCAGGGAAGGGGCCAATACCAATGGGACGATATATTCTGGCGAGCAATGCCTTGGTTCCAATNTTCCTATACTCGAAATCACTAATTTTTATATCAAATAATGGTTTCAAAATGGCACAATTCCAAAGATAACTTTAATATGATCGCCGGATTAGGTTTTGGTATCATTAATGATCATGTCAGCTGCNTTCTCACCAATCATAATCGAGGGTGCATTAGTATTTCCAGAGATCAGCGTCGGCATAATGGAGGCATCGGCTATCCGAAGAGAGGTTATTCCGTGCACCTTCAATTCTTGATCGACCACTGCATACGGATCATTTCCCATTTTACACGTACCTACCGGATGATAGGTCGTTTCTCCATTCTCCCGTATCCAATCTAGTAGCTGTTCGTCAGAAGTTTCTGTCTTCCCTGGTTTTAATTCTGTAACCTTTAATTTTTCCATGATGGGTGCGGTCATTATGGATCGTACAGTACGGATCGCGTTGATAGTTGTATCTATGTCTAACTGAGTAGATAAAAAATTATATTGTATTTTCGGTGGGTTTGTTGGTCTAGGTGAAGTTATATGCACATGCCCCGTACTTTCAGGACGCATGGCATGTGCATAGCAAATGACGCCGGATGTTTTAGACAGCTTATAATTGGCATCATACAGTAATGGAAGCCAACCAAGCAGACCATCGGGTGCATCTAATCCTTCCCGAGTCTTTATAAATGCTCGCATTGGTGCTGCAGGTATGCCCATCATACCTTTCTTTGTTATAAGATAGCGAATAGCTTGGCCTACTATTCCAAGCCCTCTAGCTTTATCGTTATACGTTACCCCTGGAGTTGAAATCTTCCACCTGGTCCTTGGTGCATAATGGTCGCGCAAGTTTTCTCCGACACCTGGAGAAACATGGTTCACTTCTATCTCTAATTGTTTAAGTATTTTTGGATTGCCAATTCCAGANAGTTCAAGAAGCTGAGGTGAGTTTATGGTTCCTGCACTTATGACAACTTCTTTCCTGGCGTTAGCCTTAATTAAATGTCCTTTGTTGAGAAAGAAAACACCTGTACACCGTTTACCTTCCAGAATTAGTTTTGTTGTATGAGAATTAGGTAAGATTTTTAGGTTTGATCTATTTTTCACAGGATCCAGATAACAGTATGCCGTNCTCATCCTGCGTCCATTTGATATAGTAGCTTGGCTCATCGCTATACCTTCTTGCGTTGCTCCATTATAATCTGGGTTCTTGGGGATCCCAGCTTCCTGAGCCGCAGCCATTATTGTGTCGTATAGTACCCCGGGCTCGTCAGGGTCGGTGACACGAAGAGGGCCCTCACGTCCCCTGAATAAATCTTCGCCACCGTCGTAACTTTCCAATTTCTTGAAATAGGGTAGGACATCATCGTAACNCCAGCCTCTATTNCCCATCTGTGCCCAGGTGTTGTAATCNTTGGATTGACCACGAACAAAAACAAGNCCATTAATTGAACTTGATCCTCCTAGCAGACGTCCTCTCGGGACAGCCAATTTTCTGCCGTTTGTACTCGCCTCTGGTTCTGACGAAAAACACCAATTTGCTGAGGGGTTATTGATAAGTTTTGCGTAGCCTATTGGAAAAGCTGACCAAAAGTTTTTTTCTGGCCCAGCCTCTAACAACAATACCCTCTGATTGGTATCGGCAGACAGGCGGTTTGCTAAAACAGCCCCTGCAGAACCAGCGCCAATAATAATGTAATCATAAGTCTCAGAACTCATGGTGAATAATTTCTATTAACAGTAAATGTTAATCATACTTTATTCAGATTATTACTGATCTGAATAGTATTTTCTCAAGAACTTAAAAAGTTTCTCCTGGAAGGCTTGGAATTAGTTTGTTTGCTGATAATGACGAATGCATAGAAAAAAAAATAAAGCACCTTTCAATTTTATTCTTTCTCTCGAGTAAAAGCATACATGAGGAAAGACCAGTGCCCCAAATATATGCCTTCCACACAATCCAGTTATTAGTAGTGTTGTTAAAATGGAAGCTTCATGATTTAAGAAAAAACCTCTGCATCATGGGTCGAATCTTTAGAAAAATATCGTATCCGATATTTATGAATAGCCGAAGAATCGGTAACTTAAAGAGCCTGCCCNGGATAGAGAAAGCCGGTAATGAAGCCCATAATTCTGCAAACGCTGCGCCACCTGATATTAGCGTCCCGTCATCTTGCATCACGTGAAATCGAGCCATCAGTTCTTTACGTGACCGATCACCAACTGGAAGGTTATTACCCTCATCACTCACGTCTATCCAGTTTAGATAACCAGCGCCTACTCGGTTCCTGTAAAAATCAATTTCTTTCGAGCATATAGGACAACTGCCATCAAAAAACACAGTTAGGCTAGGTTTCACTATTCCCGATGCACCAGCTTTATTCGTCACCATGCAATTTCCCTTTTTTGGTAATCAAAAAACCCACCAGTATCTTGTGGTGTTAGTTGGTCTATGACTTTAAGTAACAGCTCTGCGCAGTTTTCGGGGCTTTTTACATTCAATCCCGCCTTTGAGAATGGTTCAGATAGTTTGCTAGACACGGTCCCAGGATGCAAGGCGACACAAATCGCATCCGGTCTGCGCCTTGTAAGCTCTATAGATGTGGTTTTAATGAACTGGTTTAATGCGGCTTTTGAAGCTCGGTACCCATACCATCCTCCAAGCTCGTTTTCTTCAATGCTCCCTACACGCGCCGAAAGACACGCAATTACGGCTTTCCTACTTTTGGATAGCAGGGGGGCAAAATGTTTCATTACTANCATCGGACCAATAGAATTTATTTGAAATAGTTTTTCTAANGTATTTNANTCAACTNTACTCCAACTTTTCTCTGGCTGGATTTTTTCGGAGTGCAATATACCACTGGCAATAACCAAAAGGTCTACGCCGCACCCCATTCGCGAGACCGTTTGTGCAGCNTCTCGTATCGTATTTTCTGAAAACAAATCTACCTTGTGATGACTAGATCTTCCCAGCTCTATCACATCATTGTATTGTCTAGTCGCTTTCANCTTACACACGATAGCCGACCCAATGGNCCCTGTTGACCCAACGACTAGTGCCAGGCCACTGTTTGCATTCTCGCCATTCATGGCCGAAAACTCTGAACAAGGCGTTTCATCACCTAAAAGATAACCTAATGAAAATAGCCGTTATACAGTTGGGGAAACATCCGCCGCAGTGACTTCTCTGTGGACACTCTTTTTATCGGCTAGCTGAAATGTGGAGCCTGTTAGAGCTACACCGAGCGCGACCAGTAAGTGACCTGTCAGGAGCTCTCCGTACCAGAGCCATAAACTAGCACTTGTCGTAAAAATAGTTGTCCACATAAGACTCAAGAACACCATTATTTGAAAACGTTGAGCTGGAGGTAATTTATTTAACGGGTTTTTGTTTGAGTTCATAATTACTGAATACCATGATAACATGTTGTAGTCCTTCCATTATTTATCTAATGTACGTTCCCCGGTGAACGACTGGATCACAGTAATAAAAATTAAATGAAACGATTAGTTTTTATCTTATGGATTGAATGGTTCTGAGACGATACGTGCTTCCCTTGGTCCGTCAGGTGTTTCTACAGTCACCAAGGTGTTAGGTTCCCAATGATCTCGATGTATCATTCCTAAAGCGACGTTAGTTTGGTGATCTGGAGACCAAGCTGCAGAACTCACCCTGCCTACGTAAATATTATTTGCCCGTACTTCCCAGGCGCTACGGCACGGCGGCACAGCGGCCCCCGATATTGAAAGTGAGCGTATTTGACGCCAAGGCCCGGTTTCTATCTCTTTCAATAGCGCATCTCTCCCTACGCATTTAATCGCGTTTCGAGTGTCACAAAACTTGGACAACCCGCTTTCATGTGGAGTGTTTTCATTCGTCATGTCACTTCCAAAAGAAAGTAAGCCACTTTCAATTCTTTCAATTAAATTTGGACAACCAGCACGGACATCTAAACTTTGACCTGCTTCAAACAATGTATCCCATATCGCTTCGCCCTCGTTGAAGTCATCTACATAAATCTCAAACCCACCTTGTTTCGAATAACCTGACCTTGCGATAATTAATTCTTTAGAGTTGAAGTTGAATTTTTTAAAACGAAAAAAGCCCAGATTCTTGATTTCTTCTCCTACTATTCGTGCCATTAATTCGGCAGACTTTGGTCCTTGAACACCCAACGGAGAAACGTCTGGTTCTCTTACTTTTGCTTTTAGGTTTAATCCCCATGCTAACCCTTTTATCCAATAGATTAGATCTGAGTCAGCGATAGAGAACCAATATTTATCTTCGGCTATTTTTAACAATACAGGATCATTTAACATGCCGCCGTTTTCATCAACCATAGGTACATAAAAGCATTTACCTATTTCTAACTTTGACAAATCTCTTGGTGTCAGCATCTGGACTAACCAGCTTGCATCGGGCCCTGTAATCTCAATTTGCCGTTCACACGAAACATCCCACACTTGGACGGCATTTTTTAAGTGGTAATAATCCTCTTCCATTGATCGAAAAACTGTTGGCAGTAGCATGTGGTTATAGACCGTATATCCGGATACCCCTGATTCCTCTACCCTACGGGTAAAAGGCGTACTTCGTACACGGGACGAAAGTCCAAGGGGTGTGGAAATAGACATAGCAACCTCAAAACGCGATATATAATAGTCTTTTATTGAGGTTTATTTGATGCTCCGTCTTATTTTTTTACGACGTGTTTAGACGGAATTGAGATAATTTTGCAAAAAAAATACAAATTAAGACATTTTATTTAACTATTCCATCACTAAGCCACCATCAACGTAGATAGTTTGACCAGTGATGAACTCACTCCACTCGGAGGCTAGAAATAAGACTGGACCAGCGACATCCTTTGGATTGGCAATTCGTCTCAAAGGTGTTTGACCTATAATTAATTCTTTTACATTCTCTTTAGTGTTTTTACTCGCATCTGTTGGATAAACGAGACCGGGCGCCACACAATTTACTCTAATACCAAATGGCCCCAATTCTACTGCCAAATTTTTACTAAAGCCGGTTAGTGCCGACTTGGCTGTTGTATAGTCGTGGTAGGGTATTGATGGCTTGGCAATTAAGTCAGTAGTTATATTTATAATGGATCCTTTAGCTCTCCTCTGCATAAGAGGTAAAACGGCCTTACACAGAGTGTGTGTGGAGAGCAATGAGCCTTCTAATTGTGATTGATAGTGGTCCCAATTTAAGTCCCAAAACATTTTTCTTTGCTCTGGGTCAAAATCGTATGATCGAAAAGCGTTGTTTACAAGAATATCTATTTTTCCAAACTCGGATTGAACACTTTCAACTAGCAACTTAGCTTCCGCTGGGTTCGTTACATCAGCTTTAAAGCTAGATGCAATCCCCCCAACTTTTTCACAATTCTCTACAGTATCTAAAGCCGCCGACTCATTTTTCACATAATTTATGGCGATGGCGGCCCCTTCATTTGCGAAAGCCTTGGCAATAGAGGCACCAATTCCCCTGCTTGATCCAGTGATGAGGGCTACTTTTCCCCGAAAATCCATATCTTTGGATGCTCCTACTTTGGTATTAGGTCTGACTTTATTACTTTTGAGACATCAATTTTGGTTCTTATTAAACCCAGTTCTCTGAAAGTTTGTGCCCCCTTTTGTAACAGATCCAAGTCAAAATGTCCTAAACCTTTACTTTGTGTTGTACCTGATACAGCGGATGCGTTACGAATTTTAATTATTGCCAAATTAACAGCTTCGTTCCGACCATTTATTGATCGTGTGATAGCAAGTTTGGCAGCTTCTTTTGGGTTATCTATCATCCATTGTGTGCTATCTCGATAAGCTGAAAGGAACCGGCGTAATAAATCTTTTTTCATTTTATATGTCTCTTCTGTCACAACAAACATATCGCTTGGAACATTTAAATGATCTTTTACCTCGATTACATTGACGTCTTTTAATCCTTTTAATTTGCCGACAAAAAGGCCAGTATCCGTTGCCGCCGTTGCATCAACTTGACCTTGAATAACGGGAGCGAAATTCAATAAACCCGTAACTTGTATAGTTACATCTTTTTCACTTAAACCAACCTGATGCAACAAAACTTGGAGGTTTTGCCGCGTGCCACTGGACATGCTATAGACACCAATTTTTTTACCTTTGAGATCAGATGGTTTAGTGATGTTGCGGGACTTTGGAGATACAACATTGAAAACGTTCTGTGGATAAATGTTATAAATAGCAATCAATTTCTCTCCCTTATCAAGTGCTTGATAAAAAGAAGCTGGATCTGTGAATGCGATATCAGCTGCCCCAGATAGCATATTAGTTATAGCGGAACCGCCACCGGTGCCTGGCACATATCCCAAGTCAATACCCATTGCTTTAAAGAAACCTTTATCTGGTTCTGATAAAAGGTTGGTGATCTCGCTTATCGGTTTACTCCATCCTGCTACGGAGAATTTATCCAAGGCTTGGACGGTCGATATCGATGAAAATAACGTAATTAAAAGTATTATGTTAGTTGTTTTAGAAGAAAAAATTGTTTTAAATGCCTGCATCCTGACCTCCTTTAGAGTGCCGACGGAGCAGAAAGCGCTCCGCCATCGTAGTTAGTTGATAAAAAATTAATCCTATCGCCGTGATAATTATGAAAACGGCAAACATTAAAGCAGAATCCATCATGCCTTGTGCCGCTATAATCGTCGCACCAAGGCCCGTTTTCCCGCTTAGAAATTCACCGACAACAGCCCCAACTAGAGCCAAGACCACGGACACACGAACACCTGCCAAAATAGTGGAAAGCCCATGTGGTATTTTTAGTTTTATCAATGTTTGTAGGCGGGTTGCTCCAAGCATTCTGAATAACTCACGTTTTTCAGTTGGTACATGCTGAATACCTGTGAGGGTATTTTCTAATAAAGGGAAAAAACAGATTAATGCTGTTATAATAACGGTGGATGTCATTCCGAAGCCGAACCATACTATGAAGAGTGGCCCAAGAGCCAGTTTTGGGATAACCTGGCTCGCGAGCACGTAAGGCCACAATAAATCTCGTAAAAACTTACTTTCTCCGAGCAGCAACCCTGATAAAAATCCAACTGAACAACCGATTAAAAGACCGAGTGCCATCTCAAATGACGTTGCCCAAATGTGTATCCATAAATACCCCTGCGACAATCCGTCCCATAAAACTACTCCTACGGCAGTTGGTGCTGGTATCACAAGACTTGAAACATCTGAATAGTTACAAAACAGTTCCCAGGTAATTAGGAATAATAGCAGTAGTAAATATGAATAAGTTTTATTCATTGCGGATCAACTCTGCTTTTTATAAGGATAGTTTTCATTGATCTATAAATTGCGGAGCATAGATCGTTAAATTGCGGCTCATAACGCACTTTATTCTCTCGTGGTTTAGATATATTAATTGAAAACCGATTTTGGATAAAACCTTCGTCCATCACTGCAATTTTATCGGATAAATATACTGCCTCAGATATATCGTGTGTGATAAAAAGTACAGTTGTACCCCTCTTAGAACATAATTTAAGTAGATCAATTTGTAATTCTTCGCGTGTCATAGCGTCCAGTGCCGCAAATGGCTCATCCATTAACAATAATAATGGTTGTGTGATCAGTGCTCGAGCGATTGCTACTCGGCTTTGCTGCCCACCTGATAGTTCTGTGGGATAACGGTTGGAGTGATCTTTAAGTCCCACGGTTTCCAGGGTTTCAAGCGCAAACTCAACATGCTCTTGAGTTTTATTTTCCCTTATCGTTATTGGTAATAATACATTATCAATAATCGGGAGCCATTCTAGGAGATTTGGTGTTTGAAATACAAAACCAGTTTTGAAGCTTGGTTTCAAAACTTGGGCGCCGTCAATTGCCACATTACCATTTGTTGGAACTAGTAAACCTGCAATAATTTTTAGTAATGTTGTTTTTCCACAACCACTTCTTCCAATGAGGCTATGAAATTCGCCCCTTTGGATATTCCAATCAATATCGTTTAAAACGCGGACTTTGGTTTTATATTCAAAACCAACATTGTCTATTTTGATAAAAGCCATTTTATGGCTCAATCTTTATAGGGTGTATATAGTTCGGAAGATACTTCCGCCGAACTTTCAATTTCTGTGAGCGTGATTAAATCTAGTAAATTAAAACGCCCGTCATGATGCCAGCCTGCTTCGGGGGCCGTCATAGAACCCAGGCCACTTATGCGAGTGACACCATGCTGCCCAAGTTGTTCCGATAATTGAAATACTTCAGTGGGCGTTGCTGCTATCCCTACTGTTTGAAGGAATTGTTTATAAGGCGTTATGAGAGGAATTATTTTCTCGAATGAGTTCACTGCAACTAGGCGTATTGTTCTATTTAATCCACTCAACGAGAAACTTCCTTCATCCTCAGTAAAAGTAACCGTCCATAATCCATCTTTATCGCTAATAACTTCACTGCCAGGTTCTGAGAGTAATTTTAATGTCTCATCATCTCTCCAGTGGGCAAGCTGAATAGATTCGTTGACGTTTAAAGAGCGTCTAGAAAACTTTTCCTGCAAACAAGAAAGTTCATGTGCCAGATAATGAGCAAATGTTCTTGGACTGATATTTCCACCGGACTCAATAAAAAA
Source organism: Rhodospirillaceae bacterium (assembly GCA_002708305.1). GTDB lineage: Bacteria > Pseudomonadota > Alphaproteobacteria > Thalassobaculales > Thalassobaculaceae > UBA7326. Next base: position 32,238 of record PANE01000016.1, read on the forward strand.
AACATGAGGTGAATAGCAACCATGTTGGTCGTAACGAGCGATATCATTTGCTGCCTTGTGAGCTACTACCCATGATTTCTGCGAATCTAAAACGCTAGCGGACACGATCCCGAAACTTATTTTGTGTCCATAAGGGAGATAACGTGTGGTGATAGGCGTTCTGTGCTGTATCTCTTTTAGAGCTGTATTGCCTCCATAGGCTACAACGACCTCAGCATTATTTAAAAAGACACTTTCCTGTTCAGTGTTCCCACCTTCCCAACAAACAATAGCTAAGCAGTCTGATATTCTTGGTTCTATATCAATTAACAATTGAACAAACCAAGAGGCAAACAAGGGTTCTGAGCTTGAAACTTTACCGATGTTTCCCGCTTTCACAAGTAGCCCTGAAATCAAACTCCAAAGGGGTAACCCTGGCACATTTCCAGCCCAAATATGCAGCAAACAATCAGGGCCAAAGGCTTTGGCAAAGCCCCCTTTTATTATGGGTTGAAATTCATCAAGAATTTTCGGATTAGAAAAATCCTCTGCAATAAAACGCAACAATTGCGGTTTTCTGAAATTTTTTAGATAGTCAGTTAAACTCAATCTTATCATTTCCGTATCAAAGCCGGTAACCACTGGCAATAATTTCTCTGCTTTTAAACGAAAAGGGTCGCTTCTATTTAGAAGTCTTTCTATCGCTTTATCGATCAATTCAATAATGGTGGTTGTATTTTGTTTTTTTAGAAACTGAGTGTTATTGAGTTTTATGTGGTCACTTAGTCTCTGGCATTGTGTTGCAGTGAGGATTGGAACATTAACATTTAAAGATTGTGAATTATTCGAGAAAATTAATTGTTGCCATTTAATATCGTCAATTAAAAAATCTGGAACATGGCCGGCTTGCTCTATTAGAGTGTTCATTTTATTGGTTTGCTCTTAGGAATTCATCGACTGCCATGGAGCAGCCTTTTGCCTCTGCGCCATCTACACGCCCTAATAATAGAAATCCATCCTCCACTTCTATTCCGGCATCTTCGGTCAATATCGTGGATACAATATTAAAGTGTGCTAGGTCACAATGAACCAGGGCACCCTTATCACCCATTTTAACGTCAGTTTTTGAAAGTGGATTTATCACTCGGCTCCTTATCCAGTGCGGCCCTGTTTTAATAGAGGGGCATTTTGCATTCCCATTATCGTAGAATTGGGTGCTTAACTCTGTCATTCCGTACATATTGAAACATTTGTTTCTAGGCACCCCAAAAGTCATCGATAATTGTTCATAAAACTCATTTTGTTCTAGCTCTCTTGATTGACCCTTAAACCCTCCTGTATCTAGAATCTTACTTCCAGCTGGGAGCGAATATGTTTTATTTTGTTTTGCCATCTCATCCAGAAGATGAACAATACTGAAGCTAGCGCCCAACATAGCATAAGGAGTATTAGTATCTTGTGCATATTGTAAATTCTCAAATACACGCGAAAAATCTATACCCTCTTTGGTAAGAAGGTAGCTGCTGGACTCCGTTCCAAAGTTATTTAAAGCCAATGATAAATAATGAGCTAACGACGAATTTGGCATAGAATCTGTATCTGGAAATAAAATACCCATTTTTATCTTATCTGCATCTCCCAAAAACCTATTTTTGAAATTTCGGATCATAGATTGATCGTATACACTCAAAACTGGATGATAACTTTTTCCACAAACTCCATTTTGGGTTGTGCCGCTGGTCATAAATGTACGTCCCGTACTAGTTGGTTCACAGCATGTTAAAAGGACGCTTTTGAAAGCATTTATTGGAACAGGGGGTATATCTCGCCACGTCTTAGCTGTCCTCGGGGTCGACCCTTGTTGGATCGAAAATTGTCTAAATGGGATATTATTTTCATACTGATATGCAAATGATTCTATTGCGAGTTTATTAAAATCCATTTCAGTTGTTGCGTCAGACGCTATGAATTCAAGAATAGAATTGATGAGTTGTTCTTGTGTCAATACTGAAGGCACCTTTCTATAGTTGGCTTAGAAAAGGGCCTTGACATTTGAGGTTCTGTATTCATCCATTCCTCCCTACGACGGCATTATCCGTTTCAGGTTTTAAGGGTCGCCGCGTTTAACGGTATTACCGTTCGTCGACATCTCAGCCTTCTATCAAGGCTCCCCCGGTCAAACTTTTAGATAAATGCAGGAAATTAACCCGTCAAGCTTTTATTGACAGTATTACGTAGGTGTTTATGAGGGTATTAATTTATTATTACTAATAAAGTTTATCAATCTTCTTCTTGGCTTTGTTGTAGTTCAATCATGTTACCACAAGGGTCCTCAAAAAATAATTGAAAGGATGCACGGCCTACTAATCCTCCGTATTCCCAGAAATGAATGCCTTGTTCTGTCAGTTCAGCCCGGGCTACCTCGATATCTTGGACAGAAAATGCCATGTGTGTTCTTGTTGGATCTTGCTTGTCTGAGCGAGAGACAGGCGAGGCGCCCATTGCTCCCATCACATGAATTTGCTGTGTTCGATCTCCAGCTGACACATTCACCCAAAATCCAGGAATTCCTTGAATGTCAGGCCTTTTAGTGTCTTGCTGAAGGCCCAACAAATCAGAGTAGAAAAGGCTTGCCTTTTTAATGCTGTCTTCGTCTGGAGAAACTCGAACTCCAACATGTAAAAGCTTCTTAATCTTTATTGTCATTCTAATTTCCCTAAATTAGGCGACTTTTATATTTTAAAGTTTAGGAGGCTTATAAGAAAATAAATAGTAAAAAGGCTTGGGTAAGTTGAAAAAATCCATAAATCTAGTTTTGATTGAATTGTGATATTACCTATAATTAAGTAATATTGGACCCGATAGGTTTATAAATTTACAGGTTTTTTTTCGGTAACAAAATTAAATGAAAGTCTAAAAAATGCCCAGTATTTTCCCAAGTGAACATAGTTTAGGTTGCCGAATTGAAGGTATCGACCTATCCACTCCGCTTGATCATTATGATGAAAGTCTAATTTTAG
>PANE01000017.1 GCA_002708305.1 Rhodospirillaceae bacterium
CAAGCAGACCTTCAAGAAAAAATCGACAACGCGAATGCATGGGATCTTGATAGGCATATTGAAATAGCAATGGATGCTTTGCGTTTGCCCCCAAGCGATGCAGATGTAGGGCCTCTCTCAGGTGGTGAAAAGCGGCGTGTAGCGTTATGTCGACTATTACTTTCATCTCCAGATATGTTGCTACTTGACGAACCGACAAACCATTTGGATGCAGAATCTGTGGCCTGGCTTCAAAGATTTCTCCATGATTTTGCAGGGACAGTAGTTACTGTAACTCATGATAGGTATTTTTTAGATGAGGTTGCTGGTTGGATATTAGAACTTGATAGAGGGCAGGGTATTCCGTACGAAGGAAATTATTCTGGATGGTTGGAACAAAAGCAGAAGCGAATGGAGCAGGAAGGTCGTCAGGATGCGTCGCGCATGCGTTCATTAGCGGAAGAGTTGGAATGGGTGCGTGCCTCTCCCAGGGGGCGACAAGCAAAGAGTAAAGCCCGATTAACAGCATATGAAGAACTCTTAGCCCAAGGACAGAATAAAGCGCTCGATAATACTAAAATTATGATACCTGCGGGCCCTAGACTCGGTGACTTGGTCATTGAAACTGATAAATTAGTTAAGGGGTTTTCAGATCAGCTTCTTATTGACGAATTATCCTTTAAGCTGCCAGCAGGGGGAATAATTGGTATCATAGGTCCAAATGGCGCTGGGAAGACAACCTTATTCCGGATGATCACAGGGCAAGAGGGCCCTGATAGTGGGTCAATTAACGTCGGAGATACGGTTAAACTAGGTTATGTAGATCAATCGCGAGATAATCTAAACCCCACAGCAACTGTATGGGAGGAAATCTCTGATGGCTTAGATGAAATTGAGTTGGGTAAACGTAAAATGCAAAGTCGTGCGTACTGTGGACTTTTTAATTTTCGGGGGCCGGATCAGCAAAAAGTTGTTGGGCAATTATCAGGAGGAGAAAGAAACCGCGTTCATCTTGCAAAAATGCTAAAATCAGGGGCTAATCTTATTTTACTTGATGAGCCAACTAATGATTTGGATGTAGATACATTGCGAGCACTTGAGGAAGCATTACTTGATTTCGCTGGGTGCGCTGTAGTCATAAGCCATGACAGGTGGTTCCTAGATAAAATAGCAACTCATATCTTAGCATTTGAAGGTGACAGCCAGGTCGAGTGGTTCGAGGGTAACTATCAAGCCTATGAAGAAGATAAACGTAGACGGCTGGGTGTCGAAGCAGAGCAGCCAAAGCCTATTAAATATAAGCCTATAGTCAGAAATTAAGTTTAAAATTATCTATGTTTCTCGAGTTTAGCTAAACTTTTACGCATTGCGTTGATAAGTGCAGGGATACTATTGCCATTACGTTGGAGCACTGATGCGTACTCATTTCGCTGTGTCACAGCCATACTCACCCCTTCGATAACAATATCTACTATTTTAAATGAATTGCCCGCAGGAACAAGCCTCCAGTTTACATCAATATGGATATTAGAGCGCACCGGATCAAAGATCCTGGAACGCACAAAAATATAATCCCGCCTACCTAATTTATGGCCCAGTATAAGTATCTTTTGTCCTGAGTAATCTGTAAATTGTCTAGAGTAACTATGCTCCAATATCGTTTTAAACAAACGCGAGTAGTCCTCGCGTTCATTTTGGCTGGCATTCCTCCAATTCCGACCCAGTACAAATCGCGCTATCCATGGCATATCAAAGCCTTCACTTAGCAATTTAGATATTTTTGACAGTCGGTCTTTCGAAGTAAGGGTTGTATCTGTTGCTAATGTTAATGCTTCAGAACTCAGAACTTCTATGAATTGTTCCGCTCGTATGCCAGAGCCTTCTTCTCCATATGTTTCGATGGGTATCCATAATGCGATGAGAAAAACAAAAATTTTAACAGATGAGTGCATCACTTTGTATCAACATTTTTAATTTGCTTGCGAGATACTTCACGCACAGTTTTAACATCGTTATTAGAGAATGTGAGGCTTTCTTCGAATAATTTTGAAGGATCTTGCGCCGATATATTGACTGGGGCCTTTCCATTGTTAATAGCCGAACGCCTTTGCTGGCGATAAATTGTTCGAACTTTAGCATATGCATCTAAGGAACTAGATCTTAAATCATCAATTTGCTCGAAGTTTTCAGATCTAAAACTAACTGCTGATAATATATTTTTGGAAACAGTATATGGCATTCTAGAATTTGCATTTCCTACATACGAGAAGGGATTTAAGAAATAATCAACTACGCGACCAATAGCATCTCGTGTGTTAGAAGGCCCTAAGAGGGGGAAAACCAGATAAGGACCACTAGGTACTCCATAAGAACCCAGCGTTTGTCCAAAATCCTCTTGTTTATATTTAATGTCGAAATCAGAAGCTATATCGATAAAGCCCAGAGATGTTGTATTCATCAAGAAACGTAAAGAGTCATTTTTAGCTTGATCCAAGTTAGCTTGGGCTAAATCATTTATAACAATTACAGGACCATTCAACCACCGCAATACGTTGCGGATACCTGATCGGATTGAAACAGGTACTAGCTCTTTATAGGCTATAGCGGTTGGCCGCAAAATAACCTGGTCAACTCCTTCGTTGAAGCCAAATATAGACCTATTTAAAGGTTCTAACGGGTCATCACCCGATATATTAGTGATTGTTTTACAACCAGATAATAAAACACAAAGCGAAAATAAAACGACAGCAAATCGTTTAGCTACACTGTTTTTTGATTTCAAGCCCAAATTGCCCAATGTGTAATCCTGGTTATTATTTAAAATCGATATGTATTTTTTAGACAGAGAACCAATAAAAGTAAAAAAAAATAACAAAATCAGAAAGGGTGCCTCGTCAGAAGAAATAATAATTACACGGTTTTGTTACCTGTGACTAGAGGAACTTTGTCTAAACCAAAGCTTAAATATCATCTTCCTATTTTATATAAAATTTTTGATATAAAGGTTTTGATATAATAGGTAGAAAGTAAATTGGGATCTGTATGACAGCTATGAATATCCAAAGGTCTTCTGCAAAAGTTCCACTTGCTATAGGAATAAGTAATGCCAAATTTCGGCTACCACTAGCTAAGGCTATTGCTCCTCCTGTTCGCCTATTTAGGCGTTGAAAAATTATAGCATTAAAAACTTGGGCTGAGGCGCTGATTATTACTGCGACGCTTACAAATAAAGGAAGTCGTTCTGGTTCATTTGCCCATGCTTCATGCAAGCCACCCATTATAGTCACTGCAAATAATGCCATTGAAATAACAAGTATGCCATCTGCTGCGCCCTCACTTGCATGCGCTCGTGTTATACCAACACTCCAGCGCAGTCCTTGCCCAATGAGAAAAGATATTGATACGATACTGAATAATTCCAGTTCCATAGAGAGTGGGTTAAAGCCGATATTTTGCCCAACTAGTGCCGAGAGGATTATGGGAAGGCTTACAGTAAACAGTAGCGTTCCACCAATCATTACCAATAGCGCTACGGCGCCGTCGAGCCCAATTAAAATTGCTAGGCCTGGCATAGATACTAAAGGAGGACAGGCGCTCCAGGCGGTGATAACCGCCAATAAGCCTGACGGAATACCGATCAGATATCCAATCATGAAAGTAATAACTGGCATTAATAGCAATAACCAGAGAATGCCAACCCCTATTATTTTAAAATCATGTAATTTTTCTTTGATTGAATTTGGATTAAGCCTATAAATCGAAACAATTAGCATAAAAATAACAATTGATTCGGCCATAGGTCGAGTTAGTTGTGTGAGGCTTGGAAATAGAAGCCCTACTACCACCCCTATTGGCATAATAAGGGTTCCGTGAAGGCCAATAAAAATTAGCATTTTATTTAAATCTCGGGTCATATCAGTTCAGATATATTAGTTTCCTTTAATTACCTAATAATTAGATGTTTCTAATTGGATAATAACTGTGGATTATATAACGACCTCAAGAGAGAGGGAGGTGATTGTTAAATCAAGATTTTTTTTAAGTAATAATACAAATTGATAGTCTGATATTTCTATTGTTTTATAGAGAGCTTTATGGAAATCCAACGATTTTAAGCTTGGATAAATTTAATGGGCAAAGAATTATTAATACGCCTTAAGAGGCGTCTAGATCGTTTTACTCATGACCAAAATCTATACCTCTCCTTGGTATCTTTGGGCGTTGGTGCAATAGCTGCATTTGCAGCTGTAATTTTTCGAGAGTCGATAGTAGTAATCCAAATTTTGTTCGAAGACTTGAGCCAAATAAAATTCCCATCTCTTTTTGATAGTTATTTAACATGGTTTGTTGTTTTGCCTCCTGTGGTTGGGGGATTACTCGTAGGTATTTTAATTAAAAATTTTACTAAAAATGATCGGGCCAGTGGTGTAGCAGAAGTGATAGAGGCCAGTGCTATTTCTGGTGGAAAAATGCCTTTGAAAGAGGGACTGATTTCAGCATTGGCTAGTGTATTATCAATTGGTTGTGGTGCTTCTGTGGGACGTGAAGGCCCTGCGGTTCAGTTAGGGGCAACTTTGGCGAGTTCGTTGGGATCTTTTTTTAAACTGGACCGGACCCAATGTCGTATATTATTAGGTGCGGGCGCTGCCTCTGCAGTTGCTGCTTCTTTTAACGCACCATTTGCAGGTGTGTTTTTTGCACACGAGGTCATAATTGGTCATTATGCATTAACAGCTTTTGCTCCTGTTGCTGTGGCTGCGATAATTGGCACTGTAATTTCTCGTTTATATTTTGGTGATTTCCCTGCGTTTACACTTGCAGGCCACGAAATAGAGTCATTTTTCGAATTACCGGCCTTTGCAGTTTTAGGGGTTGCATGCGCGGTAGCGTCTATCATCCTAATTAGGTTAGTCCCCATTACACAAAATATGTATCGACATTTTAGAATTCCCCGATGGTCTGCGCCTATATTTGGAGGATTAATCCTCGGTTTATTTGCAATGTGGTGCCCAGAAATAATGGGTGTGGGCTATGAGGCTACAAATAAGGCTTTAAATGAAGACTATGGGTTGGGCGTTTTACTAACTCTCTTAATAATGAAGCTCATCGCTACGATTGTAAGCTTAGGTTCGGGGTTTGTAGGTGGAGTTTTCAGTCCTTCATTGTTTATGGGGGCTATGCTGGGAGGGGCATTTGGAATCATTGTATCTTGGCCCTTTCCAGACTTGGCCTCTTCTATAGGTTCATACAGTATCACTGGAATGGGGGCTATGGCTGCCGCTGTTTTGGGNGCNCCNATATCTACNACTATAATGATCTTTGAGTTGACTGGTGATTATAGATTAACNCTTTCGGTTNTAGTGGCTGTTGTTATTTCTACANTAATGACTAAATCNCTACATGGNCCATCTTACTTTTTGTGGGTACTTGCACATCGTGGGGTCGTTTTACANGGNGGACATGAAGTTGGAGCATTGGANCANNNAGAATTAAATACATTGATCCGCCATGATCATAGTATTTTGAATGAAAGTGATAGCCTTTCATCTTTGCGTGATNCNCTTGTTTNGGCTGNTAATGGAGAGGTTTTTGTTGAGGNACGAGGAAAGTTTTNTGGGAGACTCATGCTTTCAGACATGGGAAAAATGGCTTATAATGAAGAATATGATATGCAAAAAACGGTCATTGATTTGGTTAAGGTGACGGATCTGTTCGTTTATGAAACCGATACATTGGATGATGCGGTGCAGGTTTTCTCTGGGGGGGAAGATTCCCTGGTTGCTGTTCTGGATGCACCAGATACTAAGAGGATAGTTGGGTGTCTTCATGAGCGTGACGTTATAAGAGCACAATTAGCATATGTTCGTCGTTTAGAGCGGCTACGCGAGGATGAGCATTAAAAAATAATTAACATATTTATCGCCACGTGAGATAAATCAAACCGTATTTGGATCGTTGAAGAAATTCATTCATGTCAGGCTTTTACCTTAATGCAAAGTGATGAACAAAAAAATAGGTCTACCTCGCCTTCAAAAATAGTTGCAAGCTATCTCGCTGGTTTAAATTCGATGCAGTTAATGGCTGTTAACGCACAAAATGGGCCAGTACTAGTTCTCGCCGGAGCAGGCACAGGGAAGACCCGTGTTTTAACGACCCGTTTGGCTCACCTGATCGCGACAGGAGCGGCACGCCCGTGGTCAATACTCGCCGTTACTTTTACAAATAAAGCCGCTCGTGAAATGAGGGAACGTGTAACGGACATAATAGGNCCGATGGCAGAACAGGTTTGGTTAGGTACTTTTCATGCGNTGTGTGCTAANATAATTCGACGTCATGCTGAATTAGTAAATCTTCAACCAAATTTTACTATACTAGATTCAGATGACCAAATCAGATTGATCAAACAGTTGATGCAGGCGGAAGGGCTTGATGATAAAAAATGGCCTCCTAGAACCCTGTCTGGTGTTATTCAACGTTGGAAGGATCGTGGTTTAACTCCTGATCAAGTCAGTGATGACGAATCAAAAGAGTTTGCCTCTGTGCGGTTGAAACAAATTTACCAACAGTACCAAAATCGTTTACAGATCCTGAATGCAGCAGATTTTGGAGACCTATTGCTCCATTGTTTGACATTATTTAGAGAAAATCCAGATATTCTGGCTCAGTACCAAAACCGTTTCCAATATATTCTGGTAGATGAATATCAAGACACAAATGTTGCACAATATTTATGGCTGAGACTTCTTGCCCAAGGCAAGCAAAATATCTGTTGTGTAGGAGATGATGACCAATCTATCTATGGTTGGCGTGGTGCAGAAGTTGGAAATATTCTAAAATTTGAAAAAGATTTCCCAGGGGCAAAGGTAATAAGATTAGAGCAAAACTATAGATCTACCTCTCGCGTACTCGCCGCCGCTTCTCATCTTATTTCTGTTAACGAGGGGCGCCTTGGGAAAACACTTTGGACTGACGGTCAAGAAGGAGAAAAGATAATATTACGTGGCGTTTGGGATGGAGAGGAGGAGGCTCGAGTTATTGGAGATCAAGTTGAGTCTTATCAACGGAATGGAACACCTCTTCGCCAAATGGCTATACTTGTTAGAGCAGGATTTCAAACCAGAGAGTTTGAGGAGAGGTTTTTGACATTGGGGGTCCCTTACCAAGTAATTGGAGGTGCTAGATTTTATGAGAGGATGGAAATAAGGGATGCGATCGCCTATTTCAGGGTTCTCATACAGCACAATGATGACTTGGCTTTAGAAAGAATCATTAATAAACCCAAAAGGGGTATAGGATCGGCTACAATACAGACCATCCATCAATTGGCGCGTCTAGAACGAGTTTCCCTCTGGGTAGCCATTGAAAATATTATTCAAACAGACGAAATAAGGCCTGCAGCGCGAAAAACGCTTTTTAAATTGCTAGAAAATTTTAGAAGATGGCGAACATTGTTAGATACTAGCAGTCACGTTGAGGTTGCAGGAATAGTTTTAGATGAGTCAGGTTATACGGAGATGCTTCAGTTGGATAAATCCCCAGAGGCGCCGGGTAGGCTTGAAAATCTCAAAGAGCTCATAAGTGCGCTCGAGGAGTTTGAAAACCTAAATGGCTTCTTGGAACATATAAGCTTAGTTATGGATAATGCAGAAAAGAATGATGGGGATCAGATTAGTCTGATGACTTTGCACGCAGCAAAAGGTTTAGAATTTGATAAAGTTTTTCTTCCCGGATGGGAGGATGGGGTTTTTCCAAATCAACGTTCACTCGATGAAAATGGGGCTACTGGGCTGGAAGAAGAACGGAGACTCGCTTACGTAGGGATGACACGCGCTAAGGAAGTTATAGAAATAAGCTTTGCCGCGAATAGAAGGTTGTACGGGACGTGGCAAAGTTCTATACCCTCGCGCTTTGTTTCAGAGTTACCACTGGATCAAATACAGGACCTGAGTGAGACCGGATTATATACTGGTGGTCAGGACAGGCTGTTTCAATCTCATAACGAAGATAGAATAAATAGACAGGCTTCTTTTGAAGGCAGTCGATTGGAAAACTATAGTTCCAATAACGGTAGACGAGGGAATAGCAATAGACACCGTGAACCTGAATTGAAAATGGAAGGATATGTTGTTGATCGATCACACGCGATCTTATTCTCTGTTGACGATAGGGTTTTTCATCAGAAATTTGGCATGGGAACGGTGAAAGTTGTTGATGGCGATAAGCTTGATATAAATTTTGATCATGCTGGAGATAAAAAGGTCATTGCCAGGTTCCTATCCCAACCATGAGTGATGTTTGGCAATTATCCATGGAGACATTGGCTGAACATGCATTTATCTTTTCAGAGGTACTAGAGCCATTTTTGGATTCTACTTCTATATTTGAAATAGAGGGAACTCAGATGTGGGAGTTGCACGGGTTTGTTAATGGGTGCCCAGAAATAGATCAACTTCGGGCGGCAGTTGATAATTTAGCTTTTCAACTGAAAACTCCTAAACCAGAAATTAAAATAGAGGTGATTCCAGAAATAGATTGGATTGCGCAGAATAGGCAATCTTTCCCAATTATCGAATATGGGGAATTTATAATTCATGGGGCACATGATCGTTTGTCGGTTCCAAAGCATTCTCTCAAAATAGAGATTGAAGCGGGCAGAGCATTTGGTTCTGGAACTCATGGAACAACAGAGGGGTGCCTTCGTGCGTTATCGTCTTTGGGGCGATTTGTAAGCCCTAGGCGTATATTAGATTTGGGTTGTGGTTCGGGAATTTTATCCATAGCTGCGGCTAGGTTATGGCCTAAATCAAGCATTTTAGCCTTGGACTTAGATCCCGATGCAGTTGCTACGACCCAAGAAAATATAAAGTTAAATCAGGTAAAGCGCCAAATCGATTGTTACACAAGTAATGGCTATCCTAAATTACCTCCTAACAGTAAGACAAAGTTTGATATAATTGTCGCAAATATTCTTGCACGCCCTTTGTTTGAAATGGCGTATGATACGAGCAGGTGGGTCAATCCTGGAGGTTATGTCGTTCTTAGCGGACTTTTAATGCATCAAGAGAGATATCTATTGGGTGCGTTCCGATCATGTGGGTTGAAGTTATTAAAGCGTCAACATATCTCAGGCTGGAGTACGATCATCCTAAAAAACACTTTAAGACGAAAGCTTTCTCATAGTTAGTTNTAAAGACTGTAAAACTCCTAATAATATAATGGCGTTTTTCTAAGAAGGTAGAATAAATACTTATGGATAATTTAAAGAGAAATATTGAAAGTTTCCTTCAGGATGCAAATTCATCTTTGACATTGGAGGAAATTCTATCGGTAATTGACGGGGTTAATGCATCATCGTTAGCGTTAAACGATACGAGCTGGNTTAATATGTTAAGCATAGAGAAAACGCCTCCGTTAGAATTAAATCTCCTTAATTTGCGAAGAGCTCGTATTATTGAAATTGAGGGAAGCGATAATGTTGAANCTTCAAAAACAAAGNTAGATAAGCTCCGCACAATTCTTCGTGAGATGAATGTTAATGGATTGATATTNCCGCGTGCAGATGAGCACCAAGGAGAATACCTNCCTTCTAGCGCTGAGAGACTAAGNTGGCTAACTGGTTTTAATGGATCCGCTGGCTTTGTTGTTGTTTTAGAGGATAGTGCCGCTGTTTTTACAGATGGTCGCTATACTCTCCAGATCCTCCAACAAGTAGACCAAAATCATTTTGATATCGAACATATTACAGAAAACCCGCCAATTAAATGGCTAGAAAAAAGGATATCTCAGGGTGATAGAATAGGGTTTGATCCATGGTTGCACTCAGCCGATGCCCTCAGACAATTTNAGTCTTCAATANAGAGCAAGGGTGGCAAATTANTCGCTTTGGATGCAAATCCCATCGATCAAATTTGGAAAGATCGNCCGTCAGCGCCACTGTCGCCNATAGTCCCTCANCATTTGAGTTATTCNGGAAAACCTTCGGCAGAAAAAAGAAAAGTAGTTTGTNNGGTCTTGAGACAAAATCGAGAAGGGGCAGTTATTTTAACCTCTCCAGAATCTATTGCTTGGCTTCTTAACATTAGAGGTGCAGATGTTCCAAGGACACCGTTGCCACTTTCGTTTGCCATTTTAAATGAAAACGAACATGTGAGTTTGTTTACAGATATCCGTAAGGTTACAAACCTGGTTACTACTCACTTGGGAAACGAAGTTTCAATCTTCCCATTTAATGACATTGGGCAACAGATCGACTCTTTGGTTGATAGAGATATAAAAATACGTATTGACCCAAAATCAAACCCTGCTTGGTTTGAAAGGTATATAGATAGGAATAAAGGGATTGTATCTTACGGTGAAGACCCAGTCCTAGCTCTCAAAGCAGTTAAAAATAGTATCGAATTAACAGGGACTCGCAATGCACATGTTAGGGATGGAGTGGCTTTTGCTAGGTTTTTGCATTGGTTTGAAGAAAAAGCATCACTAGGGNAATTAGATGAAATTGGCGTTGCAAATCAACTAAAATCATATAGAGAAGAGGATCCACTTTATAAGGATCAGAGTTTTGATNCNATATCTGGCTCGGGGCCAAATGGAGCNATAGTTCATTATCGCGTTAGTCCGGCGACAAATAGAATTCTTCGGAAGGGCGACTTATATCTTATCGATTCTGGGGCTCAATATCTTGACGGAACCACTGATATCACTCGAACTCTCGCTATTGGTGATCCAGGAGATGAAGCACGCGATCGCTTTACTCGTGTTTTAAAAGGGCATATTGGNTTAGCAACTCAAAAATTTCCGAAAGGAACCACAGGCTCGCAAATTGACGTACTCGCTCGCGCTCCGTTGTGGTCAATTGGAGCGGACTTTGATCATGGTACAGGTCATGGGGTCGGCTCTTATCTGGGAGTGCATGAGGGCCCCCAGCGTATATCGAAAACACCAAGCTCCGTAGCTCTGCAACCCGGGATGATTATTTCTAACGAACCTGGTTATTACAAAAAATCTTCTTATGGAATCAGGTTAGAAAATTTAGTGGTTGTCCAAGCTGTTAATTTAGAAAGTGCCGATAGGGAAATGCTAGGTTTTGAGACAATAACATTTGCACCATTTGATAATTCAATGATCGATGCAAGCTTACTGACACATCTGGAAATTGAGTGGATAAATTCTTATCATGCCTCTGTGAGGCAGACACTAGGTCCTTTACTCCCGCCGGAGGTAGCGTCCTGGCTTGAAAAAGCNACAATGAAGATACAATGAAAATATCTAAGTCTAAAATTTGGAGCGACTAATGACCTATAAAACAATCCTCTACAGCGTGGAAGACGGTGTTGCAAAAGTTATTTTTAATCGTGCNGATNCAGGTCATTCTATTAACAGGGAGTTTGCCCATGAGTTTATGAACGTAGCAATCGAGGCTACAACTGATAAAGATGTAAAATGTATTTTGATTTCTGCCACAGGCTCTATGTATAGTTTTGGTGGTGACCTCAAGTTTTTTTCAACAGAAATGGATAAAATAGAATCTACATTATTAGAACTTACAGCTGTCCTTCATCAGGGAATTCAAAGATTTCATAATTGTAGTGTTCCTGTGATAATTGCCGTAAACGGCATGGCCGCGGGTGGCGGATTCAGTATGGCACTGTTTGGAGATGTTGTCTTTGCTGCCAGATCAGCAAAATTTGTGATGGCATATACGAATGCGGGACTATCGCCTGATGGAAGCTCCTCTTACTATTTGCCCCGGGTAGTTGGTCTCAGAAGAGCACAGGAGCTTATGTTAACAAATCGAATGTTGTCTGCTGAAGAAGCGCAGGAGTGGGGAATAGTGACAACGGTAGTAGATGACGATGTCCTTTTANAAGAGGCTGAGAAACTTGCAAAAAAATTAGCAAAAGGGCCCACAAGAGCCTATGGTGCAGTTAAGAAGTTATTGTCAAAAACGTTTGAACAATCATTGGAAGAGCAACTTGAAATTGAGTCCCGTCACATAGCAAAGATGGCTGATTCTGTTGATGGGAGAGAGGGGCTAGATGCATTTCTGAAAAAGCGAAAGCCATCCTTTAAAGGGAATTAATTCATTTAAACATTTTAAATTTTTTATTGCGCCAAGACATCTTTCTCTATTTGCTCTCGAAAACTACAATAGCTTTGCAGTAGATGCCCCATCTAGTGCACCGAATACTATACTTGCACAATTAGTAAAAATTTCATGTACCTTGTGATCTTTTATTGTGTAGGTGTTGCGAGCTTGAGAAGCGGTGATAAATTGTCCGATAAAATTACCCCGACAGAACATTGGACTATACATTGCGGATCCCATGCGAGCCGTCTTTAGAATTTGTTTAAAATCTGGGTGTTCATCAGTATTGGATAAGAGAAGTGATTTCTTATTTTTTACCACCCAGCCTGGATGACCAATATTGTCCGGTATAGACAGTCTGTGTTGTTCTTTTGGGAAACCTTGTTCGGCGAAAAGACAGCTTTCTTGTTTTTGTGGTATGTGAAGAAAAAAACCTGCGATAGAAAATTGAGATTCGCCTTCTTTTAGATTGCCTGGAATTTGGGCGGCGGATGAGTCCCCTAATATTCTTGTTGCTGCGAGACTAAAGGCCTTAAGCACAGTTTCAACATTACCTCCAGATTGAGCAAGTATCATTAATTGATTGAGTTGGTAGAGTTGTACGGAGTTGATTTGTGGAGATTTTGAAGATGGCTTATCTGTCATAGTAGGTATCCATTTAATCAAACTGGTAAAACTAATGGTTTTACAAAAAAAAAATTAAATTTAGAAAGTGATTTTAGATTGGATCAGATATGTGAAGCACTACAGAAGCGTATTATGTTTATCTTCATAAAATAGTTTAACATCAAGTTGTTTGTCGATTTAAATTGTGATTGAAAAGGAAACTAGTAAGTGACGGGCAAGTGTCAGAATCTAAAATTTGGTTTTACCGCAGCAGCCACATCAGCAGATACAGAGTGCAGTAGCGATGGTGAACGATACGGTCAAATGCTCACAGATTGTAAGCTTGGGTTCGAGTTAGGGTATGATTGTGCCTGGGTTTTAGAACATCATTTCACCGATTATTTTCCGACACCTAGCCCAATAGTTGTGATGTCACATTTGGCAGCAGCGTTTCCTGGCTTATCTTTGGGCTCGTGTGTTCTGGTTTTACCTTGGTATAACCCCTTACGGCTTGCCGAAGAAATATCCATGTTGAGTCATTTTTGTAAGGGGGATTTGCATCTAGCTTTTGGCCGTGGAACGGCAAAAATCGAATATGATGCTTACGGTATTGATATGTCGTCAGCCAAAGAGCGTTTTAAAGAAGCGATAAGAATTATCAATCAGGCCTTATTGGGTGAGCCCTTTGAGTTTAAGGGAGATTTTTATGAGGTTGGGCGAAAAGTAGCGATAAGACCAACACCTAATCGGGAGAAAATTCATTTTTATGGGGCAGTGGGGAGTAAAGAAAGTGCGGCGGGAAACGCAGATATGGGGATGCCTATTCTACTAAATACGCAATTTCCCCCCCATATGTTAAAAAAAGTCACAACTGGATGGCAAGCAAGAGCCGATGAAATAGGTTTTGTGGCGGCTGGCGATCGTCCAATTTCGACTAATTGTGTGGTAGCAGATAGTGACGAAGAGGCGCGTGAGGTTGCCAGAGGATATATGGCATCATTTTTTGCTCTTCAAGCAGATCATTATGAGGCAGATGCGGATCACTGGAAAGATATTGAGGGATATAAACAGTTTTCAAAGACGTTTGGAAATTTGAGAAAGATGGCTGATCCAGCAAATTTGGATGGGTTTCTGGATAATCAGTTGATTGGATCCCCTAGCACTATTGCAGGAAAATTAGAAGAGTATCGAGACCTTGGTTTCAATCATTTTATTCTTAACTGCGCGCGTGAAGGCTGGCCTGCAGAGTTGAGGAAAATTACTATGCAACGATTTGCTAAAGAAATTGCCCCTGGGTTCAAAAATTGAATTTACAAGTATTGGGTTGACCTAGCTATGACTTACAAAAATCTCATTGTTGAATATCGGAATGAAATAGCCACAATAAGCTTCAACAGAGCTAATAGGGCTAATGCTTTAAACTATGATTTAATTTATGAGATTGAAGCAGTAGCATTATCTTTTCGTGATGATATCGACACTAGAGTGGTGGTTTTTACGGGGCTAGGAAAGAATTTTTGTGCTGGTGCAGATTTAGGCGATCCGGGGATTGGATATTCTGGACCGTTAATTCAGAGACGTCGACGGCGTAGAATAGGGGAAAGGGCTATTCAGGCAATTCTAGAGATGGATCAAATTACGATAGCGGCATGGAATGGAGCAGCTGCAGGTGGTGGTGGCTGTCTAGCGATGGCCATGGATTTTAGACTAGGCACAAAAGATAGCTTGTTATTTTTTCCTGAGGTTGATTTAGGTTTAAACCTAATGTGGCGGGCGATGCCTTTATGTGTCAGTTTAGTTGGACCAGCCAGGGCAAAAAGATTGATGGTTGGTGGTGAACGTATTATGGGTAAAAAGTTGCTCGATTGGGGCGTATTAGATGAGGTTGTTTCACCAAATACGTTAATGCAAAAGACTTATGAAATGGCAGAGTTTTATGCTGGAAAGCCTCATATAGCAGCTCAAATGATTAAGCGCAGTATTAATAGTTATACGACCGCTTTGGATAAAGCGATCATGCATTCCGATGTAGATCAGTTTCTTTTAGCTCAATCTACGGATGATCATTCAATTGCAGCTGAGGCCTACCGGGATAAAAAAAAGCCAAACCTTAAGGGAGATTAAGAATGATAAGAATTTTATATATCAGAAATAAAAATGGATTTTAGTTAAACTAATAAGGAGAAAGTTTATGAAATTAGGCCTTTCTTTTCCACAAACGGAAATTGGTACTGATCCAGTAAAGATAAAGGACTTTATTCAAACTGCTGAGGGTCTGGGCTATGACTTTATAACGTTTGTAGATCATGTGCTTGGAGAGGAAGCGCCGCGTGGGGCTAGTTTTGCTGGAAACTATACGCGTGATTATATGTTTCATGAGGTGATGGTTCTGATGGGATATGCTGCCGCAGTTACAAAGACGATAGGCCTGGGAACAGCTGTGATGATATTACCTCAGAGGCAGGCGGTACTTGTTGCAAAGCAGTCTGCGGAAGTAGACCTTCTATCCGGTGGACGAATGCGATTAGGCGTCGGTTTAGGCTGGAATAAGGTTGAGTACGATGGCCTTGGTATGTCGTTTAAAAATCGAGCTAAGCGCTTCAGTGAACAGATAGAGGTGATGCGAGAGCTATGGTCGAATAGGGTTGTCGAATACAGAGGAGAGTTCCACAGCTTTGATAGTGCAGGTATAAATCCAGAACCAATCCAGCGGCCAATACCTGTTTGGATAGGCGCAATGAAAGATGTCGCTGTTCGACGTGCGGCTCGTATTGGCGATGGATGGTTCATGTACCCGCGTCAGGAACCGAGTGATGACGCTCACGAGATGATTTCAATTTATCGGCAGGCTGCTGCTGAGGCAGGCCGAGAGCCAGATAGTTTGGGTATAAATGCGACAGTTTTTGCCAATCAAGGCTTAGGACCAGATGAATGGCGGTCAATTATGGAAAAATGGAAAGAAATGGGCGTAAATGAATTCACTTTCCGCACAGCAGAATCAGATCTGAAAAATTTAGAAGCTCATATGAATGCTATAAAAGAAATGGCAGAGGTTAGATAGGGGAAAAAAATGCGATTAGATCATGTCGTTATTAATGTAAGAGCAGATATGGATGTTGCCGAGGCAACATTTCGTGATCTTGACTTCACTGTTACACCTCGGGGTTATCATACGTTGGGGTCCATTAATCATCTGATGATATTCGAAACTGACTATTTAGAATTAATTGGTATTCCCGAGGGGAGAGAGACAAGGCGTGCCGATTTACTAACCGCTCCTCTAGGAATCAATGGTCTAGTATTTAAAAGCGAAGATGTTGATGTAACGTTTAACCATCTAAAAGAATTAGGGATGGATGGTGAGCCCCCCAGATCTTTTAGTCGGCCTGTTGAAGTCAATCAGAAGACCGTTGATGCTAAATTTAGGACTGTATCGGTGAGGCCGGATGTTTTTCCGGAAGGACGAGTTTACTTTTGCGAACACGGTACACCCGAGCTTGTTTGGAGAAAAGAGTGGCAAAACCATAAAAATAGAACCACTGCCGTGACAGAAATAGTAGTTGTTACGAATAATGTTGCGGGAACTACCACGAATTATACCAACTTAGTTAATAGCAAAGCTGAAATACAGAGTAGCGATCTTGCTAATATTGTAACCGACGATGTGCTGCTTACCATTTATTCGCCAGAGCGATATCATGACCGTTATGGAGAAGCGGGTTCAGATCTAGGCGATAGGGGATCTATGTTTGGAGCATTAGTTTTTAAAAGCGAAGAGAAGTCAAATATCATACGCTTACCAAATTACGACGCTCTATTAGAATTTAAAAACTAGAAATAAAAGTAGATGCTTATCAGTGGGGATGATACGCGGTTTGGGACGCATCCGGCGTGGATGGAAATAGATGCACAAGCCTTACGACATAATTTAAAGCAAATACGAAAGCGTGCTGCTTCAAATGTAATGGTAATTGGTTCCGTCAAGGCTAATGGTTATGGGCATGGCGTTTTACCAATTTGTAAAATTTTAGAAGAGGCTGGGGTTGACATGTTAACCACGGGCTCTTTTTCTGATGCTAGAATTCTTAGAAATGAAGGGATTACTACTCCAATTGTAATGCTAGGAGGAGCATTGCCTGTAGGAATTAGTGAGTTAGTCCAAGAAAAAGTTATACCAACTATATATAATATTGAAGCCGCTAATGCTGTAGATGTAGCAGCCGGTTCTATGGGTGCCAATGGTAAGATCCCTGTATTCATCAAGGTCGATTGTGGCATGGGGCGCCTAGGGATCAGTCTAAGCGGAGCCGTCTCCTTCATAGAAAAGGTATCAAAATTAAAAAATTTATGGATACAAGGTCTGTACACACACCTATCCTTTAAAGATGAAAATGGAATGGCTTTTGCAGAAAAAAGATTGATTTTATTTTATGACCTAATCGGAGAATTAAAAAAACGTGGCCATAACATTCCAATCACGCAAGCATTAGCAAGTTCTGCGCTAGCGGTGGGGTGGCAAGATCAATGCAGTGCTATATGCCCAGGCCATCTTCTTTACGGCTTGCCATCAATTGTTTCTCACTTGGGAGATATAGATGAATTTTTACCTGTCTGTAAGAACGTAAGAACGAGAGTAATTCATTTAGCAGATCATCAAAACGACCCAAATCTGCGCTCGGGGGGCTACCATACCGAAAGATCGTTACCGAAAACTGGGGTGGTGCCATTTGGCTTAAACGATGGAAATCGTTCATTTTCCAAAGATAAAAAACCTGTAGTTCTGTTCAAGGGGCAGCGTTTGCCTGTTTTAGGAGTTTCTTTAGAGCACCTAACTTTTGAAATGCCAAATAACGTTGCAATTAATTTAGGGGATGTAATCACTATTATCGGTAAGTCGGGTAATGACTGCATCGGAATGGAGGAATTTTCAAGCTGGTTCGACAGCACGAGCCTTGAGACTATGTTATCTTTAAGTAACCGAATGCCAATTATCTTAAGGAATGAGAACTATAATAGGTAATTATTTTTGTATTATAATTCACTATTATAATGGGTCTCCGAAACCACCGCCACCGGGTGTACCTAAAGTGATTATGCTTCCAGGAGAGATAATATGCTGTGTTTTAGGGTCAATTGGTTTACCATTTATTTTGAGAATACCTGTCTCCCCGTCCCCTCCACCATATAAACCTTTCGCAGGGCTCTTCATGCGCTCAGCTAGAAATGCTAGGATACCGTCCGTCACTCCCGTATATTCTAATTCAACAATTTGTCCGTCGCCTCCATTATATTTTCCAACTCCTCCTGACCCTTCTCTTAATGCTCTCTTTCTCACTTTTATAGGCAGACGGTTTTCTATCTCTTCTGCCGGTGTAGATGAGATATTTGAGGGCCAACTAACACAAGATAATCCATCAGCGTCTGCTGAAGCACCCATTCCTCCATTGAAGAAAAATAACCCCGTAATTGGTATACCTATTGCGTTGGTGCCGCTAATATTTACGCACCAAATTGGAGAACCAGCACCCGCTAAAATGCGGTTTGGCGCGACCCTCGATAATGCATCCATTATAAGCGCGGGGATATAATGTCCAGTTAGAACACGGCTACCAACAGATGCCGGGTGCTGAGGGTTTACTATATTACCTTCTGGAGAAACAACTTTGATTGGTCTAAGGGCCCCATCATTATTTGGAAGTTCAGGAGCTAAAGCTGATTTAATTGCGTAAGACGTCATTGCGCGCGTATAGCAAAGGGGGCAGTTTACTGCTTTAGATACTTGCTTCGAGGATCCGGAGTAATCAACTTCTATTGTATCGTCTTTAATTATGACTTCCACTACTATTTCAATTGGTTGTTCAGACAGTCCATCAGTGGTGACTGATGATTTATATACACCATCGGGTAAGCTTTTTATTTCTTTCCGGGTTGCTTGTTCTGTCCTTCGACATACGGCTTCGGATAATTCGGATAAATTACCGAGCTGATAAGTATTTATAAGGTCGTTTATGCGCCGTGCCATAGTATCCAGTGCACCAAGTTGGGCTTCTAGGTCCCCCTCAACTTGATCAGCTACGCGAACGTTCTTTCTTAGCATAGACATTAAAGTTTCATTGACTTCACCCGCATCAATGAGCTTTAACATAGGTATTTGCAACCCTTCCTCGTAAACTTCTCTTGGTTCGGGAGATCTGATTTTTCCACCAATATCTGGGGCGTGGGCAGTACTCGCTGAGAACCCTATTAATTCGTTGTTATTGAATAGTGGTTTGCAGACACTGATGTCAGGTAAATGGCCTGTCCCAAGATAAGGGTCGTTGGTGATAAGGACATCTCCAGGTGACAAATTTTCCGACGAAAAATAATTGATAAAATGTTTTACTGTATCAGGTAATGTGCCAATAAATGAAGGAATACTGTCAGAAGCTTGCGCCAGAGCATTCCCATCGGAGTCGGTTATAACACAAGAGAAATCATAGGATTCGCGAACAACTGTGGAGAAAGAGGAACGTAGTAGAGATGCAGCAGCTTCGTCAGCTGCCGCGATAACCTTGTTCCAAAGAATTTCTAGATGTATCGGATCGTCTATTTTGGCTAAAGGTCTTTTAGTCTGACTATCGTCATTTCCTATCTCAATAATTAAATTACCAACGGGATCAATTTTAACACTTGTATTGTGAGGCAGTACTGTCGTTGATTGACCTTCCTCTATTATCGCGGGCCCCTTGATGTTTTGGCCGGGTCTAAGTGCTTGTCGGTTAAAAACATTTACTTCCCTATATAATTCTTCTCCAGGCAAAAGAATTTCCCGGGTCTTATTTATAATACCAGTTTCACCTTGGCTGCCTAATTTTGGTTGTAAATCTTCTTCTGTCGTTGTGGCTTGGACCTCCACTCTCGCAGTAATGAATTCTACCAACACATTTTCAAAGCATCGCCCATAAGTTATTTGGTGGGCATTATTAAACGCATCATTTATGGCTTGAAGTGGGGTGCTTGAAAGTAGTGCGCCTGTGATATCTACAACTAGTACCGCTCCTTGCCCGGAATATCTCAATTCAGCTAAACGGCGTTTCGAAATTTTAGATGTTTTGATAGATTGTGATATGATTTGAGCAGCTTCATCTTCAAGCTTTGAAAATAAGCCTTCTAATTCTTTTGATTCTATGTCCTGTATAATTCTTCCAACACTAATGCTCCTATCTACACGAGCCGGTGCAAGGGTCAGTCCTAAAGCAGACGCAACTCCAGCAGCTGGAGGAATAATAACTCGGCTAATTCCAAGACGCTCGGCTACGGCACAGGCATGTACAGGAGCGGCACCTCCGGTTGCATACAGTGCATAATCTCTGGGGTCACGACCTTTTTTTGCTAGATGAACTTGTGCAGCCATTGCCATGTTTTCACATACTACTTGATGAATGCCTAACGCTATATTACTGGACGAAACTTTAAATGCTCTACCAAGAGCTTCCAGTGCTACTACTGATTTTGGCATATTGATACTCAAAGTACCTTCGGAAAAACCCGACGCGTCTAAATATCCCAGATGCAAGTCGGCGTCCGTGACAGTAACATCAACGCCGCCACGATCGTAACAAACAGGCCCAGGAACTGACCCGGCGCTTTTGGGCCCCACTTTTAACAGATCAAGGCTATCTTTTTTGGCTATACTACCACCACCCGCACCGATCTCGACCAACTCCACGGTTGTTATACGGACTGGGAGCCCGCTGCCAGGAGCAAATCGACGTTCTCTAGCAGCCTCAAAAGAAAAAGTCACTTCTGGACTGCCATCATCCACAATGGCAAGCTTTGCCGTTGTGCCTCCCATGTCAAAAGCCAAAAGTCTATTTTCTCCAGCCTTTCCACCTATCAAGGCTGCGGAGAGTGCACCAGCGGCAGGACCTGACTCTAATAATTGGACAGGCCTTCTTTTCGCTTCATCTAAATGGGTAAGTCCACCGTTAGACAGCATTAACATCAAGGGGGCTTGTATATCTAGGTTGAGTAAAACGTTTTGAAGCCTGTCAATATATTGACTGGCTAAGGGCTTTATAAAGGCATTTATTACGGCGCTGGATGTGCGTTCGAATTCTCCAGGTTCGCGTCCGATATCCGAGGATAAAGTAATAGATAACTCCGGAAAGTGAGAGGCAATTAATTGGCCAGCCTCTTGCTCATGGGCCGGGTTGATGTGAGAATTAACGAATGATATGGCTATAGATTCAACTCCTTGTTTCTTGAGCCTTGCTATTATGCCAATAAACGCCTTTTCATCGAGTTTCGTAACAATTTGTCCTGTGTTTGTAATCCGTTCTGAAACCTCATATCGCAAATCTTTGAAAACTAATGGGTCGGGAAAAGTTAAAAAGAGATCATAGATATCGTATTTGCGTTCACGACGTAGTTCTAGTGTATCCTTAAATCCATCAGAGGTAACTAATCCTGTTTTTGAACCTTTTCGTTCAATCAGTGCATTACTGAATAACGTTGTTGCATGGACTACACGTGATATATTATTGCCACCACCTATTTTGGGGAGAAGTTCGGCTAATCCATTTTCCACACCGACTTGGGGGGTGGCTGGAGTAGTTAAGACTTTTGCTGTCTCGCAAAAACCGGTTGATGAGTTTAGCGCTACGAGATCAGTAAAGGTTCCGCCAATATCAATGCCGAGTGTAAAAAGGTTCTGAGTTTTCATTATAAAACAATCACAGGGTCATAAAAATAAGATAAATCTATAAACCTTAATAATATTTAGCCAAGTCTTTGGTCAATAGATCTATATGAGGATAATTAATGTATTACAGCATAATTGGGGTAGATCGTTTCTATTTTTGCAAATACTGTGATTTTGCGGGATGGTTTTTTACTAGATCAGAAGTTAAATAGATTTGGAGTTAAAGATGACTATTTTGGTTAATCGATTAACGGATAATTTCGCAGCAGAAATTCGCGGTGTCGATTTAAGTCAAAAGATTCCATCAGGCGACTTTGCAGATATCAAAACAGCGTTTGAACAACACTCTATTTTAGTTTTCCCAGATCAACCTCTTACGGACCAACAGCAAATCATATTTTCTGAGAGATTTGGAGAATTAGAAAAGACAATAAACTCAAAGAAACAGAGTGGTGCAGGAAAACCAGTCACGGTACTGACGAATGTTGGCAAAGGTGGTGAGGTTATTGCGCCCGAAGATAGAAGAATGGTTTTCAACACTGGAAATCAAATGTGGCACACAGATAGTTCTTTTAAACCAGTACCGGCAATGATGTCATTATTATCGGGTCGAGAGGTCCCGTCGGAAGGGGGGGAGACCGAATTTGCTAGCATGCGCGCTGCTTACGATGGTCTGGATGATAAACAAAAAAATGAACTCGAACATTTGATATGCATACACGACTTTGCCTACTCGAGAAGTTTGATAGATACAAGCCTCTTAGATAGGGAAGATAGGCACGAATTGCCCCCTGTCAGACAAGCTATGATCCGTATCAACCCAGTAAACCGAAGGAAAAACTTATTCCTCGGTGCCCATGCTTCCTATGTCGAGGGATGGCCCCTAGAAAAGGGCCGCACTCTGATTATCGAACTTAACAGGCATATAACTGATAATAAATATATCTATAAGCATACGTGGAAACGCAATGATCTAGTGATATGGGATAATAGGTGCGCTTTGCATCGAGGGCGTCCTTGGCAAAAAATTGATAAACGCGTAATGCACAGGACGACCGTCGTTGGCTCTATGACTGTTTAGTATCATTCACCTATCTGATGTTTGTCGGACACCACTACAATAGATTCCAAGTAGTCTGTATAATCGTGTTAGAAGCGAGGCATTATTTCCGCGCAGTTTTTTAAAATAATAGAGGTCTAATTTATGGAATTAAGACATAGTTTGGCCATAGACCTTTCAAAGTGTGAATATCAAGCGCCAGATAGCCAAACAGAGATCGCATATCATCAGTTGGAAGAAAAAATAGTGTTGCTGGAATTTTCTCCTGGACTAATAGTAACTGAGAAGGATTTTTCAGAATCAATTGGTTTCG
The DNA here is from genome assembly GCA_002708305.1 of Rhodospirillaceae bacterium. GTDB lineage: Bacteria > Pseudomonadota > Alphaproteobacteria > Thalassobaculales > Thalassobaculaceae > UBA7326. The sequence continues at coordinate 22,730 of PANE01000017.1, forward strand.
GAAGGACACCAGTTAGGGAAGCAATTCAAAGGCTCGCCATGGCTGGTCTTTTAAACGTTTTACCTCGCCGTGGGATTAAGGTCTCAGATCTTGATGCATGTTCAGTCTTAAGACTTTTAGAAGTTAATAGAGGGCTTGATGACTTAGTCGCTCGAAGCTCTGCCGTAAGAGCTACGAATGAGCAGAGGTTAGAATTTTCACGCTTAGCGGAAGAGTTCGATGACATAGCAGAAAGAAATGATGTTGTTGCCCAAGTTCGCCTTGATAGTGACTTTAATAATCTTTGTATGCTTGCGATGGGAAATGAGCACGCTAATAAAATGTGTAGATTGTTACAGCCTATAATGCGGAGGTTCTGGTTTGCGCATACAAGGATGGTTGGTGATACCCGCCTCATATCAAGAATGCATGGCCAAGCAGCGAGGTCGGTTGCGGAGGGCGATGAGGATAAGGCGGCGAAAGCATTTACACGAATTGTTGATTCGAATAGGAGTTTTGTTCAGTCCGTAATTTACAAATAATTAATCTGTAATAACCAATTCTGCCAAAGCTACTATTTTCTGTTACAACTATTATTCTAGAGATTAAGTGGTAGATGCCGTGTTACTTTATTGAGGTTTCAGATTCTAAAAATTATATTATTATTAACCCCTTGAGACGACACTTTGTCTGATTTTGGGTTTAAGGCAGCAATGTTGCAGTATTTTCAGTTTGTAAAGAGTAACGTTCGATTTCTGGGGTTCGGCTATTTTACAGCCTTTATTTCGACTTTTGGCCAAACTTTTTATATTGCTATGTATAGCGGTGAGCTTAGAGCTACTTTTGATCTCAGCCATGGTGAATTTGCGAATATATACGCGATTGGAACTTTAAGTAGTGGTTTGTTATTAATTTGGTTAGGTAAATTAATAGACCGATTTGATCTTCGCTCTTATTCATTCTTTTTATGTCTTGGGATGGCCGTTGCATGTCTTTCTATATCCTTTGCCCAAGGTATAATAATGCTTACGGTGTCTATCTTTTTACTTCGGATTACAGGGCAGGGCCTCTTGAGCCAAGCTGCCACCGTCACCATGGCACGATATTTTGATGACAATAGTAGGGGGCGTGCTGTCAGTCTCGCGGCACTTGGCTTCCCGAGTGGGCAAGCAATATTTCCGGCAGCGTCTGTTCTAGTTCTTGTTATTGTACCGTGGCGAAGCGTTTGGCTATTCAGCGCAATTATTTTGTTTGCTCTTGTTCCCCCATTATTATTTTGGCTTTTAAAAGGTCACAGAGTTAGGCATGAAAATTTTTTGGCCACTAATAAAAAAATAAAAAACCTAGACCTTAGCAATAAACGAAGGCAATGGACACGGATCCAGGTCCTTAAAGATATGAGGTTTTTCCTTGCTATGATTGCTATGATGTCCACCGCTTTTGTGATTACTGGATTAAATTTTCACCAAGTTCATTTAACCGAAATAAAAGGGTGGGATCTATCCGTTTATGCCTCGTGTTTTGTTATATATGCAACATGCCAAGTGGCAATGTCAGTAGTCACCGGCATGTTGGTTGATAGATATGGAGCATTAAGTTTAACACCTTTTTACATGGTGCCCATGATTTGTGCCACATTCGTTTTGGCTTATTTTGATGCCTCCGCCACTATTATCGCCTTTATGGCGTTAGCAGGGATAACTGGAGGCGCAACTGCTACAATAATATCGACAGTTTGGGCGGAACTCTATGGCGTTTTACATTTAGGATCCATTAAAGCTATGGTAGCGGGCATTCAAGTTATAGCAAGCGCTCTTGGGCCGGCTGTCTTTGGGTGGTTAATAGACTCAGGTACAAATATTGAGCACATCTCTCTCGCATGCGGTATTTATTCTTTTCTAGGCTGTATACTATTAGCCAGCCTTTTTAAGCCTAGACTTTTGATGCCGTGGAAGATGTGATCAGTTTATTAAACCTAGCTACGAAAATATTTAGAAAATGCAGAGATTATCATAGGAATGTCTTTTTCCTTAATGTCTCTATGCAATACCAAACGAAAAGTAGGGGGACGTCCCCCTATCAGGATGCCATTTTGTTTGAGAAACTCTTTGAGAGGATCACGGTCTGCCTCTGGGACTTCAATAAAAATCATATTAGTATTCGCCCCTTCAGGTGCTGTTTGGACCTCAGGGATTTGTGCTAGTTCAGTTGCTAGGCGAGATGCTAAACGATGGTCCTCTTCTAATCTATCAATCTGTGTTTGGACGGCCACCAAACCACAGGCGGCAAGTATTCCTGCTTGACGCATCCCCCCACCCAGCATTTTTCTTGCCCTTCGAGCCTCTTTTATAAAGTCAGATTTGCCTGTAAGTACGGATCCAACCGGGGCTCCTAATCCTTTTGATAAGCATAACGAAACTGTAGTAAAACCGCGAGTGAGATCTTTTGGTGAACAACCGTAAGCAATCGCTGCGTTCATTAAACGGGCTCCATCTAAATGGGATGATAGTCCATGTTTGGATGCAACATTAGCTGCTGTTGTCATATAATCTGGGGACAAAGCTTTTCCATTATAGGTGTTCTCAAAGCATATTAGCTTAGTTCTTGGAAAGTGCATGTCCTCTGGTTTAATTTTAGACTCTATTAAATCAATATCGACGGAGCCATCGTTCTTTACGGGAATAGTTTGCGGGATAATACCCCCAAGCGCTGCAGTACCCACTGCTTCGGATTTATAAACATGATAAGTTTCCCCGATAATATACTCATCGCCACGACCACAATGGGTTAATAATGCTGTGAAGTTTGATTGTGTGCCAGACGTGACAAACATGCCAGCTTCAAAGCCTAGCATTTCTGCGACTGTTTGTTCTAATTCATTTATTGTTGGATCGTCTCCGTAAACGTCGTCACCAACTACCGCTTTTGCCATAGCATCATACATTTCAGGTGTTGGTTTGGTCACCGTATCGCTGCGTAGATCAATCATCAAATTTCTCTCACTTTAATCTTTAAAATAATTATATGTGCAATATTTATGTTTTCCTTATTAGGGTCAAACGTTTTAGGTTAGGAAAGCCCCACCATTAATGTGTAGAGTTTGGCCTGTTGTAAAACCTCCATTCGGACCGACAATGAGATTAACTAACGAGGCGACTTCCTCAACACTACCCATTCGTTGCATAGGTATGGTATTTCCACCAGAATTAGTTGGGCGTTCCCCAGATGCTTTTCCACGTACAGTATTTATCATTCCTGGAGCAACGCAATTACAGGTTATACCATAAGGTGCAAGCTCAATCGCAAGTGAGCGCATCAATCCCTCTAATCCAGCCTTTGACGCAGATACATGGCACCTGTTTACTGTTCCAATATGGTGAGATATGCCCGATAAAGCGACAATAGAACCGCCACCCCTGTCCATCAATAGCGGAACGGCAGCCTTTGTAAGAAGAAAAGCGCCATCTAACGCCACAGATAAAATTTCTCGCCATTCGGAAAAAGACATATCCAGAAATTTTGTTTGCCGTCGCAAGCCTGCATTACAAATTAATATATCAAGTCCACCAAGGTCACTTTTTATTTTATCTATTAGAGTTTTGACCGAAATGGGATCTGATATATCGGCCATATATCCTACCGCATTTCCTCCATTTTTTTTTATTTCTGCTACTGTTTCCGAGACAAGACCTTTATTATCCCGTCCATTTACGACTATTGTTGCTCCAGATGCAGATAAGCTTAGGGCTATGCCGCGTCCAATATTTTGACCCGCTCCAGTTACAAGCGCAATTTTCCCCGACAAAGATTTGAGTGCCATGTGATTCACCGTGATAAAATAAATTATGACTTCAATTGTTCCGACGATTTATCTGCCGTATAAGGTATTATAACTTAAATGGAGATCAGAGCTATGTCGAAGCTTAAAATAGCGGTCATACCGGGAGATGGTATTGGTTGGGAAGTCGTGCCGGAGGGTATAAAGGTCTTGGAAGCCGTAGGCGCTAAATACGATCTTGATTATGAATTTATAGAATATGATTGGGGTTGCGAACGTTACCACAAAACCGGAAAACTGATGCCTGATGATGGCATTGAAACTTTAAAGGATTTTGATTCTATTTTTCTTGGTGCATGTGGATATCCTGGGGTTCCAGACCACGTCTCTCTTTGGGGACTTTTAATTCCTATCCGGAGAGAAATGAAACAATATGTGAACTTGAGACCTGTTCGGATGCTTAAGGGGATGCCATGTCCTTTATCTAATAGAAGTCCAGAGGATATTAATTTTTGGGTTGTTAGAGAAAACAACGAAGGTGAGTACTCTGAAATTGGAGGCAGGCTTCACAGAGGCACTGAATATGAGGTCGCTGTTCAAGAATCGGTTTTTACTAAATTTGGAACTGATCGAATACTCAGATATGCATTCGACTTGTGTGAAAAAATAGGAAGAAAAAAAGTAACCTCAGCAACAAAGTCCAACGGTATCATCCACACGATGCCATATTGGGATGAACGATTTGCCGCTATATCTGAAGAATATCCTTCTTTAGATACAGATCAATATCATATCGATATATTGACCGCTAACTTTGTCTTGCATCCAGATTGGTTTGACGTCGTTGTGGGGTCTAATTTATTTGGTGACATTTTATCGGACCTTGGTCCTGCTATTGCAGGGTCAATCGCAATAGCCCCTTCAGCTAATATAAATCCAGATGGAGACTTGCCATCGATGTTTGAGCCTGTTCATGGCTCCGCTCCAGATATAGCGGGGAAAGGGATCGCAAATCCCATTGGACAGATATGGTCTGGTTCGATGATGTTGGAGCATCTTGGATATAGTGAAGCTGCAGATGAAATAGTGCGGGCCATTGAAGAGGTTGTGTCTGGAGGTGGGCCTAAAACACCAGATTTAGGTGGTCAAGCGAATACCAAAGACCTCGGAGATGCAATCGCTGAAGCCATAAGGTGAATAAGATCTATCCATGGTTGAAATCATACGGGTGGCGATATCTAGGTTTGGAAGATAATCTTTCTAATGGGTGTGCTTTTTCTTATGATTATGGCTCATAGCACCAAGTTTTTTTATTTTTACTGAAACAGAGATCTCCCCAGCATTCTTGAAAATAAGTGTCATGTTGAATTGGTTGCCTTCTATCAAAGGCGCTTTGAGTCCCATAAGCATTACATGAAAGCCACCCGGTTTTAATTCAAATCTGTCACTCCCTGCAATAGTCACATATTCGACTCGTCGCATTTTCATTATACCATTGTCATTTATATGATTATGAAGACTGGGTTTAGATGCTATTTTTGTTTTAACTGCAAGCAATCGATCTTCTTTATCTGAATGGTTTGTTATCGACATGAACGCAGCACTGTTTCTTGCGGTGCCTATGGAGGTCCTTGCAAACGCCTTCTCGATAGTAATAGAAGATGAAAGAGCTGGGGCTGCAACGAAAGCGCCAATTCCGGTTAATATCAAAATTCTAAAAAAAGCAGACATATTTGGAACCTTTAATTTAGTAAGACTAGCCGATAATCGGAGCTATTTAAACTATGTCTAAAATCTTGTATATAGTTGATGAGAGGAATGATTTAATTAATGATGAGAAAAATTAAGCTAAAAAATTCTAAGATATAACAGGTTCTAATTTGTGGTTTAAGAATACTTTAGATCTCAAGTTCAGAAAAAAATTTGTGAAATTGGGAGTTTTAAATGGGGTCTTCTGGAAATATTTTTGACTTCGATACGCTTTCGTTACATGCAGGGCAAAAGCCTGATCCGGATACTGGTGCTAGGGCAGTTCCTATTTATCAGACAAGTTCGTATGTTTTTCGTGATGTGGATCATGCTGCTTCATTATTTAATTTAGAAAGAGCTGGGCATATTTATTCCCGAATATCTAATCCGACAGTAGCGGTGCTAGAGGAACGTATAGCCGCTTTGGAAGGGGGGGTAGGTGCTGTGGCAACAGCTAGTGGTCATGCAGCTCTAGTTCTGGGAATACTAACTCTGATGGGGCAAGGAAGTCATATAGTGGCTTCCAGTGCATTATATGGTGGTAGCCACAACCTATTTAGCCATACACTGCCACGGTTCGGTATTGAAACAACAAAAGTTCATCCAAGAGATATTGAAGGGTTTAAAAAAGCTATTCGGCCAGAGACGAGATTGATTTTTGGAGAAACTATTGGAAATCCAGGTTTAGAGGTTTTAGATATACCTAAGTTATCACGAATCGCGCATACTGCAGGTATCCCTTTAATGGTTGATTCTACCTTTGCTACACCGCACCTCTGTCGGCCATTTGAGTATGGTGCAGATTTAATATTCCATTCAGCTACGAAATGGCTTGGGGGACACGGCATTGCAATAGGGGGTGTTCTAGTTGACGGCGGTAAATTTGACTGGGAAAGCTCAGGAAAATTTCCAACTCTTACTGAACCGTATGCTGGGTATCATGGTCTAGATTTTGCTGAAGAGTTTGGCCCGCAAGCTTTTATAATGCGAGCTCGAGCAGAGGGGTTGAGGGATTTTGGGGCCTGTATGTCACCAACAACAGCATTCCATCTCCTTCAGGGTGTTGAAACTTTACCGTTACGAATGGAAAGACATGTTTCAAACGCCCGCAAAATAGTAAAGTTCTTGACGGAATCAGTTGCCGTTGAATGGGTTGCCTATCCAGAGCTAGATAGCCACCCCGATAAAGAATTAGCATCAGAATTAATGCCTAAAGGAGCAGGGTCAATGATTGCTTTCGGTATAAAAGGAGGCAGAGAAGCGGGTCGGACGTTTATAGAACGTTTGGAGCTTTGGTCACATTTGGCAAATGTAGGGGATGCGAAATCACTTGTTATACATCCGGCTAGTACAACCCACCAACAAATGGATGGGGAAACAATGAAGGCAGCTGGTTTGACGGAGGACTTAATTCGTCTCTCTGTCGGACTCGAGGATGTTAATGATTTGATAGCCGACCTTAAGCAAGCCCTTTATGCAGCTACCAAAACTAAAGTGGTATAATCATGGAATTACTAGTTGATGGACACAATGTCTTTGTTGCTACTGGTGGAAAAGAGTTTGACGCAAATAAGCCTACTTTAATAATGCTTCATGGTGCAGGTATGGATCATACAGTATGGTCAATGCAGGCGAGATTTTTTGCTCACCATGGGTATTCTGTTCTAAACCCTGATTTGCCCGGGCATGGACGGTCTCAGGGGACTTCCCCCGTTTCTATCCCTGAATATACACAATGGGTATCGAAACTAATAAATACATTAGATGCTGGTAATATTCATGTTATAGGGCATTCGATGGGCTCATTGATTGCTCTTGATTGCGCTGCAAAACTGCAAAAAAAAATATCAAAACTAGCTCTAGTAGGAACGCTGCCTCATCTTCAAGTTCACCCCAGGTTACTTGAGGCAGCGCAAAAAAATGAGCATAGCGCGTATGAGACTATAGTCGGTTGGGGTGTTGGTTCAAAGGCTCAAATAGGTGGAAATCGGTCACCTGGTTCATGGATTACCGGTGCAAGTATGAGGCTACTGGAGGCGAGTGGGGCAGGCGTTCTGGGTAACGATCTGAATGCTTGTAATAGTTGGGAGAATGGGCTCGAAGCCTGCGCTGAGGTGCTTTGCCCCACCCTACTCTTGATTGGGTCAAACGATAAAATGGCTCCACCTAGAGGGACAAAAAAAATGTCAGAAAGCCTGCAAATATCTACGACAGTAACTTTGAACGATGCTGGGCATATGATGATGGTTGAGCAACCAGAGCAGACACTCGACGCGTTAATTAAATTTTTTGCAGGATCGATCACTTGACTGCAGACACCTTTATTAGTCAAACACGGGACGGTTTTGTTTGGTTCGCGAAAATACCTACGCGTTGGATTGATGTAGATGTTTATGGCCATGTTAATAACGTGCAGTATTACTCATATTTTGACACAGCGGTCGCAGAACATTTGATACGGTGCGGCGGACTAGAGCCACAAAAATCTTCTATCATAGGCTTAGTTGTGGAAACAAAGTGTACATTTCTCAAGTCAATTCCGTTTCCTGCCGTCGTTAATGCTGGATTGCGGGTTAATCGTATAGGGACAACAAGTGTGACTTATGAAATAGGTTTGTTTTTAAACGATGAAGTCGTACCGGCAGCGATAGGTTATTTTGTGCATGTTTACGTCGATAGATTCACACAGGCTCCAACAAGTATACCTTCCGAAAGACGAGATGCTTTGCAAAAGCTTTTAGTAAAAAATTAATATACTAGAATGCAGGGAAACCTAGGATATACTCTATCCTAGGTTTCTAAAAACTAGTACTACAGTACTATGCGGCTCTAGGTGCTAATTTTGGTTGCCCTTTTCCGATCTTAATTTTACGAGGCTTTTTCTCTTCTGGGATTTCCCGGACTAAATCTATATGGAGTAGGCCGTTTTCCAAGCCAGCCCCCGTGACGATAATATGATCGGCTAAATCAAAGCGGCGTTCAAATGAACGGGCCGCAATACCACGGTGAAGGAATATTTTTTTGGGGTCTTGTGCTAATTTTGCTACCTTTCCACTTATAAAAAGACTGTTTTCTTTTACAGTAATCTCAATATCCGGTTCCGCAAATCCAGCTACAGCCATCGATATTTGATAGGTGTCCTCATCAATTTTCTCGATATTATATGGGGGATAGCTTTGTTGTGTAGTTGTTTCAGACGCTTGGAATGCAGCGTCAACGAGACGAGCCATCCTATCAAAACCAACAGTAGAGCGAAACACGGGGGTAAAATCTATGCTATTCATATCCAATTTCTCCTTTAAGCAAAGTGGACGTTAGGTTAATCCGCCATCAAGGCCGGATTGTTTAATACAGAGATCTCTTCATGAGCATCTCCAGACTTACATGTCGTTATTACACTGGATGTTTTCAAGAGAAAAATTTATTTTTTCAAAAAAAAAGCGCCAAAACGGCGCCTTAAGTATTGATTTCACAAACTCTACTCTGTTTTTACCCCTAGGCCAGCGAATCTCTTGTTGAACTGAGCTACACGGCCACCACTATCAAGTATTCGACGGACACCGGTCCATGCTGGATGGGATTTTGGATCTATATCAAGTCGCATTACGTCGCCTTCCGATCCCCATGTGGATCGAGTTTCATATTCAGTACCATCAGTCATTACGACCTTAATCATATGATAATCAGGATGAATATCAGCCTTCATAATTTCCTCCGACACGCTAGTTGTAGCGGTAAATCCTACCTCGACCGGTGGTATACCTCTTTCTTGTTTGTAGCACAAGAGGTAACAAAATCTATAAATCCTGATCATTGTATTCTTGTGAGGTGGGCAATAAAGTGCAAATGAATAAAATATCGAAAGGTAGTCGTATAAAGTGCAACCAAGGGATAAACAAAATATCAAAGAAGGTAAGAGTATTTCTGCCTTAAAGATGGTATTGCCATATATCACCCCTTATCGACTTCAATTAGGCGGAGCTGCGGTCGCGCTTTTATTTGCTGCTGCTACAGTCTTAGCGATGGGGGCAGGGCTTCGTCTTCTTATTGATGAGGGTTTCGCTGCCGGAAATCCACTTTTGTTAGACCGCGCGGTGGTCGTACTGGTTGCAGTAGTTGTGTTGCTAGCCGGCGCCAGTTATGCACGGTTTTACCTAATATCATGGGTAGGCGAACGCGTGGTGGCTGACCTGAGGGTAGCAGTCTTTAATCACGTGATAGGTTTGAATTTAGGTTTTTTTGAAACACGTAGCACGGGTGAGATCTTATCAAGAATTAGTACCGACACAACATTGGTTCAAACCGTGGTTGGTTCATCTGTTTCTATCGCTCTTCGTAATCTATTGTTGTTCTTTGGGGGCATGGTCATGTTACTTATAACAAGTCCAAAGCTCACTGGACTCGTTCTGTTAGTTATCCCTTTTGTTGTAATACCAATAATAGTGTTAGGAAGAAAAGTAAGAATATTAAGTCGAAATTCACAGGATCGAGTAGCTGATTTAGGTTCCCATGTAGAAGAAATTCTATCAGGAATAAGGATAGTTCAGGCCTTTAGCCATGAAAGTTTAGATAAAATAAAATTTACGCAAAGGGTAGAAACAGCTTTTGACACAGCGATCGAAAGGGTCCGCAAACGGGCTTTGCTTACGGCTGTAGTTATTGCATTTATTTTTGGAGCTGTTGCCATCGTGTTGTGGATTGGTGGTCGTGATGTTCTTGCAGGTAACATTTCTCCGGGAGAACTGTCTGCTTTTGTCTTTTACGCTATTGTTGTTGCTGGATCGACTGGTGCGCTATCTGAAGTGATAGGTGAACTCCAAAGAGCGGCCGGTGCGATGGATCGATTAAATGAACTGTTATTAGTTACCTCAAATATCCCGATTCCACTGGAACCCAAAAGCCTTCCCAAAAAAGTCACTGGTGCAATCATTTTTAATAAGGTCAACTTTTATTACCCATCAAGACCAGACCAGTTAGCATTAAACGATTTTAATTTAGAGATAAAACCTGGAGAGACTGTGGCTTTTGTTGGTCCTTCTGGCGCAGGTAAAACAACAGTATTTCAACTTTTGCTTCGGTTTTATGATCCTAATCATGGGACTATTAAGCTAGAAGGGGTTTCATTAAATCAGACAGACCCAAAAATAGTGCGAAGGAAAATTGGCCTTGTCCCGCAAGACGGAGTTATTTTCTCAGACAATGTGATAGAAAATATCCGGTATGGAAGGCCTGAATCTACAGAAAAGGAAATAAAATTAGCTGCCGAGTCTGCTAATGCACTAGAGTTTATAGAGAAACTACCCAACGGTTTTGAGACAAACTTAGGAGAGAAAGGCGTGCAACTTTCTGGAGGTCAAAGACAGAGACTAGCTATCGCTAGAGCTCTATTAAGAGACCCAGCTGTCTTATTGTTGGATGAAGCAACTAGTGCCTTAGATGCTGAAAGTGAACGTTTTGTTCAAAGGGCTCTTGATAAAATAATGGTTGGCAGGACAACTTTGATAATAGCCCATAGACTGGCAACCGTTCTCAGGGCTGATCGTATCATTGTTATGGAAGAAGGTCGCGCTATTGCAAGTGGTTCCCATGAGCAATTACTAAAGTCCTGCCCGCTCTATGCAAGATTAGCTCAGCTTCAGTTTGATTTAAATTCGACCAACGACTAGGGTTTGAATTCATTTTCAGCGTTGGGTTAATTTCATTTCTATTCTTCTATTTCTTCTGTTGCCTATTTCGTCCCGCCTTTTATCGAGGGGATGGAACTCTCCATAGCCGGTTGCAGAAAGCCTGCCAGCTGGAACGCCCTGTTTTATGAGAAATTCTACAACCGAAATAGCTCTCGCTGCTGAAAGATCCCAGTTACTTTGAAAGCGCCCATTGGAAATAGGGATGTGGTCTGTGTGTCCTTCTATCTGCAGAATCCAATTAATTTTATTTGGTATTTCCGGTGCTATTTCATTTAGTGTACGTGCTAATTGCTTGAGTTCTTTTTGTCCATCGGTTGCTATATCTGATGCGCCGGAACCAAACAGTACTTCCGACTGAAAAACAAAACGATCCCCTACTGTCCTAATGTCGCGTCTATTTTTGAGTACAGCTTGAAGTCGTCCAAAAAACTCAGATCTAAATTTTGCTAATTCCTGTACCTTGGAGGCTAACGCACGGTTAAGCTTTTTTCCAAGGTCAACTATTTTGACATTTTTTTCCTTGTTCTTTACTTCAGATATCTCAAGGATTTTACTAAGATTTAATATCTCACGGCGGAGGGCTATGATCTGAGAGTTTAGATGACTATTAGACGAAGCATGCTTTATTTCGAGTTTCTTATTTAATTCTTTAAGGTTGACTAGATGAAGTTTTTCTTTTGACAGTTTGAATATGATTTTCTGCAGCAAATCCTTAGCTTCGTCTAAGTCAGATAATGTTAGTGTGTTAAACTTTCTAGCCGTGTTGAGTTTTTTTTGTGTTTCCTGCTTCTCCTTGGTTTTTAATTCAAGTTTAATCTGAATATCTTTCAATTGTGTGAGTGCTGTTTCTAGATCAGATTTATGAAGATTTATGGATAAATTAGAGTTTTTTAGATCCTGCTCCAAAACATCGTTTTGGTGCATTAGCGCGCTTGTTTTTGCCCCTAAGTTTTCGTTTATAACAATTAACTCTGAGAGCTTTGAGTTTAGTGTATCTTTTTCTGTCGCTGACGTGACTAACCGTTCATTTAGAAGCTCAATACTGTTTTCCAGTTTATTATTAGTTGTTCTTTGTACCGATAGTAATTCACCCAACTCTAGGATCTGGCCCTGTAATTTGGCTAGATCATCGTCGCGACCAGAGAGTAACTGTGTCAAATAAAATTGTGCCACGATGAATATCATTAATACGAAGATTATAACCATCAATAGAGCCGCGAGTGCATCAACGAAACCAGGCCAGATATTGGTTTCCTGGGTTCTTTTTCGGCGAATTAAGGTCGCCATGTGTTCATGACCCCTCTCATTATTCTGCCTCTTCAGCTAAAACAGCTATAGTTCGGGCGAGAAGTCTAATTTCTTGTCTGATCTCTTCCACGGATTTATCCCTGCCCAATCGAAGTTCATTGATCAGTTGCGTTAGTTGCTTCTCAATATTGCGGATATGTAGACGGAGTTCTTCTTTGTTCTTATCTGACGACGGATCGATCGCTTTGGACAGGTTTGAGTTTAGTGCTATCTGGCCCTCACTAATTTTACTTATAAGTTGAGTTTGGATCTCGTGTTTATCTGCCAATAACAGAAGGGTATCATTTAGTTTAACTAAATGCTGATTGCTCTCGCGTCGCTCATCCTCATTTTGGACCATTACCCTTTGTAGGCGATCGAGGCTCTCTGCAGTTTGTTCGAAGAGTGCTGCTTGGTAGGCACTAGCAGAAGCGTCGCTATCGCTATTTATACCTATACCAGCACTTAATTTTGTTATCCCAGAAAGCCACTCCTCTAAATCATTGTAGAATCGGTTTTGTGCTTGTCCAAGTTGTAAGTCTATAAAACCTAGTGCAAGTGATCCAGCTAATCCAAATAATGATGAGCTAAATGCTGTTGCCATGCCCGATAACGGCGCTTCTAATCCATGTTTCAGATTTGCAAACGCGTTTTCTAAGTTATCCCCTTTTAAGGACAGGTCCCCAATAACCCCACTTACTGCACCTACTGTTTCTAAGAGTCCCCAGAAGGTGCCAAGTAATCCGAGGAAAATTAAAAGTCCGATCAGATATCTTGAGGTATCGCGAGATTCAGACAGTCTACTATCGATGCTATCCAGCAAAGAGCTGAGTGAGCTAGCTGATAAACTGATCTTCCCATTAGCCTTATTCCCCAACATATTCGCCAATGGAGCTAAAAGCTTTGGTTGCGGCTGTCTTGCTAAACGTGCTTCATTAAGCGTTCTGAATGCTGAAATCCAGGCAGCTTCTGGCCTCAAAAGTGCTACTTTTCGAACAATAAATATCAATCCAATTAAAAAGACAGCCAGTATCATTCCATTTAAAGCAACATTTGCTATGAAAGCATTAGCTATCGGGGTTATCAAAAAACTGACAACGACTAATACCATTAATACGAAAAATAAAATCCTAAACAGATAGTGGCTTGGATTTGTCACGGTTCGCCTCGCTATTCGCTATCAGAAATACCTTTGACGCAAGTATGCTTGTTTGAACTAGTTAAGTAAAATTATATCAACACGATCAACCGGGCCTATACCTGTATTGTTACCCAAAGCTTTCACGTTTAGTTTGCTACTACTGATACCCCGTTTAATTAGAAAGGATCTAATTGTAAGCGCCCTCATTAGAGACATCCGTCTCGCTTTACTTGCGCTGTCTTCTGATGAGTAAGCCGTCAGCTCTAGTCGCTGGTTCTTATTTAGGTTCATAATACGGACGATTTTATTGAGTTTTAAGACTGCCTTTTCTTGGAGTTCTTTGTCTTCAGGGTTGAAGGATACTAATATTTTATTGGAGTTACGTTTAACTTCCTTCAAGTCTTTGATGGAAACTGCCTTTGAAACCGCGCTGTTTTCTTTTTTATATAGAAGGTTTGGACTGATTTTAATGTTCCCAGATTTTGCCACAGGTGCTGTTTTCAAAGATTGCTTTTTGGGTTTTGGTGGCACCCTTGTTATCGTATTAAAATTAGTTCCTTGGTCGACGGATGCGACTGGGGCGGATTGTATAAAAGGCTGTTGAGGCAATATATTTTTATTTTTTTTCTCATCATTTTTACCATAAGTATTTTTTCCCTCATTCTGTGATTTCACCAGAGACTGATTGTACTTAAGTCTACCAGACCGCAGAAATAGGTCGGGAATGGTTACAGTGTTAGTAATCTGATCCAAGGTTTCAAAATTGATTTCTACACTTTGGTCGGGCGCATTGCCTATGATGACGGTGTCTTGTGCTGCAGAGGGATTAAATTGCAGAACTGATTGTAGGATACAAGTTGCAAAGAAAAGTATTCCGAGGATGAATGGGTTATTCCTCCACATCATATGAAATCACTCCAGAGAAATAAGTCGTCTTTTTTATTTTTATCCCAAAACTTTCATCCCTACAACTGAAAGGAAAGTTTAATTTTTGATAAAACTTTACAGCCTACTCTTTTTTTCGTCTGTAATTGCCTTTGTTAATCGTAATAGCCGATGGTGAATTCTGGCATTTGCTGCTAATATTTCGGTTTTATAAGACATTTTGATGCCGCCGGTTAAATCGGTGATATATCCACCGGCTTCTTTTACAATAATAATACCGGCTGCCATTTCCCAAGGTAATATTTGGGGGTGCCAAAAGCCATCCAATCTACCGGCAGCTATATATGCTAGATCTAAGGAAGTAGAACCTAAATCTCTTATCGCTCCAGATGCGTTTCCAATTTCAGCTATATAATCATTATGTCCGTCAGCATTAATGGCTTCTGAGTGAAACTCTGTTGCTATTAAACAATTCACAAGATCTCGACGTTCAGAAATACGTATTCTGCTATCATTCAAAAATGCTCCTAACCCTTTTTCAGCCCAAAACAATTCATCTCTGGTCGGATCATAGATAGCGCCCGCGACCAATTCTCCTTCCTCCTCTAGACCGATGGATATTGACCAATGAGGTATACCATGTAAAAAATTTGTAATTCCATTTAGTGGGTCCACAATCCACTTCCTGTTTTTTGGGTCGTTACTCTCAGTAGATTTTGCATGTTTAACAATAAGCCCATAATCGGGTCTAGCATATGCAAGTTCCTCACTTATCTTTTTCTGTGATGCTGAATTCGCAGTGATTGCAAAATCTTTGGGGCCTTTTCGTGATGCTTGCAGTTGTTCAACCTCTCCGAAATCACGTAAAAGAGATTTCGAGGCTTTATAACAAGTTCTAGCCATGACGTTGATTATTGCTGTTCGGGTCGCCATAACTTCTCCAATTTGTAACTCTTGTTAGGCTAATCTTTAGCTCTTTCAACGTAACTTCCGTCCTCAGGTTTTATAACAACCCTAACACCAGCTCCTATATGTGGGGGCACCATAATGCGGGCACCATTCTCTAGAATGGCTGGTTTAAAAGACGAAGATGCTGTCTGCCCTTTGACTACGGCATCTGCTTCTACTATTTCCACTATAACCGTGTCCGGTAGGATTACGGATAAAGCCTCGCTTTCAAAACTCTCGATAGTTACGTCCATGCCGTCCTGCAGATAGATTTCTTTCCCACTTAATAGTGCGACATTGATAATAGTTTGTTCATATGTCTCGGAGTCCATAAAGGTGAGCATATCTGCATCACGGAATAAGAACTGAGCCTTAGTTTGTTCTAAACGGACACGCTCTACTTGCGCATCTGCTCTAAACCGTTCATTGAGCTTGCTCCCATTTCTGATGTCTTTTAATTCAACTTGATTGAAAGCACCGCCCTTTCCAGGTTTGACTGCCTGTGTTTTTACAGCGACCCAAAGTCGACTGTTATGCTCTATAATATTACCAACACGAATAGCATTTCCATTTATCTTCATCTGAACACTCCGTGGGAATAAAAAAACAGACGTGGCGTTTTAACAGGGTGATGATAGTCTGTCCATCAAACTATAGGCCCTTTCTTTTCCGAATTCTTTATGAATACATACCAAACATCTTATTAAAAGCTTTTACGGCCGCTGCTTCCCCATCTTGATAGTTCCAAACGCCGTCTATTATTGCTAGAAAATCTGTCCCCGACGCTATTAAAGGCTTACAGTTATCAACAGTTATACCGCCAATCGCTACTGACGGCACTGTAGTAGTGTCATTCCACCATTTGATTGTTTTTAAATCTGCGGGGGTAGCTTCAGGTTTTGTCTCAGTTTGGAAAAAAGCTCCAAAGGCGACGTACTCAGCCCCACTTTCTGCCGCCTCTACAGCCAAATGTCTAGAATTTTTACACGTTACCCCTACCGTAAGGTCTGACCCCATAATTGAACGCGCCTCATTATAGCTTACATCAGCCTGCCCAACATGCACGCCATCACAGCCTGTAACCATTGCTAAGTCAGGCCTATCGTTCATTATCAGTGGTATCCGATAACTATGGCAGATAGGCAGAAGTGCTTCTGCGGCAAGCTTAATGGCATCGTCTTCTACGTTCTTGAGCCGCAACTGCAGACAGGCAACTGGTCCCGCATCCAAAGCGATATTTAACCGTTTGGAAAACCAATTAAGATCAAACCTGGCTGGTGTTATAAGGTAGAGCTGACACTTTGACTTTTTATCCATTTAAAATTTATAACCCAAAGCACACAACACCCCAACCCTCATGAGAAAATTGATTACGCTCGGTTTCTATAGATATTTATTATTTTATCAAGCATAGCTGCCGCTTCGTTTCTCGGACGCTGAAACGTGTTCCTGCCTATGATTGATCCCGAAGCGCCACCATCTCTAAGTTGTATGATTTCTGAAAACAATCCATCTAAATCTTTAGCCTCGCCTCCTGAAAAGACTACCAACCTTCTACCATTAAAGGACGATTGGATAACGTGTTTTATACGGTCACTAAGGGTATCTATTTTGATCCCATTATTTTCGTAGGCTTTTTTTGCAGCGCTTAATTCGATGTGATTTGTTGGTGGCTTAACTTTAATGATATGAGCACCCGATAGGGCCGCCATATGAGCCGCATACGCGACTATATCTATTGCAGTCTCACCTTGCTTGGACAAACCTCCCCCACGAGGATATGACCATAAAACTACAGCCAAACCAAAAGCCTTTGCCTCTTCAGCAATTTCTTTAAAATCTGTCATCATATCGAATGCAGCATCGGATCCTGGGTAGATAGTATATCCAACTGCAGAACACCCTAGTCGCAAAGCTTCCTGCACAGAACCTGTTATAGCCTGATTGGGTGCATCTTTCTCACGAGAAAGACTATTCGAGCTATTGAGTTTCATTATGGAAGGGATTTGGCCGGCAAAGCTGTCTGCGCTCGCTTCTATCATTCCGAGAGGTGCAGCGTGAGCTGATAAACCCGCGTCTAAGGCCAATTGAAAATGGTAACGTGGATCGTAAGCGTCGGGGTTTGGGGCGAAACTTCTTGCAGGCCCATGCTCGAACCCCTGGTCAACAGGAAGTATAACGATTTTCCCTGTTCCACCCAAGCGCCCTTGCATCAAAATCCTAGCAAGATTTGCTTTTGTTCCTGGCGAGTCGCTTTCATAGTTATTTAAGATACGCTTTACGGCTCTAGTTATTTTCATTTTGTTACTCCTTAAGTCTCTCAGAATGCCATTTTACTGATTTTATAATGTTTTTGCCACTACTGCAGCTGTATCAGACATTCGGTTTGAAAAACCCCACTCATTATCATACCATGATAATACTCTTACCAGCCCGCCTTCTATAACCTGCGTTTGGCTTAGATCGAAAGTTGAACTATGTGGGTTATGATTGAAGTCAACAGAGACTAGGGGTTCTTCGTTTATGCCAAGGACGCCTTTAAGTGGTCCTTCTGTTGATGCGGCTATTACAGCCTCATTCACTTCACTAACATTAGTCTTTCTTTTTGGGATGAATTTGAAGTCTATAAGACTTACATTTGACGTTGGTACCCGAATAGCTGTGCCATCTAATTTACCAAGTAGCTCCGGCATTACCAGTCCCACTGCTTTGGCCGCACCGGTTGAGGTGGGGATCATTGACGTAGCAGCAGAGCGCGCTCTATGTAAATCACCATGGAAAGTGTCTAAGGTTGGCTGATCACTTGTGAAAGCATGAATTGTTGTCATATAGCCGGATGTTATTCCTATAGAGTTATTGAGAACATAAGCTACCGGGGCTAGGCAATTCGTAGTGCACGAGGCATTGGAAATCACAGTGTGTTCAGAATTAATTTTATCGTGGTTAACGCCGTAAACAACTGTCAAGTCCGCCCCATTCGCCGGGGCAGATATAATAACTCTCTGTGCACCGGCTTTTAAATGCATGGCAGCTTTCTCACGATCGGTAAAAATGCCAGTACATTCTAAAACAATATCAACGTTTAAAGCCTTGTGTGGTAATTTGCTGGGGTCCCGCTCGGCGGTGACTTTTATTGGGCCTCGACCAAGATCAATTGTATCATCTTTAACCACAATATGCCCTGGAAAGCGACCATGATTACTGTCCCATTTCAGTAGATGCGCATTTGCTTCTACTGACCCAAGATCGTTTATAGCAACGATACGTAAATCTTCTCGATTACTCTCATAAAGAGCGCGTAAAACTAACCGCCCGATACGCCCAAATCCATTAATTGCTACATTGACTGCCATATATTTTTCTCCTGGCTAATATTTTATTAGTTTTACGATTAGGTAGAAATTTGTTGCTTTGCAGACTTGATTATTACTTCGGTGGTGATATTGAAGTGTTTGTACAGGCTGTCAGCTGGTGCAGAGGCGCCAAACCCATCCATTCCAACAAACTGACCATTTCTTCCAAGCATTCTATCCCAGCTCTGCCGAAGACCAGCCTCTACAACAATTAATTTAGATCCCGGCGTAATGACCGAGTCTTGGTAATGTTGAGTTTGGGAACGAAAAAGTTCACAGCTTGGCATTGAAATCACTGCGGTTGCTATACCCTCTTTTTCTAATTGGATTTGAGCTTCAATAGCTAATGAAACTTCAGACCCGGTCGCTACTATTGTGACCGCTCTGGTTACAGCTTTTGTCTCTCTGAGAATATATCCACCTAATCCAGATAAGTTTGTATCGGAGACTTGCAATCTAACTAAAGGTAAATTTTGTCTGCTCAATGCAATGACAGATGGCGTGTTTAATGCCGTTAGAGCAAGATGCCAACATTCCATAGTTTCTATCGAATCTGCTGGCCTAAAAACATTTAAATTAGGGATAACCCTAAGGGCCGCTAGGTGCTCGATGGGTTGGTGTGTAGGGCCATCTTCCCCTAATCCTATTGAGTCGTGGGTCATCACATAAATTGTTCGTAAACCCATAAGAGCCGCCAATCGGATCGATGGACGGCAGTAATCTGTGAAGACTAAAAAGGTTCCACCGTACGGTATAATTCCGCCATGCAACGCCATTCCGTTCATCACTGCGGCCATGGCGTGTTCTCTCACCCCAAAATGGATATAATTACCATTTGGGTTTTCTTTGTTGAGTATACTGTGCGACCCTGTTTTGGTATTATTCGATCCGGTGAGGTCAGCCGACCCACCAAGGAGTTCTGGTAAAACTGGTGTTAGCACTTCCAGAGTCTTTTGAGACGCTACCCTTGTGGCAACTTTCGGCTGTTCATTTACCAAAGCTATCTCGTGAGCTTTCAAGGCTTCCTTTACGGCGTTATTGACTGCACCAGTCAAAGCGTTAGTGAAATCATTTTTCACGACTTGTTCAGTGTTATTTAGACGTTTAGTCCATGCATCTCGCAAGTGGGCGTTTCGATCCCCAATATCCCTCCATATTGTTAAAAGATCGGCAGGAATATCAAAAGGTTCGTTGGGCCAGTCTAATGTGTTCCTCACAAGAGCGATCTCTTCTAAACCTAATGGTGCCCCGTGAGAACCGGCTGTTCCTCCCTTGTTGGGAGAGCCATATCCAATTTTGGTGCGTGCGGCTATTAAGGATGGCTTGGGCGATAACTTTGCATCTTCAAGTGCATGGGATATTGCGACAGGGTCATGTCCATCGATAGAAATTGTGTGCCAGCCATAGGCATTAAATCGGGCTAAAGTGTCTTCAGAGACTGTTAGGCTCGTCGGCCCATCGATCGAGATACCATTATCATCAAAGATCACTATTAGTTTTTCTAATTGGTGATGCCCTGCTAGTGATGCTGCCTCGTGGCTTATACCCTCCATAAGACAGCCATCTCCTGCGATACAATAGGTATGGTGATTGACTAATTTTGGGCCAAAGCGTCCTTGAAGTTTTCGTTCTGTCAGAGCCATGCCCACCGCGTTGGCAAAACCTTGTCCTAGAGGTCCTGTCGTTGTCTCAATTCCTGTGGCCGCACCAAACTCAGGATGCCCAGCCGTTCTTGCCCCAAATTGTCTAAAATTTTTCAATTCATCGATAGACATATCGGGATAGCCCGTAAGATACAGCAAGGCGTACAATAGCATTGATCCATGTCCGGCCGATAATATAAATCGATCTCGGTCAGGCCAATCTGGTTTTTTGGGATCGAATTTGATAAAATTAGAAAATAAAACTGTCGCTACATCCGCCATTCCCATTGGCATTCCTGGATGACCCGATTTAGCCTGCTCAACTGCGTCAATGGCTAAAACACGTATTGCGTTAGCTAGTCTAAAATGTTGATCAGTCGTGATATTATTTTTTATATTAGTTCCCACGCTCATTCTTTACCTTGCTGTTTCACCAAATTTTATCGATGATCTCGTCGACTCATTCGATAAAGCTCAAATCAACTCGTTGAAGTTTCCGTTAAAGGGCATTTCTATGGAAAATGCCCTGACCTTTATGCTTACGTCAACTGTCTATTATTCTGAAGTGTCAATGTTCTAAATAATTATAAGTACGATAAGACATGTCTAAAAATTTAAATTTATAAAAAACTGCTTACAACGACCACCATTTCTCTGAAATTTAGAATAAATTAGATTAGTGGAAGATTATCTTTAAGCAAAGAATATCCACCTCTCCGAATTAAAGAGCAGCAGAAAAAAATAAATCCTCTGGTATCTTTGCTACGGTTTATAGTAATAACGATGCATGGTTGACTGTTGGGTAACATGGCAGATATTGTTGCTTTTGGTGTTGTTCCAAAAATTGGGGGGTGACCTTGTGGGTGCGTTGGACAAAGCTTTAGATCATCTCAAACTATCGATTAGTCGATTGGAAGCATCCGTCGCAACCAGTTCATCAAGAAAGAGCGAATCGGATCATAGGCAAGCGCAGATAGCAGAGTTGCAGGCCGAATGCGATCGCTTAACTGCAGTTACCCAGCAAGTAGATAAGGGCTTGGAAAAAACAATCGATCGACTGAAGTTTGTTTTAGAGGATTAATGTCAGTGGCTCAGGTTGATATAAACGTAAATAGCCAAAATTTTCAAATAGCTTGTGAGGACGGTCAGGAAGATAGATTGTTAGACCTTGCTAAAATAGTTGACGAAAAAGTGATTGAGTTAGTCGATCAAGTTGGGCAAGTTGGGCAGAACCGCCTACTGGTTATGGCGGCTTTAGTTATCGCTGACGAATTAGCGGATTATCGAGATTTGGCGAAAGAATCCGCTGAAGGAAAGACAGCTGAAGCAGATAACAAGATGGCAGCTTCAATTGAGGAATTATCTCAAAGAATAGAAAAGATTGCCGATTGGGTGAATGAGGCTTTATAAGAGGGTAGGACGGTTGCTACCTGACCCGACAGGCCGAGTTATCTCTGGGGCTATAAATCATCCTTTGGGAGCTGCCCCTGCCAAGACCGTGGTCTTGGTATAGCGGTGCCCACCTGTATTATCAGGCCACAGAGGATATTCAGTGCCATCGATCTTGGTGGCTTCCGTTCTTTGTTTATTTTAAGTATGATAAACAAATGAGTTTTGAAGAGACCTCGCTTAGCGACATTAAATCGGAAAAAAGAATAATGAGGCGTGATGCGGAGTTTAGGCGTCAAAAGTTGGCGCGGAATGCTGGAGAGTTTGTTCCTCAACGACTGTTGGAAAACTTTACTGAAACCTGGAACCCACCGTCTTGGGCTGTAATCTCCGCTTTCTGGCCGTTTAAATCGGAATTGGACATCCGCTTATTGATCCACCATCTAAGTGGGAATGGATATTCTATAGCTTTGCCAGAAGTAACAAAGAAATGTGATCCGCTTCTCTTTAGGAAATGGACAAAAGACATCAAACTAGTGAAGGATAATTATGGTGTATTATGTCTTCCCGATAACGCTAAAATTGTGCTTCCAGATTGGCTGCTTGTGCCATTATTAGCTTTTGATAAGGCTGGGTTCAGACTTGGATATGGCGGTGGGTTTTATGATTTGACACTAGCAAAACTCAGGAAAGAAAAGAAAATATTTGCAATTGGAGTGGCTTATGACGATCAAATCGTTGAAAAGGTTCCTCGAGATCAGCATGATAGCAGACTGGACGCCATTCTAACTGAAAGACAAGTTTATATTATGGGAGATAGTAAGTAATGCGCGTCCTGTTTTTAGGCGATGTTGTCGGGCGTTCAGGTCGAACGGCGGTAGTTGAGAAACTTCCTGATTTAAAAAAAATATTACGTCCAGATTTCATTATTGTTAATGGAGAGAATGCTGCAGGTGGGTTCGGGATAACACCATCTATAAGTGAAAATTTGTTGAACTCCGGTGTTGATGTCGTTACGACAGGTAATCATGCATGGGATCAGCGGGATATAATAGAATTTATAGACCGAGAGCCAAGGCTTTTGCGGCCAATAAACTACCCTAGTACCTGTCCTGGGAGTGGTGTTGGTTTGTTTCACGCAACGAATGGCCGTTTAGTTCTTGTCATTAACGTGATGCTCCGTTTGTTTATGGACCCGCTGGACGATCCTTTTGCTGCAGTTGAAGCAGTGATAGATGACTCGCCCTTGGGGTCTGTTGCAGACTTTATCTTTGTTGACATGCACGGTGAGGCCACTAGTGAAAAGATGGCGTTTGGACATAATTTTGATGGACGTGTATCTGCTATCATAGGTACTCACACGCATATCCCAACATCTGATACTATGGTCTTGCCAACGGGCACAGCGTACCAAACTGACGCAGGTATGTGTGGTGATTATGATTCTGTCATTGGTATGAAAAAAGAAACGCCAGTTGACCGGTTTGTATCAAAAATGCCTGGTCCTAGATTGGATGCTGCCGGCGGTGATGCTACGGTTTGTGGCAGTTTTATAGTAAGTGATGACAGAACAGGGCTAGCTTTAAGTATAGAGCCAGTTCGCTTAGGGGGGCTCTTAAGTCAAGCTTTACCTTCATCCTAATATACAGCAAATGATCTATTTCAGTTCATTTTCACATAGTGCGGTAAAAACATATTATTTGAATAGCCATAATATCGCCTAATTTGCGTGATTAAACACAATAAGATAGAAATGGTATCAACGCTAGATGTGGTATGGTAATGTTTGTATACCACAATTTTGTCGTTCATTAAGCTATACGGAAACAAATATGGCCGGACATTCACAGTTTAAAAATATTATGCATCGGAAAGGTGCACAAGATAAGAAACGGGCTAAGGTTTTTACTCGCTTGATAAGAGAGCTGACAGTGGCCGTCAAAGCAGGATCCGATCCTGATGCAAACCCGGGACTTCGATCAGCTATCGCTGCCGCCCGTGCAGCAAACATGCCTAAAGACAACATAGAAAGAGTTATAAAAAAAGCCACAGGAGGGGGCGAAGAGACAAATTATGATGAAATTCGGTACGAGGGATATGGGCCTGGTGGAGTGGCTATAATAGTTGATGCTTTGACGGATAACCGAAATCGCACCGCGTCAGAAGTTCGCTCGGCGTTTAACAAATTTGGAGGTAATTTAGGCGAGACAAATAGTGTTAGTTTTATGTTTGATCGCGTTGGTTTAATTTCATATCCGTTGGACTTAGGAACGAGTGATGAGGTATTTGAGGCTGCCGTAGAAGCTGGCGCTGAAAACGTTACTTCTTCAGAGGGTTTTCACGAATTTAGTTGTTCGCCCGAGGAGTTTAATTCCGTACGAGAGCAACTTGAAGTGCATTTTGGTTCTCCTGAGTCAGCTAGCCTTGGATGGAAAGCCCATAACAACATATCGCTGACTGAAGACCAGGCGTCCACATTGATTAAACTTTTCGACACTTTGGATGATAATGAGGACGTGCAGTCTGTTTTTGCTAATTTCGAAATAAGTGATGATATAATGTCGAAACTTGTTGTCTAATGACTTTCGCGAATTCTGGTTTCTCTGGGAAGAAAAGGTTGCTTGGCCTTGATCCGGGGCTCCGTAGGACCGGCTGGGGTATCATTGATATTGACGGTAGCCGTTTGGTGCACGTTGGCAATGGGGTTGTTTGTTCGACTGCAGGGCTAGATATCGCGGAACGCCTAGTGGAATTACATTCGGGTGTTTTAGATTTAGTTAAAAAATTCCAGCCAGATGAGGTGGCTGCCGAAGAAACATTTGTTAACAAGAACCCTGAGTCCACACTTAAATTAGGTTTAGCAAGAGGGTCGGTGCTTTTAGCTCCAGCTTTATCAGGAGTTTCCGTGACGGAATACGCTCCAAATCGTGTTAAGAAATCTGTCGTAGGAGCTGGACATGCAAATAAAGATCAGGTGCAAATGATGGTTAGTAGGATATTGCCTAAAGCTATCCTTTTTAATGAGGACTCAGCCGATGCTTTAGCTGTTGCAATATGTCATGCGCATTTTGCACAGAATCGCTTTTTAAATGAAAAAGTTGGTATAAGAAATCATGGAAAACTAAGCCATAACAGTACTCGATCTCGAATGAAAGAACTCATAAATGCTGCGATTTTAAAAGAAGAAAATCAATGATAGCAAAGTTATATGGAGTGTTGGACTCGATACTTGATAATGGTGCGATCATAAACGTAGGCGGAGTTGGGTATTTTATATTTGCGTCATCGAGAACTTTAATGGAGCTTGGGGCTATTGGTGATACCGTAGCAGTTCATATAGACACGCACGTCCGAGAGGACCACATCCATCTTTTTGGGTTCGTTATTGAGGATGAGCGGGCCTGGTTTCAATTATTGCAAACTGTCCAGGGTGTTGGAGCTAAGGCCGCCTTGGCAATATTATCTGCTTTGTCTACAGATGAAGTGTCGGGCTCAATAGTTGCGCAAGATAAGGCAAGCTTGTGTAGGGCTGAGGGTGTTGGGCCCAAGTTGGCGGATCGAATTCTTAACGAGTTAAAGGATAAGGCCCCAAAACTGTTAGGTTCTTTGACTCAATCATCGCAACCGCTCCAGTCGTCAACAGACCCAATGTTTACAGATGCGGTATCGGCAATGATCAACTTAGGGTATAGCCGTTTAGATGCCCATAAAACGGTTACAAATGTGCGGAAAAAAGGTGCCGATGATGAGACACTCGATCAAATTATATCAGCGAGCCTGAAGGAGCTCAGCTCGTGAGTGAATCTCAAAATAATACATCAGACCAAACGGATCGATTAATTACGGCGGAAAATAGTGAAGCCGATGTACAAGATACATCCCTTCGACCATTAAATCTATCCGAATTCATAGGGCAACAGCAACTTCGGGATAATTTAAAGGTTTTTATTGATGCTGCTCGGGGACGGCAGGAATCTATGGACCATGTGCTTTTCCATGGTCCGCCGGGGCTTGGAAAAACAACTTTGGCTCAAATTGTTGCTAGAGAATTGGGTGTGAACTTTAAAATGACGTCTGGTCCCACAATCGCTAAAGCAGGGGATCTCGCCGCTTTGCTTACAAACTTACAAGCTAGAGATGTATTGTTTATTGATGAGATTCATCGCCTTAGCCCGGTGGTTGAGGAAGTTCTTTACCCCGCAATGGAGGATTTTCAGCTTGACTTAATTATAGGGGAAGGGCCGGCGGCAAGATCTTTAAGGATAGATTTAGCGCCCTTTACGCTTGTCGCTGCCACTACAAGGTCAGGGTTAATGACGACACCGCTTCGTGAACGTTTTGGCATTCCAATGCGGCTACAATTTTATAACAACGATGAACTCTGTAAAATAATAATGCGAGCCGCGAAATTATTATCTCTCGAAGTGACGAATGACGGAGCAGATGAAATCGCTCGGCGTTCTAGAGGTACGCCTAGAGTGGCTGGCAGACTACTCCGACGAGTGCGTGATTTTGCGGGTGTAGCCGGTACACTAAAAATTGGCGCTAAGGCTGCCGATGCTGCCTTAAATAGGTTGGAAGTCGATGCTCGTGGCTTAGATACGATGGATCGCAGATACTTGCGCTGTATCGCAGATAATTATGGAGGCGGTCCCGTTGGTGCCGAGACACTAGCTGCAGCATTATCGGAGCAACGTGATGTTATTGAGGAGGTTATTGAACCATACTTGCTGCAACAAGGTTTGATTGGCCGAACTCCTAGAGGCCGCGTGCTGTCTTCTTCTTCATACGAATACCTGGGGCTACCCGCTCCTAATCCGTCTAATCAACTAGATATGTTAAGTGCAAGGTCTGGACAGACAATGGGTGGTGACGACTTAGATGGATAATCGTGACGTCCGCAATCCTAGTTCAGGTTGCTGGATAAGCAATATACATAAATTGAGAATTCGTGTTTATTATGACTCAACAGATGCTGGAGGCATCGTTTATCACTCTCAATATTTATCTTTTGCGGAACACGCAAGAACTGAAAGTTTGAGGCTCTGTGGGATTAATCAAATTAATATATTGGAAAATCAAGGGGTTTCCTTTGCTGTGCGCCATTGTGCAATTGACTATAAGCAGCCGGCACGACTGGATGATTTAATCGAAGTGCAAACTATATTTGGTTCTACCAGTGGAGCAAGAATTGCAGTAAAGCAAACTATTTTTAAAGTAGAAAATAATATTTTAGACGTTAACTGGTTAGCACAATTGGATGTAAATCTGGCGTGTATAAACAATGGTGGAAAAGCGACCCGCTTTCCTGCGCGAGTAAGGCAAGTGATTTTGGATAAGATAACAAGTACATAAATTGTAAAGGATGTTGAGGCGTATGGAACAGGCCGTGGTAGATAGTGTTCAACTTAGTGGCTCTGTAGAGCTCGATCTAAGTATTATTGGGTTGTTTTTGTCAGCGGATATAATTGTCAAAATCGTTATGGTTGGTCTACTAGGAGTTTCAGTCTGCTCTTGGGCGATCATTATAGACAAGTCTCTAAAAATTAGGGGTTTAAGATCGAGTTCACGCTTATTCGAAGATATGTTTTGGTCGGGTGGCTCATTGGAAGATTTATACGATCAGATTGGTAACGTTCCTACTGATCCAATGTCGTCAGTTTTTTCAGAGGCTATGAAAGAATGGCGCCTTTCTAAAACACGGGGATTGGTATCTAAGGGCGAAGAGGCGCGGGCTAGTTTAAGAGAAAGAGTTCAACAGAAAATGAACCTAACTATTGATAGAGAAATAGAGCAGCTGGAGAAAAATATGTCGTTCTTAGCCTCTGTGGGTTCTACAGCGCCGTTTGTTGGCTTATTTGGCACGGTTTGGGGTATTATGGATGCATTTCAATCGATAGCCGCTACGAAAACAACAGCTCTATCTGTTGTTGCTCCAGGAATTGCTGAGGCATTATTTGCGACGGCTCTAGGTTTGGTAGCCGCCATTCCTGCAGTAATAGCTTATAATAAAATTAGCCATGATCTTGATCGATTCTCCCAGCGTTTAGAGGGGTTCTCTGCTGAGTTTATCTCCATCCTCTCGAGACAACTCGACGAAGGGGCATAGAAATGGCTATAAATTCTCCTAAGAGGGCGAGTAATAGGCGCAGTAAAAGCCAACCCATGAGCGATATCAACGTCACTCCTTTTGTTGATGTTATGTTAGTTCTGTTAGTTGTATTTATGGTTACAGCTCCACTCTTAGTTTTGGGGATCCCAGTGCAACTCCCAAAAGTAGGAAAAGAGTATATAATAGCTGATGATGATACTCCACTAAATGTCGAGATAGACAAGAGAAAAAGAATTTATGTAAACAAAACTGAAATACTTTTATCATCATTGACCCCCCAATTAATGCGAATAAAGTCAGTGAATCCAAAAGTAAAAGTTCATTTACGTGGAGATGCGAGACTAAACTATGGTGCCATTGCCGTCGTTGCTGGAGAAATCCGTAATGCCGGAATACAGGTAATAGCTTTGAGAACTGACTTGGCTAGTTTGAAAAATGAAATAGAAACTTTCCCTGTCAATATAGCCAAACCAAAATCAGTAAATACTGGAGGGTGATTTTGTATGAGGTTAGGCGTAATCCTCTCTCTTGGTTTGCATATGCTGGTTGTTGCAATAACCTGGTTTGGTCTTCCTCATTTGCGTCGAGATCCGCCATTATTGGATGATATTATTTTTGTAAAAATTACAGAAATAGCAGAGGTGACAAATGTACCGCCAGTATCTGAGAGTAAGAAGCCTAAACAAAAGCAAATAGCGAAACCAAAAGTACCAAGAAATAAGCCAAAAGCACCAATTTTGCAAAAAAAACGTATATCAAAAAAAGAGCAGATAATTCCTAAGGTAAATAAAAAGTCTCCTGAAATAGTACCAAAACCCAAGAAAAGGAAGAAAAATAGTGTGCTTTCGGAGGTTTCAAAACCAAAAAAGAAACCCAGTCAACCTAGAGAGAGATCTATAGTAAAAAAGAAACCACCCCCCCCAAAAAGGCCTATGAAAAAAAAGTTTACGAGCTTACTGAAGGACTTGAAGAAAGAAAAAACGAATCGATCTGATATTAAAAAAAGCCTTGCAGATAGATTAAGAGAGGCTTCACGAAATCGGAATAATCAGTCTTTTAAACCTAAAGAAAATGTAACTATTGGGGAAATAGATTTAGTTCGGCAGCAAATCAGCCAATGTTGGAATATAACTTCTGGTGCTCGCCAGGCAGATGCTTTAAGTGTTGAAATAGAGATGAAAATGAACCCAGATGCCACTGTAAGACAAGCTAGTGTTGTTGACTCTATCAGAATGAACTCTGATCCTTATTACAGAGCCGCTGCAGAGAGTGCTTTGCGGGCTCTTAGTCACCCGGATTGCATCCCTTTAAAACTTCCTTTGGACAAATACTACATGTGGAAATCATTCACATTTAACTTCGATCCAAAGAATATGTTACAGTAACTTACGGAGTGAAAATAATGTCAAAAATTCATATGATTAGCTATAGAGCCATAAGGCTAAGTTTTTTAGCGCTATTTTTGTCATTTTCTCTCAACCTTGAAATAGCTTTTGCTGATCTCAGGATAGACGTGACACAGGGCCGCGCTGACCCAATGCCAATAGCAATCAATAATCTGTTTGGCGTGAATAAGGAATATAGCCAGGTCGGAAAAAATATAGCTGAAGTTATTTCGGCAAATTTAGAAAGAACTGGTTTATTTGCGCCGATAGAAAAGAAAGCCTTTATAAAGGAAGTGGCAGGATTAGATACACGCCCAACGTTTACAAATTGGAAAGTGCTCAATGCTCAAGCCATGGTTCATGGTCGTGTAGTCATAAAAGATGACGGGCGGTTAAATGTTCAATTCCGGTTGTGGGATGTATTTGCAGAGCAGCAGATGGTTGGAAATGCTTATTTTACGACGCCACAAAATTGGCGTCGCATTGCCCACATAATGTCGGACTTGATATATAAAAGAATTACGGGTGAGAACGGCTATTTCGATACCAGGATAGTTTATATTTCAGAGAGTGGTCCAAAGGATAAGCGTCAAAAACGGCTCGCTATAATGGATCAAGATGGTGCCAATCATCGGTTTTTGACTGATGGAGCAGATTTGGTTCTCACCCCGAGGTTTTCGCCGACGATGCAAGAAATTACCTACTTGGGATATTACAATAAAAAACCAAGAGTCTATATTTTTAATATTGATACAGGGCAACAAGAAGTTCTTGGCGATTTTCCAGGAATGACTTTTGCTCCACGGTTTTCTCCAGATGGAGCAAAAGTGATAATGAGCATCGCCAAAAGTGGCGTTACGGATATTTATACTATGGCTTTGGCGGATCGAAGAGTTACTAGGTTAACTAATAGTCCTGCGATTGATACTTCACCCACTTATTCTCCTGACGGTAAGCGAGTGGTTTTTAATTCTGACCGAGGTGGATCACAGCAAATTTATGTCATGAATTCCGATGGGTCGTCTATTAAAAGAATCAGCTTTGGCGATGGGCGATATGCCACACCCGTTTGGTCCCCAAGAGGGGATTTAATTGCTTTTACAAAAATGCGTAAAGGCCGCTTTTCTATTGGAGTCATGCGACCTGATGGTAGTGGAGAACGTATTTTAACAAGTGGCTATTTGGTTGAGGCTCCAACCTGGTCTCCAAATGGTCGTGTGCTGATGTTTTTCAAACAAATGCCTCCTAAAGCAAATGGTAAAAATGGTCCCGTGAGGCTATTTTCTATAGATCTGACAGGTTTTAATGAGCGTGAAATTATTACACCGTTGGATGCTTCTGACCCTGCTTGGTCACCATTAAACAACTAGAAAACGGAAAAATATGAATTTTAAACCAATTTCCGACTGTTTTAGGTTTATTTTCAGTGCGTAATCGTATACGTGTCTACAAACTTGTTTTTTTACAACCATTAATTGTGTAAGGTTTTCTTGTGGTCTTCGTAGACTTCATCTGAATTGTTTGAGGGGTTAAATCATGCGACTTAATATTCTAAGCTTAGTTGCTATGTTTTCGTTATTGGCAGCTTGTGCCCAAGATCAGAATATGGCGGATAGTTCCAGCGGAAGTGGAAGTGCGAGCAATAATCAAACGGCCTCCAGCAGTAGCGGAAGTTCTTCTTCCGGCGTATCTTATGGGACAGTCCCAGGTTCAAAAGAAAATTTTATATCCGAAGTAGGGGATCGGATCTTTTTTGGTTATGACAAGTCAGATTTAACAATGGATTCTCAAGCCACCTTAGATCGTCAGGCAGCCTGGTTGCAAAAATATCCAAGTGTTAGAGTATCTATAGAGGGGCATTGCGATGAACGCGGCACACGCGAGTACAACCTGGCTTTAGGGGAACGTAGAGCTAGTGCAACTAAAGACTATCTAGTCGCACGTGGCATCGATGGTGGAAGGATAAGTACAATCAGTTATGGCAAGGAAAAGCCCGTCTCTTTGGGTAATGACAAAGCTTCGTGGAGCCAGAATAGACGGGGTGTTACAGTAGTTCAATAAGTTGCACATTTGTGGATTAAGGGCGTCATACTGAAATAGCACAGTTGGCGCCTTATTTCTGACATAAAAATCCTATTTTCTTGAATAATACAGTCTTTAATTGATTAGGCGAACTATTCGGATGCCCCAAAAATATACATGGGTTTTAATTGCTTTATTAATGCTGTCTTTCACGGCAGTGGCATCCAGCCAGTCCAGTAATGATGTGCTAAATAGAATAAACCGATTAGAAGCTGAAATGGGCGATTTAAACCGGCATTTATTCTCGAAGGAAGGATCCTCACAAAAGCCTCTTAACCCAGCGGCTTTTGAAAATAAACAACCTACTGTCCCTGGTAAATTAAGAAGAAGTCCAAACACCGCAGTTTATAATACAGTCAAATTGCAAAAGCTGGAAACGCTTGTGCGCTCTCTTAAGGGAGAGTCTGAGAAATTGAATAATCGTATCGATAAACTTGTGTCGGACCTTGATAGACGTCTAGCTGCGCTAGAAACAATTTCTGAATCTTCAGATAAAAATTTAACTAGCCGGAGAGATGAAAAAATTAAAGTTGGAGGAAATTATACTAAACCGTCTAAAACAGGCGTTCTTGGATACCTCCCGGGCCCCCGTATTGAGGATCAGTTAAAACAATCTGAAGCCGAGAAGTTTGCGGCCTCGGTAGGATCAATTCCTGCTAAAAAACAATTGAGATTATTACCCAAAGGCGGTCCTAATGAACGTTATAAATTTGCGTTTGAGTATCTGAGAAAGCGTGAATACAAACGTGCAGAGTTGGCATTACTCGAGTTCATCGAATTTCATCCTAATGATCCATTAGCAGGGCATGCGATGTATTGGCTCGGGAAATCTTACTATATTAGAGGATCATATGATAAAGCTGCGGATACTTTTATAACAAGTTATGAGAAATACTCTTCGAATCCAAAGGCGCCAGATAGTCTATTAAGCCTTGGTTTTTCACTTGTACGTTTGAATCGTTCAGAGGACGCTTGCCTAGCTTTTGGCCAATTACTAAATGAGTTTTCCAGTCTGCGATCATCAACGAAACAACAGGCTATTGCAGAAAGCAAAAGGATTGGTTGCAAGGATTGAAGGATGTCGATTGAAACGCCCTTCACCAATGGTTTGACAACTTCAGTACAACGGAAAGAATTCTCAAATTTAATATCTGCTTGTGGCACTGTAAAGAACTCAACCCATCTAGCGGTGGGTGTCTCAGGTGGTGCGGATAGCATGGCGCTTTGCATACTATCAAATGAATGGGGTCGTTTGAATGGTGTTTCTGTTACAGCGTTAGTTGTTGATCACGGTCTTCGTCAAAATTCTTCATTAGAAGCCATTAAAGTTTCCTCTTGGCTTAAACAATTAAAAATTAACTTTGATATTCTCACAATAAAAAAAAACCAACCAATAACAAGAATTCAGGAATTAGCCCGAACTTGGAGGTTTTCAGCTTTTAATCAGTGGTGCCGAGCAAATGGTGCTGATACAGTTCTATTGGGACATACGTTAGAAGATCAAATAGAGACAATTTTTATGCGTATTCTTGCTAATACAGGCCCAGATGGACTGAGTGGAATTCGAAACTACACCAGGATTGCTGGGTTAAATATAGCCCGGCCTCTTTTATCTGTGACGAAAAAAAGGCTTATAGCTACATGCCATCAGTATAATCAGGTTTGGATTGAAGACCCTAGCAACACAGATGTTAAATTTACGAGAGTTGTTTTACGTAATCTACAACCTAAAATCGAGCAAGTTGGTCTGTCAAAAAGGCACGTTGAGCGGTATGCCAAAGCGATGGGACGCATGCGGGATGTGCTTGATAAGATTTGCTATGATTTGGTCAAAGGTTTTGGTGAGGTCTCTAACGCTGGGTTTTTGCGATTAGATTCGTTACGTCTCTCAGAAATACCTCTGGAAATAAGGGGATTGCTGATGGGGCGAATATTAAAATCTATCGGGGGTATCGCGCGACCAGTGCGAAAAAAACGCATTGTTAGGCTATGCCAGGATTTAACAGATAGAAGTGTATTAAAAATGACATTAGGTGGATGCATAATTCATAAATCAGAAAATGGTAGTGTATTATTTTATAGAGAGTATTTTAAATGCGCGCCACCTATCTTGGCGTTAACAGAGCATCTAACTCGATGGGATAATAGATTTGAGGTTTTGCGAGTAGATGAAACGGATGGGTATATCGAAAAGCTTGGATATCATGGTTGGTCACAGATCAAGATGGGTAAAAAAGTTTTTGGAGATTTAAATTTCCTGTTGAAGATACCTTTTGGTGCGAGATTATCTTTACCCATGGTTCGACACCTTGACGGAACGCTGTTGATACCCCACTTTGTAAGTAATATTGATGCTGGCGTTAAGTCAGGGTATGGTTTACCGATTGCACAGTTCAAGCCTGACGAAGAATGGTTCTGTGATTTGGTTTTTATGTGTGAAGATAAGAAAAAAATAGATAGTAAACCATCAATACGAGATGGTTCGTTGAAAAAACTAGACTAGCCAAAGGGAATGTCGTGTGAATAGGTTTGGTAAGAATATAGCTTTGTGGATAGTGATTGGCGTTTTACTGGTAGCGTTATTCAATCTTTTCCAAAATAATACATCGCGAGGAAACTACTCCAGCTTAGCTTTCTCTGATTTCCTGGCTGAGGTAGAACAAGGCCGGATAAATGAAGTCACCATACAAGGGAATACGATAAAGGGATATTTTAATGATGGTCGCGCTTTCACAACCTACACACCAAATGATCCTGGTATCGTTGATAGATTACGTGAAGGTAATGTGCGCATTTCGGCAGCCCCTAAAGAAGAAGGGATGTCTGGTCTACTAGGAATACTTATTTCATGGTTTCCTATGCTCTTATTTATAGGTGTGTGGATCTTCTTCATGCGGCAGATGCAGGGTGGTGGTGGAAAAGCTATGGGGTTTGGAAAAAGCAAGGCCAAACTTTTAACTGAAAAATTGGGTCGTGTAACTTTCGACGATGTTGCCGGAATAGATGAAGCGAAAACTGAACTCGAGGAGATAGTTGAATTCCTTAAAGATCCGCAAAAATTCCAAAGATTGGGAGGGAAAATACCCAAGGGTTGTCTGCTAGTGGGTCCCCCCGGTACGGGCAAAACTCTTCTAGCAAGAGCGATAGCTGGTGAAGCTAATGTTCCTTTCTTTACAATATCTGGATCTGACTTTGTTGAGATGTTTGTAGGGGTTGGTGCCAGCCGTGTTCGAGACATGTTTGAACAGGGTAAAAAAAATGCACCATGCATCATATTTATTGATGAAATAGATGCTGTTGGTCGACATAGGGGTGCTGGTCTGGGGGGTGGAAATGATGAACGAGAGCAGACACTGAACCAATTGTTAGTTGAGATGGATGGGTTTGAGGCGAATGAGGGCGTTATTCTTATTGCTGCTACTAACCGTCCGGATGTCTTGGATCCTGCATTATTACGCCCGGGTCGGTTCGATCGTCAGGTAGTTGTGCCGAATCCTGATATTCTGGGAAGAGAACGAATATTGAAGGTTCATATGCGTAAAGTACCTCTGGCTCCTGATGTAGAGGCCAGAACAATTGCCCGTGGAACTCCAGGGTTTTCCGGTGCGGATTTGGCGAACTTAGTTAATGAAGCGGCATTGTTGGCAGCGCGAAAAGGTAAACGAGTTGTATTTATGAGTGAGTTCGAGGAGGCCAAGGATAAGGTCATGATGGGCTCAGAGCGGCGATCAATGGTAATGACTGATGAGGAAAAAAAGCTCACGGCTTACCATGAGGCTGGCCATGCGGTAGTAGCTTTGCACTGTGAAGATTCAGACCCAATACACAAAGCGACAATTATCCCCAGAGGACGGGCCTTAGGGATGGTCATGCGTTTACCTGAGGGGGATAGGATTTCCTTATCCAAGGCAAAAATATATGCTGACTTAAGAGTGGCGTGTGGTGGGAGAATCGCAGAAGAGATGATTTTCGGGGAAGAGAAAATTACGACCGGGGCATCATCTGACATAAAAATGGTCTCTGATATGTCGCGGCGTATGATAACAGAGTGGGGTATGAGTGAAAAACTTGGATTTTTAGCCTATGGTGCTGATCAACAGGAGGTTTTTCTTGGACATTCGGTAACGCAAACTAAGAATAATTCTGACGCAACAGCAAACGCTATTGACGAGGAAACCCGTCGTATTATTGACAATGCCTACAAAGATGCTTCGGATATTTTGAAAAAAAATAAAGATCAATTAGAAACCGTAGCAAGGGGTTTATTAGAATATGAGACTTTGTCAGGCGCTGAAATAGACGCTTTAATCAGCGGTGATACTTTGTCGAAAACTAAACCCGGCGATGACTCTCCAAAGTCCAATGGAGGCACTCGTTCTTCCGTGCCGACGGGTGGTGGAGATAGTCAAACTGAGAATGGTTTAGAGCCAGATCCGCAATTAGGCGATTAAAAGATAATTTTATGCGTAAAATTATCAAATTAGCCGCGCCCCCGCGCGGCTTTTTTGATTCAAAGAGAACCCGTCTTTATTGTAGGCCGATCGATTTAATTTATAATACAAAAGACGACCAGTATAATCTTGATTGTTTCAACCAATCTCTTGTTGGGGGGAATATGTCGTTTAAGGACATCGAGATTATATTGCGGGATGAAAGTAATATTTACGCATTCAGAACATCCATTGAAACGGCAAGAGAATGGGGATTAGCTGAAGGGTGTTCAGAGACGATTGATAAACTTATGCTTAATATAGCAGGTCGGCGCGCTGGAATTTTGAGCCTAAGAAATGACAATACTCCACTTCTAATGGGCGTGGTAAATGCATCTCCTGATAGTTTTTATGATGGAGATGCTAGTTTAGGTGGGCAATCTGTTATTGCTCGTGCTCATTCTTTGATAGAGGAGGGAGCAGATATTATAGATATTGGAGGGGAGTCAACAAGGCCCGGCTCAAAACCAATAAGTGTTTCGGAAGAGATAGATAGAGTAATGAGTGTAATAGAAAATGTTAGAGGTTTTGGTGTTCCAATTAGCATTGATACTTCTAAATCGTCAGTTATGCAGGCTGCTCTTGCAGCAGGGGCATCAATTATTAATGATATTTCCGCTCTTACAGGTGACCCTAAAAGTTTAAATATAGCAGTTAAATTCCGGGTGCCTGTCATTCTGATGCATATGCGCGGTACCCCTCTGACAATGCAGAAAAATCCTAAATATGACAATCCGTTATTAGATGTATATGATTATCTGCAATGGCGTATTTCTCTTTGTACGAAGGCTGGGATTTTACCGGAAAATTTGATTGTAGATCCAGGTATAGGGTTTGGGAAAAATGATGAACAAAATTTGTCTATCTTAAGACGTGTAAGCTTGTTTCATAGTTTAGGTCTTCCAGTTATGCTGGGTGTATCTCGGAAATCAATGATTGGTAATTTGAGTGGTGGAGAACCGGCAGATAAAAGACTACCTGGGTCTCTGGCTACAGCGCTTTTTGCTGCCGCAGAAGGTATCCAATTCTTGAGAGTACATGACGTCAGTGAAACAAAACAAGCTCTTCGTATCAAGCAAGTCCTAACTGACACTTTTTAAGTGAAGAGATAATTTCAGCATCGATGTAAAGAGCCATGTGTGTTACAAATTAATCTGCATAACATAAATGGTTATATGTTGGATTTAGTCGTATGATTCGTAAGATTTTTGGAACGGACGGGGTTCGCGGGACGGCTAATAAAGAGCCGATGACAGCTGAGACGGCGTTGAAGATAGCAATGGCTGCGGGACGGTATTTTGCACCAGAACCTGGTAAACAAAGACCCCTAGCAGTGATTGGAAAAGACACACGACTTTCTGGTTATATGCTTGAACCGGCGATGGTGGCTGGATTTACAGCCATTGGTATGGATGTGATTTTAGTAGGCCCGATGCCAACGCCTGGAGTAGCTATGCTCACGCGGTCTTTACGGGCGGATTTGGGAGTAATGCTGTCAGCGTCCCATAATCCATTTTATGACAATGGGATTAAATTGTTTGGCCCAGATGGATATAAACTCTCAGATGAAATAGAGTTTTGTATTGAAGAATTAATTAATAGTATTCCCGATGGTAATAGGGCTAGTCCCAAATCGCTAGGGCGGGCCAAGCGACTTGATGATGCAGCTGGAAGATACGTGGAGATAGCTAAAGGTACTTTTCCCAAAGGGTTAACCTTAGGTGGGCTTAAAATAGTTGTCGACTGCGCAAATGGTGCCTCTTACAAATTAGCACCAAAAGTCTTTTTTGAATTAGGTGCGGAGGTGATCCCAATAAGTGTTGAACCAAACGGTTTTAATATAAATGAGCAGTGTGGTGCCACTGCGCCCTCAAATATTCAACAGGCTGTCCTTACAAATAAAGCGGATGTTGGCATTGCATTGGATGGTGATGCGGACCGTTTAGTTCTTGTTGACGAGTTAGGAAATGTTGTCGATGGAGATCAAATAGTGGCCGCGATCGCAACAGCCTGGCAATCGACTGGTCGATTAAAAGGAAATAATATTGTTGGCACTGTTATGTCTAACTTGGGTCTAGAAAAGTACTTAAAAAGTATTAATTTGACTCTAGACCGTGCTGATGTTGGAGATAGATATGTTTTAGAGCACATGCAAGCTAGCGGTTCGAATTTAGGAGGAGAACAGTCGGGACATATTATCTTGAGTGATTATGCCACTACAGGAGATGGCGTTATTGCTGCATTACAAATGTTGGCCATCGCTGTTCAGGAGGGGAAAACGATCAGTGAAGTTACTGGTCTATTTGATCCGTTACCGCAATACTTAAAAAATATTAAAATAGAGAAAATAAATCCATTAGATAGTTCTTTGGTAAACGATGCTATAAAAAGAGGGCAACGATACCTTGGTCATAATGGAAGAGTACTGATTAGAAAATCAGGAACAGAGCCTTTGATCCGGGTAATGGCCGAGGGTGAGGACGAAGATATAGTAAGAAAAATTGTTGATGATATAAGTAAAGAAATTCAACAAGCCACAATCAAAAATAGTTAGGTTTAAGCTCGGTGATAGATCCTCAATTATATACTCCTATGACTGGCCGAATTCTAATTTGTGCGGGGTCCGACTCGGGTGGTGGAGCGGGAATACAAGCAGACATTAAGACAGTTACAGCTTTAGGAGGTTTTGCGAGCACAGCCTTAACGGCTCTGACGGCACAAAACACTACAGGTGTATTTTCAATCCAGGAAGTTCCAGTAAGCTTTATTGCAGAACAAATGCGTGTGGTATTGAGTGACTTAGGTGCGGATTGTATTAAAACTGGAATGCTTCATAATGTTGAGGTGATTGAGATAGTCGCCGAGGTTATAGAACGGGAAGTACTTAATACATATCTCGTTGTTGATCCGGTTATGGTAGCTAAAGGAGGCCATCGATTGTTAGATGTATCGGCCTTGGATGCGCTCAAATCCCTCATGGTTACAAAGGCTGATCTATTAACTCCCAATATTCCAGAGGCTGAGTTATTAACGGGATTGAATATAACAGATTTAGATGGTATGCGACGCGCAGCTTATAAGGTTTTGGAGTTGGGTTCGAAGGCAGTTCTTTTAAAAGGTGGGCACTTAGACAGCGAATTTTTAACTGATTTGCTTGTGACCGAAAATAGTGAACAAATATACAATGGACCGAGACTGAATACAAAACATACGCATGGGACAGGATGTACAATGGCGTCGGCTATCGCTACTTGTATAGCGCAGGATTATCCATTGGGAGAAGCGGTTCAAAGAGCTCGGGACTTTGTGTTCAAGGCTATTCAAACTGCCCCTGGAATTGGGAATGGTCATGGACCTCTAAATCATGCACATACAGTAGTGATTAAAAATGAACAAACTATGGATAATTCCTTTTCTGGTTGACCCAACTGACTATCCTACTATTCGATGGATTCTTCCAGAATATTTAAAGGTTATTACTCTAGTGATTAAAATATTAAGGTAAAAGGTTTGGTTTATTTTGAACGAATCTTAGAGTTTCCATACAATATTCTATAATAAAAATCATTTAATGCAATGAGTCAAAAGGAACAATTATGACAAAAGAATTATTTCGAGAAGATGCATACTCGCAGGTTTGTGATGCTGAAGTTTGTCAAGTTACAAGCGAAGGCTTAATCCTTGATCAAACAATATTTTACCCCGAGGGTGGAGGCCAGCCCGGTGATACAGGCAGTATTGTTAAGTTAGATGGCTTAGAGATGAAAGTTCTGAACACCCTGAAAACGCCTCATGGAATCCTTCATATGATTGAGGGCCAGTTTGATGGAACTTCTATTGGTGACCGGGTGAAGGTGAATATTAATTGGGAACGCCGATTTATGCATATGAAAATGCATACTGCTCTGCACCTTCTTTGTTCCCAAGTTGAGGGTGCTGTAACAGGTGGAGCAATAGGTGCCCAAAAGAGCAGGTTAGATTTTGATATGCCTGGCGAAAGACCTGAAAAAGAAGATTTAGAGCAAAGAATGAATAATTTAATAAACCTAGATCATTCAATATCCATTTCTTGGATAAGCGATGAAGAATTGAAAAATAATCCTGACCTAGTTAGAACAATGACAGTGAAGCCTCCTATGGGGTCGGGACAGGTGCGGATGATATGTATTGGCGAAAACGTTGACTTTCAACCTTGTGGAGGCACCCATGTAAAGTCAACAGCAGAAATAGGAGTTATAAGAATTGCCAAAATTGAAAATAAGGGCAGGCAAAATAGACGAGTACATTTAACAATAGATAATTAATGAATTGTTATGCGATATATTAAAATTTTCCCTATCCAGGTTTCTGGGACATAGATGTTATTTACCGTTTTATAGGCACCGGGTATGATCGTTTAACAATAATTATGAAAATTAATGTTCTCTAAGTATTTTTATCGTGTAAAATATTTATATCTTTTTAACTTAATTCAAAGGTGGTTTGTAT
The DNA here is from genome assembly GCA_002708305.1 of Rhodospirillaceae bacterium. GTDB lineage: Bacteria > Pseudomonadota > Alphaproteobacteria > Thalassobaculales > Thalassobaculaceae > UBA7326. The sequence continues at coordinate 63,126 of PANE01000017.1, forward strand.
GGGACAATATCTAGATGATCTATGGAATGACCTTGAGCAAACATGGGATCTTGCTATGAAAGTGAATGATTTATCTGAGAGTGATCGTAATAACCCAAATAAAGCCTGGGAAGACTACTTCAAAGGTGATGCTTTAGTTGATATAGGCAGAACAGAAACAGAATTAGGATCTGAGGCTACTGTTAATAGAGTCTTTTGTAAAAATATCTATGGAATTCAATATAATAATGAAACTAAATATTGGGTGCCCTTCCGTCATGGAGAGGTTGATGCAGTAAAGTTTTCCGAAGATTAAATGAATTTGTGTGCTTAGTATATTTTAACGTAAAATTTCTATGATGCCGTAGTACATGATGCTTAATGATAGGTACGAAAATGCAAGGTTGCTTTAATCGCTTGAAATGATCAGAAAATTATAATCTGAACGGAAGAAAACCTAACTTGAAAAAAAAAAAGTTTCTCCCATATAGCCGTCAAGTTATTGATGAAGAAGATATTGAATCAGTAACGCGTGTATTGCGCAGTGCTTGGTTGACTACTGGCCCAATGGTTAAAGAGTTTGAGGAAAAATTTGCAGAAGAAGTAAATGCAGATTATGCGATTGCATGTTCTAGCGGTACTGGAGCTTTACATTTATTATATGTAGCACACGGTATCGGTCCGGGAGACTCTGTAATTCTCCCTTCCATGACTTTTCTGGCGACAGCAAATGCTGTGCGTTATGCTGGTGCTGAAGTTATATTCTCTGATGTCGATCCAGATACCGGCTTAATGAATGCTACCCATTTGAGAGATGCGTGGACGCGAGCTTGTAATAAGAATATCAAGGCTGTTTGTGTGGTTCATTTAAATGGCCAATGTGTTGATATGAAGGATATGCGCCGTGAAGTAGGTGACGTAACTTTGTTTGAAGATGCCTGCCATTCTTTGGGAGCCCTTATAAGGGACAATTCTGGTAATAAAGTCAAAGTAGGTGGATGTTATCTGAGTAATGCAACAATATTCTCTACCCATCCAGTAAAGGCGATTACGACGGGAGAGGGAGGGATGATCACGACAAATGACGAAGGGTTAGCCCGCAAATTGCGACAACTTCGAAGTCACGGGGTCAGAAGAAGACAGGACTTCACTGAAGTAGACCTAGCCGATTCTAATACTAAAAGCTTTATGGATCCGTGGTATTATGAAATGAGAGACTTAGGGTTTAACTATCGTTTATCAGATATCCACAGTGCACTTGGTATTAGTCAGTTAAAAAAACTCAAATATTTTGTAAAGCAGAGAAATTCGTTGAGGGATAGATATGAGCAACATTTGTGCTGTCTTGGAGAACACGTTCGTCCTCTTGCATTAGTTAGTAGTTGTATTCCTGCTTGGCATTTATCTGTTGCATTAATTGATTTTAAGGAAATTGGTATTTCGCGGTCAGAAGTGATTAATCAGCTCAGTATAAAAGGTATAGGTACCCAAGTTCACTACATTCCAGTTCACCAACAACCATATTATAAAAATAGGTATGGAACCCTTATGCTTCCCGGAGTATCAACTTATTATTCACGATGCTTAAGTTTACCGTTATGGCCTGGTATGGATTTAAACGACGTGGATCGCGTTATAGGGGCCTTAGCAGAGGTTTTGGGTATTAATTTTGATAGTGATACAAGTTTTGCACCATAGGACAAGTAGTTTACTATAAAATATGGAAACTAAAATGAGTTTTGATAATCAACAGTCTTTTGGTCAATATTTAAACCTTAATGGCAAGGCGATATTGGTTACTGGCGGGACAGGATCGTTTGGAAAAGCATTTATTAAAACAGTGCTAGAAAAATATAAAATTAGACGATGTATTGTATTCTCACGTGACGAATTAAAGCAATATGAAATGAGCCAGGAGTTTCCTGCTGGCCCAGGACTTCCAATTCGTTATTTCATTGGGGATGTTCGTGATGTTGAGCGATTAGAGTTAGCAATGCGGGATGTAGATTATGTTGTCCATGCCGCTGCTTTGAAGCACGTTCAAACTGCGGAGTATAATCCATTCGAATGCGTAAAGACAAATATTCATGGCGCAGAAAATGTTGTCATGGCCGCAATACGAACCGGTGTAAAAAGAGTCATCGCGCTATCAACAGACAAAGCCTGTAACCCGGTAAACCTTTACGGTGCAACGAAGTTGGCTGCCGATAAAATTTTTGTTGCAGGGAATAATCTTTCAGGATCTGAAGGGCCAATCTTTTCCGTAGTTCGTTATGGTAACGTTATTGGATCTCGAGGTAGCGTAGTTCCACTATTTAAGAAATTGATTGCTGAGGGAGCGGGAGAGCTCCCAATTACAGATTTACGAATGACTCGATTTTGGATCACATTAGATCAAGGGGTGGCTTTTGTATTATCATGCTTAAACTCAATGGAAGGTGGCGAGATATTTGTTCCCAAAATACCTTCAATGAAAATAATTGAATTAGCAAAGTGTATGGCATCTGATTTGAAACATAGAGAAGTTGGTATAAGGCCAGGAGAGAAGTTACACGAAGTTATGATTTCGGAGGATGATGCTAGAACGACAGTCGAATTTAACGATCGTTATGCTATTTTAGCACCGTTTGTAAATAACCACAGGACTAATAAAGGAGCCATCGAAGGCAAACCAGTAGTAGCTGGTTTTCGTTATGCCAGTGATACGAATACCGATTGGTTATCATCACACGAATTTCGACAAATACTGTCAATGTAGTCATCATAAAATACTTAAATTTGAAAAAAAGATCTCACTTAATTTGAAAACGCCGTTGTTGTCGCGTTTAAGCAATTAAGCCAGGCCCAACCCTGTTATCACCGTTTTTTTTTGAGTTGGGCTAATTATGTCACGTGTATCAGCTTCTACGATATCTTTGTTAGTAAGTGTAATGTTTGTTTGGGCCGCAAATGGTCTTTGTTTTACGTTATTAGCTTTGAGAATGAGTATCGAGGGATTCGATACAATGGATATAGGTTTAGTCACGACAGGTTATTTTTTTGGTCAACTTCTGGGAGCTATATTCTTTGGTATAATAATTGAACGGGTTGGTCATGTTCGTGCTTTTGCCGCTTTTGCATCTTTATTATCGGCTGGTGTTATAGGTTATGTTCTTTATGTTGATTTAATAGTTTGGAGTTGTATTAGAGTTTTACACGGAATGTGCATAGCTGGTTTATTAATGGTTGTAGAAAGTTGGTTGAATGGCTCAGTTTCCAATAAAAGTCGTGGAAGATTATTAGCGCTCTATACCATTGTTCAGTCCATATCTATGAGCTTAGGGCAACAGTTATTGAATTTAGAAGAACCAAATAGTTTTATATTATTTGCTCTTGCGTCTATTTTTTTCTCTCTAGCCTTGCTACCTCTCGTCTTGTCACGGTCTGTAAGTGTGGGCGAAGTGGTCCCATCTCGCCTAAAATTTAGGGAATTAATAAAAATCTCTCCTTTAGGGGTAATGGGAAGCTTGGGAAGCGGTGCGTTGGTTTCAATCTTAATTGGACTTAGTCCTATATATCTAGGAACATTAGGCCTTTCTATTTCCCAAATAGCGCTATTTATGAGCGTAATTATTTTTGGTGGTTTAATAGTTCAATATGCGGTGGGTCGTACTTCAGATATTTTTGATAGACGAACGATAATTGCCATAGCTCTATTTTGCGGCGGTAGCTTATGCTTGGCTATCAGTTTAACGCCGGGGCTTAATTTTTGGACCCTACTGGGACTTACAACTATATATAGTGGTATAATTTTTGCGGTATACCCACTTTCTGTAGCCCATGCTAATGATTATTTAGAGGTTGATGACCTGGTTCCAGCTAGTGCCGGATTAATCATGGCGATGGCAATTGGAGCCACAGTGGGTCCGTTGGTTACCACCATGTATATGGAATATTTTGGTAATTCAGGATTCTTTGTTTTTAGTAGCATCATTTGTTTTATGATTGGGGGGTTCGCAATTTTTAGGATGTCACGTCGCTCTGCTCCAGATATGAAAGACCAAGGACCTTACGTGTTGGTCTCTAGAACCACCCCAGCGTCTGTTGAACTGGATCCTAGAACATAATAGTTTTAAGCATTTTTGACTTTGTTTTTTATAGAGACTTTGCCCCATAAAATAGCGTCACCACATGTTTTGCTTCCGCGAAAAATAACCATCGTTCGGTTATTGTTCCCAGTGTAGCTGATACTAGGGCCACTAGGCTAGATATTAAGATTATCGATCCATCCTGTTCAAATAGAGTTATTGCTGCCGCTACTGTTGGAATAAGAAACAGTGAGATAAATGTTAGCTTACGCAATTTCTGAGTGTGCTTTCGTGCAACACTAAAACCCATCTCCCTCATGACAAAGTTTTCTGAAGTTGTGGGACTATCAAGTAGAGTTACTGATTCTGATCCATCCCCTAACCCGGTTGCTGTAGCAGAGGTTGAGCGTGAGGGCTTATCGATCACTTTCCAATACGTCAATTTTACTATTCCACCTAGTATTCCCAACGAAAGTATTATCCAAGAAAGATTAATAACAAATGAATCAAAGATTGCAGTAAGAAAAGTAATAATCAGTGCGCCGTCCAAAAGGCCGATTAGCAGATAAATAAAGGGCACAAATAGAGAGTTCCACTGCGGAATAGTTTTCAGAGAGGCATATATTTGCGCAGTACAAAATATAGTGAGCAAACTAAAAACACCCGCTGTAAGTCCCCAAAATTCCCACGGACCAAGGATAAGATCTGGAAACCCTCCGGCTAACCAGAAAATACTAGCTGGGATAAATGTTATGATAGCAAACACACCTTCGCGAGATAGCCATGAAGAACGCCATTGCGACAAAGCTCTCCAAGCCCGTTCAGGGTGCCCTAAATGTGCCGTTGAAGATAAAAGTCCTGCCGTAATTAAAATCAAAGCAAGTGTAATGATTGTAAGGTTAAATGATGCTTTTAATGGTATCCAACCGAACGCAGCAAATAAACCTAGCAGTGCCAGTATTCCATAACCGGCTCCAGAAGCTGAAGTAAAAAAAATTACAGAAAATGCTGGGTGCATAATAGTTTCCTTATCGGGAGAGCACTGCATCAACCCACTTTAATAACGGGTTGTCGATAGCTGCGGCTTGATCATTATTATCAGAAATTGCCATATTCAAAATTGATATTTGATCATGTTTTTCTGATGTTTGATCACGGCGCGGTCTTGGCGGCAAATACTTATTTGTTGGTTTATATCCAAGTTCTGGCAATAAATCATAGCCTTGACGATCTTTTACTAAAACTGAGACGTCAGAATTAGGGTCATTAAAATCACCAAAATGTCTAGCTCCCGCAGGACATGTAGAGACACAGGCTGGTACTCGATCCACCTCTTCTAAATTTTCGTTATAAATTTTATCAATACAAAGGGTGCATTTTTTCATGACACCGTCTGTTTGATCATATTCCCGGGCTCCATATGGACAAGCCCAAGAACATAGTTTGCAGCCTATACAGGTATCGGGATTCACCAAAACTATGCCGTCTTCTTCACGTTTGTATGAAGCTCCAGTTGGACAAACGGTAACGCAGGCTGGCTCTTCGCAATGAAGGCAAGAACGTGGAAAATGAACTGTTCTACTTTGGGAACCTTCGCCAACTTCATAGGTATGGACTCTATTAAACCAAACGCCCCAGGCACCAGTATCATCGCCATCTTGAGATTCAGTTCCTGAATATGCGTTCCAATCGGTCATTGGAGCTGAATGCCCCCCCGAGTTCCACTCTTTACAATTTACAGCACAGGCGTGACAACCAACACAAATGTCTAGATCTATAACCAGGCCTAGCTTTGAACCGTTTAATGACTTTGGTAGATTTGTCATAATTATTTGTCCTTTCCACCATATCTGGACACTGAGTCTCCTCGGGGTACAGTAGAAAACACTTTCATGATTTCGAATTGTGGTTCTGATAATTCACCTGGCCTATCAGCACCTGCCTTTTCAATCTTCACTCTAAGGTCAAACCAAGCTGCTTGTCCTGTGATTGGGTCCGAATTTGCGTATCTATAGCCGTCGCCTTTTTCTGGTAATAACTGAGAGATTATATGGTTAAGGAGAAAGCCCTTAGTTCCTTCTGGTGCATCTGGAGATAGGTTCCATGCACCACGTCTTTTCCCTATCGCATTCCAGGTCCATACTGTATCCTCATTGACACCCTCCATCAGTTGGACCTGAGCCTTTAACCTCCCCTGGGACGATGAAACATAGACCCAATCGGCATCATCTATACCCATTTTTGTGGCCCGTTTTCTACTCATGTATAGCTTATTAAAACCATGAATTTGTCGTAGCCAAGCATTTTGGGAGCCCCATGAGTGATACATTGCCATTGGTCTTTGCGTTANCGCATGCATCGGAAACGANTCTGTGTCGGTAATATCTTCCTCGAATGGTGTATAATANATTGGAAGTGGATCAAAATATGTTTTGATGCGTGCACGATGTTCGTCTGGGGGCTGAATCTCTCCGTGGCCNTCTGCAGCAAGCCTAAATTTTTGGAGAGGCTCCACATAGAGCTGGAGNATTATTTGATTNGCAGCNCCAATCAAACCAAGATCAACAGCTTTTTCCAGATAGGCTTTATTCGAATGCTTAAAATAGCGTTCTGTTGGTTCGAACTCATGTCTCCAAAAACACCCATTTTCGATATATTGGTCAAGCTGTTTGGGGTTGACCTCACCCTTACCCTCTGAAGATCCATCAACCCCTCGAAATCCAGCTAATGGTCCTATACCAGGCCCACGCTCATGATTTACTATATAATCAGGATATCCTCCTCGATATTTTGGTGTTCCTTCTTTGGTTATAAATGCTGGAAGACCAATACGAGCACCAAGATCTATAAGTACATCCTGAAAAGGTCTAACGTCTCGATCTGGTTTGACAACAGGTTGTCTTATTGAATCTGCCACGCCATCTGCATCACTAATAGGACGATCCAATAAGGAAATACAATCCCATCTCTCTAGATAAGTAGTATCCGGCAGTATTAAGTCAGCGTAGGGCACTGTCTCAGAGTAAAACGCATCCGAGTATATAATATGTGGGATTTTGTAGGTGCCGGTAACTTCATCTTTATCCGTCATCATTTTGATGGTGTCAGGGATATTCATTGATGAGTTCCAGCCCATATTTGCCATGTACATAAACAACGTATCAATAGGATAAGGGTCACCTTTCCAGGCATTATTAAGAACCATATGCATAACGCCATGAGCAGATAAGGGAGCTTCCCAAGAGAATGCTTTATCAATTCTTCTTGGCTCACCTGTTGGTTCTACCAAGAGGTCTTCTGGGCCCATTGGAAAGCCAAGAGGTGGTCCAGGCATTGGAGTGTTAGGGGCTACTTGGCCTACCTTTCCAGCCGGCTTTAATGGTGGCGGTGCTGGTTTTGGAAATGGAGGTTTATAACGGAAGCCCCCCGGAGCATCTATGCTTCCGATTAAAATTTGNAAAACATGCAGTGCTCTGCAGGTATGAAAGCCATTTGAGTGTGCCGAAATTCCTCTCATGGCATGCATTGCTACAGGACGACCGATCATTTTATCATGTTTACGGCCAGCCCAATCGGTCCACGCAACATCAAGTTCAACAGTTTCTTCAAACGCTACTTTTGCTATCTCGGCAGCTATTCGTCTAATNGTNTTAGCNTCTATACCGCACTGATTCTCGACGGCNTCAGGGCTATATTCGGCTGCCAGATAACGTTCGGCTAATAAGTGAAAGGAGGGAACAGCTTTTCTTCCATCTGTAAGCGTAAAGGACCCGGCTACCGCAGGTGANATATCTGTAGCTAAAGCGGGGGCTAAAGTATTAGTCGCTTTATTCCAGCAGAGTGGACTACCGTCCTCGTCCCTGGCGAATAAACCATGATCATCCGCACCCTCNTTTTGTATAACTAGCCACGGTGCNTTNGTATATCTNACNAGATAGTCTAGATCAATTTTATTAGANTTCAAGAGTTCGTGAATAATGGCTAGAANAAATAACCCATCAGTACCAGGTTTGATGCCAATCCATTCATCAGCAATAGCTGAGTATCCGGTTTTTATCGGATTTATCGAAACGAATTTAGCGCCCCTCGTTTTAAGCTTGCCAAGTCCTGCCTTTATTGGGTTGGAATCGTGATCTTCGGCAACCCCNAACATCATAAAGTATTTAGTATGTTCCCAGTCAGGTTCTCCGAATTCCCAGAAGGACCCGCCAATCGTATACAGTCCAGCCGCTGCCATATTGACGGAGCAAAATCCTCCATGGGCTGCATGATTTGGAGTCCCAAACTGACTGGCCCAAAACCCTGTTAATCCTTGGCTCTGATCGCGGCCTGTAAAAAAAGCCAGCTTTCTTGGGTCTGTATCTCTAATTTTTGATAACCACTCAGTAGCGAGTTCCAGTGCTTCATCCCATTCAATTTCTTTGAATTCGCCCGCTCCCCGTTCNCCTACGCGTTTAAGTGGTTTAGTGAGTCGAGCTGGGGAATAGTGCTGCATAATCCCAGCTGACCCTTTAGCGCATAAAACACCCTTATTCACCGGGTGGTCTCGATTTCCCTCGATGTACCTAACCTTGTTGTCTTTCAGGTGTACTTTTATTCCACAACGGCAAGCACACATGTAGCAGGTGGTAGTTTTAACTTCNTCAGAAATTTTTGGTGATGTGTCGATANTATCTTTCACCGTTTCAAACGGGTTTACGCTCATTTTTATTCCCCTAGTTCCATTGAATTAATGTGCGTAATGTCGCTTATGTTATCACACCTTGGGACACAGCGCCCAAACCAATGTTTCTTAAACTTATTGTCAGAAGATACAATAACGACATTTGTTGGGAGAGAAAACCTGAAAGATAAAAAAATAAAAGATTTCTGTATTAGATNATTAATTTNTTTTGNACGTATTAATTCANCTTANATCTATNCAGTTTATANAATANAATGGTGTATAGCTTTAAGTTTTAAAAATCAAATCAATCAGTATAAACTTTCGGCTCCCNNAAATATTATCAGAANGTTGACNTTATGCCGGACTATAAAATAGCAGCTATTCCAGGAGACGGAATCGGAACAGAGGTTATTGACGCCGGTATTAAGGTTTTAAATGCTCTTTTTGAGGGTGATAGTGTGTCAAAGTTATCTGTAACAATTTTCCCGTGGGGTAGTGATCATTATTTACAACATGGAAACATGATGCCGGATGACGGGTTAGAACAATTAAAGGATTTTGATGCAATTTATTTTGGTTCTGCTGGTGACCCGCGTGTTCCAGATCATATATCTTTGTGGGGTTTACGGTTAGCTATTTGCCAGTCATTTGATCAATACGCAAATGTTCGNCCCTCTCTACTTTTACCNGGCATTAAGAGNCCTTTGCGTGANGTNTCTGCGCNTCATATTGATTGGGTGATTGTTCGAGAAAATACAGAAGGTGAATATGCAGGGGCTGGAGGAAGGGTTCATACCGGACACCCAAGCGAGGTTGGTTTAGACGTATCAGTATTCACGCGTTCAGGTACAGAACGTGTGCAGAGATTTGCCCTGGATTTGGCGCGTTCTAGACCTGAAAAAAAACTAACATTCGTTACTAAATCGAATGCGCAAAGGCATGGAATGGTGATGTGGGATGAAATTTTTGATCAAATTTCCNCTGAATATTCAGATATAAAAATTGATAAAATGTTGGTAGATGCTATGACGGCTCGAATGGTGCTGGCACCTAATTCACTTGATGTTGTTGTTGCCACNAACCTCCATGCTGATATCCTCAGTGATTTAGCTGCAGCACTCAGTGGTAGCATGGGCATAGCACCTACCGCTAATTTGAACCCAGAATTTAAATATCCATCTATGTTTGAACCCATTCATGGATCTGCTTTTGATATTATGGGTGAAGGTATAGCTAACCCTATTGGAGCATTTTGGTCAGCTTCTATGATGTTGGAACATCTTGGTGAAACTGGAAGTGCCCAAAGGCTGATGGAGGCTATAAAAAAGCTTACATTGGATGGTATCTACTTACCACAGGACCTTGGAGGAAACTCAACTACANAGCATGTTACTAATGCTATTCTGAAAATCATTAGAGGCGATAATAATNTTTAACCTTAATTCATTATCACGCCAAAGCGTTCACCTGTTCTGAGGTAAGGTTTCCAGGTACTATTGTAATTGGGATTCTAATTGTATTGGTGCCTGTTCCTACCAAGTGACTTACTAGAGGTCCGGGGCCGTCGTTGCTAGGGCTCGCCGCTAAAACTAGTATCGATATTGTTGGTTCTTCTGCTATTAACGTTATTAATTCCTCCTCGAGAGGTCCTGCCCTAACATAGATAGCTGGTATTAATCCAGATAACTCGACAACTTCTTTGGCTAATTCGTTCAATCTTGCTTCTGCCGCATCTCTAGCCTCATCTTGCATTAACTCACTAATACCTGCCCAATGGTGAAAACCTGTAGGTTCAATATCCCGGAATAAAGCGACGCGGCCACCAGTATTTTTTGCTCTCCTACAAGCAAACCGCAACGCGACTAGCATTTCCTCGGAGTCATCNACTACTACTAAGAATACTCTGTGCTCGCTAGTATCCGTATCATAAACTTTTTTTATCAAGTCTGTCATTTAAGTGATACCTNTTATACCTTCCGGAAAATTATCGCCGCAATCCATCCTGAAGCTACGGCTATAAAAATAGCTAGTATACCATACAAAGCTGAATGTTTATGGGCTAACCCAAAAACTTCGGCCCCTAATCCAACTTTTTCAACAGAAATTAGTTTATTAATAGTATCTACAAGAGTTCCCTTCTTGAAGGAATATATCTGTGCCATGTAAGTCCCTGTGCTCATATTAGGGGGAAAATGAATTTCTGTTTTGAACAACTGNTTTTNTATGAGATTGATTTTTAATGGCTGTATAATAAATAGTCCTAAGTGACTTTTTAGACGAAATAAAGCTTGTCTGTAATCATTAAAAGTAGTGTTAGAGGACTCTCTCTTCTCTTCCGGAATACTGACAGACAGGTTTTCGATTCCTATCTCGTGTGCATGTAGAATGCTTTTATTTGATATTTGATCCAATGGTCTGGTTGCTGCTACAGCGTAAAAGTTTGGGGTATTCTTGATTAAAACCTTTTCGGTATTCGCCCAAACACCGGCCACTCGACTCTTCTTTCGTACCAGATTTGTTTCTGGGGGGCCTTTTATAACAACTATTATATCGTCTGCGCCATTTGTAGTTCCAAAAAGTAGTAAATCTATTCCGTTAAAACCAGTATTTATTTGAACCNGATTACTTGAAAGCTCTACAGCTAATTGATTAGCCGATGCACCTGATCTAACCGCTATTACAAAAAAGCTCGCGACAAAGAGCAAAAAGAGGAAATTATTTTTCATTGATCCCCGCTTATCCGCCTAAAACAGGCGTTAGTGAGTATAAATCAACAGGTATAACTACAAGATCAAATACTATCTTTACACATACACCCAAAACCATAATGGCGAGTAAGGCGCGTAATTGCTCACCCTTCATACGAACGCTNTATTTACTTCCAAATTGAGCTCCAACNACTGCTCCTGCNAATANTAATACTGCTAGCAAAATATCAACAGTCTGTACTGTTACTGCCTGTAAAAAAGTAACATTTGCCGTTACGAAGATGATTTGAAAAAGGGAGGTTCCTATTACAATCGAGGTAGGCATTCCTAACAAATAAATCATTGCTGGTACCATTATAAAACCGCCGCCAACACCCATTATAGCCGATAAAACACCAACTACAGCACCAATAGAGAAAGGTAAAATTGCACTNATATAAAGTTTTGATTTTCGAAAGCGAACTTTTANAGGNAGCCCGTGTAACCAATTGTGTTGGTGAAGTTTACNGCGTCGGCNTGCTGGGTTGCGGGACCTTATAATGGTTCTTATGCTCTCCCAGAACATTAAGGCCCCTATAATGCCAAGAAANATTACAAAACATAATTTTATTACAAGGTCAATTTGTCCAATGAATTGTAAGTACTTGAAAAGTGCTACGCCAGCCGAGGATCCGGCAAAACCACCCANCAATAAAACACCACCCATTTTGAAGTCAACGTTCCCTCGACGCCAGTGCGCTAGGACGCCTGATACTGAACTTGCTACAATTTGATTGGCTTCTGTTCCAACTGCAACTGGCGCTGGAACTCCTATGAAAATTAAAAGTGGTGTCATCAAAAAACCACCACCCACTCCAAATAAGCCAGATAAAAAACCAANACCNCCNCCCATAGCTAAAATGAGAAATATATTTACAGACATCTCCGCAATAGGCAGATAGATGTGCATAGTCAGGCTTCCTAATTGAAAAATAAGATCGACTTAATTAGAGCATGGTCACAGGTTTTCTAAAAATTCATTCTAAATAACGGATTTTGCGGATAAGCGCTACCATTTGATGGCGAAATAAGGCAATTAATCGCTATCTTTTTCTATCGTCCGACCATCTTTCTCCCAAGCGACTATTCCTCCTGAAAGTCGGTAAATAGAGTTTTGGAAACCAAACTGCCGCATAATATCTGCAGCCTGACCGCACCGAATACCACTTTTACAATGAAATACTAATTTTTTCTCTGATGGCAGAACTACTTGGTTGGCATCAAACCGTGAAAGTGGAAGTAAAATTGCTCCAGGTATTCTCAACACCGACGACTCATGATCCTCTCTTACATCGTATAAACAAACATCCCCTACCTCCATCCACTCCGCGAGCGTTGAACTTTCTATCATTAAAGTTTGATTTTTTGTATTCATCGTGACCTCAAATCTCACTGATTCAAAATGATATTTATCGAGATGAACTATATGCCAGATTACACGACATGATCTATCACTAATTATTTAAGATGTTTTCTTGATGGGGACGTCTCGTTATAGTTGTTAAGATATGAAAATTTTATTTATAACTTCGAGTCGTGTTGGGGATGCTGTATTAACTACCGGTCTCTTAAAATACCTTGTAGATCGATACCCGGATGCTCGGTTTACAATAGCCTGTGGACCCGTGGCAAAGGGGCTTTTTGAGCAAGTTCCGCGGTTAGACAGAGTTATTCCGATGCGTAAGGGCCGCATGTTAAGGCACTGGAGAAGCCTTCTTGGAACGACAATAACACATCGTTGGTTTATGGTTGTGGATTTGCGTGGTTCTGCCTTAGCTTGGTGTCTGCCAACGTTGCGGCGATATATTTATAAACGTGTCAGTAAGAGATCCCATCGTTTAGAGGATATGCGACATACTCTGAAATTACAAAAACCAGCTGATCCATATATTTGGTTTGATTCAAAAAATGAGAAATTTGCTGATAAAACTTTAGGATTAAATGATCCAAGACCCGTATTGGTAATTGGNCCCACAGCTAATTGGAGTGCTAAAATTTGGCCGATAGAAAGATTTATAGAATTAATTAGTAGACTGACCTCGGAAAATATGCACTTAAAAAATGCTAGGATTGCTGTTGTTGGTGGCCCAGGGGAAGAAAGCCTTGCTGCGCCAGTTTTAGATGCAATAAACCCTGATAAGAAAATAGATTTAGTAGGTCCTGTTCCATTTTTAGATGTTGCTGCTGTTTTTAAACGTTCTCTCATTTATATAGGAAATGATAGTGGGTTAATGCACCTTTGTGCGGCTACCGGCACTCCTACTTTGGGTTTATTCGGCCCTACGCGAGAGATGAATTACAAACCGTGGGGTGTAAACTGCAACTTTGTTAGAACTAAAGAAACCTTCCAGCAGTTATCGCTACTGCCTGGTTACAAACCAGATCCGACTATTTCTTTAATGGATGGTCTGTCGGTAGAAAAAGTCTTTAAAGCAGTCGAAGAGTTACTCGAAACCAGGAATNGATGACATTGAGTCAATGATCTTCTCTATAGTCAATTCCTGAATATTTTTTTGCGAATAACTTGTTATGTGGGAAAGCATTATAGGTTGAATTAATGGGTCTTTGTTTTGGGGAGGAGAACTGCCAAAAAGTCCTATAGAAATAGTNCCCGTTGCTGCAGCTATATTCAAAACNCCTGTGTCGTTTCCTATACATATATTACATAAAGACGTTATAGCTGCAGCCTCTAATATTGGTAATCCAATGGCTGTTTTAATCCATTTTGGATGACCGAGTTTTGCAATCATTGAATTAGCTATGTCTTTGTCTTCAGGTCCGCCTATAAGTACTATTTCTGGTTGATACTTCTTATGAATAGACCCAACTAAGGATGCGAAATTCTCCCACCCCCATTGTTTAGTCGGTTCGCTTGAGCCTATAGCCAATCCAACAAGTGTTTTGTCTTCTTGTTTGATCTGATTTTTTGCGGAATCCAGAGCTTTTTTGGTAAGCCCAAGGTAAGTTTTTTCTGTTGGAAAAGGTATACCATTTAACTGAAGGCAACGTGTTGCTTTTTCTATGGTTCCAAGAGACTTATCATTATGTGTCATAGTATAAGGAGAAGTAAGAAAGGCATCTTGCCAGCCTATTCCATAGCCAAACCGATGTTTTATTTGGGCACGTACAGCTGCTATTCCATAACGAGCAGAACCATGTAGAATCCATATGTGGTCAAATTTGAAGGGTTTTAAAAATTTTCCTAATCTCCAGCCACCGAGTAACCTGCTATACAAGTTTTCAGAATCAGACAGATAGATCACCTCCTTTACATAACTTGTCCCGGCCAGTAGTTCGCGTGCTAGCGAACGTTTCTTGGTTAATAGAGTGACCTGTCCCGAGTTATTATTTGAGGCGATGGCCTTTATATGCGGGAGATGCCAAATAATATCTCCTATACCGGGCAGGGGCTGTATTATGAGGACGTTATCTTCTTTTATTTGATGTTTAAGCAAACAATAAGCTCCCAATAAATTTCTGATTATGTTGATTTTAGTGTGCTAACTTGCAATAAGCTAATTCGTTTTTCACTTTTGTTTTTTCAAGGAAGGTTACTAAAGAGAATTAATGGTGAAATTATTGCAAGTAATAGCTGGTTCTCGTCATGGAGGAGCAGAGGCTTTTTTCACGAGGCTCGCGATTGGCTTGGAGCAAGCAGGACAAGAACAGCTTGTTGTAATGCGAAAAGATATCGATCGATTCAAGACTTTGCGTAATGCTGCTATTAAGCCTATAGAACTTTCCTTTGGTGGCAGGTTTGATTTTTTTACAAGTATGAGGCTAGAACGCGTAATTAACTCCTATAAGCCAGAGATTGTGCTCTCGTGGATGAATCGCGCAACTAGTAAGGTCCGTCTAGGGCCTTTTGTTCATGTAGCACGGTTAGGCGGCTATTATAATCTAAAATATTATAAAAATTGCGATCATCTTATAGGCAATACCCCTAAA
Source organism: Rhodospirillaceae bacterium (assembly GCA_002708305.1). Taxonomy (GTDB): domain Bacteria; phylum Pseudomonadota; class Alphaproteobacteria; order Thalassobaculales; family Thalassobaculaceae; genus UBA7326. The sequence continues at coordinate 78,533 of PANE01000017.1, forward strand.
ATAGTTGATTATGTAGTCAAGAATGGGTGGCCAATTGGAAAGGTACATTATTTACCAAATTTTGTAGATGGTTCTAAGGGGGTACCCGTATCTAGGTCAATTTTTGAGACTCCCGAGAGAGTGCCATTACTTATCGCGCTAGGGCGTTTGCACAAGAACAAGGCATTCGATGTATTAATACGATCAATGGTTGAACTTAAAGAAACCTTCTTATGGTTAGTTGGTGACGGTAAAGAACAAGTGGCCTTGGAAACTTTGGCGAAGGAATTAGGTGTAAGTGAGCGTATAAAATTTCTGGGATGGAGGGTAGATACAAAAGATTTAATTGCATCTTCGGATGCCTTAATCTGCCCATCCCGACACGAACCACTGGGAAATGTTGTGATTGAGGCTTGGGCCCAAAATAAACCGGTTATTGCTGCGGCTAGCGATGGACCTTGCCATCTTATTGAGCATGGAGCGAACGGTATGCTTACCACCATTGACGATCCAATATCATTGACGTCAGCGATTAAGGAAGTGTTTGGTGACGCAAAACAGTTTAAGGCCCTGGCAGATGCAGGTAACTCAACTTTTCAATCGTACTTCACAGAGAAAATAGTAATTTCAGACTATCAGCATCTATTTAACAAGGTTGTAGGTTAAAGATTCGCAATCCATATATTGCTACTCTATAATCGGCAACCATATCAGTTTTGAGGATTTAAAGGCACCTAATAACCGTTTTGGAGTTAATAATGGCGATATCAGATGTAACGATACCAAATGACCTCGATTCTTTATGGATGCCATTTACAGATAATAGAAGTTTTAAAAAACAACCTAAACTCTTTAGTGAGGCTGAGGGGATGTACTATATAACTCCTGAAGGTCGACGTGTCTTAGATGGTACATCAGGTTTATGGTGCGTGAATGCTGGCCACCGGCGACAACCAATCATTGATGCTGTGCGAAAACAGGTAGAAAAACTTGATTATGCGCCAGGTTTTCAGATTGGACATCCTTTATCTTTTGAGTTTGCGTCTAGACTTACAGGAATGGTTAAGGAATATAGTCATGTTATGTTTACTAATTCCGGTTCAGAGTCGGTTGATACCGCTTTGAAAATGGCTTTAGCATATCAACGGACAATTGGTGAGGCTTCCCGCACTCGTTTTATTGGTCGAGAGCGTGGTTATCATGGTGTGGGTTTTGGTGGGATTTCAGTTGGAGGTATATCTCCCAATCGTAAAATGTTTGGTAATATGTTATCCGGCATTGATCATCTGAGTCACACTCACAACTTAGAACACAATGCATTTACAAAAGGTGAACCAGATTGGGGCAATCATCTGGCCGAAGATTTAGAACGAATTGTCGCTTTGCATGATGCTTCAACGATTGCGGCAGTGATTGTTGAGCCGGTTGCTGGTTCTACCGGCGTTTTAATCCCACCAAAAGGCTATTTAAAAAAATTACGGGAAATATGCTCGAAATATGGCATTTTGCTTATCTTTGATGAGGTTATAACAGGGTTTGGTAGACTTGGAGATAGTTTCGCCAACGAATACTTCGATGTAAAACCAGACCTTTTCACCACCGCGAAAGGTATAACAAATGCAACGGTGCCGATGGGGGCTGTATTTGTTCGGGATGGTATTTATGATGCCTTCATGAAGGCTGCACCTGAGAATGCGATTGAATTTTTTCATGGGTATACTTATTCGGGGCATCCTCTTGCATGTGCAGCTGGTATAGCTACGTTAGATGTTTACAGAGATGATGATTTGTTTGCGCGTGCAGCGGAGTTAGCACCATACTTTGAATCTGCTTTGCACTCACTTGGTGATGCGAATAACGTCATTGATGTGCGCAATTTGGGTATGATGGGAGCAATTGAGCTTGATCCTATTCCGAACAAACCAACATCGCGTGCAATGGAAGCTTTCCAAAAAGCGTTTGATGCAGGACTTCTAATTCGCACAACGGGTGACACCATCGCCTTGTCACCTCCCTTAATAATAGAAAAAAAGCAAGTTGACTTTATAGCAGATACAGTGAGATCTGTGTTGAAAACGATCCATTAAATTTGAACCATGGCATTACCATTAGTCGCTGAAACAATTAAAAATTTGTTAAGTTAGGGGAGGGGATGCAGAAAATTTTAGGGATGTTTATTGTTAGTTTTTTTCTTTGCGGATGTGATGCTGAAACGCGTAGCGAAATTAATAGTTTGCTTTATGGTAACGGAAATAATTCAGCCTCCGTAATAGAACCTCTATATTGCTACAAAACAATTGGAAAAGTTAATTGTTACTCTGAGCCACTCAAAGGAGAAGAGGCTAATAGATTGATAGGGTACGATGGAGTGTCACCGAGAACTACGTCTGGTTCAGGGGTATCAAGGCCTTAATTTTAGCGACAGATTTGGACTAACAAGGTGTGCGTAAATCTAGGGAGATATTAAAATTCTACTATGGCTTTGAAAAAGTTAATATCGCGAAAGACGCCTGCTTATATACCGTTTCAATCTGGTCGCTTCCGTTTATCAATGGGCATAGTATCGTTAACTCTAGATAATTGGCTTGAACCAGACGACTTTTTTTATAAAGAACTTATGGAGAAAGACAGCTTATTGACCAGTAAATACGATGAGGTCTTTCAGGCCAGGGGTGGTAGTCAAACTGCCCAACACGAAGTTTTAAACCTACTAATCGATCATATGAATGAATATCATTCGGATCTTCTCAGGTTTTGTGGAGGTAACATTTTTATTGATAAGCTAGCATTGTCCTTTGCTACAGAAAAGTATAGGAAAAATCCAATTGATCTGGCTGGTAGAATAGTTCAAGAAGATCTGTGCCTAATGGCTCCTGGCTCAAACGGTTATACTTTGGAGGCAGCCTCATTGTGTTTCCCCTCAAGGTGGCGTCTTTTAGATAAAATCGGACGCCCACTTATTGATATTCATTCACCAGTTCCAGATTATAAAAATAAATTGAGCAGACCTGTGGATCGGTTTTTCGACAAATTGACAGTGGAAAAGCCTGTTTGGCGAGTGAACTGGTCGTTAACGGATGACCCGGATCTATATCAACCAGTCCGTAAAACTGGTATAGCTAGTATCAAAACAATTAACTCGAATAATGCAGGAGATAGAGTGTTTCTGAGATGTGAGCGCCAAACTCTTCGCCGTTTGCCTAAAACAGGGTGGATTCTTTTCACTATTAAAACCTACGTTGACAAGGTATCTGCTTTAAAATTACAGCCTCAGTCATTTTTAGATTTAGCTACTTTAGTTCGAGATTTGAGCCCTAGTATGCAACAATATAAAAATATCGCGCCTTACAAAAAAGCCTTGCTAGGTTATTTAGATCAAACTTATCAGGGTTTTGAGCTGGTTTGACTTAAGAAATCATTCGTTTTCTAAAATAGTACGGAGCTGTGTTTTTAATATTTTTCCATAATTATTTTTTTCTAATGTGTTTACAAAGCGATAATCCTTTGGCCTTTTAAATCTGGCTATATTTTTCAGACATAGCTCATTAAGTTCGTCTTTTGTCACAGTTGTGTTTGGATGTAATGTAATAAAGGCTATTGTTTCTTCTCCCCAATCTGCATGGGAGCGACCAACGACAGCACATTCAAAAACTGATGGATGTTTTAATAATATTTCCTCAATCTCCCTTGGATAGATGTTTGTCCCGCCAGAAATTATAAGGTCTTTGGATCGATCTTTCAGGGTTAAAAAGCCCTCAGAATTAATTGCCCCAACATCACCGGTCCATAACCATCCATTTCGAATAGAGGCTTTAGTAGCTTCAGGATTGTTCCAATAACCACTCATCACAACATCCCCTCTAACTATAATCTCCCCAATCTCATCGGTATCAAGAGGGGTTCCTTCACTATTTACAATTCTGATTTCAACGTCAGTACGAGCTATACCGACGGATGATAATCGCTCGTGAAAATTAGGATGACTACTATCGCGTATGATGTGTTTGGGTAACCCTGTAATTGTCATTGGAGACTCTCCCTGCCCATAAATCTGAACTAGCTTGGGACCAAAAATCTCCAATGCTCTCATCGTATCGTGCAGATACATTGGAGCTCCACCATATACGATAGTTTTTAACTTTGAGGTGTTGGCTTGGTTTATGTTGGGAGCGTTTGTGAGTCGGGTTACCATCGTAGGTGCAAAGAAAAAGGTTGAATTAGGCCAGAAATTTATAAGCTCCAGAGTTTCTGCTACGTCGAAGCCACCACTATTTGGTATTATATTATTTGCGCCCCTAGCAATATGGGGAAGAGCGTATAGCCCGGACCCGTGACTCATAGGTGCAGCATGGATCATGCAATCTCCCGATGTTATTGTATCTACATCGGCCAGGTAATTCATTATCATAGAGTAGATGTTTCTGTGACTAATCATGGCGCCTTTCGGACGTCCGGTTGTTCCAGAAGTATAAAATAGCCAGGCGAGATCAGTTGGAAGAACGTCCTCCACAGGCAGTCTACCCCTATCACAAAGTAATTCATATGAAGGCGTATTCACCTCTATTGTGTGTTCTAATTTGGGTGCATCAGATTTAGCGTCTCTGACAAGTTCTGATAAACCGTTTGTTGCAAAACATGCTTTAGCCCCGCTATCATTCAAAATATATCCAAATTCTCGGGGATGAAGCTTAGCATTAATAGGAACAACTGCTAACCCAGCATGCCAGCATGCATAAATTGTTTCGATGACCTCCGGACAATTCTTCATAATAAGAGCAACCCGGTCACCTTTGTTGAGAGGTAATGAATTGCGCAGGGAATATGCTAATTTCATAACTTTAACTGATAATTGATCGTAAGTTAAAACAACCGAACACCCTTTTGATACTGCTGCATTGTTTGCGTACGTTAGGGCCGTTTTTGTTAATGATCCTGCAATATTCATATATTTGTTCCTCTTTACTTCATCGTTTAGGACGCTGAATATACAGGTTCCTCAGATAGAATCCATAGCTCTACTAAATGATTAAGGGTAGAGTGAGTTCAAGGCTGGAAAAATAGGGGAGGCGTATGAAAATGCTGATAAAAGAAATTCGTATAATTCGATTACGTGCACCTTGGGTTGAGGCACCAAAATTTGGTCCAGTGGTTCCGGAAACACGAGAAATATTAATGGTTGAAATAGAGACCAGGTCGGGTGTGGTCGGAATGGGGTACTTGATGTTGCTTGGTGGCGGAGGTGCCACAATTCAAGCTTGTTTGAAAGAGTTAATAATTCCAAACCTTATAGGTCGTAATGTCACTGAGATAGAAGGGATTTGGCAAGCTCTTTGGAAAAAAAATTATTGGGTTGGCCGTATGGGCATAACAGTTATGGCGCAATCAGTAATAGATATTGCCTTGTGGGATGCCGTTGGGAAACACGCTAAAATGCCCCTTCATAGGTTGTGGGGACATTGTAACGACTCTATACCGGCATATGGAAGTGGCTGTTGGAGAGGCTATGGACGTGAAGGTATGGTGGAAAGAGCCCAACGCTATGTTGCGGAGGGATTTAAGTCTATAAAAATGCAATGCGGTATATTATTTGATCGTCACGAGGATGTAAAAAATGTTGCCTTGATGCGTGATGCCCTAGGGCCAGAAATTGATATAATGATTGATGCGAACATGGCTTGGACTGCAGATGAGGCAATCGTGATTGGGAAAAAATTTCAGCAATATGATTTGTATTGGTTAGAGGAGCCCGTTGCTTGCGAGGACTTTTCCGGATATGCACGCATTGCAGATGCCTTAGATATGAGAATTGTTGGAGGTGAGACTCACTTTACTCGATTTGATATGCGGCCATTCTTTGAGAACCCAAAATTACCAATACTTCAGCCGGATATCATGAGAGGTGGTTTTACGGAATTAATAAAAATAGCAAATTTAGCTGACACCTGGGGGATGACAATAGCCCCTCATCTATTTCCTGAATTAATGGTTCAGGTTATGGCATCAATATCGAACCCCTTAATAATAGAATACGTAAATTGGATGGACGATGCTTGGGTTGAGCCAGTTCTTCCTATTGATGGTTACTACTCAGCACCCGAAAGACCGGGGCATGGCATAAAATTTAAAAATGATTTCATATCTGAATACGCAATAATTAGCGATTGAGTAAGCTTTTTGACATCCATTGACATGAAGTGACAAAAGGAAAGAAGTAAATATTAGGTCAAGTGGTAGCCCACATCCTAAGAAGATTAAGGCGCCCTTTTTCCAGATCCCTGATTACTTTCATGTCACCTTTCTGGCTTATTAGTTGTGTCATCGCCGACCCTAAGTCATTCAAAATCTCACGTTTATACGGATCTGAAACCATGCTTTCTACCCACGTAACGGCTGCTATTCTTCTCCCTTTTGTTACCTTATTTACGCGGTGAACAAAATGTGTTGGATACAAAATAGCGGATCCTGGTGGCAGTTTAAAAACATTTTCCCCAAACGGTGACTCCAATACCAGTTCTCCACCATTATACGCGCTTGGGTCATTAAGGAAAATAGTGATTGACAGGTCAGTTCGCATACCCGGATATGGGCCCATCATTGCTGCGTCGACATGTTGCTTGTATTCGTCACCTTTTGCATATGCACTGAAGATAGGTGAGAGTATACGGCGCGGAATTGCTGCAGTATTGAACGCATCATTCTTTTGCATTGCTCCCATGACGAGTTCTGCTAATTCGCGATAATGAGGACTGTTTGGGGGAACCTGCGTATTTTTTTTAGTTCTCTACCCAAAACACCACCGCTCATATTTCCGTCAGCAAAGGGAGTTGAGAATAGTTTAGCATTTATTGCGGAGACCTGCTCTTTGGTTAAAAGATTAGATATTATGGCGGCCATGGCTCTCCTTCCGGATCTATTTGTTTTCTGGACCACTTAGTCCTATCTCTATAGATAACATCGGATAGAAATTTTAGCACTCTCTATAATTAAAAAAAGTTAGGCCCTGCTCTAACTAAGCCTTACTAAGTTGCAAAACTAAATTGTGAAAAATAGGCATGGCTATTGCATTTAAGTTTTTATGTTAAATCATAAGAGTTAAGTGGGATAGAATTATGTCATTAAAAACAGCATTAAAAGTAGGCCTTGGGACGTTAGATGAAAGTAATCCCAGACGCAGGAGTGGGGCGGTAACTGGAACCTCAAAATCAATCATATCAAAGCCATCTCTGATGAACAAAAACAAGGTTTTTAATGAACAAAAAGCTAAACAATCCAATTTAACAGAAAGTCTCTCAGACTCATTGCCAATACCAAAACTTATATCCTCTCCAGGACAACACGCCGCAAACCTGAATAAAAAAACAAGAGTAGAAAGTCAGGTAAATTTAGACTTTAAGAAAGTTAAAGTATCAGAACGTGAGCAGGTTGGTAAACAAAACTTGTGTGAAGGGAATGTTAATCCAAGACAGTATGTGGTAGAATTAGATAGATTTTTGAGCAGGCAAAATAGTAATTTAACACAAGGTATTGTACTCGACGTTTCTAGCAAAGAAATTGAGCAGATTATAAAGCTTTCTGCAAGAGTAAGGGGACGTTACATTGCTAAAGTCCTAGATGTGGGACGATCAGAAAAAGGTGGTTTGAAAGAATCAGAATTGGCTGAATTACGAAGATGTCGAGAATCATGCGAAGAGCTCTCCCTAGGTATTACAGCCTTAAAAGAAGCAATTTCCGATGGAGATATTACGGTAATAGGGCGCATTAAAGAATAGATATAAAATAAATGCTCATAGCAAATATAATTAAGTATCGATAGACTTTTTTTTCTATGTACATAAATTGGCGTGCCATAAAATATATGAGGTGTTTTTTGTGATACTTAGCAATGAAATAGTTAATTCTTTCAGAGAATATGGCGCAACACTACTTCCGCAGGTTATACCAATGGGATGGGTGGAGGAATTGCGGAAGGGTTTAGAGTATAATATGTCTACCCCTGGAAAATATACTCGCAATTATACGGATAAAAATGCTCCTGGGGGTTTCTTTGGGGACTATTGTAATTGGAACCGTATACCTGAGTACAAGCGCTTTTTCTTTGAGTCCCCTGCGGCATCATTTGCATCTCAATTAATGGGTTCATCTAAAGTTAACCTCTTTCATGAACATGTTCTTGTAAAAGAACCTGGCACATTAGACCGAACACCTTGGCACCATGACCAACCTTATTATTGTGTCAATGGAAGAGATACGTGTTCTTTATGGATCCCCTTGGACCCTGTCCCAAAGGAAACATGCGTCCAATTCATAGCAAAATCTCACAAATGGGGACGTTGGTTTACCCCTAAGAAGTTTGTGGGAACTGAATATACAAATACAGACGATGGGTTTGAGCCCATGCCAGACATTGACTCAGAATTAGTTAATTATGAGCTTCTTTCTTGGGAGATGTCGCCAGGGGATTGTATCGCTTTTAATTTTCTAACCGTTCACGGGGCCCCAGGAAATGTTTCTAAGGCTTCGCGACGAAGGGCCTTTGCCGCCCGTTTTACAGGTGATGATGCGACCTTTATAAGACGGAGCGGGGAAATGTCTCCACCATTCCCCGAAATAATGTTAGACAATGGCGCCAAACTGGATTCAAAAACATTCCCTGTCCTATTTGGAGCCTGAAAAACTAAGTTCTGAGTGTTGGGTAGATAGCTATTTAATAATGCTCAATAAAGATTGATCATGACGTTAAAGTTTAAAAATGTAGTCAATAATCATGCATTAAATTTGACCAAAATTATGATCGTGATGGGCCTTTTTCTCACATTAGTCCAGGTCAATCGTGTGGGTGGAAGCGTTGTGGCGATCGCATTATCAAAAACCCATCAGTTAACGCCAGCAGCAATTGGCATGATAATTGGTATAATGTTTCTTTCTTCTGCGTTAGTGCAAATCCCGTTTGGTATAATGCTAGATAGGTTTGGTGCCCGTCGCATGATTGTTGGATGGAGTTTCATTGCTGTTCTTGGAATTGTTATTTTTGGTTTAGCGGAAACAACATATGGGCTAACGATTGGCCGAACGTTAATTGGAATAGGTCACGGAGCCTCCATCACTGGCGTTTATTTATTAGCTCTAGCTTGGGCGAGGCCTGAGCATGTCGCTAGTGTTGCGGCAACTACTATTGCTATAGCAGGAGCGTTGGGGGGGGTGATAGGTACTGCCCCCTTAGCAGCATCCATTGAGTATATGGGGTTTACTAATACCTTCTTGTTATTGGCTTTAGCCTCATTATTTTCGAGCTGCTTAATTTGGTTCTTGGTTCAGGATAAGCCAATTGGGACTAATACAACAAAAATCATAGAGGGTCCAAAGGAGGCTATTCTTGGTTTATATGAGGTAATTAAGGATAGAAATTTACGACCAATTTTTGCCATGGCATTATGCTTTGCGGTTCCATTTGCAACCATTGGCGGCTTATGGGCTGGACCATATCTTAGAGATATACATGGATTAAGTCCAACTAGTGCCGGGGCTGTAATTTTTGTGATGGTACTATGCGTGAACCTGGGCACTTTTTTATATGGACCGTTGGATCGCATTTTTAATACAAGAAAATGGGGAGTTTTGACGGGCGTATGCCTAATGATTATAAGTTTAGTGGGGCTGGCTGCGTTTCCAACGGCACACATTGCAATCACTATTGTTATGTTGGCTGTTTTTTCTCTGTCATCTCCTATTTTCGTAACATTGGCAGGGCATTGCCGTGGGTATGTTCCAGAGCATTATGCTGGAAGGGCGCTAACATTTATTAATTTTCTTGGAGTAGGTTTCATTTTTGTCATACAGAGTATAACAGGTTGGTTAGTAGAAATTGCTCTGCTAAATGATGTATCCATATTATCCAGCTATAGATTAGTTTTTGGGCTTGTTGCGATACTATTAATGATTTCAGGATTAATTTATTTGTTCAGTCGCGATGTTAAGCCCTTCCCAGATAGATCAATAAATTAACTATTTTGTTTGTGGTTCCTTGATCAAGTTTAGTAACTCTTGATTGCTTAAGGCGCCTGGAAAAATTGCATCATTTATTATGAAGGCAGGTGTTCCTCTGATCATCAATTTCCCTCCCAACTCTCTTGTTCGCCTAAGATGCTCTAAAATTTCTGGCTGCATCATGTCTAGTTGCAGCTTTTTGGTATTTATTCCAACTTCTTTGGCTATTTGAAATACGGTTGGTTCCGATAAGCGGCCTCTTAGTCGCATCAAAGCAGTATGGAATTCTGAATACTTACCCTGTTTTTTTGCTGCTAATGCTGCTTGCGCTGCCAATGTTGAAATAGAACCGAGTATTGGATATTCTTTGAGAATAATCTTAACATTTTTATTACCCTGAGAGATATCTAACAGTATTTTGAGCATCCTCTTACAATAACCACATTGATAATCAAAAAACTCAGTAATTGTAATTTGGCCGTCCGGATTCCCTAAAATTGGATCAGCTGTGTCTTTTTCTATCAAATGTCTATTAAGTTTTAATTGCCTGGATTGTTCTTTTGCAGTCTGGCTTTTTTCTTTTTTTTGTATGTCTTCTAGCGCCTCCATCACTATTTCTGGGTTTTGTTTGATATATTGCCGTATTAATTTTTTGATTTCTACTTTTTCTGAATTTGTAAATTTTTCGGCTGAGTGAGCTTCAAAGACCGATAAACCAACAATGAGGTTTAATGTGAAGATAGCTATTCGCCTGATACTTTTAAATTTGCATACTGAAAAAAAATGCTGACATTGTAGAAACATAGTTTTATGACCTTATTTTTGAAAAACTTTATTTTTTTCGTTTGGATATTCTTTGAGCCAATTCAATTATGTCTTTTGAACGCTGGTAGCTTGGTGTGTTTGATTGTAATAATTTTTGTGCACGGTTCGCATATAAAATGGCCATTTTTATCCGGTTTTGCAATAAGGCTTCTTCTGCCAATGATAAATTTGCCATTGCCACATCCCCTGTTCTGCCTTGTGCGATAGCTAAATTATGCCAAGATAAGGTTGATGTTGGCATCGCTTGTACGCTTATTTGTGAATGTTTAAGAGCAGATAAATTCATATTTGGTGTGCCTATAGCCAACTCAACTCTAGCAAGTTGTTCCCTTATTAAGGGAATATGTTTCCCAAGGTTAAGGGCCTTCTGGTATGCTACTCGAGCTTCATTCGGTTCAGCAGACTCAAACAAAACCTGCCCCTTTAATTCCCAGAAATAGGGGTCTTTGGAGCCAATACTTAATAATTCGTCAAGGAGTGAGAGAGCTTCTGCAGTGTTTGCTTTTTTGTGAAAGGCTATAGCATAGGCATATTTCGATACGATACTATCCATATTTTTTTGATAGCGCTTAAACGTTTTTGATGGAGGTTTTAAAAAACCAAATAATTTTGCGATCATTCTTTTATGTCTATTGGCCATAATCGAAGAATACTCGCTTGCATTATTAGGGTGTATCGCGATTTGATGTTCAAAAAATGCTATTCGGTCTTTTGTAAGTGGGTGTGTTCTAAAGTAAGGGGATTGTAATACTGTAGACATGGCCTCGTTTTTTTTGAGTATTTTTAGAAAGTCTAGAAGGCCTTTAGGGTTTTGTTTCGTTAGTCTTAAATACCTAGCTGCGGCATTATCCGCAGCTGATTCTTGCGCTCGGCTATGCCTAAGAAAAACCTGTCTCGCTATATTTTGTCCATTACCGAATAGTGCGGTAGCCGCCTCCCCTTTTCCTGTTAGGACAATAGCAGTTGCACTTAATATAGAACTTACCATAGCCACATTTGATGCTTTACGAGCTACTTCTGATGTGCGAATTAAGTGCCCACCAGCTATATGGCCAATTTCATGGGCTAGTACTCCGCGCAATTGTCCTGGTGTTACTGTATTCATTAAAAGGCCTGTATGTAAAAAGATGTTTCTCCCACCAGAAACAAATGCGTTTAATGATGCGTCTGCCAGTATATGGAGTTTTACATCACTTGTACTTATTCCTGCAGCCTTTAAGAGAGGTTTAGTAAGGTCTTCTAAGTAAGATTGAATTTCTGCGTCGGTTATTATATGGCGTTGTTTAGCAGATGCTATTTTTACATTTGAAAAAATTAAGGGTAATAAAATCAGAATACTAAATATTTTAAGCAAGTGCACTAAGCTCCTTATAATAATATCTTTAATTAGATAGTATAATACTTATCCATAATTTAAGTAGACTGATTTTAGATATAGCTCTAGAAGACATTATTTCTCATATGAAATTTATTTTATAAAAATAATTTACTCATAAAGGAGCGAATTATAAATGGTTTTGAAAGTTGCAGACAGAGGCGAGATACCTCCTTTTATTGTCATGGATGTTATGCATTCGGCCGCTATCAGGGAGTCTCAAGGGAATGATGTTCTGCACCTGGAGGTTGGTCAACCATCTACAAAGGCACCAGAAAAAGTAATCTCTGCTGCCAAAATGGCGCTGGATGCTGACAATTTAGGTTATACCCCAGCGTTAGGACTTCTGAGTTTAAGGCAAGGGATAGCTGGACATTACAAGACCTGGTATGGATTGGACATACCTGCTGAAAGGATAGTTGCGACAAAAGGATCGTCCGCAGCTTTTGTATTAAGTTTTATGGCCGCTTTTAATCCTGGCGATCGAGTGGCCATGGCATCTCCAGGGTACCCAGCGTACCGAAATATATTGACTGCATTAGGGATAGAGCCTGTGTTAGTTTTAACTGGATTGGAACATCGTTTTCAACCAACGGTGGCACTACTGGAGACTTTAAATCAGCCATTAGATGGGCTGATTATTGCAAGCCCATCAAATCCAACAGGAACGATGATCAATGATAAAGAGATGCATGAACTGGCGACTTATTGCAAAGAAAAAGAAATAAGACTAATTTCGGATGAAATTTATCACGGAATCACCTATGAGGAAAAAGCCGTTTCTGCTCTTGGGTCCAATATAGACTCCCTAGTTATAAATAGTTTTTCAAAATATTTTTCGATGACTGGATGGCGCCTTGGGTGGATGGTAGTCCCCAATGATTTAATACGACCAATTGAGTGCCTTGCCCAAAATATGTTCATTTCTCCTCCTACTCTATCGCAATTAGCGGCAACTGCAGCTTTTCAATCATATGCAGAGGCAGAGGAAAACGTAAAACGCTATGCTCAAAATAGATCAATTCTCATGAACGAGCTCCCATCAAGCGGCATCACTAAATTAGCACCAGCAGATGGAGCCTTCTATGTCTACGCAGATGTTGCCAATCTTACGGACGACAGTGTTTATTTTTGTCAAAAAATGCTTAAGGACATAGGTGTAGCGTGCACGCCTGGCCTAGATTTTGACCCCGATAGGGGGCGGGTAACTATACGATTTTCTTTTGCTGGAGCACAATGCGATATGATTGATGCTTGTCAAAGGATTAAAACTTGGCTGAAGTTTCCATAGTCACCCCAGCAAGTTTGAGTATTTTACTTACTTTATTAAGCGGTTCCACCAGCCTTGACGAGGTGCTTCGGTCTTTGGTTTTTCTGTTTCCACCTTTGGTGGTTTTGCTGGGGCCCTTGATAGTTTTTGAGGCTCACTAATATTTGCGTCATGATCAGTTATAGTACTAGAGTTAGTATCATCTTTTAAAACAGGGGTATCCTTTCTATTCTTCCGCACGGGTTTTTTAGCGGATTTTTTTGTTGACCTGTCCTCATCCACTGCTTGTTTAACTGTTCTGACCGGTTTTGGTTTTTGATTTTTCGTTGACCCAGATTTGGGCGCAGTCTTTTTATCATTGTTCGGTACTTCTGATCCAGCCCGCTCTTCTATTACTGCTGGCGGCACCACGCTTAATGGAGGCGAAGATTCAGGCAATAATAAATTGCTAGCATCTTTATTATCTTCTTGCTGAAAATTTTCTTCTTCAGTGACTTTTCTCGTTCTACGTCGGCCACCCCTTTTTCCTCGGCGCCGACGTCGTTTCGCTCCATCATCATCCTCAGTATCGTCTGTTTTTAAACTTTCATTGGGATTTTCCAGTGACACAAGCTTTTGTTCTTTTGGTTCCTCAGTTTTTTCTTCATGGGTAGTTTTTCTTTTATACGCTCTACGTTTGCGCTGTCTAACTTTCTGAGATAATGATTCAGAGTCGTCTTGGTTATTTTCTGCATTGTTTGAACTATTATTAGCATCAATAACTTTTTGTGCTGTATCGACGATATCAACTACTTTATCTTCGGCTATCTTTTTTATGATACGTTCTATTTTATGTTCGGCTCCTAGGAGTTTCTCATCAGGTTCAAGTGTTATCTGGAATTCATAACGCTGTTCCATACCATTCAACGTGTCTCTCTTTCTGTTGAGGATATAAAAACCAACTTCGGGAGTAAGCTTAACTACGATCTCCTTTGCTTCTTGTTTCAATCCTTCTTCTTCAATATTCCTGAGGACTTGCAGAGCTGCTGAGTCAATAGATCTTCTTAATCCGCTGCCAGCACAGTGAGGACAAGGCTGTGTGCTCGCTTCTGTAACACTCGGCCTTAGGCGTTGCCTAGATAGCTCCATTAACCCAAACTGACTTATACGACTCAACTGGATCCTTGCCCGATCCGACTTAATCACGTCCTTCACTTTACGTTCGACAGCATGCTGATTTCTAGACTCGTACATGTCTATGAAATCTATAACGACTAGACCGGCGAGGTCTCTTAATCGTAGTTGTCTAGCTACCTCTTCAGCTGCTTCAAGATTTGTTTTTAATGCAGTCTCTTCGATATTTCTTTCTCGTGTTGATCTCCCTGAATTAACATCAACAGCTACCAACGCCTCTGTTTGGTTCAAGACGAGATAACCTCCAGACTTTAGTTGAACCACCGGTTCATATAGTGAGTCCAGCTGGTTCTCTATTTGAAAACGGCTAAATAATGGTATCCCACCTGACGCGAATGTTTGTACACGGCGAGCATGACTAGGCATTAATGTTTTCATGAAATCTTTAGCTAGCCGGTATCCACTCTCGCCTTCGACTAAAATTTCATCTATGTCTCGTGTGTAAAGATCTCTGATAGAGCGTTTGATGATGTTACCTTCTTCGTGGACAAGATAAGGTGCTGTTGAAACTAAGGTGGACTCACGTATTTGGTCCCAGAGCCGCACTAGATACTCATAATCCCTTTTTATTTCTGTTTTAGTTCTTTGGCTTCCGGCTGTTCGCACGATCACAGCCATTCCTTCTGGAACATTTAAACCCTCAACTACACCTTTCAGGCGTTTTCTATCTAACGCACTAATAATTTTTCGACTGACGCCTCCGCCTTTTGGGGTATTTGGCATTAAAACGCAGTATCGACCTGCTAGAGATAAAAAAGTAGTTAAAGCGGCTCCTTTATTGCCACGCTCCTCCTTAACCACCTGGATAAGCATAATTTGCCGACGAGCGATAACTTCCTGAATTTTATATCGCCGCTTTTTAGTATTAGATGGTAATTGTTCATTTTTATCATCGTTAGTATTCGGGCTATTATCTTTGATTAGTTCATTGGCATCATCATTATTAATAGTTGCGACCTCAGACTCCACGTCACTATTTGACCCAGGCTCACTTTCGTCTGATGAAAAAGTAGTCTCCGCCGCCTGCTCTGCCAATAAAGCCTCTCTATCCTCCATTGGTATGCGGTAATAATCAGCATGTATTTCACTAAATGCTAAAAACCCATGTCTATTACCACCATACTCGACAAACGCGGCTTGCAATGATGGTTCAACTCTTGTTACTTGAGCAAGATAAATATTACCCTTTAATGGGCGTCGGCTGGCGACCTCAAAATCAAAGTCTTCTACGCGATTTCCACTCGTTACAACCACCCGAATTTCTTCTGTTTGGGTGGCATCTATAAGCATACGCTTTGTCATTTAAATAAAACTCCGGTGACCCTAGAAACCAAACATTGGTCTGTTTTTTCGACCCATTATGAGAACTCTTCCGAATAGAGCATCCCTGCAATTGTGTTTTTTTTCTAAGCGATAATATTGAAGATAAAAAAGAATTAATTCCATTTGATTGAAATGATTCTTTTGATGAATTGACGCGGCTGCTGGCCAAAATAATTCTTTGGATTATCATCCAAATGATCGCGGCGAGCCCTAAACCAGTAGAAAAACTAGAAAGGGTCGGCCATTCGAAAAATTTTTCGGTTACGCGCGTCACGTAAAAAGTCCTTACTTTTGTTAATTATTAAAATGAAGAATTAAATTCACAATTCTCTCAAGTTCAAAAAAAGCATGTACGAACGAGGAATTTTGGGTTAACCGAAATCCCACAACGATAATCATACCGTTTAAAAGCAGGAGTAACAATGCTTAGTTACAAATATTAAGTAGCTCAGTTGTTTTATATTATTATCGCATTCATCTAAAAATGGACAATTAGGCAGGTGACTGCGTAATTGTTTGTTTTTGCGAGCCTCATATATTAAAATTAGCAAGCGATCTTTAATAACCAAATGTATTTTAGCTTTAGAATCGAACCTATGCCCCCGTTGAAACTAATCAAAAGCATTATCTTGTTTTCCGTTTATCTAATGACGCTGACATGTGTTGCAAGCAGTTTTTCTTGGGCGCAGAAAACGTTATCAAACGCAGAACCAGAGATTTTCAATTTAAGAGTAGGGGCTCACGCCGATAAAACTCGATTGGTTCTGGATATGGATAGAAAGATAGATATCACACCGTTTTATCTTTTGGACCCCTACAGATTAGTACTGGATATGCCCAAAGTTAGGTTTAAAATTAATTCCACGGGTTTAGTGAGGCCTGTCGGAGACGTGAGTGGGTACCGTTTTGGCTTGTTCGATACAAACACATCAAGAGTTGTAGTTGATTTGAGCAAGCCAATGGTGATCAAAAAGCTTTTTCAGTTGAGTGGGGTTAGCAATTCTTCTACTCGTTTAGTTATCGATTTAAAATCTGTTAGTAAAAGCGTTTTTCAAACAAAATCCGCCGCATCTATTCAAAAACGGCAAAAAAAACGAACACCAAATACGTTCTCTGAGGCTAATTTAACGTCTAACTACTCTTCAAAAAAAAAGGTAGATAAGAAAATTATTATCATTGATCCGGGGCATGGAGGGGTCGATCCAGGTGCTATTGGCCGTGCAGGAACTTATGAAAAGAACTTAGTGCTATCCACTGCCCAAGTCTTCAAAAGTGTAATTGAAAAAGACCGGGGTTATAAGGTGGTTTTGACGCGAACGCGGGATCAATTTTTGCCGTTAAGAAAACGGATCTCTCGATCGAAATTATTGAACGCGGATTTATTTATTTCAATTCATGCGGATTCTATCTCTAACAGTGCAGTTCGTGGTGCAACAATTTATACTCTTTCGGAAACGGCCTCTGATAAAGAGGCTGCTCAATTAGCTGAGCGAGAAAATAAAGTTGATATTATTTCTGGAATGGATCTTAGTGAGGAAACAAAAGAAGTTACTAATATTTTAATAGATTTAGCACAACGAGAAACAATGAATCAGTCTGCCAAGTTTGCAGGCCTATTAGTTCCTGAACTTAGAAAAGTTATTAAGACACACAGAAGGCCTCATAAATTTGCTGGGTTTGCAGTTTTAAAGGCGCCTGACGTGCCATCAATATTACTTGAAATGGGATATCTTTCTAATTTAAATGACGAGAGATTACTTAAAACTGATGGGTTCAAAAAAAGATTGGCCGCATCAATAAAAAGAGGTTTAGATAAATATTTTGATCCGAATTGATAGACAGCAGATAAGACTTGATCTTGATCGATATCAGGATATTGGCATCCAATTCCTTTTAAAACATTTTGATGACCCTATATTTGGGGTTTTTTAAGTGCGCTGGTTAATTTATGGACTATCGTGTGTTTTGATAGTGGGTTCTGCGATAATAGTAGGTTCTGTTTTTTTTCTTTTTAAGTATGGGAAAGGTTTGCCGGAGTATGGACAGCTTGCGGATTATAAGCCTTCTGTTGTAACGCGCGTGCACGGCGGTGATGGCAGATTATTAGCAGAATATGCAAAAGAAAGGCGAGTCTTTGTTCCTGTAGAGGTGATGCCAAAATTGTTGATAAAGGCATTTTTATCTTCCGAAGATAAGAATTTTTATAGCCATCAAGGTATTGATGTAAAATCCCTGTTAAGTGCTGCTTTTGATAATCTAATAAATCTGACTTCAGGTAGACGACCAAGAGGCGCATCAACAATCACGCAACAAGTAGCAAAAAATTTTTTGCTTACCAATGAAGTGTCTATAGAAAGGAAAATAAAAGAAGCAATTTTAGCATTTAGGATTGAAAAGGCACTCAGTAAAAATAGAATATTAGAATTATATTTGAACGAAATTTACCTTGGTTTTGGATCTTATGGAGTTGCAGCAGCGGCTTTAAACTATTTTGATAAATCACTTGATGAATTATCAGTGGCAGAAGTTGCCTATTTAGCAGCGTTACCCAAGGCACCAAATAATTATCATCCAGTGCGAAAAAAACAGGCGGCTCTGGCACGGCGGAACTGGGTGATACAACAGATGCATAAGAATGGCTTTATATCTAACAATACGATGACTAAAGAACAACTCACCCCTTTAGAAATTAAACCTGCATCAAAAACAGAATTTGTTGACGCAAAGTATTTTTCGGAAGAAGTGCGCCGCCAATTAATATCTCGTTATGGACTAGACCGGGTTTATAGGGGGGGATTGTCAGTTAGAACATCTATTGATCCAAAGTTACAAACTATTGCTGAAAAAGCGCTCAGATATGGATTGTTAAAATACGATAGAAGACATGGTTGGAGAGGGGCAATAACTTCTATTTCTCTGGGACCGGGATGGGATAAAGAATTAAGATTGTTGGGCGAAATAAAAGGGATGCTAGCCTCTTGGCGAGTTGCGGTGGTTCTGAAAACTGGTTCAAGCGAGGTTCGGATTGGGTTTGAAAATGGTGAGATAGGTACAATACGAAAGCAAGAATTGATATGGGCGAGAAGATGGAAGCCCAACCAGCGTTTGGGAGCAAAGATAACAGATGCTAGGCAGGTCCTTTCTAAAGGGGATGTTATTCTTGCTGAGAATTTCAATAATGCCGAGAATACTTATGAATTGAGACAAATACCTGATGTTAATGGAGCTGCCATTGCTCTGGACCCGCATACTGGTCGGGTACTGGCGATGGTAGGTGGCTGGAGCTATAAGCTATCTGAATTTAACCGTGCCACACAAGCCTTTAGACAGCCTGGTTCGGCTTTCAAGCCTTTCGTTTATCTCGCAGCACTTGAAAAAGGTTATAGCCCTGCTACACGTATTTTGGACGCTCCATTTGTCATTGATCAAGGTCCCGGTTTAGGGAAATGGAAGCCAGCCAACTATACTAAAAAGTTCTATGGCCCGAGTGCGATGCGAATTGGAATAGAAAAATCAAGAAATTTAATGACTGTTCGGTTAGCTAGAACAATAGGTATGCAGACAGTTGCAGATTATGCGAGGAAATTTGGTATAACATCTCAAATGCCCAATCAACTGTCCATGTCACTTGGTGCGGGAGAAACAAATTTGATCAAATTGACTAGTGCGTATGCTATGCTGGTTAATGGTGGAAAAAAAATAAGTCCAACCTTTATTGACAGGGTTCAGGACAGAAATGGGAGCTCGATTTTTCGTCAAGATACTCGACAATGTTTGGGTTGTCAGACAAATGTTTGGACTGATTCCAATGTGCCCGTATTACCGGACCAACGTGAGACGATTGCCGATAGGACATCTGCTTACCAGATGGTTCGTATGTTGGAAGGGGTTGTAAAACGAGGTACTGGTAGACGCATTGCTTCCTTGAACAAACCATTGGCTGGAAAAACAGGTACGACAAATAAAAATATAGATACATGGTTCGTTGGGTTCTCTCCTGATCTAACTTTTGGCGTATATGTTGGCTTTGATAAACCTAGAACACTTGGATTGCGTGACACAGGATCAAATGTAGCCGCTCCAATATTCAAGAAGTTTATGAAAAATGCATTACTTGCTATGCCGGAAATTCCTTTTAGAGCTCCTCCAGGTATACTCCATGTAAGAATAAATACTGAAACTGGTGGTTTAGCACGGCCGGGGGATACAAGGGTAATAACTGAGGTTTTCAAACCCGGTGTGGCTTTGACAAATGCAAGCAAGGTTTTGGATGGAGGTTACTCTGTTGGCTGGAATTCACAAAATAAAAATAGACGCGGTACGACAGTTATACCTTTAAAGGGTAGAACTGGAATTTATTAACTCTTTTACGAAAATGTATACCTGCAGAAAGGATTAGAAATGCGAGCTGAGATCGCTTCAATAGCAGATGAGATTAGGCAATCAATTGAATTACTTCGGAGGCATCTTTGACTGGGATCAGTCGACTTTACGCCTTAGTGAATTAAATGCGTTAGCCTCTGCGCCAGAATTTTGGGAAGACCCTATTAAAGCACAAGAAATTATGCGTGAGAGAACGTATTTAGAAAAATCTTTGGGAGATTTAAGTGCGTTTGATCGAGATCTTCAGGATACGATTGAATTAATAAAGCTGGGTGAAGAGGAAGGCGATGTTAATGTCGTTTTAGATGGCGAGAGGGTGTTAAACGACTTACTCAAAAAATGTGCAAAAAATCAATTAGAGGCGCTACTTTCGGGTGAGCTGGATAGTAATGATTGTTATCTTGAGATACATGCAGGAGCTGGTGGAACAGAGGCTCAAGACTGGGCAGAGATGTTATTGCGTATGTATGTTCGTTGGTCTGATACTCGCGGTTTTACAATTAAATATATCGAAGAGAGCGCTGGCGACGAAGCGGGTCTTAAATCAGTAACTATTAGAGTGAGTGGTCAAAATGCTTATGGTTGGTTAAAAACTGAAAGTGGAGTTCACAGGTTGGTAAGAATTTCTCCTTACGATAGCGCAGCACGCCGTCACACGAGTTTTTCATCGGCTTGGATTTATCCCGTTATAGACCAATCTATCGATGTTAAAATTGAGGATAAAGATTTAAGGGTTGACACTTACCGAGCATCGGGTGCGGGTGGCCAGCATGTAAATAAAACTAATTCAGCGATCCGAATCACACACATTCCTACAGGTGTAGTTGTGCAATGCCAGAACGATCGATCTCAACATCGTAACCGTGCGACTGCCCTTGATATGCTGCGAGCTAGGTTATACGAGCTTGAAATCCGACGCAAAGAGGAGAGTGCTAATGTCATTGAGGCTCAGAAATCAGATATTGGTTGGGGGCATCAGATTAGATCTTACGTGCTCCAACCTTATCAGTTGGTAAAGGATCTTCGTACAAACGAGGAGACTTCG
Organism: Rhodospirillaceae bacterium; assembly: GCA_002708305.1. Classification (GTDB taxonomy): domain Bacteria; phylum Pseudomonadota; class Alphaproteobacteria; order Thalassobaculales; family Thalassobaculaceae; genus UBA7326. Next base: position 99,890 of record PANE01000017.1, read on the forward strand.
GACACCCAAGGGGTTTTGAATGGGGACATTGACCGGTTTCTTGAGGCTTCGCTCTCCGAAAAGATAACAGCTATTAGTGCCATCTAAAAAACTAGCGTAGAGGTGCCATCGAGTGTTGAAATATTTAACAAAAGTTAGGGTGGTATAGCAATGAAAGCATTAAATTTGATAGTGAAAGAGAATTTTATGGAGAATGATTGGATTATCAATGGGACTATATAAAGAGACTTATCAATATGCTTTAAATCAACCGGAAAAATTCTGGGCTGAAGCAGCTGAAGAGTTAGTTTGGCAAAGACGGTGGGATACTATTTTAGATGATAGCAACACTCCTTTCACTAAATGGTTTTCGGGTGGGAAAATTAACACATGTTATAACGCAGTTGATTTTCATGTTGAGGCTGGACGTGGTGAGCAAGCTGCAATCATTTATGACAGCCCAGTAACAGAGACTAAAGAAATTCTATCATACAGAAATCTACTCGATCGCGTTTCAGCTTTTGCAGGTGTTTTGGTTAAATACGGTGTAACTTATGGAGATAGAGTAATAATATATATGCCGATGATCCCAGAAACAGTAATAGCAATGCTAGCCTGCACGAGAATTGGCGCTATCCATTCGGTTGTATTCGGAGGTTTTGCTGCTAACGAACTTGCCAAACGGATAGATGATGCGAAACCAAAACTAATTGTTTCTGCATCTTGCGGGGTCGAGCCAGGCAGAGTCGTCGCATACACACCATTGTTAAATGGTGCTCTGGAGATATCCAAGCATCAACCGGACAAATGCGTTATTGTTCAAAGGGAATTAGAGTTGGCAGAATTAAAAAATGGCCGTGACGTTGAATGGTTTGATGCCCATAGTCATACCTTTCCTGCGGAATGTGCAGAGGTAGATGCGAATGACCCTGTATATATCTTATATACATCAGGCACGACCGGTATTCCTAAAGGTGTGGTCCGTCCAACAGGAGGGCACTTGGTTGCATTGAAATGGTCTATGAAGAATATCTTCGACGTAAACCCTGGGGAAGTTTATTGGGCGGCTTCAGATGTAGGCTGGGTTGTTGGTCATTCTTATATTGTCTATGCCCCCCTCTTGCATGGATGCTCTTCTGTCTTGTATGAGGGCAAACCAGTAGGTACGCCAGATGCAGGGGCATTTTGGAGAGTCATGTCAGAGCATAAGGTTAAGTGTATGTTTACTGCGCCGACTGCAATGCGGGCTATAAAAAAGGAAGATCCGCAAGGAAATCTTATCAAAAAGTATGATATATCCAATCTAAGGTCTCAGTTCTTAGCTGGAGAGAGGTGTGATCCGGACACTCTCAAATGGACACATGATCTATTAGGAGTTCCAGTAATAGATCATTGGTGGCAAACTGAAACTGGGTGGCCGATTGCATCAAATTGTATAGGACTAGAGCATTTACCTATTAAGCCAGGATCTCCGACCTGTGCGGTCCCAAGCTGGAATATCGAAGTATTAGATTCCTCTTGTAATTCAGCAAAAGCAGGCGACATTGGGGCTATTTCGATCAAGTTGCCATTACCTCCAGGGTCACTTTCAACCCTTTGGAAAAATGATAAACGGTTCATTGAAAGTTATATGGAGAACTACCCCGGGTTTTATCAAACAGGCGATGCTGGGATAATTGATGAAGATAATTATCTACATGTGATGTCTAGAACGGATGATATAATAAATGTGGCGGGGCATCGTCTTTCTACTGGTGGAATAGAGCAGGTTTTAGCGAGTCACTCTGACGTTGCAGAATGTGCTGTTTTAGGCGTAGCTGATCAGTTGAAGGGCCAAGTACCATTAGGGCTTTTAGTTTTGAAGGATGGGGTCAATAAACCATATCAGGAAATAATAGACGATGTTATAAAAATGGTTCGCCAAGACATAGGGCCAGTAGCATCTTTTAGGACAGCTGTAATAGTCGGGCGACTGCCAAAAACGCGATCTGGAAAAATTTTGCGGGGAACTATTCAGTTAATAGCAGAATCAAAGCCTTTTGAAATTCCTGCAACCATAGACGATCCAGCTATTCTTGATGAAATAGCTGGTGCGTTATCAAAAATAGGTTACGCAATGTAGAAAGTGAAATTTTGATAGGGTCTTGAGGTAATCCACAAGAGGTAACCCATGCCATACTATTGATGGTTCTTGGCGCTCGGGAGATAAGCTGAACAGAATCCTTTATGCTGGTTTTGCTGAAATTATTGAACTACGATCATTTTTTTGGTGATTAAATTTCAAAACCGTTGTAATAGCGTAGCGGATTGGTTGGAATTGAAAGGGAGAGTGCTGGATGTTTGATAATCCCAGTGAAGTACCTTTACAGATTGATTTTTTACTGATCAAAGATTTTTCAATGATGGCTTTTACCTCAGCCATAGAGCCTTTGCGGTTAGCTAATCGAGTGGCAGAAAAAGAGCTATATCGATGGCGAATTATAAGCTTAGATGGAAACTCAGTTGAAGCTAGTAATGGTGCGGAGATTTTAATTAAGCAATCTGCTGCGACCATCGAAAACGTGAAGATAATTTTTGTCGTGTCAGGTGTAAATGTTCAAATGTATGAAGATGAACGTTTATTTGCGTTTTTACGAAGAATATCGCGGTTAGGATCGGTTGTTGGAGCACTTTGTACCGGAGCACATCTTTTGGCTCAAGCAGGTTTATTGAACGATCGTAGGTGCACAATCCACTGGGAAAATCTGGGAGCGTTCAGAGAATTATTTCCTGAAATAGAAGTGTCGGCCGATATTTATGAGGTAGATAAAAACCGCATAACATGTTCCGGGGGTACCGCGGGACTCGATATGATGCTCTTCCTTATTGGAAAGCAGCACGGTGATCAAATTGTAGCCGAGATTACTGAACAGTTTATACACGATAAACTTAGAGAGCCACATGATCAACAACGAACTGAATTGCGAACAAGGATAGGAATTACCCACCCTAAATTGCTTATAGCAGTCGGAGACATGGAAAGTAATTTGGAAGATCCGCTTGGTCAAACTGAGTTGGCACTAAGAGCCGGCCTTTCTACTCGACAGTTGGAAAGATTATTCCGAAAATACATGTCTATGACTCCTACGCGCTATTATCTCAATTTAAGATTAAAAAGAGCAAATCAATTATTATATCAGACAACAATGTCAATACTCACTGTAGCGCTGGCCTGTGGGTTCGTTTCTGCCAGTCATTTCTCGAAATGTTATAAGGAGTACTACACAAGAAGCCCCCGTGAGGAGCGCTTGCGGCGATTTAAATTATCTCGGGAATAATAAAAGAGGATAAATATGAAAACCATTATAGCATAAATATCATAGCAGCCCGTGATTTTAAGGTATCTCTGAGATTGACTCTATTTGACTTTCTGGGGCCTCAGTTTTTCCACCCGCTTTAAGAATAGCGTTATCTAGATCTTGCTGTTGACATAGTCCCAAAATTACAGGATGACGAGCTGTAATCTGTTGAGAGTTCCAATGTGTTCTATCTCTTACTTTATTGATTGTCTCCTTGGTTGTTCCAACAAGTCTATTGATCTGGGAATCCTTCAATTCAGGATGATGCTTAACAAGCCAAGCAATGGCGTCCGGTTTATCTCCGCGTTTAGATATAGGAACGTATTTGGGCCCTTTGCCTTTCACAGTGGGTTTGGGAAGTTCGCTTTTTTGTATTTCCAAACTTAAACTTGGGTCCTTAGAGCAGCGCTCTATCTCTGCTCGAGACAATTGTCCATTTGCTATAGGGTCGAATCCCTGCATTCCCAAACTGACCTCGCCATCTGCAATTGCTTGGACTTCAAGCGAATGCAGTTGACAAAACTCTGCAACTTGGTTGAATGAAAGAGCCGTGTTTTCAATTAACCAAACCGCAGTAGCTTTTGGCATTAATGGCTGTGTCATGACATCTCCTGTTCCACTTTTTGAATGCTTTCATCCAAAACTAATCTAATTGCAATTTTAACTATTGGAATTTTAGTTAGGAGGTACTTATATATCTAAAAGATCATTAGGATCAAATAAGAATAGTATAGTTAAATTCTGATTTTTATTAACTCAAACTATGGAGATAAAAAATCAATGGATTTGGAGGATTTAGAACCCAAAAAAGAAACGGTCAAGTTAAAAGATTTTACTAATTGGAATATAGAGGACTTAGAGTTTTATATTGAGAATATGGAGGCAGAAATTTTAAGGGTTAAAGAAATGATAAAGTCTAAGAAAAAAGCCTCTCTAGCGGCAGACTCATTATTCAAACTCAAATAAAAAAAATAAAGTTTTAAAAGATTTCTATTAAACTCAAATATCTACAACGAAAATTCTGAAAGCGATACTAATGCATACGCCACTTTTTTTTGATGATTTATCAGTAGGCGATTTCTTTGAAAGTCTATCTAAAACAATAACTGAATCTGAGATCATTGATTATGGATGGAAATATGATCCGCAACCTTTCCATGTAAGTAAACCAGAAGCAAACAAATCTCAATTCGGTGGCTTAATAGCAAGCGGGTTTATGACTGCGGCGATTACTTTTAGGTTAATTCAGCAGTCTAATGGATTTCAGACTACGAGTGCTGGTGGACACGGTATAAATAAACTTCGCTGGTTAAAGCCAGTTAGACCCGATGATACTATTCATGCAAAAATGCGTGTCTTATCCCTTAGACCTTCACGATCTCGACCGACAGTGGGTAATGTTTTATGTGAATTTGAAACTTTTAACCAAAAAGATAGCACTGTAATGACTATGGAAAATATTTGGATTTTAAAGTGTCGTCCTTGAGAGCAGTGTTTTATTTAGAGAATGGAAGTGCATGAAGTACTTAAGAAAAGCACTTACTATCCAGTAAACTCTTCTATATGGTCAAAAGGTAGTTTGGTTGTCTAATCGCTCCCACGGGATATTTAGAATTACCTTTTGATTGTCCCGCTATTAATTTTAATTATAGCTTTTAAATGTGTCTTTATACCTTCCTTTTGTTAATTATTCTGGCAAAGAGATTCTAAATGATTCAAACATTGCGCAGTAAAAATACTGAGATGGGTGTCGCAAGTAGCGACCAAAACCAACAGGTCGTCAAGGGGCGAAACCTATTTGCTATCTTCAGAATTATATTATTATTACTCCTTATTGGTGCAATGTCATTTTGGGCAGCAAACTGGGGACGAAGTGCGTTTTTGTATGTGCATGAAACTGATGCGCGGGTTATGGCTGACCTGGTCGCAATCAGTAGCAAGGTAGATGGCGTTGTCACACAACGATTTTTCGAAGAGGGAGATCGTATTCAAAAGGGCCAAATGCTTGCAAAAATTGACTCTAGGCTGATGGAATTAAGGCTTGTTCAGAAAAAAGCAGAGCGGGGCACCCAACTTGCTGAGTTAAATAGATTTAAAGCCGAATACGAGATGTTGCAGCAAAAAATAGAATCTAGAATTGATAGCGCTCAATCCAGATTAATAGAGGCGAAAGCAGATAAAAATATATTTGTCTACGAATTCTCGTTTTTAGAAAAGGAATTGAAACGGTTTCAGAAACTCACAAAGACGGGAGCTATTTCCCAATCTAGATTCGATCGATCTCAAGCCGACTTTTTCAAGGCCAAGCAGCAATTAATAAAGGCTAATGCAGTTATAATAACTGCCGAATCATCTCTCAAAGAAGCCGTAGCAGATAGATCTGAATTAAAAGTCAAGGACGCAGAACAAACTGAATTAAAAGCCGAGCTGATTGAGATAGACTCAAAGATCAAGATACAAGAAGAAGAACTAACGAATTATAATGTAAGATCGGATATAGATGGAGTTGTTGGTCGGAGGCTCATAAAGGCTGGTGAATATGTTTCTAGGGGGCAGAGGCTTTTAGTGATCCATGATCCAGAAAAAATTTGGATAGAAACTAATATTCGAGAGACAGAAGTTAGACGGATATCGTCAGGGCAGCAAGTGCGAATAGAAGTCGATGCTTTCCCAAATCAAGAGTTTACAGGCAAGGTCGGACTTATTGGGAATGCCGCTACCAGTCAGTTTGCATTATTGCCAAAGTTAAACGAAGCTGGAACTTTTACTAAAATCACTCAAAGAATAGGGGTCCGTATCGATGTAGATCAGAAAAATGGCTCCCTCAAACCTGGGATGATGGTTGAAGTATTTATAGATCCGAAAGAATAGATAGAGATTAGTTCAATATTAAGTCAGATAGTGGTTAACAAATGATTCAACCGATTAACCGACTTGGCGTCCTTATTACTTCAATGATAGCAACTGTTGCTATGATAATGTCGTCAACAATGGCTAATGTAGCAATTCCAAATATCATGGGAGCCTTTGGAATAGGTCAGGATCAGGCTCATTGGGTGTCTACGGGCTTCTATTCTGCGATGACAGCAGGTCTACTTCTGAATGGTTGGTTAGTAACAAATTTTGGGCCTCGTAATATATTTATAAGTGCACTGACTGTTTTTTCGTTTGCCGGTTTTATTGGTCAATATGCGCCCACATTTGAGGGAGTAGTTCTTGCTCGTATTGCTCAAGGGTTTTGTGCTGGCATTATACAACCATTAGCATTAACCACCGTTTTTTTGGCATATCCGCCGGAAAAAAGNGGGCAGGCCATGGGNTGGTTTGGNCTNACAGCNGTTTTTGGNCCGACGATTGGNCCTGTACTNGGAGGATTTATCGTTGATTTTGCTCAATGGCGGTTCGTTTTTGTAGCCGCCGTTCCCATGATGCTTATTGGTTCTGTAATGGCATGGTTATTCGTACCTGGTCGCACAGAAACGGTAAGCCGCACCCNACTAAATATAGGTAGTTTCTTTTTGATTACAGGGGCGTTTATGCTCTTTTTGAATGGAATAAGTTCGGGACAGCGCGATGGCTGGGATACTAATCCAGTATTTTTTATGCTCTTTTCTTCTATTATTCTGTTTGTCTTATTTTTAATNCGTGAAAATAGAGGTGAGAACTCTCTATTAAAACTGAGATTATTTAGCTATCGAGCTTACATAGCGTCAGCTTTAGTAGCATTCATTTTTGGGGCTGGAATGTTTGGATCCCTATATATTATTCCAGTAATGGTTCAAACAGTTCAGGGACTGACAGCTCTTGAGGCTGGATTAATGTTATTACCAGGGGGACTTGTTTCGTTACTGGTGTTTCCTTTTGCAGGCAGGCTCTCAGCAATAGTACATCCGTCTTATACTATGACTGTTGGATTAGCTATATTTGGTCTTTCATGCTGGTTACTAGCCGGAACAGGTATCTTGACTGGTTTTTGGATGATGGCTTTGTTAATTGCCCTTGGTCGAATAGGCCTTGGATTAGTCATTCCGTCATTAAACCTGAGTGCGATGAGTTCTGTTCCTCAGGACTTGGTTCCCTTCGCTGCCGGAACTATGAACTTTGTGAGGTTTACTGGTGCGTCACTAGGGATTAACACATTGGCAATCATAATCGACAGTAAAATGATCCAATACGGGAGTAGTTTATTGGAGACTCAGACATTTAATAATCTAACTACACAAGAGTTTTTGGGAAATATAACGGAACGTCTTCTTAGTTATGGTTTGAGTGCTTCTGAGGGGGCAATGGTTTCTAAAGTTTACTTGAAAAATATTCTTTTATTGAAAGCTCAAGAGTCTGCATTCCAAGACGGGTACATGGCATTNCTCATACTCTTTATATTGGGTATGTTCGCGACGATGATGCTATTTAAAAAAAATAATTAAGGANAAGTTTTCTGCTCATAAACATAAATAAAAAAATGCAAATGAGAAAAAGCAAAGCAACAACAACAAGTACGGTTAACACTTTTTTAGACAAATCCACGGCTAATTGTGCGATAAGTCAAGGAGCCCCTTTGCTTCGATGAAACAGTATTTATGAAAATTTTCTCTAAATTTTCATAAATAATTGCNACTCTTTCTAGGAATATTCTAGTCAAGTTCTGTTGCGATGCCCTCCGGTAACGGGACATTAAAGGTATTTAAGGTCATTGAAATCAAGGTGTAATACCCAAGAATGCCCACTAAATCTACTGCTCCAGCCTCCCCGAACTCCCTTACCGCAGCGGCGTAAGTTACATCAGCTACACGATGATCATTATGTAATTGGGTAGCAAACTCGTAGATAATTTTCTCTGGTTCATTATGAAATATGGGGGTTCTCCGTTGCCTTATCGCTTCAACAATTTTTGGGTCTAAGCCTGCATCTAGGCCGATTCTTTTATGGGCATACCACTCATATTCTGCCCCCCAAAACCTTCCGGTCACTAGAATTGCTAACTCGCTTAAATGAGCCGGCAAGGACGTTTCATACCTACAGAATTGGCCAAGTTTCTGCGCCTTGTCGGCTAAGTTAGGGCTCGTTAGCCATACTTTTAGCGGCCCTTGTAATTTACCTCTTGGGCCAGCTACTATTTCGTCTTTTATTGATTTTTGTTCAAGGGTCATATCTTCGGTCTGTAATTCTTTAATTCTCATACTATTGGATCCTTTAAATATCAGTCTTCGGTGCATTTTCAGCTAACCCATCATACAGAGATAGCATACGTTCTCGCCAACTCTCTACAGGATCAGACGTTTCTAATATTTCAAATGAACTGGTTATTCGGGCCCACATAAATGCACCAAATAGCGCATAATCAGAAAAATTAGGGTTTTCCCCGCCAAAGAATGGCCCAACTTCTAAAGCTTTTCGAATTGGATAAAGTGCCTGTTTGATTGCTTTTTTGGTGGCATCACGGTCGCTGACTACCTGTTCGAGGCTCATGCCAAAACGCTTCTCTCTGGACATTCTAAAATACTCGTGTTCATTAGAGTTTATGACGTTCAGAATATCCAAAACAACACATTTCGCAATCAGTGGGTGTATTTGGCTGTCTACCCAACTAGATACGAATTTTGCTTGAATAAAGTCGTTGTTTGGACCAAAAAGTGATCTGTCACTTTTATATGATTTTTCAAGATAAACAGCAATATCCCAACTATCGGAGACAATTATGTCTCCATCTTGGATCACTGGGACTAGTTCTTGCCCAGAAAATTCTAATTTGTGTTTTTGGGTGAAGCCAACACCTTCTACGGTCGAGTTGCACTCCAGACCTTTGTGTGCAAGCGCCATCCTAACCCGCCAACCAAANGGACTAAAGCGCTTACCGTTTAAACCTTCAAGGTCAAAGAATTTTATAGAAATCGTAGGGATCCTCCCCAAAGTTAATTTTCTTACAATAAATCTGACTCAGTTATATATCAATAGTCCAAGTCTAAAGCTTGTTTTAAAAAAATAGTCTTGCAACCCCGATATCAAGTATATTTCTTTGCTAAGACCTTTCGTTTGCGGTTAAAGCATGATCAAGTCGACATTTATGCAATAAATTATATAGGGTTCTGTGTTTAATTCTTTAAAATTATCAATATTTGAACCATTTGCTATCAGAAGTTTTAGATTTCAGTGGCCTGCTGATTTAATGACGTCGTGGGCTTTTGAAATGGAGATTTTAATTCTTGGCTGGTATGTTTTAACAGTCACTGACTCTGTTCTAATCTTGGCTGTTTTTGCATCTATGCAATGGCTGGGGACGTTAATAGCACCATTTTTGGGCGTGTTAGGCGATAGGTGGGGTAGGCGTAGAATGCTTTGTCTACTCCGTAGTTCTTATCTTTTTACCTCAATTATAACAATGACGTTAGCGTTAGGTGACGCACTTAGTGCCCCTATGGTGTTGGGAATTAGTTTCNTAATAGGCNTAGTTCGTCCCTCGGACCTTGTTATGCGTAATGGGCTAATTGGTGACACCATNCCANGAAAAATCTTAATGAAGGCGATGGGGGTTTCTAGAACGACAATGGATTCTGCTCGCATAGCCGGTGCACTATTGGGGGCCGGGTTATTTTCGGTTTTAGGTATTGGCCATGCATATATAGTTGTGGCTGTTTTTTATATAATCAGCTTATTACTTACTTTGGGTGTATCATCAGTTAGGATTAAAGCTGGTCTTCCAAATGATTTTTTAGAAAATTCTCCATTAAATGATCTCAAAAAAGGACTTCAATATGTTTGGAATACGCCAACACTGTTAGCATCAATGTGGCTTGCTTTTCTTGTGAATCTAACCGTATTTCCTATCAGTCATGGTATTTTGCCGTTTGTTGCNAAAGAAGTTTATCTAACTGATGAAAATGGTTTGAGTCACTTNGTTGCCTCTTATGCTGCAGGCGCTCTTTTAGGGTCTATAACAATGACCCTTGTTGGCGTTAGGTCTTATCCAGCTCGTTTTATGATCCTAAATATTTTTCTAATGCATATTGTCATCATAATAATTGGACAAANAGAAACAAAATTAACTGGCCAATTTCTATTGGCGTTAGCAGGATATGTCCAAAGTCTAGCAATGATATCTATGGCAGTAACCTTATTAAGTATCGCGGACGAGAAGTTTCGGGGTTTGGTGATGGGAGTTAGAATGCTTGCCGTTTATGGATTGCCGGTTGGATTAATTGGAGCAGGTATTTTGATAGAATGGTTTAGCTACTCNACTACGGTTANTCTTTATGGGGTGGGNGGCCTTTTTTTNACTGGGTTAATTGCTTTCAAATGGAGACGNGAGATCTGGTGGAACTCAAATTGATAAGCTGANCCAATATAGTTATTAAGTGTTTATTGGCTAGCTTAGACCAGAAAATCTCTGAAAATGGATACAGTTTGTTTGTAGTTATGTTGGCCAAAACTTGCTGCCACATATCTGTCAGGCCGTACAAGAATTATTTGGTCTCGGTGGGCATATAACCGCTTTGTAGTGGCGTCAGGTATCGGTTTTAACCTGGTTACTCCATCTGGTTTATCAATTAAATTTTCCCCCACGGCAACTATTTGACAGCCCAGTTCTGGCCATAATTCATATTTAATATCATTAAAAATCTCAATCAAGGATTCAGTTTGAACAATAAGAGTAAATCCTTGTCCAAGTATTTGGTCCAAACGTATCGCAAAACCGTCTAGAGATGTAACTGGAATTTGAGGTAACATCTCTCCAACCAAAGAACCAAAAAATTCCTGATTTTTTAAATTAACAAAGGCACCAGTTTCATAACNTGGGGNCGGTTTAAATTTCATTTGAGTAATAAAATCTTTTGCGCCGGGAAAGCGGTCCATCCACGTAACCAGACTATTTCTGAAGGCAATGTCTTGGTTATCTATTGGCATTACGATATCACCCATAGCAACTGCAAGTTGGATCATGGCCCAGCATGGCTCTCGTCGCTCTGCTTCATAGGTTTCCAAAAGCCNCGGCCTACTTTTCCCCGTGGAAGTTAAAAATAATTTCCATGACAAGTTGTGGGCGTCCCTCAGCCCGGCATTCATACCTTGACCAGCAAACGGNGGCGTTACATGAGCTGCGTCACCTAAAAGAAACACGCGGTTTTTTTGCCAACAGGCAGCAATTTTAGCTTCAAAAGTATAGACGGCTACTCTTGCTATATCATTAAGTAGGATCTTTCGCATAGGTTTTAGACGTGCTTGTATATTTTTGATGTTTAACAAGTCTTTACCTGTTTCATGTTTCAATGCTCTAAATTCATATCTTCTCCCTCCATTTGGAGCAGGAATGCTCACATAGGGTCGATTAGTGCTGCAAAAAAATTTGGAAACAGGTTCGCTGTCAGGGTCGTTTAAAGTATCAACGATCAACCAATCTTCAGGGTAACTGTCGCCTAACATTTGGACATCAAGAATTTTTCGGACTGTACTTCTCGCACCATCTGATCCCAGAAGATATTGGGCTTTTGTGTGCGCGTGTGTTCTGTTCTGTCCTAGAATAGTTATATCTACCTGGTCTAAATTTTGTTTAAACGATACTAATTCTGAAGAAAAACAGACAGTAACATTATCAAATCGACTCAATCCACCGAGNAGGGTCTTTTCGAATTCTGGTTGGAATATCTGCGTTCGTCTTGGAAATCCAAATTCTACTGGCCCCGGACCAACTTCGGCAAAAGGTTCTCCGTTTTCACCATAGTATCGAGAGCCCTTGCTGGGCAAAGCATTCGGTAGATACTCATCACTTAACCCGACGGACTGTAGTGTCCGGCACCCTTCATCGTCTAAAGTAATTGCTCTAGGTACATTATAGAGTTCGCAATTCCGCTCTAACAATAGAACTCTTAGGCCGTAGAGCCCTAATANATTTGCCGTCATTAGGCCAACTGGTCCTGCACCGACTATAACAATATCGCTATCACTTGGNATATTACTCAAGTATTTCTTCCTATTATTCGAGTTATTATTGAAATGGGTTGACCAATGCTCTCTCGACTAAATCAAGTCTGTCCTGTCCATAAAACATGTCCCCGTCAACAATATAAGTGGGTGAACCAAATACAGATCTTTTTATAGCCTCCATCGTATTTGCTCTGAAAATTTTTAAAATTTGCTCAGATTCGATTACTGCTAACAAAGGTAAAGGGTCAATACCAACCGACCGCGCGATCGTATCAAGAGTTTCTTTGTCCGCTAAGTCAGCATCATAGAGCCAATGAAATTTCATCATAGCGTGTGCCAATTTATCAATATTTAGCCCAAGTCCACTGCCTGCTATCAACATGGCACTTGATGGGGCCAGCGAATTAAAGTGATGAGTGGGAAGAAATGTTTTTAGGGGTACCCCTCTGAACTCAGACCAGCGCTCTACTTCGCGGCGAAAAAAGTAATCAAGATGCGCTGCGCTGCGTTCACCTATCGTTATTGAGCCTGCACCAATAATTGCTTCTGGCAAATTAAATGGTTTATGTACAATTTTGTGATTTTGGTTGCTCGTTATCTCAATAAATTTCGAGGCCCCTAAATATGCATAAACCGAGTGGGTAGCATAAAAGTATTCGACTACAGCCATCTTGAAAACCCATGTGTCAATTATTACCAATAAACAGTGTAATATTGCGGAAATTTAACATCTTCCTCTAATCAGCACCCTCAACTACCATTAATGTACCATTTGAACCAGCCTGTCTTAATTTAACAAGTTCTGTATATTCGTTGGAATGGTACCATTTTAATGCTTTTTTATAACTATCAAAACGAATTATTACTGTTCTATTGCCCAGCGGCTCAACTCCCTCTAAGGATTCTTGTTGTCCTCCCCTGGCTAAATATTGCCCACCAAACGCCTCCGTCACCAATGGGACTTGCGAGCTATATTTTTCAAATGCGTTTTGATCTGTGACATCTACATGGGCGACGACATAACCATATGACATAGTTGCGTTTCTCTTTTCATTAAAAATCTAGGTTTTTGGGCTGTTAGTAGAAAAATACGTGGTAACTGTAGCACGGTTACTACACTTTTATGTTAAAAGGCTTATTTCTATATAATAATAGTAAACAACCTTTTCCTATGNGCTGTTCCTATATAATATCAGGTGACCTTTGCAAATAGTCAGATTTGGAAAGGTTATTTGATTTGAATATTACTAAGAATTTTTGGTTTTTTTTGAGAATTGCGAGAAAACTTTAGATGACTGACAAACTTATCATAGCGCTCGCTCAACTTAATCCAGTTGTTGGGAAAATAGATTTTAATTTGAATAAATTACGTAAGGTGCGTGCCAAAGCAGCAAAGATTGGTGCAGACTTAATATTTACCTCTGAATTATACAGCTGCGGTTACCCGCCAGAAGACCTAGTGCGTAAACCATTATTTGTGTCAGAAATGACTGCGGCTATAGAAGCACTAGCCCTAGAGACAAACGATGGAGGGCCAGCTGTACTTATAGGCACCCCATGGGTTGAAGAGGATAGGTTGCATAATTCTCATGTTTTACTGGATAAGGGAAAGGTCGTTACCGCAAGACATAAATACGATTTGCCAAATTATGGAGTTTTTGACGAAAAACGAATTTTTGATCCAGGTCCGTTACCAGGGCCTATCAATTTTAGGGATGTCCGCATTGGTGTTCCCATTTGTGAGGATGTTTGGACCCCCGATGTTGTAGAATGCATAGCTGAGACTGGCGGGGAGTTGTTATTGGTTCCTAATGGGTCGCCTTTTGAAATAGGAAAATCAGATATGCGGATCCATCACGCCGTTGCTAGNGTAGTGGAGTCTGGGTTACCCCTTGTTTACTTAAACCAAATTGGTGGCCAAGATGAATTGGTTTTTGATGGTGGATCATTTGTAATGAATGCAGATAGGAATTTGGCATGGCAAATGCCTGCTTGGCGTGAGGACTTAGCCATTACGTATTGGAACCGTGCTGGTAATACTTGGCAATGCCAGCAAGGAAAGACGTGTGATATTGAAAATGGTCTTTCTGCTATTTATCAAGCTATGACTGTTGGTCTGAGGGATTACGTCAATAAAAATGGTTTTCCTGGAGTAATATTAGGCATGTCTGGAGGTATCGATTCTGCTATTAGTGCTGCGGTTGCTGTCGATGCTCTAGGGCCAGAACGTGTCCATTGTGTGATGATGCCATCCCCCTACACTAGCCAAGAAAGCCTAGATGATGCNGCCGCTGCTGCTGATATGCTTGATGTAAAATTAGATACGATACCGATAGAGCCGGCCATGAAGGCGTTTGATGAAATGTTAGAGGCACAATTTGTAGGTCGAGAGATGGACATTACTGAAGAAAATATTCAATCAAGATCGAGAGGCCTTACTTTAATGGCCCTGTCAAATAAAATGGGTTCTATGGTCCTTTCTACTGGAAATAAGTCTGAGATGTCAGTTGGTTACGCTACGCTATATGGTGATATGTGTGGTGGGTATTCAGTCTTAAAAGATGTTTATAAAATGACAGTTTTTGAANTGTCAAAATGGCGAAATGCAAATAAACCGAGAGGAGCACTTGGTCCTTTTGGAACAGTCATGCCAGATCAAGTTATCACTAAACCACCATCGGCAGAACTCAAACCCGATCAGGTTGACCAAGATACTTTACCTCCTTATGACGATCTTGACACAATTTTAAATGGGCTTATCGATAATGAATCTACTATAGAAGAAATTGTCGGAATGGGCTACGAATATAGCACTGTAATGAGAATCTGGAAAATGCTTGATCGCTCAGAATATAAAAGACGGCAGGCACCACCAGGAGTTAAAATAGGTCATCGGGCCTTTGGTCGAGATAGGAGATATCCGATTACAAACGCTTTCGAGACAGCGTATAGACCGAAACAGCGTAATTAATAGATGTTTCAATCTAGTAAAAAGAGGCCAAAATGGCGACCCTAGTTTTTCATGACACGCTTACTGGGAGAAAAATACCTTTTATCCCAAATGACCCTAATCATATTAAGTTATATGTATGTGGACCTACCGTTTATGATTTTGCACACATCGGGAATGCCCGGCCCGTTGTAGTATTTGATATTTTATACAGGTTGTTGAAGTACATATATCCTAGGGTCACTTATGTCAGAAACATAACAGATGTTGATGACAAAATAAATGCTAGGGCTTTGGAATCTGGCCGGTCTATCAGGGATATTACAGATCAAACGGCTAAGGTATTTCAGAACGATATGTATGCAGTAGGTGCACTTGCTCCAGATTTCGAACCGCGAGCTACGGAGCATGTGCCATCAATGATAGATATGATACAGGTACTAATTAATAAGGGGCATGCGTATGTTGCAAGTAAGCATGTTTTATTCAGTGTGCCATCCATGGAGGATTATGGGGAATTATCTAAGCGAAATAAGGATGAGCAGATAGCTGGCGCAAGGGTCGATATTGCACCCTACAAACGGGATGCTGCTGATTTTGTCCTATGGAAACCATCAGGACATGAAGCGCCTGGTTGGGAGAGCCCATGGGGATATGGAAGGCCAGGATGGCATATAGAATGTTCAGCAATGAGCCATACCTATCTAGGAGAGACTTTTGATATTCATGCGGGAGGAATTGATCTAGTGTTCCCTCACCATGAGAACGAAATAGCACAAACTCGCTGTTGTTTTGGAACATCAAAGATGGCAAGCATTTGGATGCATAATGGCTATGTTTCCGTAAATGGTGAAAAAATGTCNAAGTCNCTTGGTAATTTTTATACGGTTAANGANCTGTTATCTNAATGGCCTGGAGAGGCCATTAGGTATGCNTTGTTAGCTGGCCAATATAGGGCNCCATTGGACTANTCTATTANAGGCCTNACNGATGCGCGNNCTTCTTTAGATCGNCTGTATCAATCATTACAAACTTCCAGACATCATTTACAAGAAAGNGTGCCCCCAGCATCNTCGGTACTTGATGCCTTGGCTGATGATCTCAATACACCGTTAGCTTTATCAAAATTACATGAATTAGCTGGAAGATTAAATAGAGTTCAGAACGGCGAGGAGGNTGCTAAGATCAAGGGGGAATTGATCGCTTCCGCGAGATTAATGGGTTTGTTAAAGGAAGAACCAGAAAAATGGTTCAAGGAACCAGTGATCGATGTTTCAGGGTGGTCGCACGAGAAAATAGAAACTGCTATATCAGCGAGGGAAGAGGCGCGACGTGTAAAGAATTTCGCAGAGGCTGACCGGATTAGAGATGAACTTGAATCTAATGGGGTAGTTCTTGAGGATAGCACCACTGGAACTGAGTGGAAACGTAGTCAATAGTTAGTGATTATTGTCTAAGGATTTTGAGATGTGCAGATAACGTTTATATATAGAACTATCAGTTCAGAGATTGGTAGGGTAATTAGAGAAATATTGGATGGATGAAGGAAATACAGAGTGGGATAGCACTCAGAATCTAAGGGTTGGTCCATCTATTATTTTGATAGATCCCCAGCTTGGTGACAATATCGGCTCATCTGCTCGTGCGATGCTAAATTGTGGCTTAAACGACTTAAGACTTGTGAGACCCAGAGATGGGTGGCCTAACCCAAAAGCTATAGCAATGGCGTCTGGTGCAAAGGAAGTACTCGATAAGACAAGGGTATATAATACTACTCTAGAGGCAGTCGCCGATTTAGATTTCGTCCTGGCCACCACGGCGCGGATGCGTGATTTATCAAAAACTGTTTTAACTCCTAAACAAGCAGCCGAACGGATAATACAACATACTGATTTAGGCGGAAAATCTGGAGTTCTGTTCGGCCCTGAAAGATCGGGCTTAACAAATGATGATATTGTGCTAGCTGATGCTGTTATTAATGTGCCGCTTAACCCAGAGTTTTCGTCGTTAAATTTAGCCCAAGCCGTTCTACTATTAGGGTATGAGTGGTTACAAAAAAAGTTAACACACTTGGAAGTTCCTGGTGCATGGGGTCAAAGTGTTCCAGCGACTATTTTAGAACGTGAATTCTTTTACCAACGTTTAGAAACAGAACTAGACGAGTGCGGTTTCTTATATCCAGATCATTTAGCGCCGACGATAAAAAGAAATCTCCGCTCGATGTTTAATAAAACTAGTTTGACTCAACAAGAAGTCAAAACCCTTCACGGCATTGTCACTGCCTTAACTAAAAAAAAGAGTAAAAACCGAAAATGAGTCCTTTATTGATCATTTTGGCTGCGGTCATTGTAGGTCGGAGTGTCTCTTCTACGTTTTTCTAGCAGATTTAATATCTCTACAATGCTCGAAAAAGCGAATGCTAAATAGAGATAATTACGGGGTATATGGTAATGAAGCCCATCAGCAACAAGCGCTATACCCACTAATACTAAAAATGATAACGCTAGCATTTTTGCCGTAGGATGTTTGCTGATGAAATCGCTTATAGTTTTTGCAGAAGATACCATAACTGCCATTGCGATGATCACTGCTGTAATCATAATCCATAAATGTTGTGCCATCCCTATAGCAGTAACCACTGAGTCTATTGAGAAAACTAGATCAAGGACTATTATTTGGGCTATGACTAATCCAAAGCTGGCTGGTTTTGTGGAATTTTCGCCTACGCATTCTCCTTTTATGGCTTCTCGTATTTCAACTGTGCCTTTATAAATTAAAAAAAGTCCTCCGCTCAAGAGTATTAAGTCCCTCCATGAAACCTCCTGGTTGAAAATCATAAATAGGGGGTTTGTGAGTCCAATTAACCACGCAAGCATAGATAGGAATACTAGCCTCAGTATCAAAGCTAAACTCAATCCGATCCCTCGGGCTTTTCCGCGTTGAACTTCGGGTAGTTTGTTCGCAACAATCGAAACGAAGATAACATTATCAATTCCAAGGACGATTTCCAACATTGTTAATGTAAGTAAACTCGCCCAAATCGCTGGATCAGAAATCCATTCCATCCTTATGCCTTTATACGGAGATCCATGTAATAAATGGGTTAACATCCCCTTATCACACCGTTGTAGAAATTCTTAACTTGTTATGATGAACTTTTCAATGCTTCTCCGGTCAAATTCAACCAAATGACAAGCAAAGGTTGACATGCCATAAACGGTGAATATATTGCACCGTTATTCCTGGGAACGTGTGGAGTATGAGATATGCTTCACCGGCTTTTGTCATACCGGGACAAACAAAAAAAAGGAGCTCGAAATGAGCAATCGGATAAGTGCCAAGCACAAAATTGATCGAAGGCTGGGTGTAAATCTTTGGGGCAGACCAAAATCGCCATTCAATAAAAGAGAATATGCACCTGG
>PANE01000018.1 GCA_002708305.1 Rhodospirillaceae bacterium
ATTTTACAGCTTGAAGTTGATACCTCACCCGGACGTCATGACACGTTGATTGCAGCCTGCGACGTACACCGATACGCCCTTCTAGGCTGTAAAAGTTATCACGATAATTGCACAGATAACCTGACCGCGGCATTGGCCCAAATTGGATTGGTTTCCGATGAATGTCCTAGCCCTTTGAACCTCTGGATGAACATTCCTGTTACAGCTACTGGAGCAACAGAATGGGGTACGCCGTTATCCAAGCCCGGAGATTACGTAGTACTACGTGCAGTCATTGACTGCATTGTAGTGATGTCAACGTGCCCTCAGGACATGGTTCCAATTAATGGTACAGATTGTATTGTTAAAGAGGTTCAATACGCAGTTCTAGATGAATCAAGTTAAAATCATGCAACATACTCACTTAAACCACTACCATTACCAACTTTCTAATAAAGTAATAATTCAGAAATTTTACAAAAAATATATTTATGAGAGTGAGAAATAAAGACTGTAGTAATTGTGGCAACGCAGAAAAAAATTCTTTACCGATGTAGATACCAGGATGCAAAAGAGTGGGTATTTCTTTGTGGTCAATGCCTAACCTCCGTGAAACTAAACAATAAGAAAACATTTCAATATGGTGGGACTTGGAAGAGTAAAAAGAAGTAGCTTCTGGTTCTACCATTTAGGTGAGATCGAAAATATTTATAAAAAGGTTTTTTGTTAAACCAATCATTTTCTCAGACAGGTATTGGCCCTCTGAGTGATTTGAGGTAGCCCTGTTACTCTAAAATGAAGCTTTAGAGTTATGAGAAAATGCCAATGTCTGAATTCAAATCACCAGAGCAGAAACAAAGCCTGCTTGGCTTGTTTAATGCAATTTATTTTCAAATTTGGGGAATTTTGATAACTTTTATGGCAAACAGTGTGAATTACACTTTTGTTTTATTTGCAGAAACAAAAGGTCATGAAATAGCTTTGTGCGTTCCCATACTGGCGACAGCTCTTTTCACAATGGTTTGGGGTGAAGCGACGCTTAAATCTCAGATAGCAAATATCAAAGATGCATCTCCAGAGACTAGAAAAACAAATGCCCACAAAGATATTTCTGGACAACCTTACCGTCTACTACGACTGATGAATTTTGGTCTTGCATTCGCCTTGGCGACGTCACAGCTTTCGATACTATTCAGTTAGCAGCTACTGCGGTCCGGTGTCTCTACGCAGCGAACAAAAATCAAATCCAAGGAATGTGAACGACAAAGTTCCCTACTGTAAAAACAAGAATAGACGTTTCGTAAACACACTGACTATCTAACGGCGAGGATGAAGCATTGCTGGGATAGGATTTTTTAAAAATCATCATGCGTCCAGCGTCGTTGAAATTTTCGCTGAGATGTCTCGCAATGGGCCTTCCATGGTGTGTAACGCCTCATCAAGCCGCATCGCACCACGCGTCCAGATGACAGATATACAGGCGACAACCC
Source organism: Rhodospirillaceae bacterium (assembly GCA_002708305.1). Lineage (GTDB taxonomy): Bacteria > Pseudomonadota > Alphaproteobacteria > Thalassobaculales > Thalassobaculaceae > UBA7326. The sequence continues at coordinate 1,470 of PANE01000018.1, forward strand.
TGTCTGCAGACCAGACTGGAACCGCGAACGAGGCTGTTTTAGGTTGGAACTCTTCACCTATGCGGGTGGCTCGCGACCATTGTTGGACGTCTCGCAGCATGGGGCGCAGATAGCTCGCATCAAGAAAAGGAACGTCATCGGGGTACGCAATCCGCCCGAGATGTTCAATAATCAGCTCACGTTCAGCCGTTGGGCAAAGGCCAAGATAACACCGCCCTGCCGAAGTACGCAGCATTGGGAGACGGAACCCTGTCATGCCGCGATCAATCGAAAGCGGGCTACGATTATGGGTGGTTTCCTGTACCACCATGGCTGTGTTTTCATAAGTTGTTAGGTCCAGCGGCCAAACCATGGCGGGTGCATATTCTGCAAAGATTGGGCCCGCAACCTGACAAATCTGCGAGGTTACGGCAAAGCCATCGCCAAGAGATGCGGCGAGCCGCGTCACGCGCACGCGGTTCGAGGTTGGGGAAAAGGCGACATAACCCTGTTCTTCAAGCGTCTCAAGAAGCCGGTAAACGGTCGAGCGAGGAATACCTGTTGCTATCGCAATTTCACGCGCCCGACAGGCACCAACACGGTTGACGTGTCGCAAGATATCAAGCCCACGCACGAGCGCGCGGACTGAGTCTGTTCTGCGGGTCTTGTCAATGTTTCGTGGTTCCATAGAGGCATTGTCGCAGGCCACGCCAAATCGACAAGAGCAGATTTTAGTCTTCAGATTTGACTGTGTTGCGCAGCACGCCGATGCCGGAAATTTCAACCTCGCACACATCACCTTCTTTCATGAAAACAGGCGGTATGCGCCGCGCGCCCACGCCACCCGGCGTGCCAGATACGATCACGTCGCCTGGCAAAAGCGGTAGAATGGTCGAGCAATAGGAAATCAGACGCGGGATCGACGCGATCATCAAATTTGTTGTTGTGTCCTGCATCACATCGCCATTCAGCCTCGTTTGCAACCGCAATATCGTAGGGTCCGGAATTTCATCAGCCGTCACCATCCAAGGTCCGAACGGACCGGTAGCGTAAAATGTCTTCCCCGCCATGAATTGATGCGTGTGCTTTTGCCAGTCCCGAACGGATACGTCGTTGTAACAGGAATACCCAGCAACGACATTGAGCGCGTCAGCTTCAGACACACGGCGGCATTCCTTGCCGATGATGACAGCCAGCTCGCCTTCGTAGTCAAATTTATCAGATTCCAGCGGCTTCATGAGCGGTTGCTCATGGCCGATCTGGCTACCGGAATACCGTGCGAATAGAACCGGGAACCGCGTCTCTTCGCGTCCAGTTTCTCCGATATGATCGTGATAGTTCAGGCCAACGCAGATGATCTTGTCGGGGTTGGGAATTACTGGCGCGTGCTGCACTGCGTTAAAAGCATAATCGGCGGGTGCACTGGCCAGCGCCGCGGCAGTCGACATATCACCGGCGGCCAGATATTCGCGTAGTGTTTTTTGTGGCAAGCGTTTGCCCAGATCAATAATGCCAGCATCCGTGACGATGCCATACGAGGAATGGTTTCCAATGTGGAAGGAACATAGTTTCATGAGTTAAGTCATTTCTTTTTCTTGGGATTTTTGGGACAGGAGCGGTAGCAGAGCAATCAACTCTTCAAGAGTATCGGCGCTGCCCAGAATGTAGCGATCCGGACGAAGCAGCACTGCAGCGGTGTTAAACGCTGCCAGATGCGTGGCCGCGTGAGTGGTATCGTGCGTTGTAATTAGGCGCACGCCGTGGGGTGGTTTGAAACTTGCAACCAAGGTATGATCAGCGACGATGACAGGACAAAATCCGGTCACGTCATCCATGCGTCTACCGTCGTTCATACGAGGTTGACCGAACTGGCGACCTGCGTTTTTTCCGATCCCGATGCCTGGACCAAGTGGAGGGTAAATTGACTTTATTTCAGCCCTACCATCTGGTTTTTGCATGGCAGACCGCAGCGCGCCTTCGCTATCAGCCGCGTTAATCAACCGGCCCAATCGCACAGCAGTATTGATGAATTCTGCAGCATTTGGTTCGCGTTCAGTTTGATAGCTGTCAAGCAACTGATCGCCTGATCGCCGTTGCACCACATCCGCCAGCTTCCAACTTAGATTAGCGGCGTCGCGGATACCTGCACACATGCCTTGGCCCATGAAAGGCGGTGTTTGGTGAGCTGCGTCACCGGCAATTAATAACCGGCCCCGCCGCCAGTCTTTGGCTATCAAGGAATGAAATGTGTAAACCGCACTGCGTTCCAGCACCGCCTCATCCGGAGTTAGCCAATCAGACAGCAGCTTCCAGACTTCGGTTTCCGAGGCGATAGCATTACTATCTTCTTCCTGCAGTACGGCAATTTCCCAACGACGGCGATTGCCGGGGCTTCGCACGTAGGTTGCTGGCCTCACCGGGTTGCAATATTGGATCGAATGATCACCGAGCTCCGGTTTTTCGCTGTTCAACAAAACATCAACAACGAGCCAGCGCTCGTGAAACCCTAAATCCTGCATTTCGGTATCAATGAAGCGACGCACCAAAGATCGGGCACCATCACATCCAACAACGTATTTCGCATGAATTTGATTTACGCGACCTGTCGACATATCCTCGTAGCGCAAGGCGACATGATCAGGCTTGTCTTCAATCATGAACACATCGCAGCGTGTGCGCATGGTAACACTGTCGCGTTCCNCCAGCCGCGCGCGNAACACCTTTTCCAGATCGGGTTGGTGAAACCGCCAACTTGGATGCCAGCCAAGCGGGCCTTCTTCGCTGGGACGCGGCCAGTCCAANAGCAGCTTGCCGTTGGGCCCAACAAACCGCATGCCCGGATTGATACGCAATTGTGGNAACAGCTCGTCAGTGATGCCTATCCACTGGAACACCCGCATGATCTCATCATCGAAATGCACGGCGCGCGGCAGATGGTAAGCCACGGGTTCGCGTTCCAGAACAAGCGTTTTTACCCCCAGCATGCCAAGAAGATGTGCGAGTGTGGCACCNACCGGGCCAAGACCCACGATAACGACGTCAAAATTTTCAGATGTGTTTGGAATTGCCAAAAATCAGTGCCCTTGCTTTGAAAGTTCACCGTAAAGCCANGGGCAGTCAGCCAGATGTGGTGCACGCTTACCATCGCGGGCGGCTTGTAACCGCATATCGCGCAGGGCTTTGCGCCCTCCCTCTTCAGTCAGATACAACCGCTCGTGTCCCCAGAAACTTGGACCAACCGTGGTTTCGTGCGGCTCCCATGTGGATGGGTCAATCTGACGTCCGCCCCAACCGTTTTCGACAAAGAAACCGGACGGAGAATTGGCATAATAGGATGTCATAAAATCATTGGTGTGCCGACCCAGAGTATATGCCACACAATCCTCTTGCTGTTGTGCAAGGTCAAACCCTTGGCCCACGTCGTCAAGGTTTTGGAATTCAACCATGAAGTGATGAAACCCCNCCCGCCCAGACCCCACCATGGCAAAGCTGTGGTGGCGCTCGTTAACATGGAAGAAATACAAAGGAAACGGTTGCAGACCATAATCGGAGACATGGAAATCCAATGTGTCGCGATAGAACGGGAGCATCTTGTCGATGTCTTTGACATGCAAAACCGCATGTCCCATACCCATAGGACCTGTCTTAAATCCATCAATTGGCCGGCCGGGCTGGAACGGGTCGGTCGTAATCATGGGTGCAAAGAACAGCTCGATCCGATTGCCCGCGGGATCATGAAACCAAATGAGATCTTGTACGAACCGCCGGTCAGACAACGCCTTTGATCCCATGGTCACAGGCGTGCCCCTCTGTTCCAGACGCGCGGCATAAGTCATCAGGTCATCCTTGATGGCGACCTCCCAACCCATGAAGGCAAAGGTTTCGCCCGGTTCATCAGATACAAGTAGGCGCTGCACGCGGTCATCCATGCGAAAGGCCATCGCCTTGCCGCCACGGTCGATCTTTTGCATACCCAGCAGTCTCCCAGCAAAGTCTGACCAGTCGTCCAACCTGTCCGATCGCACGCCAAGATATCCCAATGCACAAATTGCCATCTAGTGGTCCTCCGTCGCTTCTTGTTGTTTCAATGCAAGGGAGAGACCCCAACCGCTTCTTGATCGAGACCAAAGATCATCACTNTTGCCCCGACCAAAAACCTGGCAGCCGCAAACAGAAACAAGGCCCGAGAAAACATACTGTCCTTCAAATTCAGAACCTTTCAAAATATTTGGTGCCCACAAGGTTACAAATATGTGTCAGCATTGATACTACCCCAATCGTCAAATCTTGATGCGCTATGGTNATAATAAGGCAAAATGTAACGGCCTTTTCGCGCGAAATAACAATTGTCCACTTGGTGGACAATGCGTGCGACATCGTTCCGCGATTTGTGAGCTCGAACATAAAGCAGCGAAAGGACGATCTAAAACTCACAGAGATTGTAGCTTTGAAAAGCCGCTTTCACGACGCAGGCTGCATCAAAGCATAAAAATTGATACNATTACGAAAAAACGCTGTTTAAGCAATATCTACGAGTGCATCAGGCCGATTTGTCCGCGTTGTGTCGGTTAATGCCTAGTGCAGCGGAAGAGCAAGATTCATGCTGCACAAATGGGGTACTTCATTNGTGCAATGCGACGAAGATAGCTGCCATTTGCAATCGCCGCAGAAAAACTGAAAACGCGACTCCTCTGATCGTCCGTTGCAGGCGATTCAACTCATCGACTGGTCAGGCATCTCACCGGACNGAAAGCCGCTTCAAGGTTGTTTAAGTAGGCTGTGGCAAAGTTTGCTCAATATCCAGTTTTCAAATACTTAAAGAGGGCGTGGGTTAACATTATTTAGATAAATTTCGAAAATGTTATCGTCGANTCAGATAACCTCAACGGAACCTTAATCCGCATTGACGGCGCGTTTGGGATGTAGTGAACTTTAGGGTAAAGCTTCAGCTGCCCCGGAAGGAAGCAAGGATGTTGCGCCTAAAGATCATGTTCTCCCATATCAGCGTTGCCATCATGGGCCTCGCCGCTCTCATAGGTGTGGTGAACTTGATGGCCTATGCCCCNCTCTGGGCATGGTTACTCATCCCACTNGGCATTCTAACCCAAATGGTTAACGAATATAACCTGCACAGGTTTGTCTTTCACCTGCCACCGCCCAAGCGGCAATGGGCCTTCAACCTGCTCTATCAAGCGCATTACGGTCATCACGACTTCCCAACAAATCATGCTTTGTTTTTCGTTCCACCTTGGGTCACCCTCCCCGTGCTGATACTTAACTTTGGGCTGGTTTGGGGAGGCAGCGCGCTCCTCGGCCTGCCCGCTGCATTCCATATTGCTGTGGCAGTTGTTCTTGTTGGCGGCGTGGGTATGTTTCTGGCCTATGAATGGTTCCACATGACATCTCACCTCACGATTCCAAAAAGAAAAATCGAGCGTCATGTCACGACACTGCACAACCAGCATCACTATCGCGACTTTTCAAAATGGTTTCACGTTTCGCCGGGTGGTGAAGTTATCGACCACATCATGCGCACAGCTATCGACAAAAACGCCCTCAAAGCCAAACAGCGCGCAGAGTTTATCCGCACTCTCGGCATGCGTCCCGATGACGCCCGATTGATTGAGGCCCGTAAAACCTTTGCTGCTAAATATGGACTCTCCCAAGGCGAAATCACCCGCGCCGCCGCGCTCAAATCCGAACAAATGACAGAAAATGTTTTCGAACAAAGGCTTTCGTAATCGCACGCGTAATTACCAATTTATTTATGGCGAGCCCCTATCCGGCCGGGGTACGTGATTTCTAGCACCATAAAATTAGTCTGCAACTTTTTTGTCTTTCGCACAGACCACGGATGCACACTCATCATCCTTTAGCCTTCTTCCTTAGCTCAATGGAACGCTGCCTTCACAAGCTTCCAACGCATCATGCTCAAGCGCCGGGTTTAGTTTGCAAGGCTAGCGCCCCACCACATTGGTAATCTCTAATTTTATTCACCACTTTCATCGATGAATTGAAACTCAATCTTTGTTTAATTACGGCCCAATAAGGACCATGTTCATTATCCGCCCAGGAAGAAGGGTAAAAAGTCCCGTCAAAATAAGTGCTAAAGCATAAAGACTTTTCATCATTCGTTTATGCCGCTTTACATCACCATTACGCACAGATCTTATTGCTTCAAAAATCGTCCAAACAGTAAAAACTGAAAGAAAGTGTATTGGACTAAAAGGTCCAATAATTTTTATGGTCTGTATCCAAAAGCTGCTTATGGATACCCATAACATTAAGCCAACCCAAGTATATCCAATGTATCGATGGGACTTCGTGCCCTTGGGCAGCATTAGTTGAAACCCACCAAAAAGAATTGCCCCCAGAGCAGCGTATGCATGTGATGGTATCGGCGAAGGCGCCATGTTGAGAATGTTGAAATGCAACTTCAGTCCTTGTAATGCCTTACGGCTGCTTTGCCTAAGCGAAAAATTACCAGCTACATTTTCATACAAAAGTGAAATGAAATAAAATATAGTTTAGGTTCGGTAGAATTTTCAATTTGTAATTGATGACGGGCGCTATTTCCTGGGCGGGCGCTTGTCAAATGAAGGGATGCCATCCGGGACATAGTGATATTTCTGTTGGTCACAGGTAAAAATTGCGGCTTGTGCTTGGTAGTCTCCAGGTTTGTCCAACGTTCCCACCTTCACAATCATCGAGTTGGGACGTGATGGACTTCTGGAACCGATGGCTGTTCCACAAACACCACAAAAATGTCTTGTTACAGGGCTTTCTAAGTCAGCACGAATGAACGTTGACGGATTACCCTTGGTATACTTAAAATCACTTTCCGCAAATACGACCACGATATTTGCATTACCGCCAGTAATGTATTGGCATTCACGGCAATGACACTGAAAAGCTGCTTCTTGCAAACCATTCATCTCATACCGAAGTTCACCACAATAGCAGCCACCACGACTTACGGTCATTAGACATCTCCTTCTGCCATTTAACACGTTTATGGATTATAATCAGGATTTTACATATAGAAAATACTAAATCTTTTATGTAGTTTCTTTAACGGATCAATTATTTGGGGTCNNAGTAGGNAGTGATTGCCTGAGAGCAGTATCATTTGGCNAATCCTTTAAAACCAACTGATCCAAGCAATGATAAGCCANCCATTTAATGGGCAACATCACAGTTTATGAAACGCTTATAATAATTTGCATACCGAGCGATTTTCCTTCAATTTAGATACANAGTTACAAACANATAGATANTATTNGACTGAACCCATCCAAAAAAACAATTTTTCAAAATAGATCGAACAACGGAAAACTTCGGGTTTNTCTCTAAAGGTCTTCAATTATCTGAGGAAACTTACAATGGCCGACATATCAAACAGTTCAAAATAAGTATCATTTAAGAGCTTTGAGTTTGGACAAAAATAGAGGTTTGGAGCATATGAAGTTACGGAACAAGAAATTATAGAGTTTGCAAGCAAATACGATGCTCAGTCTTTTTCACCTCGACCATGAAGCTGTCAAATAATCACTGTTTGGAGGGATATGCGCTAGCGGTTGGCATACCTGCGCTATGACTATGTCTATGATAGTCGAGAATATGGGTTCACATGGTAAATCACTAGGTTCACCAGGAATTGACACCCTTAGATGGCTTCACCCAGTTTATCCAAGGGATGTAATTTCTCTAAAAATGACGGTTCTGGATATGCCTCCCTCAAAAAGCCGTCCAAACATTAGGGTTGTTACCAGCAAAGTTTCCGTGAGCAATCATAAGAGCACTGTCGTTATGGAGTTTATCAACAGAGATGTTTTTTCGCTAAATATTAGAGGGTTGCACGGCTAACTTCAACAAATATAGTGGTATCCATTATATTGGATTGAACAACTGACTGATCCACTTCTCTTTACTTAAGCAAATAGCCATTTATGGCCCAAGGGAGCGATTATGAAACTTGAATTCCACCACATTAACTTTGTATCCGATGATGTAGATCGCTTGCATGATTTCTACACGCGCGTGCTCGGCCTTGATGACGTCCCAATCCAATCTTTTCCCAGAGCTGATGCAACTAATTCAAGCGGTTTTGATGGGAAGATTAAGTTTGCCTCAGATGGCCAGATGCAAATGCACTTAGCTACAAAGGATCAGACTGTTTCCTCAAGGAACGGTCAAGTAATCAATCCTATTGAAATGGGTCACATTGCTTTTCGCACAGACAACATTGAAGCGTTTAAGGCCCTTCTGGATGACAAGAGCATCCCCTACTCAGATTATAGCAGAGCCTTTGCGAAAGAATAGCATCAGATATTTTTCCATGACCCCGAAGGTAACGTGATAGAAGTCCATCAATCAGTTGGGAAATAAAGACTAGGCGGTATATAATATTTATATATCTGCTTTCGTCGGCATAATGCTGGAACCGTCAGCCCCAGAGGTTGGAGTTTAAAGGCATTCACAAAGGAGGGATTGATTTTTTGATCTTGAAAGGAAGTTTGCGGTGGCTTAGCGAATAACCAAGAGTGCTTAAAATCAAAGNCANAGCCTGCGCAAAAGTCGCTTTAGANATCNNTCNAGACNGTTTACAATTAATGTCACCNAACTTGAAGACTTTTGTATGAAATATTTTCAAAGCCGAACCTTATTTGGTCTTGTAATGGCTTCGTTTGGTGCTTTGCTGTTAACACCTGATACCCTGTTCATGCGCCTCTCACAGTTGGATGGATGGAATATGCTTGTTTGGCGTGGGGGTCTAAGTGGACTGGCTTATCTTTTAATTTGGGCCGTCGTTAGTGGAAGGCATGCGTTGCGGAAAGCTTTAACACTTAACTTTAGCGTCCTCGTCATCTGCCAAATGNTCAATGCTACATTATTCAGTCTAGCCATTTCTTTAGCCCCTGTGGCAGTTGTGCTTATTGGTGTGGCAACAGTGCCAATTTTTGCTGCTGTNTTATCAAAAATTATTCTAAACGAACCACTCTCAAAATTGACGATTATTACTATAACCGTAGTATTTGGTGGACTATTCACATCGATGTTTGGAGCAGATAATGGGCACATTATACTTAATTTAACTAGCTTGTTGGGTTTAATNTTTGGATTAGGGGTCGCCTTTGCACTGGCAATGAATTTCACTTTGATACGCAAGGATAAGGAAATACCCTTTGTTTTGGCCATGGCAATTGGCGCAATTGGTTCGGCCGTGTTAGGCCTAATGCTANCCCNGACGCTATATTGGCCTNCTTTGTTNAACATGACAGCAATTGCTGTTACAGNCATATTAATTCTACCCTTTTCATTCGTTCTACTCTCGTATGCTGCACGACACGTATCGTCTTCAACAGTAAGCCTCATAATGCTCTCAGAAACGGTTTTAGGCCCTATTTGGGTTTGGTTGGGAATTGGCGAACGCCCAAGCGTAATGATGCTAATAAGCGGTGCGATTGTCCTATCCTCACTNGCAACTTTCTTAATATTTGAAAGCCGACGCAAAGTTTCGAGCTATCCTTCAGACGCCAATAGTAGCGATAGGTTGTAACTAAAATAGGAAATTACTTCTGATATGGCCAAATATTAACATATATTCCAGTCGACCAAACGAGGCACTGAACCCCCACCCTAACCAATGCAATATTTTGAACGACACTTCAGATANTCTAGGTNTTATCATANCATCNCGAATAAGGCNCTTTCCAACAAAATTAATAGAAGAAAACAAAAGCAGCACCATTGATTCTTAAAACCGATCTCATAAAAAACTAGACNCAACAGCTTAAGCTTCTATCATCGAGNGCACAGTAAAAAGGAAAAGTAAAATGCCCATCGAAGTGAAAAATTTTTCNAACCAAGCCGACGAAACAAAGGAAATGCCAAACGCGCGCATGGAAGCGGTAAATGTTCTTGGACAACGGGTTATGAAGTTAACACTTGCTCCAGATTGGAAATGGTCAGCAGANATCAAACCCATCGTTGGCACACCCAGCTGCCAAGCCACACATACAGGTATAATTGTTGAGGGTACTGTGCACTGTGTTTGCGACGATGGTTCCGAAGCGACTTACACAGCAGGTGATGCTTATGCAATTTCACCTAATCACGATGCGTGGTGCGTCGGCGGTAAAAAAGCTGTTGTGTACGAATTTGCTGGGATGTGGGGAGAGTAAANTAGCNANNATTTATATTAAAAATAAANTTGCTNAAAGCGAGATCCTCATGATGGCCCACAAAAACTTTCCAATCTACTATGGGCTAGCAGTTTTTGTCGTTTTGTTTACTGTTGGATACGGGACAGGCGTCGGAGGCTCCATTACTGTAAATTTTGTTGGCTCCGNTCTTCTTGCNGTAGCCGCAAGTCTATCTTTTTGGATGATGCGAAAGTACGGTAGTCCAAAAGAATAAAACTACAAATATCACGCAAGTCCATATGGCCCTTCTTTCCTCTTCAAGTGCTTTATCTATTAACACTAAATGCAGGATTACTCATTTGTGTCGATTTTGAGTAACTAAACTTAAGCCGTTAAATTCCTTAATTGGTATAAATTGACATAAATAGTGTCTAACTTTTGAATACAAATGCCCGAAAATACGACGTATTTTTCGTTTTTGCGGCACGTNTTTGGCGGTAAAAGCTAGACCCAGTACTCGTATAGGTACGATTACAAATGACNCNTTATGGCAAAATGCAAAAAAAACCAGTTGTCACACCATAAAAATCATTGGAATGACAAACTATTTAACAGATGACTACTTACTTGTGCCTTCAAAAAATAGAATGCAAAAACACTGGCTAATAAATGCAAATNCTCAGCCCTAAAGTCCCCAGNTCCGATGCACTCAGTGAGTGATCNGAACTGCCGTTGCATGTACCAAAACAGAGCACTTGTATCGCGCCTGTAGGTTGCTAGCATAGTGATAACGAACCCATGGCAACCGAACAAAAATCCTTCTGAAGATAACGAANCCGGTATGGGAAATTAGAACCAAAGGCTGCATANAAGACTTTTGNGAAACTCAGACCCTAGCGTAGCCGAGATAAAACCACACTCTCATACTAAATGAAGTANGGACGGATAAATAAAAAGAATATGAGAAGCTCCAAACTTAAAACCGAAATCATCGAAAAATTTGGTACGCCNTGCGCCGTAGTGGACCTCAAGGTGGTCGAAAAAAATATAAAACGTGCTCAGACTTTATGTGACGATGCAGGAGTAAAAAATCGGCCTCACGTAAAAACCCATAAGTCACCTTTTTTTGCAGAAATGCAGATTGCTGCAGGCGCTCAAGGTATTACTTGCCAGAAGCTNGGAGAAGCAGAGATTATGGTNAATAATGGCATTACTGACATTATTGTAGCTACAAATTTAATTGGTGCAGCGCGATCTGGNCGGTTAGCATCATTGCAAAAACGAGTGTCTTTGAAAGTGTGCGGTGACAACTTATTTTCAATGGCNGCNTATTCGGAGTCGGCAAAAAAGGCCAAGCGTCCACTGGACGTTCTGATTGAATGTGACACTGGCCAAAAACGTGCCGGTGTTGAAACACCATTCGAAGCGCTAAAGCTGGTCCAAGTTATCAAAAACGATCCAATGCTAAATTTTGCGGGCATGTTATTCTATCCAACAAAGAACAGCTGGCCACAAACACAGATTTTCTATGATGAGATGTNGAGAGGGTTGAATTCCTTGCGTTGCGAGCCAGGCATAGTTTCAACTGGAGGAACACCTAACTTCTCTAATATTGGTATGCTGAAAGGCGCCACAGAGCACCGGGCAGGAACATGTATTTTTAACGATAGGATGATGATGTCTGATGGATTCGCAAAATTGGAAAATTGTGCGTTTAGTGTTTATTCAAGCGTTGTCAGCCGTGGAGGAGCAGAGCGAGGTATTATAGATGCCGGTTCAAAAACATTAACGTCCGATACTGGAGGCCTTCAAGGCTTTGGGTTGATCCTTGAACATCCAGATGCCGAAATACTTAAATTTGCGGAAGAGCATGGATTTCTTGATCTTTCAAGGAGCGCAAGTAAGCCATCAGTTGGTGATATTTTAACAGTAATTCCAAACCATGTTTGTGTTGTCGTAAACATGTTTGACAAATTGGTANCCGTAAGAGATGGCCAGATTGTTGACGTAATACCCACCGAAGCACGTGGAATGCTTGTNTAATAACAATGTGAATCTNTAGCNAATGAATATTTTATCTATCCCGACGGGAAGCCAAGTTCTATACTTGCCATATCGGTCTGCTATCAAATTGCCCCTGTCATCTAAATTTTACATTATAATTGAGGTTGATCGCTATATACGAAACAATGCGTGCCAGAACCATTCAACTTGAAAAATAATAGCGACAAGCAAGTCCATAATAGGTAAGCGCAATTTCGTTTAGTTGGGCTCCAGATATACCGGCAAGATTGCATCTAAAATGCAGAATGACGTACCGATCCTCTAAGTGCTTTAATAAAAAATCATTTTAATGAGCATAGGCACTTTAAAATGGTGTTGTTCAGGCTGAAACCCAGCCGTCCCCCACCTTTAAGCGGTGTTGAATTGTATTTTTTTGGCCAAGAGTTTGTTCCAGAAAACATCCTTTTTGTGCGAGGGCAATTAATTCTAATTGTTTCTCCATCGGATCATCACTGTCGATATAGATATCAATCTCAAACGAATAAGGTCCTGTTTCATATACTTTTCCTTTCGCTTCCCAATCCCAAATAACCCGCGTTTCAACGTTGAGATCGTTCAAATTCACTTTGAGTCGTTTTGAAAAAGCACGGATCTGGGTCATGATACATCCGGTCAAACCAGCAACAAACAAGGCAAGTGGTGGTGGTGCCGATGCATCACCGCCATGAAATGAACCTTCATCAGTAGCTAACTCAAACGGCCCTTCGGTGAACGGCTGCGTCATCATTACATCAAGATCATTTCGCATTTTACCACTGGCGCGACCGTGGCAATCAAATTGAACTTGCGCTCTCTCGGGAAGGCCTAGGTTGTCGCTCATTTATGGGTCTTTCTGAATGAGTTAGTTAAGATTATTTTACAATGCGATTGGCCAGAATGCCAATATTATCGATTTCTAATTCGAACATATCACCGTCTTGCAGCCGCTTGCCAGTTTCCAAACCGCAGCCAGTTCCTACCGTCCCAGAACCAATAACCTCACCAGGATAGATAGTTTCAGAAGATGAAATATGCGCGAGGATATCCGCAAATGTGTGCTGCATTTGGCGACTATTTCCACCGCCCCAGCGTTCGCCATTTACCCTTGCTTCCATATTGACTGCAATCGGGTGCGTGATCTCATCCGCAGTAAGAATATACGGCCCCAGAATGTTTCCAGTATCAAAATCTTTGCCCTTACAAGGACCAAGTTGACCAGGCATCTCCCGCATCTGTGCATCTCGTGCTGACACGTCATTTAGGATGGTATAGCCAAAGATATGATTTGGAGCTTCCTCTAGGGTAATATCCTTGCCTTGTTTGCCAACTATTATGGCCAATTCAAGTTCAATGTCGAGAAAATCTGCATATTTCGGCCATTGAACATCAGCGCCATGGCCTATGAAAGACATGCGATTACCCTTATAGTAAATCGGCTGTTCATACCAAACTTGTGGAATGGTGGGCGGTACCGGCATCGATGCACCCATCACCTTAAAACAATTGCTAAGATGTTCTTCAAATACTAAGCAATCACGGTATTGAACTGGCATAATAGGCGGAAGAAAGGAAACATCAGATATAGGAATAGATGTATTTCCCGTGCGACTGCTTAGCAATTTGCGCGCAAGTGCCAGACCTGTTGCACCGGCATCAATCAACGAGAGCATTTCAGAAAAAATTTCATCATTCTGTTCAGAAATTTGCGCCTCCGCTTTCAAATCTAACAGAGTTGCATCATCAATAACAGCCACCACTTTGACCTGATCGCAGTGTAAAATAGTTGCCAAACGCATGGATTTACTCCTCAAATATTGCAACGGTACGAGTGAAACCAGCTGAGGCTGCTTTGATTTTAAATGGGAAACATGAAATCTCAAATCCATTGCCGGGAATGCTGTCGAGATTGGTAAGTTTTTCCATCTGACAATATCCAATATCTATACCCGCCCGATGTCCTTCCCAGATAATTGAAGCATCACCAGTCTTAGCGTATTCTTGAGCCGTTAATGCAAATGGCGCATCCCAACTCCAAGCGTCAGTACCGACAACGCGCACACCCCGTTCGGTAAGAAAATTCGTTGCTTCACGCCCCATGCCACATCCTTTTACAAGATAATCAGATTGCCCATAACGTTCCCCTGCTGATGTGTTTATAACAACGATATCGAAAGGTTGAAGGTCGTGGTTAATGCGATCCAATTCAGCCTCAACATCTGATCCTTTTACAATATATCCGTCAGCAAAATGGCGAAAATCCAGCTTTACGCCAGGGCGTAAACACCAATCTAATGGAACTTCGTCAATCGTGATCGCGCGTTCGCCTTTGTTCATAGTAGAGTGATAATGATAGGGTGCATCCATATGGGTGCCATTGTGCGTTGCGATGTTTAATCTTTCTACAGCCCAACCCTCGCCATTAGGTAAGTCTTCTTCTTCCAGTCCTGGAAAAAAAGATATTATTTGATCAGTTGTTTCTCTGTGCGAGAGATAGGTGATTTCCGGCGCCATTATAGGGGGATCTGATGCGATCCCCATTTCAAGTGAGACAGAGAGATCAACAATACGTCGGGGCATAGCGGTTCCTTAAAGCAGTACGGTAACGAGAGATGGAAAGGTCAAGACAAGTCCAAGGACGATCAGCATAAGAAATACAAATGGTGTCGCTCCAATAAATATATCCCAAAGAGTAATGGATGGATCATCGAGCGCTGATTTTATTACAAAGACGGATATTCCAAAGGGAGGGGTCAGCAAACCAATTTCAACTGCTATGATTGTTACAATACCAAACCAGATCAAATCAACCTGCATTAGATGAAGGACAGGGAGCATGAGCGGAACGAGGATCAACATAATACTCGAGCTGTCCAAAATCGTTCCCATAGCAATCACTAACAAAACATAAGCGAGTANGATGCCCCAATAACCAATTTCTGCAGTGGCAACAAAATTACCAAATCCTGCAGGTACGCCTGACAGAGCGAGCATACGGGAATACATTTGGGCAGCAATTATGAGAAATGAAACGGCGGCGGTGACTAACCCGGTGTCTGTCAGAACTTCCCAGAAGTCCGAGAAACTTAGCGTACGACGCAAAAGACCGATAACGATTGCGCCCAAACAACCAACGGCACCTGCCTCAATTGGAGTAAAAAATCCACCATAAATACCACCGAGCACCAAACTGATAAGGGCTACGAGAGGCAGACATTTTGCAAAAACTTCTCTTTTTGTCAGTTTTTCTTCATCGTGGTTTAATTTATGTGTATTCGCACTGATCAAGTCTGGTCTTATTAAAGCGGTCAAAAAAATGCTAACACAGAAAACAAAGGCCAGCAATAAACCGGGCACTATACCCGCAATAAAAAGATCACCAACGGACTGTTCGGTGAGCAAACCATACAAAATTAGAAGGAGGCTTGGAGGAATCAACATTCCAAGGACAGATGATCCCGCTACAACACCAACCGAAAATCGTTTTTTGTAACCATGTCGGATCATCTCAGGGACTGCAATCCGGGTAAACACCGCTGCCGATGCNATGGAAATTCCGGTAATGGCTGCAAAGATGGCATTTGCGCCAACNGTTCCGATACCTAGACCGCCCCGAATACGTCTGAAAATATGATTGGCTACATCAAAGGCGTCACGTCCCATGCCCGTAACTGATACGATGAAACCCATCATGATAAATAACGGCACGACGCCAAAAAAATAACTCGAAATCGTCTCAGAAGCGGCCAGTGCCAACAATTTTCCAGCGAGTATTGGTGAACCTTTAATCATCCAAACGCCAATAAATGACGATAGCATCAGGGAAAATGGCAACCAAAATCCCAAATACACCATCAGGACCATTGCTCCCAAGGACGTGAGCCCAATTTCNAGTGGGCTCATTTGCGTGATCCAGCTCGTGAAAATAAGTGAAAACCAGATGTTGCAGCATGCANAGTCAATTGGATTAATAGCGCCATGCAACCAATTAATATAATGAATTTTACTGGCCAAATTGGTGCGGTAAAGTCCCCAACTGTACCTTCATAGGTACCTCGTTTCCATGCCTTGAGGAACAACGGTTGGCTGGCCCAATACAACTGCCAAACAAGCCCAATTGCTGCTAAGGAAAATACTAATTCCAGTAAATGTCTAGCCTTAGGCGCACGCCTTTGGATAAAGTCGATAACAACTTCAGTACGAGTTAATCGCTTCATGCGAAAAGCCTGCGCTACTTGTAAAAACACAATCGCTACTATCGACATTGATACCAATTCTGGAACACCTGACACAGGTGCTGAAAAGAAGACCCTGCCAATCACGTCTGCGTTTACCAAGATCATTAAAGCAACAATCAAAAGTGTTCCGATGACATTCAAAAAATTGGTTAGCCAATCTATAATTTTGCGAATGCCGATAAACCAACTTGGTAAAGACGTGTTTAACATGTCTAACATCCTACAAATTTAGGTATCGGGCTCAACTTAATGAGCCCGACAAGCCAGCTTATTCTTGATCCCAATTACGAACTGGAGTGGCACCCGCTGCTCGCATTGTATCCATATAAGACTTCAGTACCGCAGTTCCTGCAGCGCCATCAGCATCTAACCGTGCAGCCCAATCTTTGGCGACATTATCCATACCTGCAGCCCATTGTGAACGGAAGGCTTTGTCAACTTCATTAACAGTCGCCCCTTGAGCCACCATAATATTCAAAAACTTGCTCACAGTCGCATCAAGATCTTTTTGATAGGCATCGCTATTTATCTTTGCCGCAGCTTTTAGAGCTGATTGAACATTTGAAGGCAATCCATCGTACCAATCTTTGTTTGCAGCAAAGCCACCCGCATATTGAGCACCAAAACCAACCTTAGTAATATGTGGTGCAACTTCATAGAGTTTGCCTGGAACAGCAGCAGAAGCGAAGACAATTACACCATCATAAACACCCGTTTTGATTTCATTGTAATAAGTTGTGAGGTTGCCAGAAACACCTACAGCACCAGTGCCCTTTAACCAGTTCACTGCTGGCCCTGGCGCACCTATTTTTCGTCCTTCAAGATCAGAAATAGAATTTATTGGGAAATTAGTCATCAAAAGGTAATCGTCGATGCCAATTGCACCGCCCAAATATTCCAAACCATTTGCAGCCCAGGATGCCTTCATATCTGCATTGGTTTGTTGGAGTTCGTCCATCCAGCTTGCCACAAGTGTACTGTCACTTGATACAAACGGGGTAAAATAGGTGACGTTCTGAACAGATAATTTTGCTGGATCAAACAAGCTTGATACCAATCCAATTTCGGCAAGCCCTTCTTCCACGGCTTCCAATTCATCGCCAACCTTTGCCAACGCGCCACCATATTGTTCGCTCCACGTGAACGTAATGTCAGTACCCTCTAAAGCCGCATTAACCGCAGGGATAAACGTTTTACTGGCATGCTTCACCCAACGAAAAACTGGAGGATGGCCGGCTACGATCGTTGCGCTNACTTCTTCAGCATGAGCACTAGCANCAAAGAACCCAAGTGCTGGCAACAGCATGGCNGCCAGGGTGCAACTTTTAAATATCTTCTTCATTTTATCCTCCCAGATAAGATNGTGTTTCAATTTGGTTGTTTAGTGAAAGAGCGCACACCAGCACTGATAAATGGGATTATCTTTGCAAGCATGACGTCGGCATCACCGTCATCACAAATTCCATTAGATAGACGTCCGGGGCGGCCAGTTTTAGCCATCATGGTCATCCCAACACCAATGGCAAACATATAAGCCCAAACGGCATCTTCGCGACTGAGCCCTGGTACGATTTTAACGAGCGCGGAAATGTATTCCTGCCCCATCGGATCATAATATTTTGCCGTTAATCCTTGCTCCCATTCACCTGCCGAGTTGGCGATCGAAACTAATATCCGCGCGAAAGCTCCACCATCGCCAGCCTGTGAAAGGCCTGCTTCAATAGTCGGACGAAACAATCCTTCCATAATACGTTCGAGTGAAGGAGGCCCATTTTCCTCAAACAATACTCTTAACAGATGCATCCGTTGCCCGTTTATACTCTTGGAACGGCGGGCAACCATGGCCTCAAATAGCTCCTCCTTGGTTCTAAAATGATAGTGAATAAGTCCTTGAGCCACACCAGCCCGCTCTGCAATTTCGCGAATGGTGGCACCTTTGTATCCCGAATTAGCAAAGACCTGTTCCGACATATCTAAAATCGCATCATAACGTGACTCACTAGTCGATGCATTGCTTATAACTTTCCGTTTTCTCAACGTTTCTAGTGCCATACAGTTAAATTCTTCAAGGCTAAGATCGATCANTAAATACTAACTGGTCATTCAGTCAGTATTTATAGGAANCCAATAATGTCAAGCTTGGCCTACAAACTACTGCAGGGATTGTTTAAAGAATAGGAAGGGCTTCACCCCACCCTTTCCGTTTGATAAAACACCTTCCTNCGGACAAAAAAGTACCAAGTCACTNATACAAGCCCAACGGAAANCTCATGAAACATAAATACAAATATAGACCTTCAACGCGCACCCTTATTGTCCAGAAGTCAGGGGGCTCACAAAANAAATATTTTATGTTGTATTAATAAAAAATTATCATAAACAATAATTTAAAATATAAAGCTAAGATTTATTGATACGCTTAAGGTTTCTAAAAGGCCTTTCTATACGCAATTCNACCCAGACCCGTCCAACATTATTTAGGTGCGAATTCCAATCAATATACTGTTTGTCACCAAATATTTCTCAAGGATTTAAGCCGAACCTAAATCAGAATGTGAGGTTCATTCCATCTTTAGCAAATACTACGCCATCAGGTAGCAATTTAGCCAAGGNATCCAACTGAATGTCAGTCCTAGAGGGATCATGATGTGAAATTATCAGTTTTTTTAAATTAGCAGTCTCAAAAAAATCTACTGCCTGCTCGATTGAAGAATGCCCCCAATCTTTCTTTGAGATCAATTCATCTTTGGTAAACATACCATCCCAAATAACNAGATCTGCATCTTCACAAAAAACCNTAAGCGGGACTAACTGTTCATTTTCATATTCGTTGTCGCACAGATAGCAGAGCTTTCTCCCTTCATGGATCACACTGTAGCCAGCTGATCCGCCAGGATGATTTAGTTCCATCCAATTTAATTGAAAATCGCTCAGGTACTTATGTTGGAGCTCCGAAATATTTAGGTATTTAAGATTTTTTAATACGGTAACGATATCTACGGGAAAATAACCACCAGAAAAATAGGTCTGTAAAATGTGTCGAAAAGGTCTTTTTGTCGATAGCGCGCTGCAAAGAGAGATATTATTTTCGCCATTAAAAATATCACTATTGAAAGGTAGCCCTTGAATATGGTCATGGTGCCAATGACTGTAAAGGATGATTTTTTCGAGTTCTTGTTCAAGGTTTACTGTTCTGAAACCGCTGCCTGTATCTAAGATAAGCTGATAATTAGCAAACAGGATTTCGTAACAAGAAGTATTTCCACCGTACCCAACAGTTTCTTCACTGCAGCTTGGAATAGAACCCCTACATCCATGAATTTTAACCTGCAAACTAATTCTCCCAATTTTATAAACGGCGGTCGCAGCAATACTGTTTTTTTAAAACATCACGTATATTTAGTTTACGGGTTTTATTTCAACCACTTACCCTCTTGGATTTTATACGACGCAATCTCAGTAAAACTAAAGTGATTTTNTTTGCGTCAAAGTTGGNTTCTTAGCAGTGGATCTACGAAATTTTTCTATCGAGCTTAAGTTGGATCACCTTACGTTTGATTTCTTAATTGTATTTTTTCAAGTGACTTCATGTTAACAGACTTTTCAGGAAGTAAACTTAAAATAATTAAGTTATTTTTGTCCGGTGCATTCATAAAATAATCCTCCTAATGCCTGATTAGATTGTAGACGGCAGATCTAAATGTTTTAAGGTTCGGTAGGGAAACATAATTTTTAGTAATAAGTCTCAAACGGTTCACAACTTTATTCAAAAACATTAGGCCGACAAATGGAAAAATTCGACTACTCTTCTGGCAAAATTGTTTTTAAAAAGGGGGACAAAGCTGACGGTTTTTATATCGTTGGTAGCGGAAAAGTTGGGATATTCTTCCCCACAAACCATGAAATGATAGAACCCGATATTGTGCTGGGACCAACTGAAATCTTTGGTGAGATGGGTGTGATTGACACCGCACCGAGGATGGCGACTGCAAGAGCGTTGGAGAATACCACTGTCATATATGTTTCTGAGAAAGATTTTGAAAAAAAATTAGCTGAATCGGATATGATTGTTCGNGGTGTTATGGCAATTTTATCAGAGCGCCTCAGAAGTTTGCAAAAACGTCGCTAAAATGATGAAATTTGCGAAATTANTTAAATTATTAAGTTACCTGACTCGGCACCNATATAAGCAACTCGCTTCTGCCCGCTAATTATTACAATAATAACATTATGCTTGATGGTGTAAGTTTATATAAATCGGTGAAAAATTTTATTTTGTGTTCATTAACATGTAATACCAACGAATCCGACACTACCAGTCATTGAATAAATATTTAAAAAATAGACGATTATCCGTTATATTAGAATCGATAAACGTACGAAAAGAATGCATATATTTAGAGCAGCCAGAAGTAATTCTGACGAGACTAAGCTACCTGTCTTATTGGAAAAATCGGAGAAATTTTCGCTCTCATCATATCTAATCGATAACTTTCGCCAGCAAACAACTTTTGCACAGTTATACCAAAATCGTTCTCAATATTTTCTACTCGTTTTTTTGCTGCNTCTTTCTCGCCAGCGTGATACTCAGCAGCAGCAAAAAAAACCGATGCTACTGAACTTGGTAGTCTTATCTTGCCAAGTAATGCTCGACTTGCGTCATAATCATCTTGCCAGAATTTGAGTATTCCTTCCATCTCAAAAAGTAAATCTGAACCAGTCGGGTTAATATTTTTGGCTCGTTTAAGCTCTTCCTCTGCTTCCTCGAGGCGACCGTCATACATTAAAACTTCGGTGAGTTTTGCAGAAATATATAAATCTGAAGGACATAATTCTGCGGCATGCTTATGGTGGGAGATAGATATTTCAAAATTCCCTTTTGAACGCTGTATCGATCCCATTATTCTATTAGATTCTGCATCATCTGGATCGATTTCCAATGCTTTTTCAATCCTCTTAATTCCTTCGTCTAACCAATTTTTTGGAACAGAATTGGGGTCCCATGATTCAAGCCATGAAGTAGAGCACACAGACCAAGCTAATGCTCTTGGNTAATTTGGATCTAATTCTAATGCNTTGTTGAAAAGAGAGGTGGCTTTTTTTGCGTCTTCGTAAGAAACTCCGGCGTTTCTATGATGTTTTAGTCCTTTCAGAACTAAATCGTATGCTCCAGCATTTTCAGGCGGTTTATTTGCTGAATTACGAATTTCATCT
The DNA here is from genome assembly GCA_002708305.1 of Rhodospirillaceae bacterium. Classification (GTDB taxonomy): domain Bacteria; phylum Pseudomonadota; class Alphaproteobacteria; order Thalassobaculales; family Thalassobaculaceae; genus UBA7326. The sequence continues at coordinate 23,086 of PANE01000018.1, forward strand.
GCTTCAACTTGACCAACAATTTGATAAGCTACGGATGAAGCGAGTGTCTCCTCTAAATCCCAAAGCTCGTCTTTCGAAGATTCAAATTTTTCTGACCATATAGTTTGATTGGTTTCTGTGTTGTCTAACTTNATCCCAACTCTTACCCGTGAGGACCCACTTCTCACATTACCGGACAGAACATATTTGACGGATAATGCNGACCCAATTTCTTTAGGTGAATACTTTTTATCACTGAATGCAAAGCTCGCGTTACTAGACGTTACTCGGAGAGATTTATATCTAGAAAGTGTATTAATTAATTCCTCCGAAACGCCTTCGCAAAAATACNTCTGCTCTTCATCAGAGCTAAGGTTTTTAAGCTCTAAAACAGCCAGAGAACCTGGCACTATATCAGCTTCGTTGACCCTAATAGTATCTGANGATCCATATCTTCCAGTTTGATAACCAGGCAACCAAACATAAACTTCAACGTCAGAANTGATGTTCTTCAGGGATAGCCCACCCAAATAAACAAACTTCTCAGCCAATTCTTGATCTAAATTGTTATAAGCACTTTGACTGATGTAAACTCCTTCAGGCGAAGAAGCCGCTTCAAGTCTAGCTGCTACATTCACTGTATCACCGAATACGTTCCCATCAGAATCCATTACTTTCCCATGATTAATTCCGGCCCTAAAAATCATTTTTCGTTCNGCAACAGACCCCATATTGAGGCGTGACATCTCAGTCTGGATTTCGATAGCGCTTTTAGCAGCTGATTGATTTGTGGGAAATTCGGAAACTATACTGTCTCCTGCCTCATTGAATACTCGTCCTTCATACGAGCTNATAATTTCATGAACAATTCTACGTCTAGTCGAAAGTGTTTCTAATGTTATTTCTGGATTTTCCTCCATAAGCTTAGAAAAACCAACTACATCCAAAGCCATAACTGACGTTTCACGCATTGTTTAAACCTTGTAATAAAAATTTNATTAAATCGAACTGGTTATACATTTAACAAAACATTCTCATCATTTTCTTCAATTATGTTAATACTACTGGGAATTTAAGCTTCCGTGTATCCTTCGAAGATAAAATATTTGGTAAGTACTGGCAATGGTGTGAGGGCCTAAGGCAATATCGAGGCTTGAGTTACACCCTTAAGTAGCGCTTCTTTAGCAGCGTCTCCGTTATAATTTTGATATAATNAGTGGTTTCAAACTTCCCTAAAAATTATTTTTTGGGAATCACGTTTTGAAATAAATCCTTACTGATTGGCTCAGGTATAAACTAAGGAAGCTCTTAGGGTTATCTAAAATTCCCCTACACGCGAGCAGAAATGCTCACCTTAATCATTAGACATCTCAATGTAGCCTAGTATGCAAAGCAGACAGCCAAACAATAGATACAAGCATGGCACTATAAAATCGTCTCCGTATACTGACAAATATTTAGATACTAGCTCATACGCCATAACCTAATCCCTCAGCCATTTCTTGATAACAACTACGGCTAAACATTTCTCGCACACCCCATGAGACAGAAGCATTGGCTTAAATTGTTTATTACAAGCTAGACAGATTTTCAAAATTTNAGCCATTAAAGTTTCTTAAACNCAGAAGAAGATACCTCATTGTGCCCTAGAAGGTTTTTTTTGGTCAAGGTTGGTAAGAACTAAATTCATGTCTTGGATTTTAATAGAGTACCATCTCTGANGTTAGCCCAAACAGGTGGAAGAAAAGCACTCATAGGGATCACAGAATATCTCTCCCAATTAGTAAAGATGCTTTAACGATCAAATTTTTTGGCAACCACTGTTCCTAAAATTAGGAACTTACGCCTAAAAAAAATAATTTNTAANAATAATGATGGCTTTAAGCCACTTAATTTCANCACCAACCCGGCGAACCCCTGCCCTAGAAAAGTCAAAAATATGAATTTATACGATTAATATGTGCACAACGTGTCGTTAGATATTTATTTTTACNGGAAAAATATTTTTAAACGATGGATTACCTAATAACCTAAAAAAGGGGCGCCTAAAGTGGGTTTTGACTACTGATGACGATCGTTTTGATTAATCTAGTACTCATTCCGTGCCGAACGCATCGGAATGTTGTGAGAAAAATTGATTGAAACACCTTATCTATTAGTAGTGTTAAACCATGATTGAGGTTAAACTTAAAAGGTCTGACATCACTTAGAAACACAACGCCGTTAAAGTTTGAGCGGACGAAACAATGGCGCTTAAGATCAAATGAAGGAGTCTAATTTTGCATTGGTCAACATACCTCACCGAAGGTAGATGTAAATTCACCCAAGAACTACTAGAATTTGTTAGCATTCCATCAATTTCCGCACTTGACGCACACTTTGATGATGTCACTAGAGCTGGCAATTGGGTGGTCGATAGATTGATTTCTGCCGGTATTTCCAACGCGCGGCTGCTTTCCACCCAAACCCATCCCGTAGTTTGTGCAGATTGGCTTAACGCAGGTGAGGATAAGCCAACAATTTTAATTTATGGCCACTTTGACGTTCAGCCAGTCGATCCACTTGAGCTTTGGGATAACCCACCTTTTGAGCCCGTTGTGCGCAATGATTGCGTTTATGGTCGAGGAGCATCTGATGATAAAGGAAACATGTTGGCACCAATCATCGCAATTGAGGCATACCTCAAAGCTAATGGGTCTTTGCCAGTCAATGTAAAATTTTTTTATGAAGGCCAAGAAGAGATTGGCTCTCCTACTTTACCGGAATTCATTAAGAAAAATGGAACAATGCTTTCTGCTGACATGATATTTTCCTCAGATGGTGGTCAGTGGGGAAGAGATCAACCTAGTTTAGTTATGGGTTTAAAGGGCCTTGTTGGGTGTGAAATTACTGTTACTGGAGCACAAAGGGATTTGCATTCCGGCATGCATGGTGGAGGCATAGCCAATCCAATACACGCGTTGTCTCAGATAATATCGTCGATGAAAGATCGAAATGGTAAAATTACTNTAGACGGATTTTATGATGATGTCATTGACCTTACAGTTGAAGAACGAAATCAGATAGAAAAAATTCCATTTGACGAAGATGAATACCCTAAAAGTGTTGGAGCGCCCGAAGCATTTTCTGAGGAAGGATACACTGTAGCCGAAAGTCGCTGGGCACGTCCAACACTTGAATTNAATGGAATATGGGGTGGCTATCAAGGCAAGGGAACAAAAACTGTATTGCCATCGGAAGCATCAGCAAAGGTCACATGCCGTCTGGTTGCTAATCAAAAACCAGGGAAAATCTATACCTTGTTAAAATCCCACATAGAAGAAAACCTCCCACAAGGTGTTACCGTTTCGGTGAGCAAGTTGCCGGGAGAGGCCAACCCATTTCTGGTTCCCAATGGGCATAATTCAAGCGAAGTTGTACGATCGGTTCTACGAAAGCTTTACAACAAAGAACCCTATGAAATTCGGGTTGGAGGCTCCATACCAGTCATGTCAGCTCTCTTAGACGAGCTGGGTGTACACGCTACGATGTTTGCCTTTGGATTAGAAGACGAGCNAATCCATGCGCCAAACGAATTCTTTCGCCTAGAAAGTTTTGAAAAAGCGCAAAAAGCATATTGCATGTTGTTGGAAGAATTTGAAACGCCGGCCACTTGACGCNAATTAAAATTTGAAACCGTTNGACAAATTGAAACAATGATTGTTGTATATCGTTTNATGACGTTTTAAAAAAATACTAATCCATGAATGCNTAATAACTGTAAATATTTCTTACGTGTGTTAGCGTGTCTTGACTGTGAGGTATCTTGTGAAAAAAATTTCGTTTCTGGCCATCATATTTTTAATGTTTGTGCATTCAACTACAGTGACTGCGGAAACTTGGGATACAACATGGGGCCCTGTCTCTGTCAGAGTAGATGGAAATAATTCATTTATCGCTTATTTTAATAATAGGGAAGACGGTATTATCGTCATGTCACCAAGTGGTAGTTATTATGAAGGTTGGTGGGCAAGAACAGGAAATTGTAATTGCCCAAAAACCGCAACAACAAGAAGCGGTTACTCGACTAGCTGCTATGGATTTATTAGTGGTTATCTAAAAACAGACTACGAATTCCGAGGAAACTGGGTTGATTGTCGTAATGATGAAGGCGGCCCTTGGAACGGAAGTATGAGATAGATCGCATAATGGCAGACGGTTAAAACAAAAAAGATCTAAATTCGGAATTAATAGCTACGAAGCGATTTAAATCAGTTTTATCAGGCAAAGTTTGCAATTATGCGAGGTTTATGATAAAACTGGTCGAGTAAAGCAGGTCTTACAAGGGATCAAGCCTGAGGCCTCGTCAAGCGAATGCCTAAAAAGCATTCTCATATTAATTGCACCTGAAACCTCAAAAGAGGCTTAACGCATTTCGGCAAATATTGCCGTTTACCTATTAATATAATTGGCTCTTTTCTGGTTGTTTTAAAACGCGAAAGGAATAGCTATGCATACCGCTAAAGTATATGAAAAAGTTGCTAATATCATCCCTGCCGACGAGCTTAGGGGGCTAAGCCACGGGCAAACAGATGCGCTAGAAGAGTTGCTTGCGGAACTACTCAATATTCACGATGGCGATATTGAAGAAATCACTTATGATGAAATTGACGAAGCCTTTCGAAAGGCTAAGACATTCTAGAAATCGCGTGCAGGCTTAAGTGGTGGTTTCCAATATTGTTCTAATGTCCTTACCACGAGTTTTCATAACTTTTCCTCTATGAGAGTATAACCAAAGTCATCAAAATAGCGAAACAGAACAAGCCATTCTCATCTCAGTGAGACCGACAATTTTTTGCCTCTCCTTGAATTAATAAAGAAGGGCGTCATAAACTATTCAACAGAATTACGAGGCAACCCTACTCGCTTCAAGCTAGCTTTCCCTCGCAAGGTTATTTAACCATAAAATTCGTCTGGTGTTCGTGCCGTTGAAAAGTCAATAGAGTTGAGTATTCTAAAGAAAGTGACGGCCCATTCAATATTCAGGAAAAGTAAGCTCTTTTGCGCAATAGTTATAAGTACAAAGCAACAAAAGTGGTTTATTAGATAAAAAGTGGTGCAAAACGTGAACACAAAAGCTATGAATTTGAAACCGCAACACTTATGAACCAGGATCATTGTTTCGGGGGCAATTATAAGGGAAGCCAATTTCCCTAAATTCATGATGCAAATGCTAATTTCCGTATGAGTGATTTAAGTTTATTAAATAGACCATTGGTCAAAAACTTTTGGTACGCCTGTAGGTAATTATGGGAGTAACGTTTAGATAATTGACCGTGCACTTAGCTGCGCTGGCCTAGTCCGGCTAAGTGGTTTCAGTTTTAAAAAGATGCTGCCAACGAGTTCATATTTATCTGTAGGACTGTAATCTAAATGTTTGGTTTAAAATTTAATAAGTATTAGTATGAAAGACGATAACTATAGATTCTTGTAGGTGTTTTGAAAGTGTCATCTAAACAATTGACAGCAAATGATATGCATACGCTGCCAGTAGTTTTGGAGGCGCTGAAGAACCCACGCTATCCGCGTAGCGTTCTTAATTACATGTGCGCCTGCGATACTTCTGATCCTAAGATTCGCGAACTTTTGAGTACTGAGAATTGCGTAGTTCCTTTACTTGGGATTTGGTTTGCAAGTGGCACCTCATTAGACATTCTCTGTCAGCCTTTTGCTAAAGTTGTTCGCGAGCTAAAAGCTGACCCACCAACTTTGGTTGGTAGTGAGTGGAATACACTTGAAGGCAAAGTGGCGAAGATTATACTAGCTGACCAACTGTCACGCTCTTGCTTTCGGGGTTCTTCAGAAGCTTTTTCTTTTGATTCAATTGGTCGGAAATTAGTCCACGAACTTGTAAAAGAAGATACAATTTCAGCAACATTAGAATTGCCTGCAGCCTTGCTCTATCTTCTACCTTGGGCTCTAGCACACTCTGAGGACGTGAGCGACCTTCAGCGTGCATGTGAGGTGATTGATATGGCTTATCTAGCCTATCCTAATTTCAATTTGTTTAAAGGTCGTAATAAGCGGGCAGTGCAACAGCACCGCGAGGTATTGGAGAAGTTTGGACGATATCCCCAAAGGAATAGAGACTTAAGAAGAGAGAGCACCAGAGCAGAAAAAACCTGGCTGAATGATAAAGAAAATCTGCCCATATGGGCGGGCGGCAAACTTTCAATTGATCAAACGATAAAATGACAACTCATTTTTAAAACCAACATACTGCTTACGACACAAAATTTATTAAGTAATTGCATGTTTCGAAAATTTACCAGTTCTTTAAATAACATGACCATAGCACCAGGCATGGTAATGATTTCACTGTCGGCAATCGCGCTTGGCGCAGCATTCGGTGGCTATCTGCCGTTGATCGCACTATGGATGGAAACCCTTGAAGTTTCATTCCAGAAAATTGGTATTATCAGCGGTAGCAGCGCTCTTGGTATTATTTGTAGTGCGTATTTTGCACCACACTTTGCCCAGAAATATGGTTATGTTAGCACAATTAATATTGGGCTAATTTTGGCCGCAATCATGACTGTGCTGTTCAGGTATACCGAAAATTACGTAGCGTGGCTAGTAATCCGGTTCATCAGCGGGCTAGGTCTTGGTTTACATTGGGTACTTACCGAAGCGTGGCTGGCAAAAATCGTTTCCGACCATGGAAGAACTCGAGTAATGGCGATTTATGCCACAGCTATTTCAGTTGGATTTGCGGCTGGACCTTGCATTATTTGGCTATTCGGCTTCGCCACGCCAACACCGTTCTATATTTTAGCCAGTTTTCTGCTAGTTGCAGCTTTACCCATTTATAAACTTCGCAGACACGAACCACAGGCAGAGTTTTTAACCCGTGGATCACCATTACTTCTGATACGCAAAGCACCAACTGTTGCTTCCGCCTGTATCGTTGCCGGTGGGGTTGATCTCGCGTTGATTAGCCTCATCCCAGCGATGGTAGTACGAAGTCCCGGTGCAGAGCCTATTTTAGCTTTGTCACTTGTTCCAGCAATGGCGCTTGGCACCATGCTATTACAATATCCAATTGCCATCATGGCCGATCGTTATGGCCTGCGGAAAGTAAGCATTATTGTCGCCACGACGGGTCTTTCTCTCTGTAGTCTGATACCGTTTTTTCTTGACTCGGTCACTATTGCGATAGGAGTTGCATTTCTTGGTGCTGGACTTGTTTACGGGCTGTATTCAATTGGACTTTCTATGCTTTCTAAACGCTTCTCCGGTGGAGAAATTGTTGCAGCAAACGCAGGTTTTGTAATCATTTTCGAAACTGCTAACCTCATGGGACCCGGCATTGCTGGTATACTCCTGGATATGAATATTCGGCTGGGTCTGCCAATTTTCATGATCAGTATAGGGATTTTCCATGTAGTAATTTCGTTTCTTCGCCGCCATGCGGATCCTAGCGAATAAACGTTTTAAAAGTAAGATTGAAAAAATTATTACCGTCGTTAAATCTAATAAAAAAATTTTAATATTTCTGTATCACATATGACGATATCAGAAGTCGCAATATTGCTGTTGATCCTCCGTTTTAAGTAACAAGGACGCTAAAACATTCAGCAGCCCATAATATTTTTTAATGCTTGCAATGCTTTTGTTTCTCTCAACACTTATTTTAAAGTATAAAAATCAGCTAATGCACAAACCTTATGCTCATTTTTACGTTGGTGAACCCTACAGCCGCATATTAACCCCGAGTGTCATCGTCAATGTGATGGTATGCTACGAACAGCAAAATCGCCGTTAAGCATGTTAATACACTTCCCGTTAATGCTAGGGCTATTTCCATGAATTCTAAGTTTAAGTCAGATCCTAATATAGACGCCCAACTCATGACAAAACTCCCTCAAATAAATATATAAAATAAACAAGCCTGTCACTCTGAAACAATTTTTCCTAAATAAGTCAACGAATACATATGTATACAAGAATTTCTGTAAGAAGTACTCTCCTCAGAAACACACACTTCAAAGAACAAAAGTGCAGCAGAAGCTATTACGGTAACTGGTAGAGCATAAACCTTAAGACACTTCCTTAATTAACACACAAAGGTATTAATTCGAAATTAACTATCTACAGGTCAGTACTCTAAAAAATTCTTTGCATAAAGAATATATGAAACGGTAAGGATTT
>PANE01000019.1 GCA_002708305.1 Rhodospirillaceae bacterium
GGCTAAGGCCGCTCCTAAGGCTGAGGCCGCTCCTAAGGCTAAGGCCGCTCCTAAGGCTAAGGCCGCTCCTAAGGCTAAGGCCGCTCCTAAGGCTAAGGCCGCCTCTAAGGCTAAAGAAGCTCTTAAATCCAAAGACTCTGTCACTGAGGAGTAAAGATAAATGGCACATAAAAAAGCAGGCGGTAGCTCCAGAAATGGGAGAGACTCGGCGGGCAGACGGTTAGGAGTAAAGAAATACGGTGGCGAAGCTGTAATTCCTGGCAATATTTTAGTACGTCAACGCGGTACTAAATTTCATCCTGGCGTAAATGTTGGAATGGGAAAAGACCATACTCTTTACTCAAAAGTAGAAGGAAAGGTTGCCTTCCAACATAAAACTGGTAACCGAACGTATATTACAGTCCATCCAAAAGCGATAGCGGCGGAATAAAATAAACAAACCAACAGCATAAATTATGTTAACTTAAGTTACAGTATATCCCACTCGAAGCGCCGTAATGTGTGCTAGTATGATGTGCACAATTTAAACCAAGAAAATTAGATGCTAATTGATTGGTTGATTAAACTAGACTAGCATTTGCTTTTTTTGGTTTGGTATTTTAGAGGCGGCAGCGTTGAAGTTTCTTGATCAAGCAAAAGTACATATTAAAAGTGGCGATGGTGGCAGTGGGTGTTCCAGCTTCAGACGCGAGAAATATATTGAGTTCGGTGGTCCCGATGGCGGCGACGGTGGCCGAGGGGGTCACGTTATAGCAGAATGTGTCGATGGTTTAAATACTTTGATAGACTATCGATACCAACAACATTTCAAGGCAAAGACAGGCAGACCGGGAGCAGGGCAGCAAAAATCTGGGGCTTCTGGAGAAGACATTGTATTAAAGTTACCTGTTGGGACCCAGGTCCTTGATGAAACCCGAGAAACTATTATTGCCGACATGGTACAAATTGGGCAAAAGATAGTACTTGCTACAGGTGGTGACGGCGGTTTTGGAAACCTCAGATATAAAACTTCCACTAATAGAGCTCCACATAAATCTTTACCTGGATGGCCAGGCGTCGAAAAATCGATTTGGCTACGATTAAAACTGATAGCAGATGCGGGTTTGATAGGCCTTCCTAACGCGGGTAAATCGACATTATTATCAACAGTGACGCGAGCGAAACCAAAAATAGCAGATTACCCTTTCACAACCTTGCACCCAAATTTGGGTGTTGTAGGATTCTTAGATAATGAATTTGTTATTGCAGATATACCAGGCTTAATAGAAGGAGCGCATCAAGGCTCGGGTCTTGGAACTCGTTTCCTTGGGCATATTGAGCGATGTTCAGTTCTTTTGCATTTGATAGACGTGAATCAAAAAGATCCGATACATGCATATAAAACTGTCCGTCAAGAGCTAGAGGCATATGGCTCTGACTTGAAACATAAAAATGAAATTATTGGCATCACAAAAGTAGATACACTAAAACAGAACGATGCAAAAAAAATTCACTTTCTTTTATCAAAATTCACCAAAAAACCTGTCTTCCTTTTATCTTCTTCAGCACACTTAGGCCTAAAGGACGTTTTGTCGCACTTATCTCAGGAAATTCAGAAAAAACAATCCCTTATTAAGCGCGAAAGTCATCAGATTAAGGAGCATCAGGGATGGAGCCCTTATTGACACAAAAAAAGCATACGCCGAATATAACTAATGCAAAACGAATAGTGGTGAAGATAGGATCTGCTCTGCTTGTAAATGAACAAACTGGCACAATCCGTTACCAATGGTTAGAAAAGCTAGCCGACGATATAGCAGACCTAAAAAAACAAGGTAAAGAATTATTAATAGTATCATCTGGAGCAATTGCAGTAGGCAGCCAACACTTGAAAATAAATAGTCGAATTTTAAAATTAGAAGAAAAACAAGCTGCGGCTGCCACAGGACAAATTCGACTTGCTCATGCCTATGAAACCGCCTTGGCTCGGCACTCCATTACTGTCGCTCAAATTTTACTGTCCCCCGAAGATACAGAAGAACGGCGTCGTCATTTAAATGCTAGAGCAACATTAACAACTCTCCTGAATTTTGGGGTTGTTCCTATAATTAATGAAAATGATACAGTCACTACCAAAGAAATTCGGTTTGGTGATAATGATAGACTTGGAGCTCGTGTTGCTCAAATGATTAGCGCCGACACACTTATTCTTTTGTCTGACGTTGATGGTTTATATGAACGCGATCCCAAAAAAGACAAAACTGCAAAACATATAGCAAACGTTGAGCGGATAACTCCTGCTATCAATGCTATGGCGGGCGTTGCAGGAACAAATTATTCATCTGGTGGGATGGTTACTAAACTGGCAGCGGCTAAGATTGCAACTAACGCTGGCTGTCAAATGGCAATTCTTGCTGGTAATAGAATGAATCCACTTACATCTTTAATTCAAGGAGCCAAATGTACTTGGTTTCAAGCCTCATCAACGCCACGCGGTGCACGTAAAAGTTGGATTGCAAGTGCCATTAGTTCTAATGGTTCAATCTTTTTAGATGAAGGGGCGATGGAAGCCCTATATAGTGGGCGCAGTATTTTACCTGCAGGCATACTTAGCATAAGTGGCACTTTCAAAAGAGGTGATTTAGTAACGGTCCATAGTGCAAATGGAGAAGAGGTTGCAAAAGGGTTAGTTGCATACTCGGCAACAGATGCTGGCATGATCCAGGGACATAAATCTAAAGAAATAGAGAGTATTCTAGGCTATCGTGGCCGCGATGAGTTAATACACCGAGACGATTTAGTATTAAATGAGTAGAGACCCCCAATGGAACTTAGCGATACACTGACCAAAGCCAAACTTTCCAAACTCATGAGTGAATTAGGGAAAAATGCTTCTGCAGCAGGAAGAGCAATTAAATATGCAGCAACGGAGCAAAAAAATAACGCCCTTCTAAACGCAGCGGAAGCAATACGATCAAGTAAAGAAAAAATACTCGCAGCAAACTCTTTAGATATCGATTATGCCTCCACAAAACATATAAAAAAATCGCTGCTCGATAGGCTTTATTTAAGTGACGAAACACTCGAAGGCGTTGCAAAAGGTTTAGAAACAGTAGCGAATCTGCCGGACCCAGTTGGCCAAGTTATCAAATCATGGGAACAACCCAACGGCTTGAAAATAAGCCAAGTGCGGGTACCGCTTGGCGTTATCGGTATCATTTATGAGTCAAGACCGAACGTAACTGCGGATGCTGGTAGTTTATGCTTAAAATCTGGTAACGCTGTCATTCTGCGTGGAGGGTCTGAGTCCTTTCACACATCGCAAGCTATCCTGGACTGCTTGCACCATGGCCTTAAGTCGGCAGAACTTCCCGAAACTTGTATTCAATTGGTTCCCACAAGGGATCGTGAAGCAGTGGGACACTTGCTGACGATGGCAGACACAATTGATGTTATCGTGCCTCGTGGCGGAAAGTCTCTGGTAGAACGCGTTCAAAAAGAAAGTCGTATTCCAACCATTGCCCATTTAGAAGGCCTTTGCCATGTGTACTTAGACAGTAGTGCAAACTTGGAAATGGCCTGCAATATCGTACTCAATGCAAAAATGAGACGGCCTAGCGTTTGCGGTGCGGCAGAAACCCTACTAATAGACAGATTAGGCGTAGATAGATTATTACCCCGGGTAGCAAAAAAACTAATTGAAGCAGGCTGTGAACTTAGGGGAGACATCACTTCTCAAACTTTAGTACCCGAAATAAATCCAGCTACTGAAATTGATTGGACTACTGAATACCTGGATTCAATTTTATCCATTAAAATAGTTGATGGGATAAATGGCGCTATCGACCATATCAACAATTATGGTTCAAACCATACCGACTCTATAATTACCGAAAATATTTTAAATGCAGATAAATTCTTGAAAGAAGTAGATAGCGCTATAGTTTTGCATAACGCATCCACACAATATGCCGATGGTGGGGAATTTGGCATGGGCGCTGAGATTGGCATATCGACTGGACGCTTGCATGCGCGAGGCCCAGTAGGAGCTGAACAACTAACATGCTTCAAGTACGTAGTACGCGGTTGCGGTCAAACACGACCATGACCACTAAAAAAATGCTAGATGGAGTAACTGTAAAGCAAATATTACCATCATCCATTATGAAAGGCAGTTATAAAAAGCGAAGAGTTGGATTATTGGGTGGATCATTCAATCCAGCGCATACAGGCCATAGAATGATAACCAATTTAGCTCTAAAACGTTTACGGTTAAATTCTATCTGGTGGCTAGTTTCAACGCAAAACCCCCTCAAATCAACAAAAGGAATGGAACCTCTCAGTAAACGTCTGTCAACAGCGCGTTTGACGGCAACCCATCCAAGAGTAGTTGTTAAGCCCATAGAGTTTCAACTAAACACTCGCTATACTGCCGATACAATTGCTTTACTCAAAAAGCGATATACACAAACACGTTTCGTCTGGATAATGGGTGCAGATAATTTAGCCCAATTTTCAGAATGGAAAGATTGGCAGAGAATTTCTCGCATGGTTAATATTGCAGTATTCAATCGTCCCGGTTATTCACAAAAAGCTTTGTCTGGAAAGATGGCGAGACGTTTCGCCAATAGTCGTATAAGAGAAAGAAAAAGTATACTGCTAGGTAAATTGAAACCACCCAAATGGGTGTTCTTACACACATTACTCAATCCTATTTCAGCGACGAGTATTCGAGAAACGAAATTAGATAATAATAACACCAGACAGTAAGGAGATCGTCATATCAAACACAAATATTAGGGTATTACACCCCAGTTTACTAAATCTTATCACTGAATCCTTAGAAGAATTCAAAGCACAAGACATTGTGAGTATAGAATTGGCAGAAAAATCACCAATAGCTGACTATATGCTCATAGCTAGCGGTACTTCCTCGAGACAGGTTACAGCAATGGCTGAAAATATAGTAACCTTGTTAAAAAAGCAGGGCGTCAAATCAATTAATGTAGAAGGTAAAAATTACGGTGACTGGGTTTTAATCGATAGCGGCGATATAATTATTCACCTTTTTCGACCCGAGGTTAGGGAGTTTTATGGCCTTGAAAAAATGTGGGGTGTAGAATTTGAAACAAAATTAATTATGGAAAATAACAATAAATCCCAAACCTTGCAATAAATAGGGCATTTAATAAGACGATGCGAATAACGATCCTGGCTGTCGGCAAAATCCGCCATGGTATTTTTAATCAACTCTATGAGCACTATGCTAGTCGTTTACGATGGGAGGTTATTCTGCATGAAATTGAACCTATTTCGCAAAAAAACCCCCATGAAAGACGTAAGGATGAGGCTATACGGTTATTAACTCTTGTGCCAGAAAAAGCGCAAATTATTACCCTAGATGAAAGTGGAAAAATTAAATCCAGCCGTGAATTAGCATCTTGGGTAGGCAGTCGAATTGAAGAGGGGATAAAAGATATTTGCCTTATAATTGGCGGGGCCCAAGGCTTAGACCCACATATCTTATATAAGTCACACCTAATATTAGCACTTGGCCGCGCAACTTGGCCTCACCTGCTTGTTCGTGGTATGATAACGGAGCAGTTTTATAGGATACAACAAATTCTTTCAGGGCACCCGTATCATAAAGATTAACTGTTGAGAGCGTATAGATAGCTATGAAACCACTTGTACTTTGTATTATGGATGGTTGGGGAATCAGCAATGAGACTGATAACAATGCGATTGAAATGGCAAATACTCCTATTTTTGATGAATTGATGGAAACATATCCTAATGGAGTCATGCATGCCTCTGGAGAATTTGTTGGATTACCAAATGACCAAATGGGTAATTCAGAAGTTGGTCATATGAATTTAGGAGCGGGCCGGGTTGTGTTACAGGACCTTCCTCGGATTAATACAGCTATAGAAAAAGGACTATTAGCCAAAAACCAACCCCTTAAACAACTTATAAAAACATCTCAAAGTGTTAATGGTAAATGCCACATTATCGGTTTGCTATCAGATGGCGGCGTTCATAGTCATCAAAAACACCTAGAGGCCTTGGCTAATTTTTTAGTTGCAGCAGGCACAGAGGTGTATGTACACGCAATTTCTGATGGACGCGATACCTCACCCAAAACTGCCAAAACCTGTATCGATAATTTTATAAAAAATACAAATGGCCGAGCACCTATTGTTAGCCTCATTGGCCGTTTTTACGCAATGGACCGTGACAATAGGTGGGACCGGGTACAAAAAGCTTTTAACGCCATTGTCAATGCTGAGGGTAAATACAGCGATAACTTAATAGAAGAAATTGATAATCAATATAAACGGGGAATTACCGACGAATTCCTGGAGCCAGTAATTAATAATGAATACCAAGGAATTAGCGATGGTGACACTTTACTTTTTGGCAATTTCCGGGCCGATCGTGCGCGAGAGATACTTTCAGCTATTGTTGACCCCAATTTTAATTCTTTTAATCGTTTAAGAATCCCTAATTTAGCATTCAAAGCAGGATTAGTTGCATACTCAGAGTTATTAAATCAACACCTCAACGTATTATTCCCAACAGTAAATTTAGACGAAACGATTGGTGAAATTGTTGCAAAACAAGGNTTAAAACAATTAAGAATAGCGGAGACTGAAAAATATCCGCACGTCACATTTTTTTTAAACGGAGGGAGAGAGGAAAAATTTTTAGGAGAAGAAAGAATTCTCATTCCATCTCCAAAGGTGGCAACTTATGATTTAGAACCCGAGATGTCCGCCAGAATATTGACCAAAAAATTGGTGCACGCGNTCCGGGAAAATAAATTTGATTTCATTGTAGTCAACTACGCGAACCCCGACATGGTAGGTCATACTGGCGATCTTAAAGCAGCTATAAAAGCTGTAGAGACTGTTGATGAATGCATAGGATATTTGGTTCAAGAATTAAAAAAAATTGATGGGTTAATGTTTTTAACATCCGATCACGGTAATTGCGAAATGATGTACGATACTAACACCCAAACTACCCATACCTCGCATACGACGAACCTAGTTCCAACAGTACTTGTAAACGCATCATCTGAAGTATTCGAATTAAAAAATGGAAAACTAGCTGATGTAGCGCCAACTCTACTAGAGTTACTAGGACTTCCAATACCTCAATCCATGAACGGTCAATCTATGTTAGTTACCTCGAGAAATTAATGAACGACGGACCACTTTGTGTAAGTAATAATTATAAAATTTCTCTACTTCTCTTCTGTTTTATATTTTTTTTCTCTTCTGAAAATTCATACGGTAGCTACAAGGACAATATTGCCAAAACTCTGTTGACGATAAAGGCGGAGTTGATGCATTCCAGAACTCAAGTCCAGATGCACGAAGCAACAATTATAAAATCTAAAGAATTCATTCAGCGTCTTCAAAAAAAAGAGGTGAATTTAGAACAAGGGTTAAATACTCTTCAAGATAGACAATTACACCTCAAGATCACTCTACAAAAAATTGCTACCCAACCGATCTTTGCGTCTCTTATTGCACGNCAAGGCTCTCTTCTCTCAACAGCACGCTCTATTAATCTGATAAAATTTTTGACAAAAGAGCTCGAAAAAAACGTAAATAATGAGAGTATGAAATTAAAAGTTTTAACCAATTTGAAAGATGATATAAATTTAGAATGGGACCTTCTTGAAAAAACCAAAGCCAAACTCGACAACGTAAATCAAAAAATAGCTAAGTTAACTAACAAAAGAAGCCTCTTAGGAAAAAACGATAACTATATCAACTTATCCAAGGACCTGAGAAACCTCCTCTCAGACCTTAGAGAAGTTAATATTCAAAAAGAAAAGTCCATAGAATCCCTAACCAACCTCTCAGGTAAAAACACCTATAATAAAAAAGATCAAATAACTGAAAATAATTTGATACCCTCAAGATCATTTCGGAAAAATAAACCGCATATAAGATACCCGGTTAGGGGCAAAATAGTGGCCCAATTTGGTAAACTTGATTCAGTGGGATTAACAACCAAAGGGATTACTATCCGTACAAGACCAAGCGCCAATGTGACTGCTTCATTTGACGGAAAAATTCTTTACGCTGGTCTATACAGAGCATATGGAAAAATAATAATTATTGACCACGGTGAAGGATTCAAGACCCTTTTAATAGGCTTGGGTCGCATCAATGTTAAAACTGGTCAGAGTGTTTTGAGTGGAGAGAACGTTGGAAAGATGGATCCCTTCACCCCAAATGATTTAAAAATAAATTACAAACTATACATTGAACTGCGAAAACATGGTAAACCTATTGACCCAATGGCATGGTTATCTCCAATAAGGAATGCGACTTGATAATGATAATAAATGAAACTGCNATTGAACAATATAATCGGACCACTTGGATTAACTTTTTAAAAAAAGTCGTTCTATATTTCTTCGTCCTTAGTGCAATATTGGGATCTTCAACAAACGGTTTTTCTAACGAAACCTACCGCCAATTAAATCTTTTTGGAGATGTATTTGAACGTGTCCGAGCAGAATATGTAGATAAAGTTAGTGATCAAAAACTAATAGAAGCCGCTATTAACGGAATGTTGACATCATTAGATCCTCATTCCAGTTTTTTAGACACCAAAAACTTTAAGGATATGCGCGTTCAAACGAAAGGGGAATTTGGCGGCATAGGAATTGAAGTCACTATGGAAAATGGTTTGATAAAAGTAGTGTCTCCTATCGATGACACACCAGGNGCTAAGGCAGGATTGAAACCAGGCGACNTCATCACTCATCTTAACGGAAAATCTATATTAGGCTTAAACCTTAGGCAAGCTGTTGATAAAATGAGAGGTCCTGTAAATGAGGAAATTACACTTGGGATTCGTAGAGAGGGAGCAGACCCATTCAAATTGATAATAAAACGTGCTGTAATCAAAATACGATCTGTTCGTTCCGAGGCCATAGGGAACATTGGATATATCAGGATAACAACTTTCAATGCTCAAACAACCCCGGGACTTATAAAGGCCCTAGACGATTTGAAAAATACACTTGGTAAAAAGCTAGTGGGTTTAGTAATTGATTTACGAAATAACCCTGGTGGCCTTTTGAACCAAGCTATAAGTGTTAGCGACACATTTCTTGACTATGGTGAAATTGTTTCTACCAGGGGACGTGATCCTGATAAAGCGTCTCGAATACATGCAAAACCGGGAGATTTAGCTGAAGGTCTTCCTTTAATTGTTCTCATAAATACAGGTTCTGCTTCAGCATCAGAAATCGTTGCAGGAGCCCTCCAAGATCATAAGCGAGCCATAATACTGGGAACACAGTCTTTTGGAAAAGGTTCAGTGCAAACAATAGTACCACTATCTGGAAATGTTGCAATGCGCCTTACCACATCTCGATATTACACACCTTCTGGAAANTCTATCCAGAAGACTGGGATATCACCNGATATAATCGTAGCTGCAGCAAAAATTAAAAAAAATNAAAAATCTCTCCGAAGAAGAGAATCCGATTTACGCGGAGCGTTAGAAAATACTGATACAGAGGAGAAAGATATAAAAGAAAAAATAAAAGGCCGTCCGTCAGCTAAGTTGAAAGCTGAAACTGACTATCAACTTGCGCGCGCTGTTGATCTTCTAGAAGGTCTGGCACTATTAAAAAAACGCTTGGTTAATTGAAGTTAATTAGCTTCATAACAAGGCTCAAGGACCTCTTCAAAAAACCTGCAAAGGAACAAGAAGAGGAGGTCAACAGGGCCGATGTGCGAGAGAATTCGCTATCAGATGGGATTATAAGCTCCCATCCTTTATTTAAAAGTTATCGAAATTTGANATCGCATTTGTCAATAAAAAAAATGCTACTCTATTCACTTACTACGGTGATTCTCATATTAAGTGGTACTACTAGCGGTTGGATACTGGTAAACTCTGAGAAAACAATTACCCAACGATCAGAACTAACACCTCAGTTAAAAGTTGATATCTTGGGGGAAGAAGAGGGCGCACTAAAAAATACCAGTAGGGCATCAGGTAAGATAGAGCAAGATCAAGCTACTCAAGGAAAAAAACAAGAAGAAAAAATTGGCTCCACATCAGATAATAATCCTGAAAAAATGGATGATAATGATCTCATGCAAGGTATTGTTTATCCGCACGTCTCAGAAGAAACAGAAAATGGAATTCTACCTGTTATAGCTTCCGACGGCCGCTTACCATGGATAGAATATTCACGAAATTTTAAACGTTCTGATCGAAAACCACGAATTGCCATCATTATTAGTAACTTGGGGCTATCCTCAACATATACAGCTACAGCTCTAAAAATGATGCCCAAAAATGTTACACTTTCTTTTTCCCATATAGCTCCCAAACTTAAGAATTGGGTAAGGGACGCGCGCCAAAATGGCTTTGAAGTCCTGATTGACTTGCCTATGGAACCTATCGAGTTCCCGCAGAATGATCCTGGTCGGGATACTCTTCTAACAACCCTGAGTGAAGTTGAAAATTTAAATCGCTTGGAACACATTATGGTACAAGCTGGTGGCTTTGTTGGATTACTAGCCACACATGGTAGTAAATTTACATTAAGCTCAGAAGTATTACTTCCCGTATTAAAAAGTATTAAAGCGCGTGGCCTTTTATATGTTGATAGTAGATCTACATCACGCAGTGTTGGGCCCGAACTCTCCTCGTCAATTCAACTACCGAGAGCATTTAATAATATCTTCATCGATAAAAATCCATCCGCAGGAAATATTAACACCAAACTTAAAGAGCTCGAAATAATAGCTAAAAAAACGAAGTTTGCTTTAGCGATTGCACAGCCCATTCCGATCACCTTAGAGCTTTTAAATAATTGGATAAAAGGATTGAAAGCAAAAGGCATCGCGTTAGCCCCTGTTTCTGCAATAGCCGATAAACAAAGTCAAAGATGAAAACCAATATACAAAACTCTAATTTGAAAAATTCTTTATACCGGCCTTGTGTTGGTATTATGTTGTTCAACAAGGATGGCCTTGTATTCCTTGGAAAACGAAATGACGTAACACCTGCATCTTGGCAAATGCCACAAGGCGGTATTGATCATAATGAAAACCCCAAGACAGCTGCCCTCAGAGAACTTAAGGAAGAAACTGGAATAGAAACAGTTGAAGTGATAGATTTTATGAAGGAATGGTTATTTTACGATTATCCATCAACGCTAATTAATCGAAATTTTTCAAAATATTATAAAGGACAACAACAACTTTGGTTCGCTATGCGTTTTGTGGGGTCTGATGATGAGATTAATTTAGGCACTACCTACGCTGAGTTTAGCGAGTGGAAATGGTCTAAATTAGACTGCATCGTTCCACTTGTTGTTGATTTCAAGAGACCTGTCTATGAAGAATTAGTAAAAAAATATACTTATTTAACAACTAAAACCAGCATTCAATTTTAACTTAACTCCCTAGAATAAATACNACACAAGTCTGCAGAGAGACCACTATGAAAAAAGTTTTAATTACAGGCGGAGCCGGTTATGTAGGAAGCCGATTGACGCCACAACTTTTAAAACTAGGGTATCACGTCACAATATTGGATAAGATGTTTTATGGACAAGATTGTTTACCTTCAAGTAACTCATATTTAAAAATTTTAACAGCCGATTTGCGTAGAATTAAAGATTATAGAATGCATTTCAAAGACGTGGAGACTGTGATTCATTTAGGCTGTATCTCTAATGATGCTAGTTTTGAGTTGAATGAGTCTTTAAGCCGAACAATCAATTTTGATTCTTTTGAACCACTTGTCATATTGGCAAAAGAAGCTGGCGTTAAACGCTTCATTTATGCATCATCTAGTTCCGTTTATGGTGTCTCCACAGAGAAAAACGTTACAGAGAACCACCCACTTCTGCCTTTGACTTTATACAATAAATATAAAGGCCTCTGTGAACCATTACTTTTTAAGCATCAGACTGCGGACTTTGTCTGTGTCGCTATTCGACCTGCAACACTCTGTGGGTATTCGCCCAGACAAAGATTAGATCTAACTGTAAACATACTTACAAACTGGGCAATAAATCGCAGGAAGATAAATGTTTTTGGAGGCAGNCAACTCCGGCCAAANCTTCACATACAAGACATGTGCGACTTATATGTGAAGCTCCTTACGGAAACTAATGATAAAATTTCCGGGCAAACATTTAATGTTGGTTATCAAAATATGTCTGTTATGAATATTGCTCTTTTAGTGAAAAAAATTGTAGAGCAAGANACCCCAAAAGAAGCAGAAATTTCAATAGAACAAAGTGTNAGTAATGATCTAAGATCATATCATATAAATTCAGAAAAGATAAAAACTGTGATCGGTTTTGAGGCACAATATACGGTTGAGGATGCTGTTAGAGAACTCTGTAATGCTTTCAAAACTAATAAATTACCATCTAGTTTTGATGACGATCGATATTTCAATGTTCGCCAAATGAAAGCCGTAAATGCTACATGAGTAAAACATCAGTAGCTATTGTCACCGGTGGAGCTGGGTTTATTGGATCCCATATGGCAGATCTCCTAGTAGATAATAACTACGAGGTGAGGGTGATCGATAATCTTAGCGGAGGATATCTTAAAAACCTGAAGCAACACAAAAATAATCCAAAATTTACAATCGAGGAAGCTGATATATGCAATATCGATCATAACCATTCTCTGTTCAAAGATAGTGACCTATTATTCCATTTTGCTGGTAAAGGAGATATCGTACCTTCCATTGATGACCCAACCGACTACATGTCCACTAATATTCAAGGAACTGTTCAAATGCTTGAAGGCGCGCGTGCGGCTAACATTAATAAATTTGTTTATGCCGCGTCTTCCTCCTGCTATGGATTAGCAGAAACACCAACCTCTGAAGAGCATAAAATAGATCCATGCTATCCTTATGCATTAAGTAAGTATCAAGGAGAAATGGCAGCTCTTCATTGGCAGAAGATATACAACTTGCCAGTTAACAGTATTCGGATTTTTAATGCGTATGGCGAACGAGCACGCACAACAGGTGCATATGGTGCAGTTTTTGGTGTTTTTCTCAAGCAAAAATTAGAAGGAAAACCATTTACAGTAGTTGGAGATGGTTCTCAAAGCCGNGACTTTCTCTATGTATCCGACATCGCTAAAGCTTTTCTAAANGTAGCAAAAGCAAAAAGAGTTGGTGAAGTTTATAATTTAGGAGCAGGGAAACCNCAAAGTATCAATAGGCTCATTCAACTTATAGGTGGTGATGTTGTTTACATTCCAGAGAGGCCAGGTGAGCCAGCACGTACATGGGCCGATATACGAAAAATTCGTACTCATTTAAATTGGGAACCTCTTGTATCTTTCGAAGAAGGAGTGCAAAAGATGATGGCGTGTATAGATGATTGGAAAGCAGCTCCCCTTTGGGATCCAGTTTCCATCGAGAACGCAACCGAGAATTGGTTCAAGTTCCTGAATAAAGAGAAGTANAAAGATGGAAGAACTTAAACAACGATATGGGGAAAAAATTAAAACTCCGAAGCAAATTAGAAAAATAATTGGGCAACACCCAAGAACCAAAACAGTTATAATGTGTCATGGGGTTTTTGATATTGTGCATCCAGGCCATCTCCGACATATGATTTATGCCAAAAAAAAAGCAGATGTTCTGATAGTAAGCATTACACGCGATGCGCATATTGATAAAGGGGAGTTCCGTCCTCACGTTCCTGAAGGACTCAGGGCACTAAACTTAGCAGCTTTCGAAATTGTTGATTTTGTAATCATTGACAAGGAAAGTACACCATTAGGTAACATAGGTTTTATAAAACCTGACTATTTTGCAAAAGGTTATGAATATATTCAAGAAGGTAGCCACGTTAAGACAGACGTNGAAAAAACACTGGTAGAATCATATGGTGGGGAGATGATCTTTACTCCTGGCGATCTGGTTTATTCGTCTACAGACCTGATTAATATTGGTCCTCCAACAATAAAGTACGATAAGTTAGCCATATTACTTGAAAAAGAAAAAATAACTATTGGGGAACTGCGGGCTACAATTTCAAAACTTGGAAATAAAACAGTGCACGTTGTTGGAGATACAATTGTAGATAGTATAACACAAACAAGTGTGATAGGTGGCCAAACTAAAACACCNACGATAAGTGTCCGTTATGACCATAAAATTGATCATGTTGGAGGAGCCGCAGTTGTTGCTAAACATCTTAAATCAGCCGGTGCTAAAGTTTTTTTTTCGACAATACTTGGAGATGACGAACAAAAAAACTTTGTAATCAATGACCTTCAAAAAATGGNCATAAAAATTAACTANTATACTGACTCACAACGGCCAACAACGAACAAAAATTCAATTGTCGCTGATGGTTATAGATTGCTCAAAATAGATACGGTCGACAATAGACAAATATCTGGACATATCGCCGATCAGCTTGCGGAGAGCATCAAAAACACACCGACAGACGCGATAGTTTTTAGTGATTTCAGGCATGGTATATTTAATAAGGCAACAATACCGGAACTGGTTGCTGCTATACCACCAAAAGTATTTAAGGTTGCTGATAGTCAGGTTGCCAGTAGATGGGGTAATATAATAGAATTTCAAAAATTTGATCTAATAACCCCGAATGAACGAGAAGCTCGATTTAGCTTATCCGATCAAGATTCGCATCTACGAGCTCTTGCATCTAACTTGTATCGTGCTACCAACTGCAAAACGCTTATGCTGACACTTGGTGACCGCGGTGTGTTGACTTGTTGTAATCCGGATTATCTCGTGGAAGGGGCAGCAATATTTATGGATAGCTTCACAGATAAGGTGCTTGACCCTATCGGCGCTGGGGACGCATTGCTAGCCTATGCTACTCTTTCAATGCTGACTAGTCAAAATCCCGCTATAGCAATGATTTTAGGCTCCTTTGCCGCTGCAGTAGCTTGCGAGAAAGATGGAAATATACCCGTAAAGCCTAGCGATGTTATCAATAAGATTGATATAGCAGAGAAACATATTCGGTTTCATTAAATGTTCTTTTATTTTGGGGCTAAACATGCGCGTAGTAATCGTTGGATTGGGGACTCAAGGCTATAAAAGAAAACGCATTGCTGGCTCGTCATGTATCGCAACAGTTGATCCAATTAATCAAGATGCAGATTACAAACATCTGTCCCAAGTCCCCGCAGCAGAGTACGACGCTGTTTTATTGTGCGTTCCTGATTCAGAAAAAATTGCCCTAATGCGGATTAGTATTTCAAAGAAGAAACATGTCCTTGTTGAAAAACCACTGTGGGGGAATACTGAAGCGGAACTTAGAAACATCGAAGCTCTATCAAATAAAAACGGGGTATTAATATATACCGCATACAACCATCGTTTTGAACCAAGTTTTACAAAAATGAAAACGCTTATCGAAAGCGGTAAACTTGGAAATCTATACAACTGCAGAATTTTTTATGGTAATGGAACAGCAAAACTAGTTCGCAACTCATCATGGAGAGATAAAGGCACAGGCGTATTATTCGATTTAGGCTCACATTTACTAGATACAACGGAGTATTGGTTTGGTGGTATAAAAGGCAAATTAGAATTAATATCTATTAATAAATTTGAAAATAAAAGCCCCGACCATGCTGCTCTATTGTTTCAAGAGAATAAGCCTAGAATAGAATTAGAAATGACTTTGTTATCATGGAAAAACCATTTTTCCTGCGACATTTTTGCCGAGCATGGAAGCGCGCACATTAAATCATTATGCAAATGGGGAAATGCAGAGTTTTCTATTCGCTCCAGAGTATTTCCTAGTGGTCCACCGATCGAAGAGAATTATAAATTTGAAGATGATGATCCGACATGGCTGCTAGAATTTGAATACTTCAAATCTCAATGCTTAAATGGGTTTATGACAAACTTTTCTAAAGACCTATGGATATACCGCGAGTTGCGGGAAATTGAGAAACGGGTCTAATAATATGATTATTGGAATCGCAGGCCTTTCTCACTTAGGAATTGTTACCGCTGCAGGATTAGCAGAAAAAGGGTTTCATATAATAGCGTGGGATCCTGATCCTGTTAAGTTGGGGTCCCTTAAACTGGGTCAAACAGATATACTAGAACCACAGCTTATTGAGCTATTAGCTAAAAATATTACGAATATTAGTTTCGTAAAGAATCCGTCAGAAATGAAGGCGGCAGAGCTAGTTTATATAGCAACTGATACACCAACAAATGACAAAGGTTCNCCTGATTTATCATTGATAAATACGATTACTAATGAAGTTCTAAAGTCTTTGAATAATAACGGAGTACTAACAATTCTCTCTCAAGTCCCACCTGGCTATACCAGTAACATACAGCTACCAAAGGAGCGTCTTTTTTATCAAGTGGAAACACTTATTTTTGGAGAGGCTATAAAACGTTTCCTAGCCCCAGAGCGATTTATCATAGGATGCGATGAGACCAAAAAAGAAATTCACCCTATACTTTTGAAGGTTTTAGAAAAATTTCAATGTCCAATATTAACAATCGGTTATTCAAGTGCCGAACTTGCAAAAATTTCTATCAATAGTATCTTGGCTTCTCAAGTCTCGACTACCAACATGATATCNGCCTTGTGTGANTCGATTGGTGCAAATTGGCAAGACATTATACCCGCGCTTCAACTAGATAAACGTATAGGAAAAAATGCATATTTAAATCCTGGATTGGGACTTTCTGGTGGAAATCTAGAGCGCGATTTAAATGTTTTAGATAATTTAACAACCAAACATCAAATTGAAAATACACAGATTCAAGCATGGTTTAAAAATAGTAAGTTTCAGAAGGATTGGTTGTATCGTAAGTTGAAATCGTTGGTTTTAGATAATCATCAAAACCCAAAGATCGCCGTCCTGGGTCTAGCATATAAAGAAAACACCGATAGTACCAAAAACTCATCAGCAATTCACTTTCTCAATCAAATTCGGGGGCACAATATTTATATCCATGACCCGATCGTAAAATTATCTCAATCACCTTGGTTAAAACAAGTTGAGAATTCCTATCAAGCAATAGAAAATGCAGACGTTTTAATATTGAGTACCCCCTGGCCTGAATATCAAAATCTAGAAATAAAAAAACTTTATTCCCTGATGAAAAGGCCCATCATCATAGATCCACTATCATTTTTTACAAACCAGCATCCAGAGCGACATGGTTTCCAATGGGCTCGATTAGGGGTAGGTAATTCCACTTATTTGTAAAATAAACAAGCGCAATTATTAAAATAATTGTAAC
This sequence comes from Rhodospirillaceae bacterium, assembly GCA_002708305.1. Taxonomy (GTDB): domain Bacteria; phylum Pseudomonadota; class Alphaproteobacteria; order Thalassobaculales; family Thalassobaculaceae; genus UBA7326. Next base: position 17,272 of record PANE01000019.1, read on the forward strand.
AAGTTTTTTTTGGGCGCTAACATTAGCAGAATAGGGTTTTAGCTTGATTGTACACCTAAATAAACTACCCAGTGACCCCAACCGAGTGGTAGTACTCGGTGCTAACGGTTTTGTTGGTAATGCAATTCTTANGAAATTAAGAGCCAGTCATATCAATGCATTAGGCATTGCCAAATCTAAGATAGATTTGCTAAATGANAGAAGTGGGAAAGATTTAGAAAATATTTTGGAAAATGGGGATGTACTAATAATAGCAGTAGCACGAGCACCTGTTAAANATTTTAATATGTTATTGGATAATCTTAAAATACTTCGTCCAATCATTCATGCAGCACATAAAATTTCTCTATCTCATATTGTCTATATAAGTTCAGATGCTGTTTACAGTGATAGCGCCATTCCCTTGATAGAGTCATCCAAAACAAACCCGATATCACTGCACGGCATCATGCACAACGCAAGAGAGTTAATAATTAAAAGTGAGATCATCGAACCTTTAAAAACACCACTCCTTATAGCACGACCAACATTAATATATGGTTTTGAAGACCCCCATAACGGATATGGACCAAATCGTTTCTCGCGATTAGCTCTAAATGGTGAAGACATTCCTATTTTTGGAAAAGGTGAGGAGCTCCGTGATCATGTTAGCATACACGATGTTGCGACTTTAATTGTTGAAGTAACACGTTACAAGAGTTCTGGCATCCTCAATATTGCATCCGGCGAAACTACAAGTTTCAATGCAATAGCAGAGAAAATTATCTCTTTAACCAAACAATCTGTAAAAATCATCCAAATCCCTCGAATAGGAGAAATGCCACATAATGGATTCCGTCCTTTCAACACTAGAACCACGCAACTGGCCTTTCCTAGTTTTGAATATACGAAAATTTCAGACGGACTATCGCAACTGCTTCAGGGGAAATAAATTATATACTAGAATTTCTCTACCACAGCCTTTTCCATAAAAGTGGACCATACTTTTGCAGCGAGTCCCCCTCCCGTAACTTCATCCATAGAGTTCGCATCATCTCGGCCAAACCAAACCCCAACTATCAGATCCCCGGAATACCCAATAAACCAAGCATCGCGGTAACGCTGACTCGTTCCTGTTTTTCCAGCGGCGTATCTTTGAATAGCAGCCTTCTTTCCGGTTCCTGTTCGGATAACATCTGAAAGTAGTTTATCAATTAATTTTATTTTCTCTATCTTAGCTATGGGCGCTTGATCTATTTGATTTTTTTTATACACCAGCCCGTGTTGAGGTGCGCTGACACTCTTGATCCCATAAGGTGAAACCGGATGACCGCCATTTGAGAAAGCGACATAGGCAGCGGTTAACTCTAATAGGGTTATTTCGCTCACACCCAAAGCTAAACTCGGCTCGTTTTTTAACTGTGAAGTGATACCCAGTTGCCGAGCTAAGTTGATTGATGAATGCCTTCCAATACTCTCAGATAACCGAACAGTAGGAATATTCAAAGACATTACAAGCGCTTCTTTTAATGTTACGCTTGTTCGAAATTTTCCATCAAAATTTCTTGGTGACCACTCCCCAATTCTCAATGGAGTGTCTGAAATAACCGAATCCGGCATGTAACCCTTTTTTAATGCCGCTAAATAAATAATAGGTTTGAAAGAAGATCCTGGCTGGCGGAACGCCTGGGTCACTCGATTAAACTGACTACTTGTATAACTTTTACCTCCTACCATCGCTAATACTGCGCCCGTTTTATCAAGAACAACCATTGCCCCTTGTTGAACCCCTTTGTCCCTTCCAATTCGAAGGCCATCGGCAATAGCTCTTTCTGCTTGTCTCTGCAACTCTAGGTTTAAGGTCGTATGGACCTTTCGGTCGACGCTGAGATAAGCCGTATATGCAGATGAGCGATCTCTGACCCAATCGGCAAAATACCTATGTCCGCTTCCTCTCTCTTTAGCTCTAGCGATGTAAGATTTATTAGCTAATACTTGACGGATTTTCTTTTTATCAAGAAAACCTGCATTGACCATATTTAATAGAACTTGAGTTGTTCTTTTCTTAGCTAGCTTGGGATTAGCAATGGGATTATAACGTGATGGTGCTTTTAACAAACCTATTAAAAGTGCTGAGTCATATAAGGTCAAAAGTTTAGCAGGTTTATTAAAATAGTGATACGAAGCTGATTGAATCCCATAAGTTCCAGAACCAAAGTATACTCGATTTAAATAAAGAGTAAGAATTTGATCTTTCGAGAAAGATGATTCCAGCCAAAAAGCGAGAAGAGTTTCTTGAATTTTTCTNTCAAAACTGCGCTTAGGCGTTAAAAATAAGTTTTTTGCTAGTTGTTGNGTTACGGTACTGCCACCTTGTTTTATACGACCATTTCTCAGATTAACTACCAATGCACGAAGTATTGAGATGGGATCAATTCCAAAATGATTAAAAAATCTACGATCTTCTGTGGCTAAGAGAGCATTAATAATCGTAATTGGTATTTCTTTNAGTAGAATTGGCTNTCGATATAGATCGCCAAATGAAGCAAATTCAACTCCATCAGACGCAATTAAACGTACTCCAGAGGAGCGCTGTTGAAAACCGAGTTTAGAGATATCAGGAAGTTGGGTGGTTTCGTATGCAAGCATCAGTATCGTTATCGTAAAACCCCAGATGCATAGTAAACCAATTNAACGCAAAAATATTCTAAATGGATGACGTTTCACTTTTACTGATTTTTTTGATTTTAAAGATATTGTTTTATTTGAACGTCGAATAGGTACCGTTTTTTTTCTTTTACCCTTAGGGATTTCTTGCATACTCTAACTCTCTATTGACTGTATTTTAGCTACAGCAACTAGTTTTTAGTGTTATGAATAAAACCAATTTCAAAATATTTATTTATAGATAGACACCAACTTACCATGACACAAGCCATTCGCGAAACCGACTTATATCAACCCGTAAAGATGTTTTTCGAAGCACAGGGCTATGAGGTTAAAAGTGAGGTATGTGGTTGTGATGTTGTCGCAATCAAAGCTAATAATCCAATAACTATCATAGAGCTCAAAACTAGATTTAATTTGGAATTACTTTTACAGGGGGTCGATCGTCTATCTTACTCAAATACTATTTATTTAGCGATTTTAGAAAGCCCAAACTCTGGCTTGAAGAACCGATTGAATAAGGTTAAAAAACTCTGCTATATACTTGGTTTTGGTATTTTATTAGTAACTATTCCCGTAGACAAAGTGGGGTATGTAACGACTATTTTAGAGCCAGCATCAAGCCGCCTCAGTAACAATAAAAGAAAATCAAAAAAGTTATCAAAAGAATTTCAAAACCGATGCGGCGACCTAAATACAGGGGGCAGCACTCGCATACCAATTATGACAGCATATAGACAAAATGCTCTACGAGTACTCAATAGCTTGCAAAATGGACGCAAAACTATTGCAGAGTTGCGAGAGCAAACAGGGATAAATAACATCGGAAACATTTTACAACGTAATTTTTACGGCTGGTTTTTAAGAACCGAGAGAGGGGTCTATGAACTGAGTACCGAAGGCCTAAAATCGACTCAAAAATATGCTCATGTCATACGAGAACTAACTAATCCTTACAAATAGGTTTATATTATTGAATTTCAATTAATTTCAGGCATCATATAATAATAGAACAGGGAGAAAAATAAATGTTTAAGAAATTAATGCTTCTAGCTACAGCAGGAATGCTCACGGTTGGACCCGTTGCGGCCGCAGAGAAAGTTAAAATTGGTTTTGTTACGACGATCACAACTCCAGCTGGGGTAATAGGACGAGATATGGTAGATGCTGTCAATCTTGCCGTAGAAGATATTGGCGGAAAAATGGGTGGTCTTAAAGTTGATTTAATTATCGAAGATGATGGATTCAAACCTGCGATAGGAAAACAAAAGACGGATAAACTAGTAAAACAAAATGATGTTGATTTTGTTGCAGGTTTCATCTGGTCACATGTTCTATTAGCATCTCAAAAGTCAGCACTAGATGCTGGAAAGTTTTTAATCAGTTCCAATGCAGGCCCATCCCAAATAGCTGGGAAGCTTTGCCACAAAAATTTCTTTTCTACTTCATGGCAAAATGATCAAACACCGATGGCTATGGGACAGCTTTTAAATCAAAAAGGTGTAAAATCTCTATATATCATGGCACCGAATTATGCAGCTGGTAAAGATATGTCAGCTGGGGTTGAACGTGTGTTCAAAGGAAAAATTGTTGGAAAAGACCTAACCAAATGGGGTAAAGGCGCACAATTGGATTTTTCAGCAGAGTTAGCTAAAGCAAAAGCTTCCAAGGCTGAAGGTATATTTGTATTTTATCCAGGAAAAGCAGGTGGCGCATTTATCAAACAGTATGCGCAGGCCGGTTTACAAGGGAAGATCCCACTTTACTCGGTATTCACAGTAGACTCTATTGCTTTACCAAAGTTACAAAAAGCCAAGATGAATGGTGTTATGGGATCTATGATGACCCAATTTTGGGCACCAGATCTTGATAATGCCCAAAACAAAAAATTTGTATCAGGGTTTAAGAAGAAATATGGTCGGTATCCCTCTTTTTATGCAGCGCAATCCTACGATACAATTTTTCTTATTAAGAGCGCAGTAGAATCAGTAAAGGGCGATCTTTCAAATATTGATGGAATGCGGTCTGCAATGGAAAAGGCCAACTTTCCTTCCGTCCGGGGGGAATTTTCCTATGGTAATAACCACTTTCCTATTCAGAACTTCTATTCTAGGGAGGTCGTATCTGATGCAGATGGCGTTTGGACAACAGCCATACGTAAAGTTGTTTTGAAAAACCATCAAGATACCTACGCCACACAATGTAAAATGTGATTGGGAAAGATAATTCTATTTATAACGGCGGCACTGTCTTGTGTCGCCGTTCTCTTTTCATCACCATTATATATGGTAAAAGTATTTTTTAATCTTGAGATAATTCGTAGGATATTCAATAAAACATTATGGATTGGGTTCTTTTTGTTACACAAATACTAAATGGGCTGCAACTTGGCGTATTATTATTCCTATTAGCCTCTGGGTTAACCCTAATTTTTGGAATTATGGATTTTGTTAATTTAGCACACGGCTCTCTATATATGATTGGAGCATATTTTTGTGCAACCCTTACTGAGATCACTGGGTCCTTTTTATTTGGTATACTGCTCGCAATTCCTGCCACAATGCTAGTTGGTATTATTATTGAAATAATTATAGTTCGAAGACTTTATGTCCAAAATCACCTGGATCACGTGTTAGCGACATTTGGATTAATTCTCTGTTGTGATGCCTTAGTACACTTTACCTGGGGCCCTGAAGGCATGGCGATCCCTTTACCCGTAATATTGGATGGCCAAATCGAGATATCACCAGATATTACCTTTCCTACCTTTAGATTGTTGATAATAATCACTGGCCTTATAATAGCCGGGACCCTTTATCTGGTGATTACTCGCACAAAGGCTGGGATGCTTATTAGAGCAGGAGCATCAAATAGAACAATGATTGGTGCCCTTGGGGTGGATATAAAAACCCTATTTACTCTAGTTTTTGGCGCTGGAGCAGCGATGGCCGGATTTGCCGGAATGATGATAACGCCGATAACGGAAGCAAGTATTGGAATGGGAAACGATATTATTATCGTTACATTTGTTGTCATAATTATTGGTGGTATTGGATCTGTAAAGGGTGCTTTTTTAGCGGCCATCTTAGTTGGGTTTATAGACACAATGGGGAGATCTTTTCTAGATACGTTTTTGAAACTCATATTCACGGCAGAGAGCGCAGAGACGGCAGCACCTGCTTTATCCGCTATGCTTATTTATATTTTAATGGCAACTGTTTTAACATTTAGGCCTCAGGGATTATTCCCTCCCAAAGGGCGCTAAAACAATGCAAATCCTGACTAATTTCTCATTTCAAAATAGGTCCGTTACCTTAGTTTTTTCAGTTCTATTTCTACTACCTGTCTATACTAGTCTAACGGGAAATGAATTTTATCTAGATCTTGTAAATCGTCTTATGATCCTCGCAATTGCTGCTGCCAGTCTAAATTTGATACTAGGTCATGGAGGCATGATTAGCTTTGGGCATGCAGCATATTTAGGCATTGGTGCATATAGTGTGGGAATTCCCGCTTATTACGATATAAATAATGGTCTTTTGCAACTTTTTCTTGCTGTGACAGTGTCAGGAATATTTGCCTTAGTAACTGGAGCAATTTGCCTCAGAACAAAAGGTGTGTATTTCATTATGATCACTATGGCATTTACACAGATGGTGTTTTTTGGATTTGTAAGCATAGAAGAGTATGGCGGCGATGATGGTCTAGTTATCAATACTAGGAGCAGTTTTGGTCAATTGCTGAATATCGAGAATAATCTTAATCTCTACTATTTTATCCTGATTTCGTTAGTTGCTTGCCTCTTTTTGATACACAAAATTGTTAGATCGCAGTTTGGATTGGTTATTGAAGGGTCGAGGAGTAACGATCAAAGGATGAGATCGATTGGTTTCGATACTTACCGTTACCGCCTTACATGTTACGTTATAGCCGGATGTATGTGTGGATACGCAGGGGCACTTTTGGGTAATTTTACTAATTTTATAAGCCCAGAAATGATGGATTGGTCAGCGTCTGGCGAATTAATTTTTATAGTGATTTTAGGAGGAACAGGATCAATCTTAGGGCCAGTTTTTGGAGCTGCTGCTTTTGTAATCTTGGAGGAATGGCTTTCAAGCCTAACCTTGTACTGGCACTTTATTTTTGGTGCCCTCCTAATAATAGTAGTTCTGTTTGCTAAAGGTGGAATAAATGGAATCCTGACGTATTTTGGGAGTGGCAAATAATGAGGCCAATTCTATCAGTGGAAGGCTTAAAAAAAAGTTTTGGAGGGATCATTGCTACTAATAATATACATCTACAAATAGAACAGGGAGAAATTCATGCTATAATTGGCCCAAACGGTGCAGGAAAGACAACACTGATTTCCCAACTTTCCGGGGACTTGAACCCCGATAAAGGCGAAATTTTCTTTAACGGTCACTCAATTAGTAATATGCCCCCTAATAAAAGAAGCCTTCTAGGAATAGCTAGAACTTTTCAGATTACTTGCCTGATGTTAGATATGAGCGTCCTTGATAATGTTACTCTGGCTGTCCAGGCTCAGAACGGACATTCTTACCGGTTTTGGAGTGACGCGCGTCACAATAATCAGGTTATCCAAACTGCTTCTAAAGCCCTTGAACAGGTTGGCCTTTTAGATCGGGAAAATGCTAAGGCAAGCGATTTATCCCATGGAGAGCACAGACAACTTGAAATAGCTGTAGCTCTTGCGACCCAACCAAAATTATTATTGTTAGATGAACCAATGGCAGGAATGGGCACAGAAGAAAGCCAAAAATTAATAATGATATTAGAAAAATTGAAACCGCATAAAACAATGATCCTTATCGAGCATGATATGGCAGCAGTATTTGCATTAGCCGATCGAATAACGGTGATGGTATATGGAGAAATTATAGCAACCGGCCACCCCAAAGAAATACGGTCAAACCCAGCCGTGAGGCGAGCCTATTTAGGTGATCAAGAGTTACACGGATGTTAAAAATATCTAATATTTGTACATTTTATGGGGTAAGCCAGGCATTATTTGACCTCTCCTTCACTATTAACCATGGAGAAGTTGTTACTCTTTTGGGAAAAAATGGTATGGGTAAAACGACAACCGTGCACTCCATAATGGGAATTACCCCAATATCATCTGGTGAAATATTATTTGAGAATCAGAAAATAGATCATCTGCCCAGTTATAGGATTAGTCGATCTGGTATTGGGATAGTGCCAGAAGGGCGCCAGATATTTCCTAATTTGAGTGTAATAGAAAATCTTGTAGCTACGTCAGCAAATAGGAATGCGCATCCAAACCCTTGGACTATCGAATCTGTTCTAGCAATATTTCCACTATTAAAGACCCGCCTTAACAATATGGGAAATCTGCTTTCGGGCGGAGAACAGCAAATGTTAGCAATTAGCAGAGCTCTAATGACGAACCCTAAATTATTAATTTTAGATGAAGCTACCGAAGGTTTAGCACCTTTAGTCAGGGATGAAATTTGGGCGTGTATAGAAAAACTGAAAAACGAAGGTATTACTATTTTAATAATCGACAAAAATATTAAAGACTTAACAAGAATTGCAGATAAACATTTTATCATCGAAAAAGGTCACGTTACTTGGCACGGCACTTCTAAAGAATTTTTGAGCCAAACGAGTGTCCTTGAAGAAAAGCTGGGAATTTAAGCTTTAAGCAACAACCCTTTCTAAAGTAGTTAGTAATTAATTAAGACGTATCTGCCTATATCTTTTCCGTCCCTGAGGTCTTGAATAGCTAATGGCGCTTCACTTAATTGTCTCTTTATTATTGGAACTGATTTTACTTTCCCTTCCCGCTTTAACTGCAGAAGTTCGACCAAGTCTTGTTGTGTTCCAACATAAGAACCAACAATATTAACAACTTTAAGCGGCAAAAGTGATAATGGTAATTCCATCCCTCCACCATAAAGTCCAACAACAACTAGCGTTCCACCTTTTGCTAAGACCTGGAAACCAAATGCACTTGTTGTTGGTGATCCAACAAAATCCACTACGCCATCAGGTCCACCATCAGTAAGATTCATTAACTTTTTTGCCGCGTCCGCCTCCTTATTATCAATGACTTCATCAGCTCCAAGAGCAATAGCCGCTTTTCTTTTTGCGGGATCAATATCTGCAACAATAATTTTTGAGTTAAGAATCGCCTTGGCCATACCAATTCCAGCCAATCCAACGCCTCCAGCGCCAATGATCAAGGTACTCTGCTTAGCGGTTAAATGTTTCAATTTTTTCAATGCACTGTAGGCTGTAATTCCTGAGCATGCCGCCGTAGCGGCAAACGCTTCATCAACTCCATCATATGGAACAAGGTACTTAGCATGTGGTGCCAATAAATAGTCAGCATAACCACCGTTTCTTCTTGTACCCACTGTTATAGGATTATTACAGAGCAGTTCGTTATTATCTTTACAAACATTACAATTACCACAACCGATCCAGGGATATACAATACGTTTGTCCCCCAAGGAAACTCCGATGGCATCTGGACCGAGGCCGACTACTTCTCCTACCGGTTCATGCCCCATGGTAAATGGTAAGCCCAAACCGCGGTCTTCCAACTTAATCTGCTTTCCTCCCCCTAAATCAAAGAAGCCGTCCCATATATGAATATCTGAATGGCAAACACCACATGAAGTTATTTTTATTAAAACTTCTGAGCCTGTCGGTTCTGGTATCGGAACTTCGCACTCTTCAAGAGGCTGTCCCCAGCTTGTGATTTGATACGCCTTCATGAATGATCCTTCTTTTATTATTTGCTATAACATAAAGATTTTTATTATAAATAAATCAGACATTTTATCACTTTAATGATTCTTGAGTCCTATATGAACACAGATGAAAATCTAACACTAGAATTTGTGGATAATGGATTTGTTATCCCTTATCCTGACGACCCTTTCGAAATGAACAGTGGTCCCTTCTATCTCGGTTACGAGGATGGGGCAACAATCGTCTCATTACGAGTAGGGCGCAATCAATGTAACAGCAACTTAGTTGCTCATGGCGGCTTGTTGATGACATTGGCTGATTTGGCTGTTTGCCATGAAGCGAGTAAAGGTAAAAATTACAGTAACCCATTAACGGTGTCATTGACTGCCAGCTTTCTCAAACCAGCGCCGGAGGGATCATTATTAAAGGCATTTCCTAGACTTAACCATAGAACCAAACGCATGGCATTCGTTGATTGTAAAGTGTTTGCCGACGAAGTATGTGTTTTCACATGCTCATCCATAATAAGAGTAATCTTAAAGGATAACTAAACTTTATCATACTTTTTCTGTGAGAAAAAATGTCAGAAGGCCCACTGTCTGGTATTAAAATTTTAGAATTTGGTCAAAATTTGGCAGGCCCTTATTGTGGGCAAATACTGACCTTCTTGGGTGCGACCGTCGTGAAAATTGAGAGACCAGAAGGTGATGATGCCAGAAGGTGGGGCCCTCCATTCATTGACGACGACAACTCACCCGCTGTTGCTTTTGTTGCCTTAAATAGAGGGAAAAAAAGTACTGTAATAGACTTAAACCAGAAGAAGGATTGTGAACACTTAATCAATTTAATCGGAAAATCGGATATTTTCTTGCACAATATTAGAGTTGATGTTCCAAAAAAATTCGGATTTGACTCATATACGTTAACCAAAAAATTTCCCACGCTTATCTATGCAAACTTGGGAGCTTTTGGGCATAAAGGCCCATGGAAAGAGCGCCCAGGATACGAGCCTATTATTCAGGCTATGGCTGGCTTAATGTCTATTAATGGGGACCCAACTGCACCACCAGCCCGTGTCGGTGTGTCTATTATTGACCTCTCCACAGGTATGTGGACCGCAATCGGAATTCTCTCAGCGCTGGCGCAGCGTTCAAATACTGGAAAAGGGTGTGTTGTTGATACTTCTCTCTTTGAGACTGGTCTAATGTGGGTTTCTAACCATGCCGCGATGTTTTCATCTGCGGGAATAATCCCTCAAAGACTTTCCTCTGGACATCCCTCTTTGGCTCCCTATCAGGCATTCACTTGTTCTGATGGTCCACTAATGGTTTGTCCAGGTAATGAGAGGTTGTGGCAGAAATTCGCAACGGCCCTTGATCAAACACATTGGATCACTAACCCCAATTATTTGACAAATGAACTACGTGTAGCACGCCGCGATGAAGTGAATAAAATGGTAGAGAGCGTTATGGTGATGCAATCAAGAGATTATTGGCGACAGCGACTCGATGCTGTTGGAGTTCCAAACGGTCCGTTAAATACTGTACCAGAAGTTCTAGAATTAGAGCAAACAAAAGCATTAGGTATGATGTTTCAACCATATGAGAAAAATAATGGGCAATTTCATGGCTTACCCATAAGCTTTAATGGGCAGAGAGCCGGTAATAATGCCAAGGCACCAAAATTAGATGGAAAGTAAATCTACTATTCAGTGTGTTAACTGATTGGTAAACTATGAATATATATTTTTTGATTATTAAATGCTGGAGACTAGATGAGTGAAAATACCAAGCGCGACTCAATATGCCGGTTAGCGAAATCATTATTCGATAGAGGTCTTACTATTGGAAGTTCTGGTAATATATCAGTGCGTCTCAACGATGGGTGGTTAATGACACCAACGGGTTCCTCTATGGGAAATATTAACCCGAACGAAATTTCTAAATTAGATTTAGATGGAAACCTTATATCTGGAAAAAATCCTACTAAAGAGAGTTTTCTTCACATTGCGATGTACGATCAACGACCTCAAACAGGCGCAGTAGTTCATTTGCATTCCACGCATTCCGTGGCAGTCAGTTGCCTAGCAGATGTGAATAAAAAAAATGTACTTCCACCAATCACCGCATATTATGTGATGAAAATTGGGCGACTACCGTTGATCCCATATTTTCCACCAGGTGATATTAATTTAGCAAAGGCGGTGCGAGAGATGGCCTCAGAACATCACGCTGTACTTTTGGCTAACCATGGACCAGTTGTTGCTGGAAAAACGTTGGAGGATGCCGTCTACGCTACTGAGGAGTTAGAAGAAACTGCCCGGCTTTTTCTTTTATTAAAAAATATGAACACCCAATATCTAGATGAAGATCAAGCCAGAAAGCTAACAGAACTATTTCCTAATTAGGAAAGTGGGGCGAGCATAATATCAGTATACTGTCGAATGTGTTAGATAACAGATTTTCTACCTTCTTGCCCTTGACCTACCATGACAAAATACCGATTAACATAGTGTAATAAGTTAACTTGAATACTGAGGAATTTTTTTAAAATGAGTGCTGGCAAACGTCTCCCGGGAACACCAATACCAAAACATCTTTGGGATGGCTTTGAGGGAATAAAAATAGCCGGCGACTCATGGGGTGACCCAGATAATCAGCTCGTTGTTTTACAACATGGTGGAGGTCAAACCCGGCATGCCTGGAAGGGTGCTGGAGAGACGTTAGGAGCTGCGGGTTATTATGCTATAGCGCTGGATGCCCGCGGACACGGAGACTCAGATTGGGCAGGCGAGGGTAATTATGGTGCTGAAAAAATGGTCGAAGATTTACGATGTGTNGTGNAGGCAGTAGGATCGNAAAGNCCTATTTTGGTNGGAGCATCAATGGGTGCNGGTACAAGTTTAGTGGCCATCGGAGAAAAANGTNTGGCAGCAAAAGCACTTGTAATGGTCGATATGGCNCCTCGAATTGAGCCAGAGGGACAAGCAAAGATACAAGCTTTTATGAACCAAAANCCAAGCGGCTTTGATAGTCTTGAAGAAGTAGCAGAGGCAATCGCNAACTATCAACCTCATCGTAAAAGGCCCCGTAANCTAGATGGATTAGCTAAAAATGTAAGNTTAGCCTCAAATGGAAAATACGTNTGGCACTGGGATCCAGCNAGNCGTTCTAGCCGNCCAGGAGCACCTGATTACCGAGAAAGACTCCATAAAGCAGCAGACAATCTTAATCTTCCCGTTTTATTAGTTAGAGGGGGTTTATCTGATGTGCTTAGCGAAGAAGGAGCGCAAAGTTTCCTTAATCAATGTCCCCATGCAGAATATGTGAATGTNTCAAATGCAGCACATATGGTAGCTGGAGACAGAAANGATATTTTTGCCGATTCAGTGATTGAATTTCTATTNCGAGTAGCACCACTGAAAAAATGATTACCATTTCAAAAAGTCTGAAAGATTTATTTTAGTTATAAAAGATCGCTGTTATTAAGCTAATCTTTAATTACTAGCTTTTTTTAATTTACTCATAATAGAGACCACCATCTCTGACACGATATTGTGTCGAATTATAGAGATACCGTATTCAACACAACTGGTATCGGCTCTTTTACCCATCGAAAGTCTCTAGAGATGTTAGCCACCATAATTACAATAATTGACACTTTAACTTTCTGGAATTTTCTAGTTATCGGGCTAGGTATATTATTAGCAGGCATCGTTCGAGGGTTTGTTGGATTTGGGGCATCGCTCATTATTGTGATGGCCGTAAGTGTAACACTAGGGCCACATTCGGCTGTAGCAATTGCAACCCTCAGCGGTCTGCCCTCTTTGCTCCAATTATTGCCAATAGCTATCCAAAAAGCAGAGAAGACTTTTGTTATCCCTTTTGGAGTGGCTGCTATGATGGCAGCACCTATTGGTACTCTCATTTTAGTCAATACTGACCCAAGTATTATGAAAATGGCCATATCGCTTGCAGTCGTATGCATGGTTTATGTACTTTATAAAGATATAAAAATATCTGGACACTCAAATATTACTTTCTTATTTGGTATCGGGGTAGGCGCGGGAGTTATACAAGGATCGGCTGGCATAGGTGGGCCACCCGCAGTTGTAGTCGCCCTATCAAAACCAGGCACGACTGAACAACAACGAGCAAATGTGATAGGAGCCGTAACCGCCCTGGGAATTTGCGGGGTCATACCGCTCTGGTATCATAGTCTTTTTACACTGCAAGTTATCATAATTAGTGTCTTATTCTTGCCCGTTTATGTTGGCGCTACTTGGTTAGGAAATCGGTTTTTTTTAAAATACGGTCGGAGTTATTTTCGAAATTTCGCCCTTTTTATTCTTATTCTTATTAGCGTAACAACATTCATTATTGCTATATCAAATTATTTATAATCATTTTTTAATGAGCCGAGCTTTATCTCCACTGTCTAACTATTTTTTGAGTTTGCAAGTAGCCTATCTATATAATGTCCTTGGTAGACAGTACTACCTAAGCTTTGTCCAAAACGAACTGCCTCGTCAGAATCACAACGCGCGATAATAAGGCGTGCACGTCCGCAACGATCTACATGTTCTTTCAAGACATCAAGTCGTGTGCCAGTGTTATCATCTGCCATTTCTGGACTCCAAATCAATTTTAACAAATCAAACCCAAGTTGCTCTCGATCTATGAACTGCAGTATTTGGTGATTAAGGCCATCTAAAGCTATTCGATAACCTCTTTCCCGCATGAAATCTCTAGCAAACATATAAGCGCCCATATCACTAAAAATATCAATTGGTTGTAGCTCGATAACTACTGTACCTCTGGCTACAGCTTTTAAACTATTATCGAACTGTAAAAAGGATGGTGAAAGTATTGTCTGAACATTCATATTGATACTGAATGAACTATCGATTGTTGAGTCATCATTATGAATAAGAACCTGTAACATTCGCAAATCTAATGTTTGCGTCAGATGTCTAAAAAGCCACAAGTTCGAAGATAGATCGTAATCAGGAAGTATAGATTCCCGTAACCGTTCTATTGAAATGTATAACTCTTGAAAGATAGACTGTGGATTTGGGTTAGAAGGAGTTATAGCACAAACTGGTTGTCTTCGCATAAGGTTAGACAAATCTGCGCGCGCGAGAAAATCTTCTAGTTTTCCTAACTGTTCAGGGTCCAATATCTTCAAGTCAGCTCGACTTGCATCTGCGTCTTTTTTCCTACTGGCGGAAACCCTGTTCTTACGCTCGCGTTCTCTATGCATTTGCTTAATTAAATCAAGCATTTCTTCGTGTTGGGTTTCGACATTATACCACGTACAAAACCGCGCTAAATCCTCTTCTTCTTCTCCAAAAGTTAAGGGATCCTCATTGAAAAGGTGCCTTACTTTTAGAATAGTCGCATCAATATCTTCAATCGACGCATCTTTGCAGATAAAAACTAGGTCTGAAGAACCAAGTGTAAAAACCTGTCCGTCGTAGAGCTGTGACAACCCCTCAAATGTTGTCGCTGCAATTCTGATATGATGTTCCTTACGATTCTGAGGTCTCAATTTTGAAAGGTGGATGTGTACCGCCATCCGCCCGTCAACGCTACGCCCTAATCGTTGTAAATAGTCCAATAACAAATACTCTTGACTGGGACCTTTTGGTTTATTTTGTGCGGGGCTTAATGCCATCCTTATCCCTTAATGTTTTTGTTAGCTTTTAAATTGGTAAAAAATATTCGAACTAAATCTTATATATTTGTTGATGCAATATACACGCCAGACTATTGATCCTTGCATCAGCGAGACGCTCCTACAGACCTTTAAAAATGGGTTTCCGCTTATTAAGGAAAGCTTCTTGACCCTCCTGGTAATCGCTACTATCAAAACAATCACGCGTAAGTTCTTCAACCATAGCACTGTTATACGCTGTATCATCCTTCATGAGTTCGTTAATTGTTAATTTAGATGCCTTCATAGAAAGTGGTGCATTTTCTGCTATTCTGTCGGTGACATCAGAGATAGCAATTTCCAGCTTCGAAACAGGCACGCATGCGTTTACCAGTCCCATCCGTTCAGCTTCAGTACCAGAGTAACGCTTAGCAGTTATTAATATTTCCTTTGCTTTTGAAGGTCCAACAAGAGCCACTAAGTTATTTAAATTCAGACGATCATAAGCTATTGAAAGACGCGCAGCAGGAACGCCAAACTGCGCATCGTCTGATGCGATTCGAATATCTGCAGTTAATGCGATTCCGAGGCCTCCTCCCATACAAAACCCTCGTATTTGTGCTATAAAGGGTTTATCAAAACTCAACATTTTTTGCCTACCTGACATGGAAATTTTAGCATATTCTTCTGCAGCTTCTGCGTTTGATCTTCGCTCTTTAAACTGAGAAATATCAGCGCCCGATGCAAAGGCTTTATCCCCAGCGCCCGACATTACGACACAACGAATATCTGGGTTTTTGGAAAATTGATCGAAAGCCTCNCCGATCCCTTGCCACATATCAAGCGATATCGCGTTTCTACGATCTGGATTATTTAAAATTATCCGTCCAACAGAGCCATCATTTTCAGCTAATATTTTTTTTGTGGATAGTTCCATAAGTTTCCCTAACACAGTTTATTGAATAAGATAATAGTACACGNCTAATNTGAAGTATGTTTTAAATCACACTATGTTTCTTCAACATTGCAAATTCTTCCGAATTTATCCCCAGTTCCAATAATACTTCTTTGGTATGTTGCCCTAGTTCTGGCGTGGGAGAATGCATCGTTTGGGGTGTGCGTGCGAGTTTTGCCGCTTGACCAACCACTTTGAGAGAACCCAAGCGGGGATGCTGGATTTCTGGGCTCATATTTAGTGTTTTCACTTGCGGATCGTCAAATACNTGCTGCATATTATGAATAGGACCGCATGGAACTCCCGCTTTAGCAAAAGCTTCCACCCAAAACTCTGTAGAACGTTTAATCGTGTAAACACCTATCGCATCATTAATACTTTGTCTGTTTAAGGTGCGAGATTTATTTGTTTTATAATTTTCATTCTCATAAATTTCTGGAGCTCCAATAGTGTCACACATACGCTTAAACAGATGNTCCGCTGACGCTTGGATATTGATTAGACCATCGTTAGTTTTAAACACCCCAGTAGGAGTGTTAGTTGGGTGATTATTGCCTTCCTGTTCAGGGATTTCATCGTCCATTGTNTACCGTGCAGCCTGNAAATCCATCATCATAATTTGTGCCTCTAATAGTGAGGTATTTACATACTGCCCTTTGCCAGAAACCTCTCGTTCGAGAAGCGCAACCAGTATACCATAGGCTAGATTTATACCTGCTGTTAANTCAGCAATTGGAATGCCTACACGCACAGGGCCATCGCCAGGCATTCCAGTAACCGACATTAANCCTCCTAAACCTTGCGCAATTTGATCCAGTCCCGGCCTATCAGAGTATGGTCCTGTTTGTCCGAACCCCGATATACTTCCATAAACAATTTTTGGATTTGTCGCATAAACTGTATCATAGTCGATCCCCAGTCTGTGCTTTACATTTGGGCGATAATTTTCTATTATTACATCTGATTTCTGGGCCAGTTTTAAGAAAATCTCTACGCCCTTTGGATCTTTTAAATTTATTGTAATAGATCTTTTGTTACGGTGAAGATTTTGAAAATCAGAACCATCACGCGCCCCGCCAAGCGAAACCTCAGCAAGCGATTCTGGTTGCTCAATTTTTATTGTTTCAGCACCCCAGTCCGCTAACATGCGAGCCGCCGTGGGACCTGCCCTGGCACGAGTCAAATCAAGAACACGAAACCTAGCTAAAGGGCCTTTTCTATTTGACATGGATTGCCTCCTAAAAATTTAATATTTGCAAAATCTAAGCTTAATATCGATAAGGTTTGATCTAAACACCATACAATAAAGGTAATTTATTTATAATATCACTAGCTTTGTAATACTTCTGATGTAAAAATATCTTAGTTTTTGAATGAAGTGGAAAAAATATGTCAACTGGTAAAGTAAAATGGTTTAACAATGCTAAAGGCTTTGGGTTTATCCAGCCTGATGAAGGAGGGAATGATGTTTTTGTTCATATCACTGCTCTCCATGCCTCAAACATTGAAACTCTCAATGAGAACGATGCCGTATCCTACGACGTAGTCGATGGAAAAGATGGAAGGTCTGCCGCTGAGAATCTCAAGGTCAATTGACTAGAAATAATATAAATTGACAGCCAATTAGCTTTGATCCCAACCATTTTCATTAGATAAAGCATCCCGTTATTTATCTAATGACACAGCCGTGTCAATGCCGGCCGCCGTAAATGTTGCCATGCCTAGGTGACATTCTAAAGCCGGGCGTAATATGCCCAAGGCAAGGGTTGCTCCTGATCCTTCACCTAATCGCATGCCCAGGTCTAATAATGGCTCCTTATCGATGTGTTGTAGAAGTTTTCTGTGACCTGGCTCTGCGGAACAATGGGAGACCAAACAATGTTCGATTGTATCGGGTTTAACAGCAAATAGTACTGCTGCCGCAACGGAGCATGCGAAACCATCGAGCACCACCGGAAGCCGCGCTAGTCTTGCCGCTAAGATTGCACCCGATATAGCGGCTAATTCTAATCCGCCTAAAGCTGCGAAAATATGGAGTGGGTCACCACCAGTATTGCTATGAAGTTCACAGCTTTGTTCAACAATTTTTACTTTCTTATTTCTCGTTTTAGCAGAGATTCCCGTCCCATTACCTACCCATTCTTCCGCGGTTCCACCAAATAAGGCAAGTGATATCGCCGATGCAGACGTTGTATTTCCAATACCCATTTCTCCCAAACATAATACGTCTAACCCAGGTTCAACCGCCATCATTCCATACGCCATGGCATGTGCACACTCCGCTTCAGTCATAGCTGGCCCCTCAGTGAAATCTCTCGTAGGTTGATCTAGGCCTAGCTCATAAACTCGCAAATCTGAGTCGAATACTCGACACAACTGATTCACGGCAGCACCACCCGAAATAAAATTTTGTACCATTTGAGCTGTAACAGAACTTGGGAACGCAGATACCCCACGTTTAGCGATACCGTGATTTGCGGCAAAGACCACTGTCCTTGGGTGATTTATATGAGGAGGGTATTGACCTTGCCATGACGCCAACCACTCAACTATTTTTTCTAACTTGCCCAGAGCGCCCCGAGGTTTAGTTAATTGGGATTCTCTTTCTTGCGCCGCGCTTCTGCTCTGGACATCAGGACCTGGGAGCTCATCAATAAGAGACCTCACCTCATCAAAAGATGCTATGGATTTTTTTTCTTGTTTATCATTCATTAATTATTGTCATCCTTGAAGCCGAATAAGGGAAAATACTTTTGCAATGTATAGCGGAGTCTATACGTTCTAAATTACCAAGATAACACCGCGGATCACTATGTATGAATACTATTTTTAATAAATTAACAACAAAACGACCCTTAATAGATTTTTTTCTTGCGGTCAGTTTTCTGACACGAATTCCTATCCCCAATGTTTTGAAATTTGAAAACGAATTGATGAGTGCCGCATGGAGCTTTTCTTTAATAGGTGCTCTCTTAGGTTTTTTTTGCGGCAGTATTGCCTGGGTTTTACTCTATCTTAATATTCCAATCGGTATCGTTGCTTTTTTAACAGTCGGTAGCATGATTTTGTTAACTGGTGGACTACACGAGGATGGATTAGCCGATATGGCAGACGGGGTCGGTGGAGGAAAAAGCGCTGACGAAAAAATTGCCATAATGCGTGATAGTCAAATAGGAACCTATGGAGCACTAAGCCTTATATTCATGCTCGGCATGAAAGTTACCGCGATTGATATAATACTAAACAATCATACCATCTTAGTATGTATAATATCGCTTGTTATATCGGGAGCCTTATCGAGGCTCTCTATGGTGACTGTGGCATTTTTATTTGAAAATGCATCGAAAACTGGGTTGGGTCATTTTGCTGGAAAACCGACTCTAAATTCTATCGTTATGCCTCTGATCATACTAACTTTAATTAGCTTGTTACTATTGCCTATCTTAAAATTGATTATAATAATTATACTGTGTGTTTTAACAACGATTGTTATCGGTAAATTTTCAAAACAACAGATAGGAGGATATACAGGAGATATACTTGGCGCAACACAGGTAGTCTCTGAAGTTGTTATCCTCATTTATTTGACGACCTATTAAATACAGACATCAGAAAGAAAAGAGTAATGGAAGAAACTAGATGGCATTTCATAAGACATGCACCAGTTGATAATCCAGAGGGTAGAATTTATGGCGCATCCGATCAACCAGCAAATATTACTGATATAAGATCTTTTAGGGTATTAGCTCAGCGACTACCAGTGAATGCGGTCTCAGTCACAAGCCATCTAATGCGAACACATCAAACTCTAAATGCGATAGAAAACTCCGGCCTGAAGATCAAAAAACCAATTATCGACGAACGTTTGGCAGAACAAGATTTTGGTGACTGGGTAGGAAAAACTTATGACGAAGCCAAGGAGCTATTTGGTGAGGCATACAATCGGTTTTGGTTAGCGCCTGTCGACGAAAAACCTCCCAACGGAGAGAGCTTTCTAGAAGTAATGGATAGAGTTCAAAATAGTATATGTGCCCTGACATCGAGATTTAAGGGCAAAGATATCATATGTATAGCTCATGGTGGCTCTATTCGCGCAGCCTTGGCGCTTGCCCTCAATATAAAAGGAGAACAGGCGATCTCTTTTTCGGTAGAAAACCTTTCGACAACCCTCATTGACTATATTCATCCTGAAAGTAATTTCAAAGGAGGATGGCGCATCCGAGGCACCAATATACCTCCAATTTAAATCACAGTACGGTCAATCTAACCAAACATTTATCTATCTAAGAGAGTAGATCCAATATGTCCAAAAGGGTTTTTCTTACATTATTTATCTCATTGTTTATGTTGTTAATACTCTCTATTACAGCTGGAATTTGGGTTCTTGTAAAACCAAAAAGTGATCAAGAAAGTGAGAGCACGTTTATTGGTGGTGCTTTTATTTTAACAGATCATAACGGTCAAAAAATTACAGAAAAAAGTTTTCCAGGGAAATTTAAAATTCTATACTTCGGGTATACATTTTGCCCTGATATCTGTCCAACTGGCATGACTATTATTAGTGAAGCACTCGATCTTTTAAACGACAAATCCGCCTATATTAAGCCAATTTTTATTACAGTAGACCCAAAAAGAGACAATGTTCAAGTTATGGCAGAATACCATCGCCACTTCCACCCGTCTTTTAGTAATCTCACCGGAACACAACACGAAATTGATCATATAGCAAAGTTATATAAGGTCTATTACAAGAAATCTAATCCAAGTGAAATTAAAGATTATTTACTAGATCACTCATCTATAATGTATGTATTGTCAGCTGATGGAAAATATTTAACCCACTTTGGCCCAGGAGCCACATCGGCACAAATTGCAGCTTTCTTCAATAGAGAAATTCACTAAATGGTATAGAAATGCGGCGCCTTGGTGAGTTCATAAAGAGTACTGATAATGAATAGTCAAACAACTGTTTACGGCAGGATCATGAGATTACCCACCTTTGATGGCATGATCCCAACTAGTGGGCCGGTGCATATAGTTTCAGATCACGGTGAGGAATACATGCTTATAAATGGGGGAACAGATAAACCTGGCTCCGTCGAGGAACTCGCTCTATTATGTGAACCTCTTTTTGAAAAATATTTAAACCAGGACATATTGGTCAGAGGAGATGTTTTAGGCTCAATCATCTGGAATGTTGAAATAGTAGACTAAAAAATCTTAACTATCCGCTAACTCTTTTAGCGTATAAACGATTTCTAATGCTTCTCGTGGCGTCAAATCATCGACATTAACACCTGCTAAATGCGAAATCAGTTTTTCATTAGCCGATATTTGCGGACCAACTTCTTTATTTTCAACGTTTTGAAAAAGAGGTAAATCGTCACTCAAATTTTCTATTGTTTTGCTTTTTTCTCCTTTCTCTAAATTATCTAAGACTAGTTTAGCTCGCGAAATTACACTAGGTGGTAACCCTGCAAGTTTTGCCACATGTATTCCGTAGGACCTATCTGCCGTTCCCTTATAAACTTCATGTAGAAAAATTATGTCGTCCTTCCATTCCTTAATTTTAATTGTATTACAACATAATGAATCAAGTCGAGATGCCAGTGCTGTAAGTTCGTGATAGTGAGTAGCAAACAATGTCCTGCAACAACTATTTTCATGCAAATGTTCGATCGCAGCCCATGCTATCGACAAGCCATCAAATGTGGCCGTGCCTCGACCAATTTCGTCCAAAATAACCAAGGATCGCTCTGTCGCTAGATTTAAAATTGTTGCTGTTTCAACCATCTCGACCATAAAAGTTGAACGCCCCCGGGCTAAATCATCAGCCGCACCAACACGGCTAAACAATCGATCAATAACTCCTATTCTGGCAGAAGAGGCTGGTACATAAGATCCCATTTGTGCCAATATAGCTATCAATGCATTCTGGCGAAGAAAGGTACTTTTACCGGCCATGTTAGGACCGGTTATTAACCATAATCTTTGATTGGAATCAAGATCGCAATTATTAGAAACGAAATCACTACCATCATACATTTCAACTTCAACTACAGGATGTCGGCCATCCACAATATCAAAATCAAGGCTCGCATCAATTATTGGTCTTACATAATCTCTTTCTATAGCAAGCTCAGCCAAACCACTACTAACGTCAAGTTCAGACATACTTGATGCGGTTTGAGAAATAGGGTCTATTAAATTTATGACAGCACTTCTTAATTCTGAAAAACATTCTTGTTCCAAAGCTAAGGCCCTATCAGCCGCTTGACTTATATCACGTTCAAGTTCTTTTAATTCTAAGGTAGTAAACCTCGTCGCGTTGGTCATTGTTTGACGGTGGATAAAAGTGTCATGACCAAACAATTTTTGAGCATGTAAGGATGTTACTTCAACAAAATAGCCAAGAACGTTGTTGTGTTTAATTTTTATTGAACTAATTCCCGAGTCCTCGGCATACCTTTTTTGCAGCGCTGCAATTAAAACCCTCCGCTCGTCTCTTAATGCACGCAATCTATCTAATTCAATATGATAACCAAGCTTAATAAACCCACCGTCGCGAGCAAACATTGGCAGGTCCTCGGCCAACGCACTTAATAGTAATTCTAATAATGCTTCAAAAGATCCTAGTTGTTGTAAGTTGTCTATTAGAATAGGTGGTAACTTCGATAATTCATGTTCAGATTGACTTAGATAATTACTTAAAGAATCTGCAGCCTGTAAACCATTGCACACTGCCATTAAATCTCTTGGCCCCCCTCTCTCGACAGATAATCTAGATAAAGCGCGCTGTAAGTCCGGAGTAACTTTTAGTATGTTACGCACTTCTTCGCGAACCCTATCATTCCCAAAAAAATAAGTAACACCATCTAAACGGTAGTTGATAACTTTTGCATCAGTGGCGGGCGCTGATAATCGATTAGCCAATAGTCTCGCTCCTGAACCCGTGTGAGTTTTATCTATGCAATCAAGTAGACTACCTTTTTTTTCTCCTGATAACGTTCGCAATAGCTCAAGATTAGTACGGGTAGCAGCATCTATTTCTAGAGTTCGATCTAGTTTCCATTGTTTGGGTCTAGTTAACCGAGGCAGATTTCCTTTCTGCGTCAAATCCAAGTAGTCCACTAATGCACCACATGCAGTAAATTCGGATCTGGAAAAAGAACCAAATGAATCCAGTGCTGCAACATTATAAAGTTTCTTTAATCGCTTAATTCCATTAGCGCTATCAAAGCGGCTGCTTGGTAAAATTGTTAAAATAGGCCTCCAATCATTCAACTGTTGAGTTAGGGAATTAGGGCCTTCTTGGTTACTTATAAGTTTATCTGAAACTAATATTTCACTTGGTGCAATTCTGGCTAAAACAGCCCCAAGTTGGTCAGGGTTTAAATCCTGCGATTGAAGCTCTCCAGTTGAAACATCAACCCAAGCGACGGCGACAGTTACTTGCACAACCGTAACACACGCGAGATAATTATTACTGCGAGCCTCTAACAAGGACTCCTCGGTGACTGTCCCTGGCGTAATTACTCGCGCAACGGCCCTTTTTACAACCGATTTATTTCCTCTTTTTTTCGCTTCTTGGGGGTTTTCCACTTGCTCGCAAATTGCAACTCTATATCCCTTTCTAATCAACCTACCTAAATAAGAATCAGCAGCATGGAATGGGACGCCACACATGGGAATATCTTCACCCTGGTATTTACCACGCCTTGTTAGGGTAATATCTAAGACTCTTGCTGCTTCTACAGCATCGTCAAAAAATAATTCATAAAAATCACCCATCCTAAAGAAAAGTAAAGAGCCTGGATTTTGATACTTTATTTCAAAATATTGGGCAAGCATTGGGGTTAAGCCCTGTATCTTTAACGCAGAACCTTGATCCTTAGCATCCAACTGCCCAAACTCAGGTGAGTTATTAGAAATATCCATTCAACTTTCTTTAAATCATTGCCTGTGCATATTGTAAGAACAAGAGTTAGNTTTGAAAAGCTTCATGAGTTGNAAAATACTTGGTTCTNCCAATAAGGTTGAAAATAAAAGTATTGTTTGNAACTCATTTTACAAAGCGTAATGCTTGACTTTCCCTTTTAAGCAAGACCCNCTAAGCTAAATAACAATGAGAAGGNAAATAAATNGGGGATGAAGCAACTATGGATGNAACAGCGAAAATAAGTGACCAAGAGGCATTGGATTTTCATTCAAATGGAAAGCCTGGCAAGATTGAGATAGCCCCAACAAAAAATTTAGCTACACAACGAGATCTCTCACTCGCCTACTCTCCTGGAGTAGCTGTACCATGCCTTGAAATAGAAAAAGAGCCTGCACGAGCATATGATTATACCTCCAAGGGTAATATTGTTGCGGTAATTTCGAATGGCACTGCCGTACTTGGTCTTGGTAACATTGGTGCTTTAGCAGCTAAACCTGTTATGGAGGGAAAGGCTGTTTTATTCAAAAAATTTGCTGATATCGATGGAATTGATCTGGAGGTAAATACAGAAGATGTAGATGANTTCATCAACTGTGTTAAGTTTTTAGGACAAGGATTTGGAGGTATAAATCTGGAGGATATAAAGGCTCCAGAATGTTTTATTATAGAACAACGCCTTAAAGAACTTTTAGATATACCAGTTTTTCACGATGACCAACATGGCACCGCTATCATTTCATGCGCAGGTTTGATAAATGCGCTATATCTGACCAATCGAGATATCAAAGACACTTCTTTGGTTGTGAACGGAGCAGGTGCTGCTTCGATAGCTGGTGTGGAATTGTTTAAATCCATGGGCATGCCACAGGAAAATATTATCGTATGTGACTCTCAAGGAGTGGTCTACGCAGGCCGAGAAGCTGGGATGAACCAATGGAAGTCGGCTCATGCTGCCAATACGGAAAAGCGCACACTTGAAGAAGCTGCAGATGGAGCAGATGTTTTGATGGGGCTGTCTGTTAAAGGTGCATTTTCTGAAAAAATTATCAAATCATTGGCACAGAATCCAATTATATTTGCCATGGCAAACCCNGACCCTGAAATCACACCCGAAGAGGTTGCTGAGATAAGGTCTGATGCAATCATGGCTACAGGTCGTTCAGATTACCCAAATCAAGTGAATAACGTCCTAGGATTTCCATATATTTTTCGTGGTGCCTTGGATGTTCAGGCATCAGAGATTAATGATGCAATGAAGATAGCCGCAGCTAATTCTATTGCCTATCTAGCTAGAGAAGATGTGCCCGACGAGGTTAACGCCGCATACGGAAAGCCGCTTCAATTTGGACGGGACTACATAATACCCGCACCATTTGATCCACGTTTAATAGTCAAAGTATCATCAGAGGTTGCAAAAGCAGCTATGGAAACAGGTGTAGCAAGAAAACCAATAGCGAATTTTGAAAACTATGAGCAAACTCTGAAAGCCCGACTAAATCCTACCGCCAATAGTCTCACTGGGATTTATTCACGTGTTAAACGATCCCCTAAACGAGTAGTTTTTGCAGAAGGTGAGGAAGAGCGGGTGATAAGGGCCGCAATATCATTCCAAGCAAACGGATATGGCCAACCTATCTTGATAGGACGAGAAGATACAGTCAAAAATAGTTTAGAAAAATTAGGGCTTTCTGGCTTAGACACCCTTGAGATCCATAACGCCAGATTATCAGACCACAATGAAGAATATAGTACTAATCTTTATAAACGACTGCAAAGGAAAGGTCATTTGTACCGAGACGTGCAACGAATGGTAAATCAAGATCGTAATGTTTTTGGAGCATCCATGGTGGCTCATGGACATGCAGATGCAATGGTAACCGGTCTGACGAGAAGTTTTGGCGTAAACCATGAATATATTACAAGGGTTCTCGACCCAAAACCTGGCCATCGCCTTATGACGTGCAGTTTGGTCATCACGAGAAGTACGGCATTGTTCATCGCAGATACGAATATTAATGAAGAGCCCAGCTCGGAAGCAATGGCGGACATTGCTATTCAAACGGCTAAGAAGGCAAAATCTTTTGGTTATGAAGCAAGGGTCGCTCTTTTATCATTCTCAAATTTTGGCTACCCTCCTAGAGAACATATGGAGAAGGTGCGAGCAGCAGTGCAAATTCTTGATGATCGCAAAGTTGACTTCGAATACGATGGCGAAATGAATGTTGATGTGGCGTTGGATATGTCTCTGCGAGCAAACTATCCATTTTGTCGTCTTTCTGGGCCTGCTAATATTTTAATTATGCCGGGACTGCACGCCGCAAATATGAGTTATAAACTGCTTCAAGCCGTTGGCGGGGGCACCATTATCGGGCCAATGTTACTAGGACTTGAAAAACCCGTCCAAATCGTTCAGATGAATGCAACAGTGAATGATTTAATACAAGCAGCAGCTATTGCAGCTCACGATGCATCATTTGACATATGAAGCATTGGAGTGTTTTAGATGAATATCGTTTTTGGAATAAGGGAAACTCAGTTTGGACTTTTATTAGGTGGCGAAACGAAAACCGGTCTTTGTTTCACAGGAATGGTGCATAGTGACGATAATTTGCAACAAATAATAGCTACTAGTTTTCCAAATGCTATTTCACACCGAGATGATTCTAAATTAAAACCTACATTGAAGATTTTAAAAACTAAATTGTCTGGTATAAAATGTGATTCCAAAATACGTCTAGATGTCCAAGGGACTACTTTTCAAAAAACTGTGTGGCAATCTCTCTCCAACATACCACCAGGGGAAACCAGATCCTATAGTGAACTTGCAAATACAATTGGCAAACCAAAAGCCGCCAGAGCTGTTGGTTCTGCCTGCGGAAGAAACCCACTTGCCTTTGTTTTTCCATGCCACCGAATACTAGGTAAGAATGGAAATTTAGCCGGTTTCCGCTGGGGAAAAGACATCAAGCGGGCGCTATTGGAATCAGAACAATCCAATACATCTNACTCCTTAAACTCTACCTGGTTTGAAAACGACAGTTTTTATNTATGCAAGTAGTTTTAAGCTCTTCCATAGTCGCTAGAGAGAAGGGATGGAGTGACGCCTATTTTTTCTAGGGCTTTATCCCACTTATCAGCGATTTTATTTGAAAAAATAAGTTCTTGATCAGAGTCAATACTGAGCCATGCGTTAGCCCGAAGCTCTGCATCAAGTTGGCCAGGTCCCCAACCCGCATAACCCAATGCGATAATGCTCTTTTTTGGACCTTCTCCATTAGCAAGTGCCTGTAATATTTGNGTAGACGCCGTCATAGTAATTCGTTCATTTATGACAGTGCTACTTTCTAGTGAATAATCATTNCTATGTAATATAAAACCTCTTTCGATTTCTACAGGCCCTCCAAANTATATACCTCCCGAGTAACCAACTTTCATGCCTTTTGTATCAAGTTTTAACTGTTTACAAATTTTTGAAAAAGATAATGACTCAATTACTTTATTAATTATGAGACCAATTGCACCACTCTCACTATGGGCGCATATACATANCACAGAACGTGTAAACCTTGGATCNCTCATAGCAGGCATGGCAATAATTAATTGTCCAGTGAGAAAGTCACCTTCAGATTCCNAATCTTTTCCCATCAGAAGATACANTCCTACCCTTTAGTTTTCAACAGACCATGAACATGCACATTAAACCGTTTTAGCGTATCTAAAAACTAATTTTTCGATTAAAATAANACTANATATATTAATATTTAACATANCCAATTCCATTAAAGTGCAGAATCACCATATCATGACTTTCAAAAAAATAATCCTGTCCTTCATTATATTTTTTTTTATGTTACCCGATGCCATAGCAAAAGCTATCAACAGTTCTGATTGGATCAAAACCGAGATAGCAAACTTTCGTCTAGTTAGCGGAATAACTAATATAGGGAGCTCTAAATTTGTACCACTTGGTTTAGAGTTTGAGCTTAAAGATGGATGGAAGATTTACTGGCGCAATCCCGGAGATGCGGGATACCCACCGGAAATTAGTATTGAAGAGAAGAGAAACCTATCAAAATTAGAGTGGTTTTGGCCAGCACCGAAACGGTTCAGTTTTCAAGATATTCAAAATTTTGGATATGAAGGAAAAGTTATCTTTCCAATAAGAGCAACAGTTCAAAACCTTCAAGAACCATTATTTTTAACTGCACGTGTTATGGCACTCGCCTGTAAAAATATCTGCGTTCCATTAGATGAAAAATTTATCTTAACCGTTCCAGTTGGGATCACTGCTGAAACTCAATATGCAGAGCTAATACGTCAATCCCAGCAACTGGTGCCAACGGAGTTAAGTTGGCCGGGCTTTAGCATCATCAATATACGTAATGCTGAAAACTCGATTACTATAGAGGTAAAATCAGACTCTCCCTTTCAGAAGCCAGATATTTTTATCGAGACGAAACAAAATTTTGAATTTGGAATACCCAAGATTACAGTAGCCTCTGATAAATTGACTGCCTCCTTCAAATTATCTACCAATATAGGAAAATCAGAGAAAATCGTCCCCATTCCTCTTACTTTGACATTCACTGATAAAGATAAATTCATAGAGTTAAAAAAGCCTCTTAATATTGGCATTAGTGCCGCTGTAGACGTAAACTCTACCAGCACTTTTCAATGGCTAGAAATTTTATTTGTCGCTGTGGTCGGAGGTATGATCTTAAATTTCATGCCCTGTGTTCTCCCAGTGTTAACATTAAAACTAGTTCAAGTTACGCGTAAATCTAATGCCCAAAAACATGTCATAAGAACAGGCTTTATGTACTCGGCATTTGGTGTAATTTTCTCATTCTTACTGATAGCTATTGCAGCAATAATTATTAAGCAAGCCGGGCTAAGTGTCGGTTGGGGTATGCACTTTCAACAACCNCTATTTTTGGGATCTATTAGCCTTATCTTACTTGCTTTCTCAGGAAGTCTGTTTGGCTGGTTTCACTTTAAAATTCCAAGGGTTTTTCTCTGGCTCGAATCTAAATCGGTACCTACCATCAGATCAGAGCACAAGTCTATTAATCGCCTCAACCATTTCTTGACAGGTGCATTTGCGACTGTTCTTGCCACTCCTTGTTCTGCTCCATTTGTCGGCACAGCGTTGAGTTTTGCTCTTAGTCATGGTCCTTTAGAAATTTTCTCTATTTTTATCGCCATGGGGGTCGGCCTATCATCACCATACTTATTGATTTGTATTCGTCCAGAACTTTTGAGGTTTTTACCAAGGCCAGGTGCGTGGATGAAGAAATTAGAAATCATTTTAGGTGTTTTACTAATTTTAACAGCCGTTTGGATCTTTACTATTCTATATCAACAAATAGATCTTAACTGGTTTATTGCAGGAGTATTATTAATAGGAGGAGGATTTTTAACTTTTGGACTCTATCACGTAACAGGCTCTATTGTATTGAAAATTGCAAGCCTGTGCCTTCCAGTTATTGCTCTCATTGTAATTGAATATGCGGACCAAAGACCCATCAAGACATTTACAGATAATCGAGTCTTGAACACTGGAACATCAATCGATAACATCATATGGCGTGAATTCGATCCCCTTTTAATCCCCGATATTATAAAACAAGGAAAGTTCGTTTTTGTTGATGTTACCGCTGATTGGTGTCTGACATGCAAAATGAATGAAAAATTTGTCCTATCAAGTAAGATGATAAGAAAATTATTGTCCAGGAACGAAATTATAAAAATGAAAGCTGATTGGACACTCCCTGATATAACAATATCATCATACCTCACATCTTATAATAAATTTGGGATACCTCTCAATGTCATTTATGGACCTAATGCTGAAAAAGGTATTGTTCTTCCTGAATTACTGAGCAAAGAAAAGATTTTTAATGCTTTTTTTAAGGCCGGTCTTCAGCAGAACAACACAAGCCAGCCAAATTACATAGAAAAAACATTTATTAATGGAAAAAACCTAGAGAAATAGTTTGTTTTGTCTTTCTCACGTTTATAAACTATTAGCACTCTGAACTATAAAGACGTTCGATCAA
Organism: Rhodospirillaceae bacterium; assembly: GCA_002708305.1. GTDB lineage: Bacteria > Pseudomonadota > Alphaproteobacteria > Thalassobaculales > Thalassobaculaceae > UBA7326. Next base: position 47,267 of record PANE01000019.1, read on the forward strand.
AATTTGTGCTTTCTTGAAAGGAAGATTTAAATGAGTATAAAAACAGGAGACAAGATACCTACCGCGACGTTGAAACATAAAACAGCTAGTGGAATAAATGATATATCTACCGATGAACTTTTTTCTGGGAAAAAAGTTGTTGTGTTTGCAGTACCCGGTGCTTTCACTCCAACTTGCTCAGCTAAACATTTACCCGGTTTTGTAAGTAAATCCGCTGAGATAAAATCAAAGGGTGTTGATGTCATAGCCTGTATATCAGTGAACGACGCGTTTGTTATGGACGCCTGGGGTGCCGACCAAAATGTAAATGATAAGATAATGATGCTTGCAGATGGTAGTGCTGATTTTACAAAGGCGATTGGACAGGTTCTCGATCTAAGTGACAAGGGAATGGGCGTTCGTTGTGCACGATATGCCATGATTGTTGAGGATGGGACAGTAACTGAAATGTTATCAGAGGAGCCAGGAGCATTTGAAGTTTCAAGTGCAGAATACGTTTTAGGAAAACTTTAGTACCCCAACCCATTAATGACGGCGGATAATCTCTAATATCCGTCGTCGTTTTCTAATTCCTGCAAATTAATTGCATTAATTATTTTTTTTGCCACTTCGTACGAGAATCCAGCCCTGCCCATTGTGGCTAAGTCTCGTTGATTGAATTCACTCCTAGTGTGTAGTGGTCGAAAAGGGCCTAAGCGCTTTCGTTGGGAAAATCGGATAGCCGCCTTGAGTTCTGGGTTGTTCCAATCTTCATGCAAGTCTGCGATTACCTGATCAATGATTGCTCCCGAAATACCTTTATCGAATAATTTGGAACGAATCATCTGTGTCGAGGTTCCCTTTTTAAATAGCGAGGAAGCTTTTGCTTGAGCAAATTCGGAGTCGTTAAGCAAACCTGCTTTAGTGAATCTCTCAATTATACAATCTATCCAGTGATTACAGGTGTCTTTATCCAGATCCTCCACAAGCATAGCTTTTAAAACACGTCGATTGAGCACTTGCCTCAGCGAGTGTGCGGAAGCCGCATATTTCTCAAGATACCACAGCCCCGATTTTCTCAACGATTCCTCGGTTATCACTTTTGATTTGACTTTGTTCATATTGAAATCATAGTTTTAATGCTTTTATCTACATATCATGGAGGCAACAACAAACTTTTTTAGTTGCCCTATTAATTTTTAAAAGACGACAGTATTTCATAGCTAATATATAGATTATTCCATACTATTATCTTTTTTCTTGCAACGAAAATTGGTACATCTTTCTATCTTTATGATTGAGACTTTAGTCAATGCTAACAAACACCGGTTCCGCTGCTGTGCACTCTACAGGGATAATACCCAGCCAGACTATTCGGGAAATGCTTAAAAAAGCTCGGATTATTTCTGATTTGGATGTAACTGAAAAACAAATTCAACCTGCCAGTATTGATCTTCGACTGGGTGAAATAGCCTATCGCGTTCAAGCAAGCTTCCTACCTGGTCAAAGTTCTACTGTAATGGAAAAATTGAAGAATATGGAGATGCATCAGATTGACCTCTCTAATGGAGCCGTTCTCGAAAAAGGATGTGTCTATATTGTTCCACTTCAAGAATCTCTGCGGCTTAATACTGGTATTTCGGGAACGGCTAATCCGAAAAGCTCCACCGGGAGATTGGATGTTTTTACACGCTTGCTAACTGACTATACATCAGAATTTGAAACTGTAAGTGGCGGCTATAATGGACCACTTTATGCCGAAATTTCTCCAAGAACATTTAGTATTTTAGTTCGAAAGAATAGCTGTTTGAACCAATTACGATTTAGAAAGGGTAATCCAATAGCAGCAGACTCTGCGATGCGTAAACTGCAAGAAACCGAAGGTTTGGTAGTCACGCAGGAAACTAAAATTGATATAAATAATGGAGTGGCTATTAGTGTCGATTTAATCGGCGAGGTAGAAAGTGGCCTTATTGGGTATAGAGCAAAACCTCATACGGCTATTGTCGATGTAGATGAGCCAGGATCTTGTTCAGTATTGGACTATTGGGAACCAGTCTATCGGCAGAAAAATAGGCCTGCAAATTTAATACTCAACCCTGACGAATTTTATATCTTAATGTCAAAAGAATTTGTTACGGTTCCTCTAAATTATGCCGCAGAAATGCGCGCTTATGATACAAAAGTTGGCGAATTTCGAGTACACTATGCTGGATTTTTTGATCCTGGGTTTGGCCATAAAACAACTGGTGGATCGGGCACCCGCGCAGTTTTAGAAGTTCGGTCCCATGATGTCCCATTTCTTATCGAAGATGGACAAACTGTTTGTCGACTTATATATGAACGAATGACCCAGGTACCAGAAAGATTATATGGCACCCAAAACTTTGGCTCTAATTATCAAGGGCAAGGCTTGAAACTATCAAAACACTTCAGAGATCTAGCTGCCGGCTAAGGCAATAAAAATCTGAGACTATTCCGCTTAAATTAGGAATTAAATACCCCTGACTATTGATGTAGGAATTTCTATTAGTAAAAAATTTATCCAACTTGACATACTAACTAAGTAAGGGTTTGATCCTATTGATCATAGAATTTCTCTTTCGCTATTTACCAGTCGATACATTTAAAGGAGACATATTGTGGTTACAGCCGTAATGCCAACCTACGGAAGAATAGACATAGCATTCGAACGCGGGAAAGGGGCATATTTATACAGCACAAATGGTGAGAAATATCTTGATTTTGCGACAGGTATTGCAACGAACTCCCTTGGACATGCGCACCCACATTTGGTAAAAAAACTTCAAGAACAGGCTGGGAAACTTTGGCATGTCTCAAATCTATATAATATTCCCGAACAGCAGCGATTTGCCGACCGTTTAGTATCCCATTCCTTTGCTGATACAGTATTTTTCTGCAATTCAGGAGCCGAAGCAATGGAAGGTGCTCTAAAAGTTGCACGTAAGTATCATTTCGCTAATGGAAATCCAGAACGAGAGCAGGTTATCTGTGCTACGGGGTCTTTCCATGGCCGCACTCTAACAACGCTTTCTGCCGGCGATAATGATAAGTACCGGGAAGGGTTTGGTCCGCGACCTGGAGGATTTGAACATGTCGCGTTTGGAAACTTAAATGAGATGCGTGCCGCTATAAGTGAGAAAACTGCGGCAATATTAGTGGAGCCTATTCAGGGCGAGGGTGGAATTAATCCGGCAACAGCAGAATACCTTCAAGAACTTCGCAAAGTAGCCGATGAATTTGATGCTTTATTAATATTCGACGAAGTCCAATGTGGGATGGCTCGTTCTGGAAGCCTTTTTGCGTATTCACAAGCTGATACTGAGCCCGACATAATGGGACTAGCTAAAGGAATTGGCGGTGGTTTTCCTGTTGGAGCGGTCTTAGCTTCGGAGAAGGCTGCAATTGGAATGGTTCCAGGCACTCATGGCTCAACATATGGTGGTAATCCATTAGCAATGGCAGCAGCTAATGCCGTACTGGATGTTATGCTTGAACCAGGCTTTATTGAGTCGGTCATTGAAAAAGGTGTTTACTTAAGAAAAGGTTTAAATAAATTAAGTAAAGACCATCCTGCAGTCATAGAATCTATTCGTGGGACTGGCTTAATGATGGGCCTTAAATGTCTGGGACCGAATCTGGAATTGATGACAGCATTTAGAGACCAAAAGTTACTGACTGTCGTCGCTGGGGATAATGTGCTTAGGATCTTGCCTCCACTGAATGTAAAAATTGATGAACTGGATGAGGCCATTGATATAATGGATAAAGTATGTAAAACAATGTCAAGTTAGAGATGGCCTGATTGGGCCTTTATATATTCCCTTAATTAGATACTAGTAACCGGTGATAAGGACCGTAATGTGACGGCAATGGTTAAACATTTTCTAAACTTAGATGTTATAAGCAAAAATGATCTGAGATCCATAATCAATACTGCAAAGGATCTGAAAAATGGAACTGCTAGCGTAGATAAACCCCTAGCAGGTAAGGCACTGGCGATGATATTTGAAAAACCGTCGACCCGCACCCGTGTTTCATTTGAAGTCGGAATGAAGCAACTCGGCGGTGATGTAGTAATTTTAAATAGCTCAGAATCACAAATTGGGCGAGGGGAAACTATCGCTGACACCGCCCAAGTTCTCTCTAGATATGTTGATTGCATAATGATGAGGACGTATGGACATGAAAAGATTTCCGAAATGGCAAAATTTTCAACAGTACCTGTGATCAACGGTCTTACAAATAGCTCGCATCCCTGCCAACTATTAGCAGACGTGATGACTTTCGAAGAACACGCTGGTCCCATTCGCGGCAAAACTATTGCCTGGAGTGGCGATGGAAACAATATGGCTTCCTCATGGATCCATGCGGCTGTTAAATTTGATTTTAATCTTCGCATCGCGTGCCCAAAAGAACAAGCACCTCACTCAGAACTCTTTGAATGGGCTAATAAAAATAATGGTTCAGTTAAGCTATTTAACGAGCCAGCAGAGGCTGTCAAAAATGCCGACTGTGTTGTGACTGATACATGGACATCTATGGGGAATGACGAAGCAGATCCTCATAACCATTTAGCTCCATTTCGAGTAGATAAAGCCCTAATGGACCATGCATCGGTGAATGCAGTGTTTATGCATTGCTTACCGGCTCATCGCGGGGAAGAAGTCACAAGTGACGTCATAGATGGGCCGCAGTCAATTGTGTGGGATGAAGCAGAAAATAGACTCCATACGCAGAAAGCTATTTTACTTTGGTGTTTGACGTGACGACTTCACCTATCAAAAATGTTAACGACAGGAAAATAAATAATGGAAAAGACATTATTTTACCTTTTCAAATTGAACCTTATTCGCTTCGTGGCAGGTTTATTGGTTTAAGCGAGGCAACTACGTCCGTCATTAAGAACCATAAATACCCAGACCCTGTGGCAAATTTACTAGCCGAAATGCTCGTACTGGCACCATGCCTTTCTAGTGCGCTTAAATATGATGGTGTGTTCACACTACAAGTAAGTGGTAATGGGCCCGTTAAAACGCTATTAGCAGATATTACCAGTGATGGTGAGTTACGAGGATATGCCAACTTTGATGCAGAACAAATTGCGTCACTAAATTTAAAGCCCAATGTCCAGCCCTCGCTTAATCAATTAACTGGCACGGGGTATATCGCTTTTACAGTGGATCAAGGCAGTAAGGGTGAACGATACCAAGGCATTGTAGAATTATCAAATTCAAACCTTGTAGACTGCACCCATGCCTATTTTCGAAACTCTGAACAACTGGAGACTGTAATAAACCTAGCAGTTGAACAATCAGCGCAGGGTATCTGGAAGGGTGTAGCAATCATGATACAGAGACTTGGGTTTGCTGGTGGACAGGGAATCCCGCAAGGAATAACAGAAGATGAATATGATGAAAGCTGGCGCAATGCTGCCATTATGTTAGGAAGTTGCAAAAAATCTGAATTGCTCAATAATGAGCGCACACCAGAAAAGCTGTTATTTCAACTATTCCATGAGGCTGGAGTAAGAATTTATCCAAACAAACCCATCACCGCAAAATGCCGGTGTTCAGTCGAAAAAGTGGAGAGAGTGCTCCATTCCCTTGAAAATCAAGAAAGAGATGATATGAAAGTCAACGGTGTGATAACAATAACGTGTGAATTTTGTAAAACAGAGAGAATTTATGATGATAATGCACTCATGGAACTCGATAAATCCAAATACGTCTATCGATAATTTTAAGGTGGATCATGCCATCAAGAATATCACCAAACGAGGTATGCCTTCTGTGGAGTTATATCAGAAATATAAGTCCTTATTGGCACTAGTTATTGGCTTCTGTTTGATACTAGCGGGCTGCGACACAAAGCAAATTTCCAATTCTTTACCTGAGTTAACCTTCAAGCACACAAAAGTAATCCAGTTAAACGTCCAGGAAATTGAAATTATTAATGAATTTAAAATGCCTTTTAAGCATCCTAATATAGAGCATTTGGTTCCAATTTCTCCAGGCGCAAGCGCAGAACGGTGGGCTTCAGATATCCTAAAGCCAGTTGGAACATCTGGCACAGCACAGTTCGTCATTACGAATGGCTCTATTATTCAAGAAAACCTGAAAATACAAAAAGGTATTAAAGGAGTATTTTCAATAGATCAATCAAAACGTTTTAACGCAACAGTCGATGTACGTATAGAGATCTTTAAGGACCAAGAAAAAAAAGCCGAGGCTCGAACGTCTGCGTCTAGGTCACAAACTCTGCGCGAAGGTGCTTCGCCTAATACTCAGTCCCAGTTGTGGTATACACTGGTTGAAAAGTTAATGCAGAACTTTGATCGCGAAATGAGGAAACAAATAAAAAAACATCTTGTAAATTACGCGAATTAAAAATAGTAAAAAATGTGGCAATACTAAGCATTCAATCCTCAGTAATATTCGGATATGTTGGAAATAGCATTGCAGCCCCTGTGCTTCAAACGCTAGGACATGATGTATGGAGAATTGACACTGTAAACTTCTCTAACCACCCTGGTTACGGAAAGTTTACCGGAGCAGTAAAAGAACTAGAACAATTAGATAATGAAATTAAAGGGATCTGCGATCTTGGCATACTGCCTAATTGTGAAGTGATACTATCTGGCTATTTAGGAGAAATAGACACGGCGGCTAGTGTCTTAAAAACAGTTAATCTTGTAAAAAAACAAAACAAAGCAGCTCTTTATGTATTAGACCCTGTAATAGGCGATGACGATCAAATTTATGTTAATGAAGGTTTAGTAGAAGTTTTCAAAAATAAACTATTACCAAAAGCCGATGTCATTATACCAAACCGAAGCGAACTTGGCTGGCTTTCTGATATCAAAATACGCGACCTGTCGACTCTAAAAATAGCCGCTATGAATATAATTAAGAGGGGACCAAAAAATGTAATAGTAACTGGGGTTCTTGATGCTGAAAATATCTTAAATTACGCTTTTAGTAATGACGGTATATGGATGACTTCTGTATCAAGGATAAAGCAGAAGTTCAGTGGGACTGGCGATTTATTTTCTTCATTATTCACAAGTGCATTCTTGGAAACTAATAACTTATCCAATGCTCTAGCTTTTGCAACAGAGGGTTGTGAGACCGTTTTAAGAGCAACCTGTGAGCGAAATTCTAAAGAACTAAGCCTTATAAGCACGCTGAGCAACTTGTCGACGATCAAAACAAACGGGTCTGCTAAACTGATTTTATAACCTCGTTAGATATTTAGATTTTATCCCGCCTTCTTGAGATGATTTTCGATCAAGATCTCTGCTATCTGAACCGCATTCAACGCGGCGCCCTTTCTAAGGTTATCAGCTACACACCAGAAAATTAAACCATTTTTCACCGTGGGGTCCCGCCTTAACCTACTAATATATACACCATCTTCCCCTGCGCACTCCTCAGGTGTTACATATCCACCACTTTCTCTATGATCAACAACGATTACACCTGGAAAAGCACTTAAAACGTCACGGGCCCCTTGTTCATCTATTGGTTTCTTCGTCTCAATAAAAACTGCTTCCGAATGACCAATAAAAACTGGAACCCTTACGCAATGTGCCACCACATCTATTGCTGGATCTAAGATTTTTCGAGTTTCAGCTGTCATCTTCCACTCTTCCTTAGTAAACCCATCATCCATAAACGTATCAATGTGAGGAATGCAATTAAACGCTATCTTTTTACTAAACTCATGGTTCTCTACTGGATCATTTACGTAAACTGCGCGCGTCTGGTTAAATAACTCATCCATACCAGAACTTCCCGCCCCTGATACAGACTGATAGGTTGAAACAACCACTCGGTTAATCTTAAATACGTCATGTAACGGCTTTAATGCCATAACCAACTGGGCTGTAGAACAATTCGGATTAGCTATAATATTTCTCTTGGAATATCCTCCCAGGGCATCCGAATTAACCTCAGGGACAATTAATGGAACATCAGTTTCCATTCGCCAGCGAGAGCTGTTATCGATGACCACGGCCCCTTGCTTGGCCGCTTTTGGAGCAAACTTAGTCGCTATAGAACTACCAGCAGAGAATAAGGCTATTTCAGTACCTGTAAAATCAAAAGTTTCAAGGTTCTGGACTTTCAGAATACGCTTATCTCCGTACGAAACTTCCTTACCAATAGATTTTTCAGACGCTAAAGGTACTATTTCCTCAATAGGAAAATTTCTTTCCTCAAGAGTCTGCAACATCTCACGACCAACAGCACCCGTTGCGCCAACAACTGCAACTTTAAAACTCATAGAATATCCATTTCAAATATATTTTCTGAGGCTCTTTTGAAAATTTGCAACACCAATTTTCAGATTCCCTGCTCACTAAGGAAATTCAGTGTTTCTAGACTGATCTATCTAGTTCTTTTAAGATATTGTCCATCATAACATCAGTCGAAACTAACGTCATCCCTGTTTGCATAATATCTGGAGTTCGTATTCCAGATGCCAAAACTGATTGTATTGCGTTATCAATTAAATCTGCGTCATCCTGCATATCAAATGAATACCTCAGCGACATCGAAAAACTTAAGAGTTCGGCTATAGGGTTGGCCATTTTTTTTCCTGCTATATCGGGCGCGGAACCATGAACAGGTTCATAAAGTGCAAAACGTTTCTTAGTAACCTCGTCTACCGCACCTAAGGATGCAGATGGAAGCATACCGAGGGACCCAGTTAACATGGCCGCGCAATCAGAGAGCATATCGCCAAAGAGATTATCCGTTACAATAACGTCAAATTGCTTCGGGTTTCTCACTAATTGCATCCCACAGTTGTCGGCGTACATATGCTCGGTCTCGATATCTTGACCTTCCAGTTTAAAAAGGTTTTCCATTACTTCACGCCATAAAATTCCAGACATCATCACATTGGCTTTTTCAACTGATGTTACTTTACCTCGCCTTTTTCGTGATAAATCAATGGCAACTCGTCCAATTCTTTCTATCTCGGGCGTTGTATATAAATTCGTATCATAGCCTTTCTTATCGCCATTTGGCAGCTCCTCAATACCTCGCGGTTCCGCAAAGTATATGCCGCCTGTAAGCTCTCGAAGGATTAATATATCCAGGCCCTCAATAACTTCTTTTTTTAGCGTTGACGAATCGACCATAGCGTCAAAAACCATGGCCGGTCGGAGGTTGGCAAAAAGATCCATTTCTTTCCGCAAACGTAAAAGACCTCTTTCAGGTTTTAATTCAAATGGCAAATCATCATATTTTGGACCACCAACCGAACCAAACAAAACTGCATCAGCACTAATTGCATCAGCCAGAGTTTCATCCGTTAACGGCGTTCCATGCGCATCATATGCCGCTCCACCAACGAGCCCCTCTTCCAAATCAAATGACAATGACCGCTTAGCACCAAGCCATTCGACAACTCGAAGAACTTGCCCAACAACTTCAGGACCAATACCGTCTCCTGGAAGCACGAGTAATTTTCTATTTGATGCCATAATAATTTTTCCTCAAAGTTAACCCATTGGGTTAAATGGCTTAACTTTCGTTGTAATTAAACCCAGGGTTGCTCGATTTCTCGTCTCTTTTCAAAATCACCAATACTATCCTGTTTTTGCATTGTTAATCCAATATCATCCAAGCCATTGATTAAGCAATGTTTTCGAAATTCATCGATCTGAAAATTTATTTTGTCGCCGTTAGGTCGACCTATTTGTTGATTTTCTAAATCAATATCTAATATCGAATTTGCCCCGTTGTTGGCATCATCCATTAGTTGATCTAATTGTTCTTTTGAGACCACGATCGGCAGAATACCGTTCTTAAAACAGTTATTAAAGAAAATGTCTGCAAAACTAGTTGAAATTACACATTTGACTCCAAAATCTAATAATGACCATGGGGCGTGTTCGCGAGAAGAACCACAACCGAAATTATCACCCGCGACCAATATACTTGCATCCCGGTAAGCCGGTTTATTAAGAATGAAGTCTTTATTCTCACTTCCATCCGAGTTAAACCGAATTTCGTTAAATAAATACTGCCCTAAACCAGTCCGCTTAATTGTCTTTAAAAATTGTTTTGGAATCAATTTATCGGTATCGATATTAATCATGTTCAATGGTGCCGCTACACCACTGTGTTTATCAAACTTCTCCATAATTTAACTCCCCCATCAATTTTCATAAGTCCCGAACATCAGCCAGCCTGCCTTTGATCGCTGCTGCCGCTGCCATAGCAGGACTAACTAAATGTGTTCGGCTCCCAGGTCCCTGCCTACCCTCAAAATTTCGATTAGAAGTAGACGCGCACCGCTCACCTGATTCTAGTTTATCCGCATTCATTGCTAAACACATTGAGCATCCCGGTTCCTGTCTCCAGTCAAACCCAGCCTCCTTAAATATAGCACCCAAACCTTCTTCTTCAGCTTGTTCTTTTACTAATCCCGAACCTGCGACAATCATTGCATGAACCCCAGAAGCCACTTTTCTTCCCTTTGCAATCTCTGCAACGGCTCTTAAGTCTTCAATGCGACCATTTGTGCATGAACCAATAAAAACCTTATCAATTTGTACATCCGATATAGGTGTCCCAGCTTGCAATCCCATATACTCGATTGAGCGCTCAATCTTAGCGCGGCGGACAGTGTCTTCTATATCTTTTGGGTTAGGTATCAATCCAGTTATTGGGACAACCTCCTCTGGATTAGTACCCCATGTAACTTGAGGCACAATATCTGAAGCTTTAAGGATTACTTCTTTTTCATATAAAGCTCCCTCATCAGATGGAAGGGTTTTCCAGTAAGCTACAGCCTGCTCATAAGCACCAGCCTTTGGAGCCATTGGCTTCCCTTTCATGTAATCAAATGTGGTTTCGTCTGGAGCAATCATACCTGCCCTAGCCCCACCTTCAATTGCCATATTACAGATTGTCATTCTTGATTCCATAGAAAGGTTTCTTATGGCTTCTCCTGCAAACTCTATGACATGACCAGTACCACCCGCTGTTCCTATTTTCCCAATGATGGCTAATATGATGTCTTTGGCTGTCACACCTCTGGAAAGAGTGCCCTCAACAGTCACTCTCATATTTTTTGCCGGCTTTTGAAGTAGTGTCTGGGTGGCAAGAACATGTTCTACTTCTGATGTGCCAATACCAAAGGCTAAAGCACCAAACGCACCATGTGTTGCTGTGTGACTGTCACCACAAACAATAGTCATTCCAGGTTGAGTGAACCCTTGTTCAGGACCAATGATGTGAACGATACCCCTGCGAGCATCAGTAAGGTTAATATATGGAACACCAAACGCTTTAACATTTTCTTCTAAGGTTTCAACCTGAACGCGAGATTCCTCCTCAACAATTCCCTCCGAAATATCAGTTGTCGGTGTATTATGATCAGCTACTGCTAGGGTTAAGTCTGTTCTACGGACCTTCCGTCCTGCAGTTCGCAACCCTTCAAATGCTTGCGGGCTGGTTACTTCGTGCACTAGATGCCTATCGATGTAAATTAGGCAAGTACCATCATCTTGCATGTCAACTAGATGAGCATCCCAAATTTTATCAAAAAGTGTCTGTGGTTTTGACATTATACAGCTTCTCCAATTACTAATCGTTACGTCACCTAGGCTTTTCTCTGCATAGGCCTGATAGCTTTCGCAAAGGACTCTAATTTAGTTCATTCAACTGACAAAGCTGATTTTGAAGCAAATAGACAATCAAACACAATTTTGTAACCATCATCATATTGATAATAGGTTTTATAGGAATGTCTTGCTTCCTCAAGTGACTAACCCAACCAATCACAATAAGTAATCTTACTATTTGCTCTCAGTATTTTTAGAAGGTCGCTGTATTTTTTCTGCGATTCGAGCCGATTTTCCGCGACGTCCCCGCAAATAATATAATTTAGCTCGACGCACCCTACCACGGCGTACAACCTCAATCTGATCTATCCTAGGAGAATATAAAGGAAAAACTCTCTCAACACCTTCTCCATAGGATATTTTCCGCACCGTAAAATTAGAATTTATTGAATCTGCTTTGCGTGCAATACAGACACCCTCAAAAATCTGAACCCTCTCTCGTGTACCCTCAACCACTTTAACGTGCACTTTGAGTGTATCTCCTGGCCCAAATTCTGGAATGGGTCTATTCTCTACTACCCGGTCAATCTGATCCTTGCTAATCTTCTCGACGATGTTCATCCGCCTAACTCCACTGTTATTACGACCACTCAATCATAGGGTCTTTACCATATTTAACTTCACTTTTGGTACCGCGCCCATAAATCTGGCCGCCGATCCCTCGTAATTGTCTCTGCCTGCTTTCGTCGCCATGTTTTTATATCTGCATGGTGCCCAGACAACAAGACTTCTGGAACAGTTTTTCCTTTCCATTCCCTTGGCTGTGTATAAAGAGGATACTCAAGTAGTCCATCTATAAAGCTTTCCTCTTTAAGTCCGTCCCGGGATCCAAGTACGCCCGGCAATAACCTTACACAAGTGTCGAGTATTGCTGTGCATGCGATCTCACCACCCGACAAAACGAAATCACCAAGGCTTACCTCTTCCAGCTTTCTAGACTCGATTATTCGTTCGTCCAGCCCTTCAAATCTCCCACACACTAAAACCACACCTGGATCTGCAACTAAGGCCTCCGCTACCGACTGATCAAAACGTTTACCCCTCGGAGAGAGGTATATCCGACGTCCCGGTAAATGTTCAACCGCAGTCAAAGCAGCATCTACTACATCTGGGCGCAAAACCATTCCAGCCCCACCACCGTAAGGAGCCGCATCTACTGAGCGGTGCTTATCGCCTGCAAAGCCGCGAATGTCTAGTGATTTTAACGACCAAACACCAGTTTTTAACGCTTTTCCAGCCAAAGATTGCCCCAAAGAGCCGGGGAACATCTCTGGAAACAGTGTTAACACCGTTGCTTGCCAAGGATTATTATACCCTTTTATTTTCTCCACTGGTGCGACCCATCCTTCTCGCCAATCAATTCTCCACTAAATTCGTTATCATCTTCATCGATCAAGCCTGGAATAAGATCTAATGTTAATCTTCCTCCACCAAGGTCAACTAAAGGTACGAACTGTTTATTAAATGGCACCAGGGCCGTCCTATCAACCCCCTCTAAATCAACATCGATTAAGTTTCCTGCTCCAAAATCGTGAACACCAATTACCGTTCCTATCAAAGTTTCGTTGCAGTTATATACCGAGAGCCCTACAAGGTCCGCATGGTAAAACTCGTTGTCCATCGTAGCAGGTAATGCATCCCTTGGAACAAAAAGTTTTACCCCTTTCAATTTTTCAGCACTCGTTCTATCTTTTATCTCTTTAATTTCAGCTAACAAGGCTGCCTTCGATCTTCCCTTTATTTCAAGATTAATTTTATTTCCAGCTTCATCCTCTAGACATCCATACGATGCTATATCGATATCTGTTTGTGTATAACTCTTGATGCGCAAAAGACCCTTAATTCCGTGCACACCCACAATTACACCCAAACAAATACGACCCGGCATCTCACTAACTCCAACCGAACAGTAATCCAATTATTCNGNTNCTAGGNTNNNNCNTCTTCTGCTACTGGAGCCTCTTCTGCTACTGGAGCNTCTNCTGCTACTGGAGCTTCTGCTGCTACTGGAGCTTCTGCTGCTGCTTTTGCTGCGGCTTCAGCCTCGCGCTCAACACGCTTCTTGCCTGGAGCAGATTTTTTTGGCTGATCTCTAAATTCAAAAGCAGGCATCAGATCCAGTGAAGCTAGAAACTTATGAACTCTGTCTGTGGGTTGAGCGCCCACAGATAACCAATGCTTCACGCGATCTTCTTGTACAACCAAGCGTTGAGGATGTTCTTTAGCCACCATTGGATTATAGGTTCCAATTTTTTCAATAAATAGTCCATCTCTGGGCGCTGTGTTTTCTGCTACAACAATCCTGTAAAAAGGTCTTTTTTTCGCTCCGCCCCGAGCTAATCTTATCTTAAGTGCCATATTAATTAATTCCTTTTTGTATAAGTGTAAAAAATCTATCTCTTATTTGGAAAACGAGGCAACCTTGGCAAAGCACCTTTGTTTCCATCTAATAAACCTTGCGGAATCTGTAATTTTCCTGATGGATCTAAGACATTTTGATTAGAGCCTATTCCTAAATCTCCTCCAGTAGGCGATGCGCCGCCAAATAACGACCCTAACCCTTTAATCCCTCCCATTTTTCCCATTTTCTTCATCATCCGACCCATTTCCATATGTTGTTTGAGAAGTCGATTGATTTCTTGCGCCGATGTACCCGATCCAGCAGCTACTCGTTTTTTTCTAGACGCATTTAATGTCTTTGGGTTTTTACGTTCTTTTTTTGTCATAGACTGGATAATGGCGGCTTGACGNTTAATCGATNGATCATCAACACCTGCGCCAGCCATTTGTTTTTGTAGCTTTCCAATTCCAGGNAACATGCTCATTAAACCCCCAAGCCCGCCCATTTTTGATACCTGTTGCAATTGACTCAGCATGTCATCAAGATCGAATTGTCCTTTTTGCATCTTGGCAGCTAGNCGCTCAGCATCTTCTGCTTCTATCGTTTCTGCTGCCTTCTCCACCAAGCCAACGACATCACCCATTCCTAATATACGGCCTGCAACTCTTTCAGGGTTAAAGTCCTCTAAATCTTCTACTTTTTCCCCTGTACCAACACACTTGATTGGAACACCTGTAACAGAGCGCATAGATAATGCTGCCCCCCCACGGGAGTCCCCGTCCATTCGTGTTAAAACAATTCCAGAAACTCCGAGGTTTTCATGAAAGTTTTTTGCTGTTATAACCGCATCTTGCCCTGTCAAAGCATCTGCTACTAACAAAGTTTCTACTGGTTTAACTACATCACTGATTTGACGTATTTCATTCATCAATTGCTGATCAACAGTCACACGACCCGCAGTATCCAGCATTACAACATCGAAACCTTGCAACCGTGCTGCGGTTAACGCTCGCTTCGCTATAGACAATGCCGTCTCACCCTGCGCCATCGGCAAAGTAGCAACATCTATCTGTTCGCCTAACACTTTAAGCTGCTCNCGAGCTGCAGGTCGCGCTATATCTAGGGATGCCATTAAGACCTTTTTTTTATCTCGCTTCGTCAATCGTGCCGCAATTTTTGCAGTGCTTGTTGTTTTACCACTCCCCTGCAAACCAACCATCATGATTGGCACGGGGGGCACTGCATTTAATTCAATCCAAGCTGGATCTGTGCCTAGAACCTCTATTAAATTATCGTTTACAATTTTTATTACTTGTTGTCCGGGCGTGACAGAACGCGTTACCTCTTGTCCAACTGCTCTCTCGCGAACATTATCAATAAACGATTTAACAACTTCTAAAGCTACATCGGCTTCTAATAATGCTACGCGAACCTCGCGCATTGCAGCGCTAATATCCGATTCACTGAGCGAACCGCGACCTCTAAGGCGATCGAATACATCCGAAAGGCGATTTGATAAAGCATCAAACAAACANTCTTTTCCCAACTATAGAAGCAGTTAATTTAAAACACTAAAAANCGCCCGTGCTCGATACTCGAGGACGGACGGAACCCGCGAAGGTCTCAACGGCTNAAGCTGTCGAGAAAAANGNAAAATAGNGACTATTANGATAATAGTCAATATTTGAATAATTATTTATCGCTGCATACATCTCACTTTGGCAGCATCACACTCTTTTCTTTAAATTACGCCTCAAACTATGTCATCAAAATCCGATTTCTTCATACCATTTTCGCAACCCATTCTAGTCATTTCTGCCCAAGTATTAGNGTCGATAGGTATACCGACTAGTTTCCGTTTCAACATTGATTCTTGTTCTGGTTCACCAGCAACACGAATTTTGTCATGACCTTCTGCTGGCTGCCCTGACTTTACATAATCAATCAAACTATCAAATTCTGCTGCAAAGGAAACCCCTGATTCGAATTGTTCTGGGTCTATTATGATAGTTAGCATGTTGTTTCTAATAGTCTCACCAGTATTTAACTCTGGCCTCGCCGTACCTCCCCCAGGCAAACCACCCGCCAACAAGTCACACAACAAGGCCAGGCCATAACCCTTATGTTCCCCAAATGATAATAGCGCACCCATGGGGTCTCTNAACACTACCCCAGGATCGCTTGTTAATTTTCCATTAGGACCAACTAGAGCATCTGGCATAGGTAATTGCTTTTCAGAATAATGGGCAACCCGAACTTTACCTTGTGCAACCCGACTGGTCGCCATGTCTAAAACCATCATAGGTGTCTTCTCTGTAGCAGGAATAGCTGTACAGTAAGGATTAGTGGAATACCGAGCCTCATAACCACCATAAGGCGCAACATATGGCTTATGTCCGGTGGCATTAACGTAATGTATAGAAATAAACCCTGCCTTCGCACATAGTTCTCCCCAGGCGCCAATTCTCCCAAGATGGTGAACATTTCTTAAACCAACGATTGCAGCACCATTTCGCTTTACTTTATCAATTCCAATCTTCATTGCTTCGCGGCCGATCGTTTGTCCGTAACCCATGTTCCCATCCAATAATAAATAAACTCCATTATCCGTAATCATGGAAATATCAGCCCCTGGCGTCATTGTTCCTGTTAAAGCATGTTGCATATAACGCGGGGCCAGCCCAACACCATGACTATCGTGCCCCATTAAATTCGCCTCAACGAGATTGAATGCGACTGTTTCAGCCTCTTCAATACCGCTACCGGCCATTTGGATCATCCTTGTAACGAGAACTTCTAAGTGCTTGTAATCAACAACAACCAACGTACATCTCCTATTTGACTTTTTTATCAAAGTATAAAAATCTATCGGCTAAGACAACAAGTTCATTGGCTGCAAGTGAAAAAACCCGTATATCATTCTTATGACTATATCATTTACAAAAATGCATGGCCTCGGGAATGATTTTGTGGTCATTGATCAGCGCGATTCCAATACACCACTTGATCCATCTTTGATTCCAATTCTTGGAAACCGAAGACGCGGAATTGGTTTTGATCAACTTTTGACAATTCTGCCCGCAAAGAATGGTGGAGACATTTTTTTAAAAATTAATAATCCTGACGGAAGTGAAGCAGAGGCTTGTGGCAATGGAACCAGGTGCGTGGCCGACTTAATCATGAACGAAGGCAATTTCTCTAAGATTACCATAGAGACAACAGCCGGTAACCTTATTTGCCAGCGGGACAGCGATGAAAATATTATCGTCAATATGGGTTACGTTAAGACTGACTGGGATGATATACCTTTGTTAAAATTTACAGATACATTGCAGGTAACATTGGAAAACGCGCCATTCACTAATTGCACTTGTGTTAATATCGGGAACCCACATGCTGTATTTTTTTGCAATGACACTGGTGCTATAAATTTAGATGAAGTTGGGCCAATTTTAGAACAACACAGTATGTTTCCCCAGGGGGCCAATATTGAATTTGCAACAGTGGAAACGAGAAGAAAAATACGGATGCGGGTTTGGGAGCGTGGTGCCGGAATCACGGAAGCTTGTGGATCCGGTGCTTGTGCTGTTCTAGTAGCCGCAGTTCGAAATGATTTAACAGAGCGAAACGCTGAAGTAAATCTTGATGGAGGAAACCTATACATTGAGTGGACTGACTCTGGCTCGATACTAATGACTGGCCCAGCAGAAATCAGTTTCCAAGGCGAAGTTATAATCTGAATTCTTACAAAGGATTCAAAAAATTTGATTTTCCTCCAATTACGGGCCATTTCTTCTTCTAATGAAGGTAAAAATGACAAATAGAAACATTGTGGAAACTTTTGGGTGCCGGCTCAATACCTTTGAATCTGAGGTTATAAAGGCTCATCTCCCGAACTCTCCTGACAAACAACGGATTGTTTTTAACACATGCGCAGTAACAGCAGAGGCGGAAAGGCAAGCTCGTCAGGCCATCAGAAAGGCTCGCAGAAACAATCCTAAAGCAGAAATTATAGTAACAGGTTGTGCCGCTCAGCTTGCTCCCAAAAAATTTGAGACCATGCCAGAAGTAGATAGAGTTTTAGGTAATGAAGAAAAACTCATACCACATATTTGGAACGAAGATGCAGGTCAGCAAACAATTGTAAGCGATATAATGAGTGTTAATGAAGTAGCCCCGCAACTTGTTGCCGGATTTGAAGATAGAGTTCGGGCATTCGTTCAGGTCCAACAAGGCTGTGACCACCGCTGCACGTTTTGCATTATACCATTTGCCAGAGGAAATAGCCGATCAATCCCAATTGGACGATTAGTTAAACAAACACAAATTTTGATTGAAAACGGTTATAAAGAAATTGTTTTAACTGGTGTAGATCTTACATCCTATGGTTCTGACCTGCCAGGGCAGCCAAATCTTGGTAGCATGGTTCGACGTTTACTAGCCAATGTTCCTGATCTAAGGCGACTTCGATTGTCATCGGTGGATCCAGTTGAGATCGACCCTGATTTATTAAAATTAATTGCAAATGAACCACGGCTAATGCCGCATTTACATTTGAGCATTCAGGCCGGTGACGATATGGTTCTAAAAAGAATGAAACGCCGGCACCTCCGTAAAGATGTTATTAAAATAGCAAAACAACTCCGAGATATCCGGCCTGATATTGTTCTAGGGGCCGATCTGATCGCTGGTTTCCCAACAGAAACAGATGTAATGTTCAAACAATCACTCGATTTAATTAGTGAAATTCAACTAGTGCATCTGCATGTCTTTCCTTATTCTATTAGAGAAGGAACGCCGGCTGCAAGAATGCCGCAAGTCCCACTAAAAATCCGAAGAGAACGGGCTGCTATGTTAAGAGAAGCCGGCAATCGGGTGCTCGAAAAATATTTAAAAAACCGTATTGGACTTACTGAGAGGGTATTAATGGAAAAAGACTCCATTGGTCGGACAGAACACTTCATACCAATGAGCATTAAAAAACAAGTTAGCCCAGGAGAGATTGTTGATGTAACAGTAAAAACAGCAACAGCACTAAAACTCTGTGACAGCATCGAAGGGCCACAATAGAAATTGGAAAAAGATATTAATTCGAATAGTTGGTTTAAACGGCTTAAAAGTGGACTTTCGGAATCGTCCAATAAGGTTGTCAATGGAATATCTTCTCTATTCACGGATAAAAAACTTGATAACGCAACCCTTGAGGAACTGGAAGATTTGCTAATAACATCTGATTTAGGTGTATCCGCAGCAAATCAATTAACTAAAAATCTAGCAGCAAAAAAGTTTGATCGGGCTATCAGTGAAGAAGATATTCGTATTTCTTTTGCAAATGACATTGCGGATATCTTAAGGCCTGTAGCACAGCCAATCAATATTGATACTTCTCTAAAACCCCATGTGATCCTTGTTTGTGGAGTTAATGGAAGTGGAAAGACAACTACTATTGGTAAGTTAGCTCAACAATGGTCACGAGAAGGAAAAAAAGTATGTCTAGCAGCCGGCGATACTTTTAGAGCAGCAGCAATCGAACAACTGCAAGTATGGGGACAACGAACAAAAGTGCCCGTCATAACGCATCCGCAGGGGAGTGACCCAGCCGCTTTAGCCTTCGATGCAATAGCCAAATGCATTGAAGACCAGACCGATATTCTTCTTATAGATACTGCTGGAAGATTGCAAAATAGATCAGAATTGATGGATGAACTTGCTAAAATAGTACGTGTCATAAAAAAACAACTACCCGATGCGCCCCATAATTCCATATTAGTGTTAGACGGGACGGTTGGACAAAATGCTCACAGTCAAGTAGCTACTTTTCTAGAAATGGTAAATATTACAGGTCTTGTCATTACCAAACTGGATGGATCTGCTCGAGGCGGTGTGATAATTTCACTAGCAAAAGAGTTTCAGTTACCTGTCCACGCTGTAGGAGTTGGAGAGACCGCTCAAGACCTAAATGCTTTTGATGCTGAAGTTTTCTCTAAAAGTCTTATGGGATTGAACTGAGCTTATTTGTTTCGTTGTTAAAACCGCCTACAATATGATGGAGTGAAGTAACGTTTTGTTCACGTGATAAATCAATAAATATAGGAATTAAATGAATAGTATAATTACAGACTGGTCTCCAACCACCGTCGAAGTTGTTGACGGTGATCCATTTAACGTACGACGTATTTTTTGTGTGGGTAGAAACTACGCAGCGCATGCCCGCGAAATGGGACACGACCCAGATCGCGAGTTACCATTTTTCTTTATGAAACCTTTTGATGCTATTGTATCTTCGGGGTCACTAATTCCATATCCCTCTTCAACAAAAGAATTACACCACGAAATAGAATTGGTAGTTGCACTAAAATCAGGTGGCTCTAACATAGAAGAGGAATTGGCTAATGATTGTATCTATGGTTACGCCGTGGGGTTAGATATGACGAGACGAGATCTACAGAATGAAGCAAAAAAACTTGGGCGCCCCTGGGATATGGCTAAGGGGTTTGATAATTCTGCACCATGTGCACCAATTCATAAAATAGAGAATGTTGGAAACATCAAAGATGCAGTCATTCAACTAAGTATAAACGGCCAAATTCGGCAAAAATCAATTGTTAACCATTTAATATGGTCAGTTCCAGAAACGATATGTTATTTATCTAAATTAGTTGAATTAAAACCTGGTGATCTTATTTATTCTGGAACCCCCGATGGTGTGGACGCTGTTAAAGCAGGTGACCACCTTCATGGGACAATCACAGGACTAACTGATCTAGAGATTAATTATCGATGAACAATTTATAATGAAAGTTACAACTTGGAACATTAATTCGGTCCGGTTACGCGCATCTTCAGCAACTCAAATATTAAAAACCATTGAGCCAGATGTTCTTTGTCTCCAAGAAACAAAATGTCCCAATGAATTATTTCCTTATCAAATTTTCAAGGACGCAGGATATCCTCATATCGCTGTTAATGGAATGAAAGGATACAACGGTGTTGCATTAATTTCTCGGGTCCCATTTAGAACAACTAAGGTTTTAAATTGGGCCGGAAAAGAAGACTGCCGTCACATATCTGCCACATTTAATAATCAAATAGAACTACACAATTTCTACGTCCCAGCAGGAGGCGATGAACCTGATATTGAGAAGAATGAGAAATTTGAGCATAAGTTAAAGTTTCTCTCTGAATTAACTGATTGGTTTTCATCCGAACGAAAACCAATTGACCCAATGATCCTGGTAGGGGATCTTAATATTGCTCCACTAGAGTCAGATGTTTGGTCTCACAAACAGCTTCTCAAAGTCGTATCACACACACCAGTGGAAGTTGAACATCTAGATAGGCTTATGACTGCAAGTCGCTGGGTAGATACTGCCAGGCATCTAACACCCGAGCCCGAAAAGTTATTCACATGGTGGAGTTATAGATCCCGCAACTGGAACATCGCAAACAAAGGGAGACGACTGGACCACATCTGGGTCACGCCAGCGCTAAAAAAGCTCATCACAGAATCTACTGTGTTGCGTGAAGCAAGAGGGTGGGAAAAGCCATCTGATCATGCGCCGGTGACTACAGACCTACGGTGACACTAATTCTTCATTATTGAACCACTTAATTCGTCCTCAATAAACGCGTTGATAACTTCTTCCATTGATGAATCTCTTATAAAACCTAATGCCAAGGCTTTCTTTGTATCAAACTCCGGTGGCCAGCCATCTACTATTTTTTGAATAAAAGCATCTGGTTCCCAGTTCACTCTGCTGGCAACAATATCTCCTGCGACGTTACGCAATGCATCCACCATACCTCCTATGCTCATGCTAAAACCAGGTAACGTTACCTCGCGTGACGGCCCCCAATCTTCTGAAGATAGATTATGAGCTCTTATAATATTCTCTATTATTGAACGGGGGGATGCTAAAAACATTTTTGATTCTGGGCTTACAGGGCAGATGACTGGCTGGCCTTGTAAAGGTTCTCTAATAATCGAACTCGCAAAAGTTGAAGCTGCTTTATTTGGCCTGCCAGGGCGGACAACCACTGTTGGGAAACGCAGCGCTCGACCATCGACAAATTTCTTACGGCTATAATCATTGATCAATAATTCGCCTATCACCTTTTGTGTTCCATAAGAAGTTTGTGGTGTTCGAGCGGTCATGTCTGCGATAACATTTGGCATATCACCGCCAAAAGCGGCACAAGAACTCGCAAATATTACTTTTGGTCGCGTTTCATGTTTTCTGCAAATATCAAGTATAGCTCGAGTAGAGTCCAAATTCACCGACATACCTAAATCAAAATCTTCCTCCGCACCTGCGCTAACTATAGCCGCCAAATGAAAAATACTATCTGTTGAACTCGGAATCGCCTTTTCTAGAAGAGATCGATCAGCGATATCTCCCGTTACAATAGTCACTCGGGGATTATCAGCCAGCTCTTTCGAAGGCCCCATAACATCTAGCAATGTGATATGCTCAACCTTTGAAAAACTTCCTGATGCGTCTTGCAAAGCATTAGCGTTCAATAATCTGAGAGCCAATTTTTGGCCAAGAAACCCAGAAGCTCCCGTAATCGTTATATTCATCAGTATCCCCTGTTGAGCATTATAGCTCTTTCATCCAACTCAATCCGGAATTAGTGTCGACTTTAGGTCGATACTCACAACCTACCCAGCCCTCATAGCCAAGTTCATCCATAAGCTCAAATAAATAAGGATAATTTACTTCTCCTATATTTGGTTCATGTCGTCCTGGAGTTCCAGCAATCTGCATATGCGCTATTATATCGAGGTATTCGCGCATGTGAATAGCCAAATCACCCTCCATAATCTGACAATGGTATAGATCAAACTGTAACTTAACATTATCTGCCCCAACTATTTCTATTATAGATCTTGCCTGAGCTTGATAATTCAAAAAATATCCCGGAATATCGCGGGTATTAATTGGTTCTATTATTAGGGTTTTACCATTTTGAGCTGCTACTGGTGCTGCACGTTTCAAGTTAGAAATCAATGTATCAAAATGACGTTTAGGTGTATCTTTTTCTACTAGCCCGCTCATCACGTGAATACACTGGTTTTCCAATATATTAGCATAAATGATTGATTGTTCTACGGCCTTTTCAAATTCTTGTTCTCGACCAGGAATAGAAGCCAATCCGCGTTCATTGCGTTCCCAATCGCCAGGGTATGTGTTGAATAAGACTTGGATCAGATTATTTTCATCCAACTCCACTTTTATTTCCTCTGGGCTATAGTCATAAGGAAAAAGAAATTCTACACCCTTAAAGCCTGCTGCAGCAGCAGCGGCAAATCTATCCAAAAAATCAACCTCATTAAACATCATCGATATGTTTGCAGCAAACTTTGGCATGGCAAATGTACATCCTGTTCTGTTATGACTCACATTAGACCTGATCTATAATCTAATAGTATAAATGTAAACGGACTGATGCTAGGGTTTAGATTCGATCATATACAGGAGAGAATAATGCCCCCAATACTTGGTTGCATAGCAGACGATTTTACAGGTGCCACCGATCTTGCAAATATGCTCGTGCGCGGAGGATTAAGAACTATTCAATTACTTGGTGTTCCTGAAGAAGATTATTCTTTAACAAATATTGATGCTGTTATTATCGCTCTCAAGTCACGAACGATCCAACCAAGCGAAGCTATACTCCAATCGTTGAAATCTTTGAAGTGGTTGCGAAAAGCGGGGACCCAACAATTCTTTTTTAAATATTGCTCTACATTCGACTCAACAGATAAAGGTAACATAGGACCGGTGACAGAAGCACTGATGGCGGAACTTGATGTCAAGTTTACAATAGCTAACCCCGCGTTCCCTGAAACTGGACGAACAGTATTCAAAGGACATTTATTTGTAGGCGATTCTTTACTATCTGATACCCACATGAATAAACACCCATTAACACCGATGACAGAAAGTAATTTAGTCACAATTTTAGAAAAACAAACGCAGGGTAATATTGGCCTTATTCAACATAACGAAGTTGAAGCTGGTCCAACAGCACTTAAAAATTCTTTTAAGAAACTCACAAAGTCCGGTTTTTCAATAGCAATCACCGATTCTATTACCGATAAACATTTGCATATGTTGGGTGAAGCCTTGGCGGATTTTAAACTAATAACTGGCGGGTCTGGAATTGCGATCGGTTTACCAGAGAATTATCGAAAATCCGGGTTAGTCAATCTTTCTCAAAATGCTAGCAAGCTTGAACCTGTTAAGGGACCATGCTTAATTCTTTCCGGTAGCTGTTCCCAAGCAACATTAAATCAAATTGCTGAATTTTCGAGAGATCATCCTTCGTTTAAGTTGAACCCAATTGATATCGACTTAAATCCAAATGCTGTTAAGGAGGCGATTTCGTGGGCTCAGCCTAGAATTAAAAAAGGTCCTGTGTTGATTTATGCTAGCGCTTCTTCTGACGAAGTTAAATTAGCTCAAAAGACACTTGGTGCAGACAAAGCGGGTTCTTTAATAGAGAACGCTATGGGATCAATAGCAAAAACCCTGGTTGATGATGGTGTTCGACGTTTAGTAGTTGCCGGAGGAGAAACAGCAGGGGCAGTGGTTGGAGCATTAAAGATTAAAAGCCTCCAAATTGGCGAACAAATTGATCCAGGGGTACCCGGAACAATAACTATTCAAGAGCCAAAAATTGCGCTGGCGCTAAAATCAGGTAACTTTGGAACAAAAGATTTTTTCCAAAAGGCTCTAAAAATTATGCCATAATACTGGGACTACTTAATACTGAGGCTATATAACAGATCGATGATCACAATAGGCAAGAGAGATTTTGAATTTGTAAAATCGGGTTCTGGAACCAATATCGTCTTTGTTCCTGGATCATTCAGCACCTCAGCTGCTTGGCGAGGAATCCAAGAAAGACTTCCAAATGGGTATCAATTCATAAGCACCAGCCTTTGTGGTTATGGTGAAACCACCGAAAGCCGGACGCTTAGTAATAATAGTATAGAGCATGAAATTGAAATATTATACAATATCGTCGAGCAACTCTGTCAACCAGTTCACCTCGTGGGCCATTCTTTTGGAGGACTAGTGTGTTTTGCTGCTGCACTTAAAAAGAAATTGAATATTAAAAGTATAACTACCTTCGAAGCAAACCCACTTTCACTCCTAAAAACAGCCATTTATGCGAAAAGTTTTCAGACAGTGAGGGAGATTAACAGACATTTTGAGGAAGAGTATTTTTCTGGCAATAAAGATGCTGTCAAATCAATAATCGATTATTGGGGCGGAAATGGAACCTTTTCTTCTATGCCCAAAGTGGTGCAAGATTATTGTAGGGCATCGGCACTAACCAATATCTTGGATTGGAGAACCGCATTCAAATTTGATGCCTCAAGCGAGGATTACCAAAAACTTAAGATACCGTGTTTAATAGTTAGAAGTGAGTTAGCCAATACGGCTATGGTTCAAATCAGCAATTTATTATCAACGAGCATACCAAATAGCAAAATAGCGGTAGTTAACAAAGCCAATCATTTTCTGATAAACTCACACCCTTCAGAATGTGCAAATTTACTCGCGACGTTCTTAAAGAGGGATAACTGACAAAATCCATCTTTTAATAAATATATCATTAGATTGTTTTGGGTCACTTTGAAGATTGTCCGTTATATCTATGCTTAAATGCCGGCACGTAGAAAATTCGTTACAACTTTAAATTTTAATCATATTAAAGAATTTACACTTTCTTTTTGCACAAATTGAGGCCCGGGTTTGTTAAATACTCGAGCCTGTATGGTTTGGATAAAATTTTATCAATATTATCATTAATATCAGTCCAGGGACCGCGACTATTGATGAGTATACAAAAAAGTCAAACCAGCCAACAGCATCCACTAGATAACCAGATGGTGACGACAAGACATTACGTCCTAAAGACATTAGCGCAGACAAAAGCGCATATTGCGTAGCCGTAAAGTTTTTATTAGTTAAAATAGAGAGATATGCAACAAATGCCGCAGTGCCCATTCCCCCTGTTATATTTTCTACAGCAATCGTTAATGTTAAAGCTCCAACGTCATGACCAGCCAAAGCCTGATATGCAAATATAAGATTAGATAGCGCTTGCAGGACCCCTGTAATAAAAAGAGAGGGTAGCAAACCTATTTTCTTTATAAGTATTCCACCTATAAATAAACCAAGTCCAAGTGCAAGAAGCCCAAATACTTTAGTTACCTCTGCTATCTCTGTTTTTGTGAAGCCAAGATCTATATAAAATGGGTTCGTCATGGTACTCAGAAAAGCATCTCCCAACTTAAATGTTATTATAAATAATAAGGTAATGAACCAACCTCGTCTCATTGTGAATTCAGAGAATGGCGCTACTATAAATTGTTGTACCCAACCCAATAGTCTACTTGTTTTTTTTTGATGCTCTTGCTCGTTGTATTCCACACTTGAATTTGGAAGGGAAGGCTCTTTACTGAAGCTGACTACTATGACACCCATCAAAACTAGCACTGCCATCGTCAAGTAAGCATGGGTCCACGACCAATAATCGGCTAAAAAAAAGACTCCCGCTCCGGCAACTAGCATACCAATACGGTATCCATAAGTAACCATAGCGGCGCCAATTCCTTGGTCTTCATCGTCAAGAATTTCTATTCGATAAGCATCAATCACAATATCTTGGCTGGCAGAAAAGAAAGCTACAAGAATTGCGAATAATGCTAATAAAAAAGGGGCATGAGCAGGATCACATAGTGCTAAGCCTGATATTGCTATAGCCAACATCAACTGAGAAAATATTAACCAACTCCTTCTTCGTCCCATGCGAATTGTGAGAAAAGGAATGTTGATTCCATCCATTAAGGGAGCCCAAAGCGGCTTTAATGCGTAAGGTAATCCCACCAAGGAAAATAAACCAATTGTTGAGCGCTCTATATCAGCCTCCCTTAGCCATGCGCTCAAAGTCCCAAACGATAAAAGTAAAGGAAGCCCACTCACAAAACCTAAAGTCATTACGAGCAGCAATTTGCTTTGAAAATAGGGGGATAACGAAGAATAGCAAAAATTTATTATTATCGTTAGGAATTTACGCACTCTTTAAAAACGCATCAGATAATAACTTCAAATCAGTTTGGGGACGCGCCCCAAAGTGTTTAATTATCTCCGCAGCAACAAGACCACCAAGTTTTCCGCAAATATCTAAATCATATTTATTTATATAGGCATAAAGAAACCCTGCTGCATATAAATCCCCCGCGCCAGTCGTATCCAAAACAGTATTTATATTCTGCGAAGGTATTATCCATTTATCATCATTGCATAAAATTACAGATCCTTGTTTTCCGCGCGTGATAGCAGCGATGAGATTAGTTTTAGGTAGTGAGTTAATAGCGGTTTCGAATTCATTAGTTTGATATAACGACATGATTTCGCTCTCATTTGCAAATAACATATCAATCTGGTTCTCTACTAAATCTAAGAATTCGTCACGGTATCGCTCCACACAAAATGAATCAGATAAAGACAAAGCCACTTTTCCACCGCTGTCATGTGCCAAACTTATCGCCTTTTTAAAGGCATCTTTTGCTTTTGGTGGATCCCAGAGGTAACCCTCTAAATAAACCATCTGAGACGAGATTATGATCTCCGGATCGATGTCTTCTGGTTTTAATTCTGTAGATGCCCCTAGATATGTAGCCATAGAACGCTGGGCATCCGGCGTGACAAAAACTAAACATTGAGCCGTCGCAGGTCCCGATATAGTGGGTTTGGTCGTGTAATGGATCCCCAAGTGGTCCAAATTATTTATGAAGACTTTTCCGGCAGTGTCTGCCTTTACCTTACCTATGTAAGCCCCCTTACCCCCCAAGATAGAAAACCCCACTATCGTATTGGCAGCTGAGCCACCCGAAGTATTTATTGTTGAGCGAATATTTGACGAAAATGATTTGATTTGATCATCATTTATAAGGCACATCGTCCCTTTCTCAATTCCTACATCTTGAAGGAAAACATCATCTACACTTGCAATAGTATCAACTATGGCATTTCCTATGGTAGTAACGTCTATTGTTTTTTTCACGAGATGTCCGTATCGAAAGGTTAAAAAAATTTGTTTAAGGGTTGGAAAGCTATAATGCCCTGAGATAATGTGGTTGAACAAGTAATTTGATGATTTTTGATTTGGTTGGGCATGCTTAAACTTTTTAAGACGAGTATTTTAGATCTATTGGAACCAGATATTCGAACCATCCTTTTTAAAACAGTAATCCTATCTCTTTTTTCAATTATTATGATCGTTTATATGTGTTGGACACTCTTTAATACTCACCAAGTATTCGACATTTGGCTTTTAGGTCCTATTCTTTCATGGGCTTGGGGGCTTCTTGCGTTAATTTTTGGGGCACTATTACTGCCACCTATAACAATAATGATTGGAAGTATTTATTCCGATTCTATTGTGGACCATATCGAGAAAAAATACTATCCATCTCGTTTAGGGATGCGACAGATAAAATTATCAGAGCTTGGATTTAGCATTAGTAAAAATTTTTGTATAACAATAATAGTGAATATTCTTCTGGCACCTGTGTATTTAATCGGAACTTTTTTTCCAATTATAAGTTTTTTAATTTTTTATTCGGTTAATGGGTATCTTATCGGTAAGGAATTATTCGAAACAGTTGCAAGTAGGCATTTAGAGATGAAAGATCGGTATTTATTAAAAAAACAAAATAACAGCAAGGTCATAATTGGAGGGATAATTATGGTGGGTATATCGACGATTCCAATTCTGAATTTAATCGCTGCCGTTCTTGGGATTGTTTTTATGACACATTTTTTTCATTCACTCGTCCTAAAAACTGAGAAAGCATAGTTTTTAATATAACCATAACGAAAGGTAAACTCTAATGGCCGTCAAAAATAGTATTACCGAGGGTCTATTATCAGATGTTCGGAATTCTGTCGGGTCCCAAACCAAAAAACGAGGAAAAAGTACAATTGGTGAAAAACAGCTACATGTGGGGACGGAGATTACACTTAATGGGACAATCGCCGAATGCGATTCTCTGATTGTTGAAGGCTTTGTTGATGCTACCCTAGAAAACGCTACCAACTTAGAAATAGCAGAGACTGGAACTTTTAAGGGAAAAGTAACCGTTGATCATGTTGTAGTAGCAGGCTTATTTGAGGGTGAATTAACAGTTGGAAAACAATTGACCATAAAAAGTACAGGGACATTGAAGGGCAATGTTACCTATCTTCAACTCGAGGTTGAAAAAGGTGGAATTATAGAGGGGTCGATGCAAAAAATGTCTCAACTATAAAATGATAAAAAGCGCACAATACCCAGCTATTATTCTCAGTTTTGCATTGGGTTTGATGAGTTGCAGCGAACTTGACGAAAAAAAACAGGTCATCAACGACATTGTTGATAGTAAACCCAAAGCGCAAAAAAGTAAGCCGGAAAGTCGAGCTATATTTAGTAAAGAGAAAGCAAAAAGGGTTGAAAAAATCTCTCCTTCTGCCGTCTTTTTGAAGAAAACAATCTTAAGCGTTAAAGAACTCATTGGTAAACCGGATTTCACCCGAAAAGAAGGGAAGGCGGTAGTCCTACAGTATCAGACCGAGCTATGCATCTTAGATATATTCTTTTATGGGAAGAAAGGAGCGAAAGTATCTACATATTTCGAATTCAGACAACGAAACAATATCAAAATTGATATCCAGAAATGCATAAATAAGATGCTTTCTAATAAAAAGTGATTAACTGACAAAGTTTAATATTGCTTAGCTTTAAAATGCTGTCGCTTNTCAATATTGTGCCAAAAGCTAACACCAAGGACTGAGGACTTTAAACAATGAAAAAATGCTCTAGNTAACAAGGGGTGCTCAGGNTTATTGATATTTCAGCCGNACCCAATCGATAGNGGCAGAAAAGTAGGTTTAAATATGNATATATTCTACAAACGCCTTTCCCCACAAAATAGCTTAACATCTGCAGGAGCAAAAATACTACTTCTCGGCTTTAGTGGATGTGGATTATTTATCTCGGTTGGGTTTATTTTATTAGGGGCTTGGCCAGTTTTGGGGTTTATGGTGGTAGACATAGTTTTACTCTGTTTCGCTTTACGTTTGATTTTTAAGAAGGCTTCTTTTGCCCAGGAAATTACCATTACTAACCATAGTATCAAAGTTAGGTTTTTCAATGGAAAAACATGTTGGAAAACGGTCAGCTTCAATCCCTACTGGACCATGGTAGATTTTTCGATATTTAGAAATCAAAAATCAATTTTAATTTTCAGATCGCGTGGTCAATTTATGGAAATAGCAGAGTTTATGGGTTTGAAGGATAAGCGGCGACTTGCTGAGAGACTTGAAGCCTGTATTCGGAATATTAAAGGTGCTACTCCCACGTGCGCGGAAAGATAATTTAGATGATAGATGTTAGGCCCAGTACATCCCGCATAGTGTAGAGGCCGCAAGGCTGTTCAGACAACCAATGCGCGGCCCTAAGCGCTCCTGAAGCGTATATTTCCCGTCCAGACGTTTTATGCGCCAGTTCTATTCGCTCTCCAGCACCAGCAAAAATGACCGAGTGCTCACCTATGACATTTCCACCTCTCAAAGCAGCAAAACCTATCTCACCCTCTTTCCGGCGTCCAACTTCGCCCTCTCGTGATAGTTTAGCGATAGCATCGAAGTTGCTATCTCTCCCTCGAGCAGCGGCATGGCCAAGGCTTAAAGCGGTCCCAGACGGAGAGTCAATTTTTTTGTTATGGTGGAAATCCAAAACTTCGATATCAAAGTCAACTGGTAGTGCTCTGGAAATTTGTTCAACTAGCGCGAAAAGGAGGTTTATGCCAAGGCTGGTATTAGACGCATATACCAGGGGAATCGTTTTTGAAGTGTCCATTAAGGCCTGTTCTTGAGATTTTGTTAACCCAGTTGTTCCAACCACTAATGGGGTGGAAGTGGTTAATGCGGCATCGATGATCTTTGCTCCCGCATCTGGTAAACTGAAATCAATGATAACGTCAGATTTTGAGAATACGTCCAATAGTTGATCAGTCACTTGAATGCCCAAATGTTCACTGCCAACTGTAGTTCCAAGATCAGCCCCAACCATCGGACTGTTGATCCTCACAACCCCACCAGCGATACTAGCAAGTGGGTCTTCCATAATTACTTTTACCGTCATCTCCCCCATACGGCCACCCACACCTACTACACCTACAGCTATTTGTCTCATACTAACCTCTCTAATTAAGCCCACTTATTTTTTCTAAACATTACCTACTAACGATTAATTTTAACACTAATTAATAATTTTTAATNNTGAGTGTATGGCGAAAATAAAAAAAGGCCTCTACCCACAANATTTTAGTGGATGTGTATCAACTTTTAATATATTGATTTTATTGTNANTATCAGGNCGATATATCGATTGGAGAATATGTTTTGTTGAATTTAGACACGATATGTCTCGGGGTCTTATACTCTGGCCCGAAGACTGGTTATGAAATCCATAAAATTATTAACAATGACTTTAAGCATTTTCAAACGGCTAGTTATGGGGCGTTATACCCAGCACTTGGAAAACTTGAAGCCAAATNATTAATTTCAAGTAAGAATAAGAATGTACAAGCTCAACAGCAAAGCCTCCCCAAAAAAAAATATACGATAACAGACGATGGTCGGATAAATTTTCAAACTGTAATTAAAGGAACCAAAGCCCAGGAGAGACTATCTTCCGATTTTCTGGCAGCATTTTATTTTTCAGACCACCTTGACCCGGAGGACATTTCAACTTTGATAGATCAACAATTGTCAACTCTCCAAGGTAACTACAAGGACCTCATTTCGGTCCCTCTTTCTACTATGCCAGACGGGCAACGCTTCGGGATTCGGTACACAATCGCTGTAAACAGAGCGGCCACTGCGTTCCTTAAAGGTGAAGGGCGAGCCATCCAAACATCTTTAACGCGCAAATAAATAAAACTCNGACTTATAGACAAGTAGTGCTNATTTTTTTTGATATTTTGTNCAATTTTTTATCGTTTTATTAAATGGCACTACCGAGGCTAAAAATATATNTTTTTTATGAAATATATNTTTNNCCTATATTTAACAGTTACTTAGGATGGTAGTTCTTATTGTGAGGTTTCAACTTCTAAATAACTTACGTTACCCACAACCCCTATACTTAAAAACACGCCAACACACAAAAACGAGAAAGTTGCTTTTTGGACAGGCATAAATNTCGCTTATTTTCGAGGANCCTATATTCCTTNATTTCTGCTGAAACGATATCAGTATAAATAACCATCAGAAATGTACTTACTCGGTCAAGAAAATCTAATTTCATTTTTTATGACCCCAGAAGTAGACCCCCCATAAGGACATTACAATTCCGGAACAAGAGGCTGATATCTCTCCTGCCAGTCCTGTGTTATTATACTATNCCTATAAGTCTTCCCACAGCGCTCTTACTTTAGCAAAAAAACCTGTCGACTCTGGATTATTTTTATCACTTACAAGGTCAGAAAATTCTTCTAAAAGCTTTTTCTGGGCTTTTGTCAAATTGACTGGCGTTTCCACAGCGGCCTCCACATATAAATCGCCGCGTTCGGCTCGCCGTAGCACTGACATTCCTTTTCCTCTTAACCGGAATTGCCGNCCATTCTGGGTTCCAGCTTGAATGCTTATTCGTGCTCGACCACCCCCAAGAGTTGGAACTTCTACCTGCCCACCTAGCGCAGCCGTACTGATCGTTAAAGGAACGCGACAGAATATATCCGCCCCTTCCCTTTTAAATATGGGGTGTTCCTCTATATTTAAGAAAATGTATAAGTCGCCTGCGGTACCATTACGCGCACCAACTTCTCCCTCGCCACTCAGTCTAATTCGTGTACCCTCTTCAACTCCCGCAGGAACATTAACAGATAAGGTTTTTTCTTTTTGGANACGACCACTACCCCTACAAGGTTGACAAGGGTTTTCTATTACTTGACCAGCTCCTCCACAGGAGCTGCATGTCCTTTCAATGGTGAAAAACCCCTGCTGAGCTCTCACCCTACCTTGCCCTTGGCAGGTTCTGCAATTCACGGGTTTAGAACCTGCAGCTGCTCCATTCCCGCTACACACGTCACAAGCTATGGCAGTTGGAATTTTTATATCGGCCTCTCGTCCAGTGAATGCTTCTTCCAAGCTAATACTTAGATTGTAACGCAAATCTGANCCACGATTAGNCCCAGGGTCGCTNCGCCTGCCTCCACCGAGGTCACCAAACATTTGATCGAAAATATCAGAAAAACCAGATCCAAATCCCTGGCTGCTCTGTCCAGAGCCCATACCCCCCTCAAACGCTTCATGACCAAATTGATCGTATGCAGTGCGTTTCTGGTTATCTTTTAAGACATCATAAGCTTCATTTACTTCTTTAAATGACTTCTCTGCGTTTGGGTTATCGGGATTCCTATCTGGATGGAATTTCATTGCCATTTTTCTAAAGGCCGTTTTTAACTCGGCCTCCGAAGCATTTTTCTGGACACCTAGCAACTCATAGTAATCTTGTTTAGCCATAAAGTGCGCCCGAATCTGTAAACTCTACCTAATCGCCACCAANTNAAAATGTGGTTTATTTTTCATCTGATTTCTTATCGTCTTTATCATCGACTTCTTCAAAGTCGGCATCGACTACATCAGCATCAGAAGAGCCATTCTCAGACCCGCTAGAGCTAGGTTCGGATGACACATCTGTATCAGCATTCTCTTGCTGCGCGTTATACATTGCCTCACCCAATTTCATTGAAGCTTGCTGAAGTGCGTCTANTGCTTCTTTTATAGCTGCACCATCTTCGCCCTCTAATAGAACCTTCAACTCGGAGGATAGCCGCTCAATATCTGATTTCTCTTCGTCACTAACCTTATCACCCACTTCGGTTAACATCTTTTCAATTGAATGAACTGCTTGTTCCGCCTGATTTTTTATTTCAACAAGTTCACGCCGTTGCTTATCGCCTTCGGCATTTTGCTCTGCTTCATTAATCATCCCTTCAATATCTTCATCTGAGAGACCACCAGACGCTTGGATTCTTATCTGCTGTTCTTTACCAGTGGCCTTATCCTTAGCTGACACATTAACAATTCCATTGGCATCTATGTCAAAGGCCACTTCAATCTGTGGGACACCCCGGGGAGCAGATGGAAGACCAACTAAGTCAAATTGTCCCAGCACTTTATTATCTGCCGCCATTTCTCNCTCACCCTGAAACACACGAATTGTTACAGCCGTTTGATTGTCTTCTGCAGTTGAAAAAACCTGACTTTTTTTAGTTGGTATTGTTGTGTTTCTATCAATCAACCGAGTGAAAACACCGCCNAGCGTCTCTATACCCAAAGATAAAGGTGTAACATCTAAGAGAAGTACGTCTTTAACGTCTCCTTGCAATACTCCGGCTTGTATACCTGCACCCAAAGCTACTACCTCATCAGGATTGACCCCCCGATGCGGCTCCCGGCCGAAAAAGGAATTTACTGTTTCAATAATTTTTGGCATTCTAGTCATNCCACCAACCATTATTACTTCGTCAACCTCACCTGCACTTAACCCAGCATCCTTCAATGCTGCGCGACAAGGACCCACTGTCCTGTCCACAAGGTCTTGAACCAGAGCTTCAAGTTTTGCCCTAGTTAATTTTATATTCAAATGCTTTGGGCCGGTCTGGTCAGCGGTTACAAACGGCAGGTTTACCTCGGTTTGCACTGAACTGGATAACTCCATNTTAGCTTTTTCTGCAGCCTCCTTTAAACGTTGCAAAGCAAGCTTATCGGCACGCAAATCTATACCGTTGTCTTTTTTGAATTCGTCTGCAAGGTAATCAATAACCCGATGATCAAAATCTTCGCCTCCTAGAAAAGTGTCCCCGTTTGTTGACTTTACTTCAAATACACCATCGCCGATCTCGAGAATAGAGACATCAAATGTACCACCACCAAGGTCATAAACCGCAATTGTTCCGTTGTTTTTTTTATCAAAACCGTAGGCTAATGCGGCAGCCGTCGGTTCATTTATGATCCGCAGTATTTCCAGTCCAGCTATTTTACCTGCATCTTTTGTCGCTTGGCGCTGAGCATCGTTAAAGTACGCAGGGACAGTCAAGACTGCTTGCTCAACAGTGCTGCCTAAAAATGCCTCCGCATCCTCTTTTAATTTTCTCAACGTAAATGATGAGATTTGGCTAGGGCTGTACTTTTCCCCTTTAGCCTCCACCCAAGCATCNCCATTTTCACCAGAAACAACAGCATAAGGCATTAATTCGGAGAANTTCTTCGCATTTTTATCATCATGCCGCCTNCCAATCAGACGTTTAATTGCAAATAGCGTATTCTCTGGATTAGTAACCGCTTGTCTTTTTGCGGCCTGGCCAACTAGCCTTTCATCACCCTCAGCAAAAGCAACCATTGATGGCGTTGTCCGCGCTCCCTCAGCATTTTCAATAACCTTTGCGTCTTGGCCATCCATAAAGGATATACAAGAATTCGTCGTACCTAAATCAATACCAATAACTTTAGACATTAAAACCTCTTTTTCATTATCCAGCGGATCATCGCTAATATTCAACTCAAGATCTGTCAGAACTCAATATATCCCTTGTCCCCGCTATATAGGAAGTCCTACTTACTGCTTCAACCACCGAATAGAAAGAATATTAATGAGAGATCAATATTTTGCTAGAATGTTGTTAACGGTGATACGCACAAAATCAATAGACTTGTATTATGCTTTTTCATCAAGTCCTTCGGGTTGATCAGCACCCCGAGATTTTGACACTCCAACCATCGCCGCCCGGAGAATTCGATCCTCTATTGCGTAACCCGGTTGCAAAACCTGCACGACAATTCCGGGTTCTTTATCTTCAGCCTCAACCTCGAACATAGCTTGATGAAAATTATAATCAAACTTCTCTCCCAACGGATTTATTTGCCGTACGCCATTTTTTTCAAAAGCNCCTAAGAGCTCTTTTTCTGTCATCTCGACACCAACGATAAGATTTTTAACTTTTTCATCTGCCCCCGCTAACTCAGACGGCCCCGACTCTAGGGCCCTGCGAAGGTTATCAGCAACAGCCAAAAGCTCCTTTGCAAAATTTGCTATACCGAATTTTCGCAATTGTTCTTTTTCTCTGTCTACCCGTTTTCTGTAATTATCAAGTTCGGCTACAGATCGCAAAAGCTGGTCCTTTAATTCGATGACTTTATTATTTAAAGAGTCATCAGATTCAGCAACGNCGTCCTCAGCGTTAGTCTCCTTAGCGTTCAGATTTTCTTCATCGATCTTTTGTTCTTCCAGGTCTACCGAGCCCATTTCTTCGTTTTTAACTTGATTTTCGTTTGTCATTTCTACCTTCAACTCAATACCAGTTTTATTGCGTAAGCGCTTTACTTAAGTGTTTAATTTTCATTTACAAGTTAGCTTAGACGTTACTTTGCTCAGTCTAATAGTTTTCCAACTAATTTTGATGTGTAATCAACGACAGGGATTATTCGCGCATAATTCATTCGAACTGGCCCTATAACACCCAACGCTCCCACTACTCTTCTATTTTTATCATGGTAAGGCGCAATGATCATAGAACANCCNGCATTTTTGAATAAATGGTTTTCGGCACCNATGAATATCTGNACNCCCTCAGCNCTNCCAGTTGCATCNANNAAATTTANNACACTCTCCCTNCGCTCTAATGTTTCNAATAAGGCTCTGATTCTCTCTAAATCTTCCATTGCATTAACTTCGTTTAGC
Organism: Rhodospirillaceae bacterium; assembly: GCA_002708305.1. Lineage (GTDB taxonomy): Bacteria > Pseudomonadota > Alphaproteobacteria > Thalassobaculales > Thalassobaculaceae > UBA7326. The sequence continues at coordinate 84,058 of PANE01000019.1, forward strand.
AGTTTCGATTGCCCCCGCAAGATCAGAGATCCTCCTTTTATCCCTCCAGCCCATAGGGCTACACCGTCAGCTACTACCTTATTAGTTAAAGAATCCAATTCTGTTTTACGATATTTGATCTCGTTTAAAATTTGAGCTCGGGCTTCCTCCATAGATAAGTTGGCCAAACGAGCATTGATATAATTAGATGCTTGTGTGAGTGAGGAAGCGGGTAAACCGCTTGGTAGTTCAATGACCCTATTCTCCACTATTCCCGAATCGGTCACCATAACGACTAAGGAGCGTCTATCGTTTAATGGAACAAACTCTATCTGTCTAAGAGGAGCATCCATTTTTGGCGAGATCACGAGACCCGCGCATTCGCTCAAACCTGAGAGGGCAGCACTTGCATCTTCAAGAACCTCCGAAAAATTTCGGCCTGCCGAGAAACATTGGCCTTCTAGGCTTGCTTGCTCACTAGGACTTAAATCGCCACCCAATTCCAGCAGGCCGTCAACAAACATTCGAAGACCCATATCTGTTGGTAATCGTCCGGCAGAGGTGTGAGGAGAAAATAACAGCCCGACTTCTTCAAGATCAGCCATAACGCCTCTTATGGTAGCAGCAGATAATCTTGGGTCGATAAGACGCGAAAGGGTTTTTGAACCTATCGGTTCTCCCGAAGTCAAAAACGAGTCAACTATGTGTTGAAACACGGCTTTAGAACGATCATTCAGTTTTAAAATCCCAAGATTTTTCATATATCTAAATTATGTTTGATATAACAAAACGTCAACGCTAACTGATCTGGTTGTTTGCTCAGTTAACCGTATTTTAAAAATATCGAAACTGGACGTCTTGGAGACAACAAAGTAGGTTGCAATTTTAGATCTTGGATAAATTGACAATGATTGTAGCATCTAATCGCCCCTCTGGTAGAAGTTTTAACGAGTTACGTCCAGTAACCTTTGAGTTAAATTCCACTAAACACGCGGAAGGATCATGTTTGGTCAAGTTTGGCGATACGCATGTCCTCTGCTCAGCAAGCGTGGATGAAAGAGTGCCATCTTTTCTTAGAAACAGTGGAACTGGCTGGGTAACAGCTGAGTATGGCATGCTCCCAAGATCTACTAACACAAGAATGGACCGAGAAGCGGCTCGTGGGAAACAAAGCGGTAGAACATTAGAGATACAGCGACTAATTGGGAGGTCGTTGAGGGCAGTAATGGATATGAAAGCTCTTGGAGAACGGCAAATTCGGATTGATTGTGACGTATTGCAAGCCGATGGCGGTACAAGAACTGCCTCCATCACAGGGGGATTTATTGCATTGAGATTAGCTTTGTCTCATCTACATAATAAAGAAATAATCAAATCGATTCCCCTTACAGATCAAGTTGCAGCAATATCATGTGGGATCTACCAAGGGACTGCTGTTTTAGACCTTGACTACGATGAAGACTCTAATGCCGAAGTGGATGCAAATTTTGTTTTGACCGGAAACGGAACAATAGTTGAGATTCAGGCCACTGCGGAAGAAAAAGCTTTCCAAAAGACACAATTTAATGAACTTTTAACTTTAGCAGAAAATGGCATACGTAATTTAATTAGCCTTCAAAAGAATTCACTAGGACTTTGATACTTGTTTTCGGAAAAAATTAAATTGTTTAAGTGTCTGGTAATAGCCAGTCATAACAGCGGTAAGGTTACAGAAATTCGGGAATTATTGGTTCCACTTGGTCTAAAGATAGTTGCAGCTGATGAATTGGACCTTCCAGAACCAGAAGAAACAGAAAGTACTTTTTCTGGTAATGCCAAACTAAAAGCTGAGGCAGCAGCAATAGCGAGTAAGTTGCCATCATTAGCTGACGACTCGGGTTTGATTGTAGACGCTTTGAACGGTCGGCCAGGCATTTACTCCGCTAGATGGGCAGGACCAAGTAAAGATTTCTACCTTGCAATGAATAGAGTGAATAACGCTCTGAAGAAACTTGACTTCGAAAAAAAAACTAGCGTTTCACGGTCTGCAAGTTTTTTTTGCTCACTAGCACTTGCATGGCCTGACGGAATTACAAAAGTTTTTGAAGGATCCGTCAAAGGCACTGTTTGTTGGCCGCCAAGGGGAAATATGGGCTTTGGTTACGACCCATTCTTCATGCCGTCGGGCTACAACAAAACATTTGGCGAAGTAAATCAAGATTGGAAACATTCGATTAGTCATCGATCTATAGCTTTTGCAAAGTTTCAGAATTACGTTGATGATGCCTGATTTTAAGACAAATACGGATCTTGGTATATACGTCCACTGGCCATTTTGCTTATCGAAGTGTCCTTATTGTGATTTTAATAGTCATGTTTCCGAGACAATAGACCACAATCGTTGGCGAAAAGCGCTTATCAAAGAATTGGTTTTTTTATCAGAACATTTAAAATATAAAAAACTCAAAAGTATTTTTTTTGGTGGTGGGACACCATCTTTAATGGATCCAGGAACTGTTTTCTCTATTATAGAAACTATTAAGAATATTTGGCCAGAAAGTGGCCCAATAGAAATAAGTTTAGAAGCTAATCCATCATCAATTGAATATAAAACCTTCAGTCTATTTAGAGATGCTGGGATCAATAGGATATCAGTAGGTGTGCAAGCTTTGAATGATAAAGACCTGACGTTCCTTGGCCGTGAACATAATAAAATAGACGCAATAAAGGCACTGGAAACAGCTCACAAGACATTTGACCGTGTTTCTTTCGATCTTATCTATGCTAGACCACAACAAGATCTAAAAAGCTGGCTTTTTGAGTTAGAAGAAGCCCTCGAAATTGCAGGTGAGCACATCTCAGTTTATCAGCTAACTATAGAGAAAGGCACTGCATTCTATTCCCAGCACAAACGTGGGCTTTTTGAGATGCCCTGTAATGAGTTAACTGGCGAATTTTACGAAAATACTATAGAGAGACTCACATCCGCTGGATTATATAATTATGAGATTTCAAATCATGCACAATTGGGAGCTGAATGCCAACATAATATGATTTATTGGCGCAGCGAAGACTACCTGGGAGTAGGTCCTGGAGCGCATAGCAGGCTGACGAGTATCGACGGCAAGCGGTATGCTAAACGCTCTATCACAGCCCCTAATGCTTGGTTACAAAAAGTGGAGAACGATGGACATGCTCTAATAGAGGAAAATATTTTGGGCCGTTTTGAACAGTTTGCTGAAACTATAATAATGGGGTTAAGACTTAAGGAAGGCGTTCCCATCAAAAAAATTCATTCTCTAACACATAAAACTACTGATCAATTAATTGGCAATACAACTTTAAAAACATTAATTAACGAAGGTTATTTAGAAATCGACTCATTTTCTATCAAAGCTACAGATTCTGGACGACAGCGACTCAATGGAGTAGTAAGTGCAATCATAGATTCTATCGACTTGTCTAATTATCGTTAAAGAACGTGCTAGGTGCATCATCGATAACCTTAACGCCGCCTCTACCAACCTCCAATATAGCTAATCCGCGCTCATTTGAACCATCATTTAATAACCTGACTATACCATCAACACCCTGGAATCCACTAGGATCTGTTATAGTTGCCAAGCCACCATCCCATTCTCTATCTTCAGATGCAAGCTCCACACCAAGAAGCATGGCATCGTAGGCAAGAGAAGACAAACGCGGAGGAGAATAACCAAATATTTTCTCAAATTTTGCCTCATATAACAACCTTAATTCAGGTTCGGGGGCCGCATACCATGCCCCCATCAAAGATGGCTCTAAACTTAAACCGTTAACCCTATCCCAAAGCGAGCTGCCCAAAAGACGTATTCGAGATGGGTCTACATCATAAAAAGCAAGTAGTGGCGCTACGGTAAGTAATTCGCCACCACCAGACGGAAGAAGAACGGCATCAAACGGGGGGTCTCCCAGTGTATCTAGGCCAGATAGACGAGTTAATGCGTCATTAGATATATCGTCAGATTGTTTGTTTAATTGAGTTTTTTGCCTCTTCAATCTTTGCTTGCGATTATCGTACTCTGAAAACTCTCTGACTAGCTGGTTGAGGTCCTGTGTATTAAGATCATAAAGTATCTCTCTTACTAGTTTCTGATCCATTTCACCTGTTATGCCTCGAGCAACGGATAAAGATAGTTCTCCAAATGCGTTTGCCGGCGCAAATGCCGCAACTTTCCGATACTCTTTTTTAAAGGCATATTTCAAAATACGTATTATCTGTTGTTCTGGTAAGAATCCAAATACGAACACTCCTGTCCTTGCAACTTTTTTATTATTAGAGAAACTTATAACTGGTATCTGTGCGGCTCTAGCTAAAGGTGCAATTGCGTCAGTAGATCCGCTAAAGAGCGGCCCCAGTATTAATCCCACATCTTCCGCTATTAATTTTTGAACGGACTCTACCGCACCTGCAGGACTCCCTCTCGTATCCGCTATAAGTAGCTCGAGGTTTTCATTAGCAACTTCAAAAAATGCCAGCTGCATTGCGTCTAAAAATGCTCTTCCATCTTCTTTACCATTTCCCGATAGTGGCAATAATATACCAATTTTACTGTCCTTATTGTTGTCCAAGACTTTATCAACGAATTGCCCTTTAGTATTATTGGCTCGATCGCTCGATTGTATATCGGTTCTAGGATTTTTGCTGATATTATTGAAAAGATATAGTTGCTCTTTATAGTCAGTATTTCTAGAATTTATTGAATCCTGCTGCGCCTTTTTTTCCCTATTTTGCTGGATTTTTGCTAAATCGGTGGTCTCAAGTCTCGGAGAAACTCTTATTGGTAGTTGACCCGAAAGGCTTTGACTTTGCCGATGCTCTGGTTGGCAACCTGAAACTAATAAAATAATAATGACTAAAAAGCTCATCAGTCGACGACAGGCCGTTATAAAAGTGTTATTAAAGGCACGTATTAAAGAGCGTTGCGCTATTTGGCCCACGTTTGATCTCCTCAAAAAGGCCGATAAATATATAACAATACGTCAAACATACTTTTCAGTAAACTAGACTTTAGTGGCAAAATTATGGCGGACCCATATTCTAAACCTGGCCTGACACTTGTCTCAACTCCGATAGGCAATTTGGGTGATATATCTTTGCGAGCAATTGAGGCGTTACGATCAGCTGATAAAATATTGTGCGAAGACACTCGTGTCTCAAAAAGACTGCTAGAAAAACATGGCATTGTCAGTAGGCTCTCCAATTATCACGAGCACAATGCTAAACTAGTACGGCCAAAAATTATTGATGGTTTAAAAGCAGGCGCAAAAATTGTTCTTATCAGTGATGCCGGCACACCGTCTATCTCAGACCCTGGGTACCAGCTAGTAAAAGCTTGCATAAAAAATGATTTAAAGATTTCAACTGTTCCTGGTCCAACTGCTCTAATTGCCGCTCTAACAATTTCTGGGCTACCAACCGATAGCTTTTATTTTGGCGGATTCTTGCCAAATAAAAGAAATGCCCGGCGTAAAAAACTTCTAGAACAGAAGGAGCTAGAGACCACGCTGATTTTTTATGATTCGGCTAAACGCTTACTCAATTCTTTGAAAGATGCAAATTATTGTTTAGGAGAAAGATCGGCAGCAATAGCTCGTGAATTAACGAAGATTCACGAAGATGTTCAACGAGGGAACATCTTAGAGCTAATTGAATATTACGAGCGCAATGGGCCCCCAAAAGGAGAGGTGGTAGTAGTAATAGGGCCGCCAACTAAGAAACCAAATGTGGACCAGAAAGAACTAAAATTAATGTTACAAGAATTGCTATCTAATAATAGCTTGCGAGATTCCGTGAAACTTGCAACTGATAAGCTTGGAGTATCTCGATCGATAGTTTACGAGCAGGCCTTAAATATTAATAAAGAATAGAACCAAAACTTTGGAAAATAAGGACTAACTATGAATCGAAATTATTTTTATACACCCAAAAGAGCTCTGATCACTTTTTTAATTTGTATGGCTTTGGTAACGCTGTCCTCATCGTGCTCTCCAATTTCTCCACTAGGGCTTGCTATCGGTGCTGGAGCGACAGTCGCTAACGCAACTCAATCAGAAAAAGGATTAAAAAATTCTGCCTCTGACCTCCGAATAAAAACGGAAATAAATCACAATTTATTTCAGAAAGATCATAATCTTTTCAGTTCCGTGAAAATTTCTGTTGATAACGGTCGCGTTTTAATAACTGGATCGGTAACTACAGCAGATCATCGCATAGAGATCTCTAAATTATCATGGAAAGTAACTGGCGTTAGAGAGGTGATAAACGAAGTGCAAGTAACAAACACCGCCTCCATCACCAATAAAGCCAAAGATTTGATAATAACTAAATCTCTTCAGGCCCAATTGATTTTAGATCAGTCTATAAGTTCAATTAATTTCAGTATAGATACAGTAAACGGCATCGTATATATTTTTGGCATTGCAAGAAACCAAACTGAGATAAATAGTATAATCAATCATGCTAGAAATATAAATTACGTGGAAAATATTATTAGCTATATGACTATTTCGAACCAGTGATGAATTCAATCCTAGATGAAATTCTCCAAATTCCTTAATAACTTTTTCCGCTTTTTAAAACCGTTTAATTATTAGATTTCTAAAGCTAACAATACCCAATTATCAGGAGCTTACAATATGAGCCTTATAGTAGCCTTGCAAATGGATCCAATAGACTCAATTGATATTAATGGTGATAGTAGTTTTGCACTAGCTTTGGAGGCTCAAAGAAGAGGTTACGAATTAATCCATTATTTACCAAAAAACCTTACATTTAAGGATCAAGTAATCACCGCCAAGGCCCAAGGTTTATCGGTTCAGCGCGTTACAGGAAATCACTTTAGTTTAGAAGAATTTTCGATAATAAATCTAAAGAGCGAAGTCGACGTTATTTTAATGAGGCAAGATCCACCATTCGATATGTCTTATATAACGGCAACTCATATACTTGAACACATTCATCCAGAAACACTTGTCGTAAATGATCCCATAAATGTCAGAAATGCGCCTGAAAAATTATTTGTCACGCACTTTAAAGATATAATGCCAGCTACGCTAATTACAAACGATCGACAAGAGGTGGACGAGTTCCGAAAGGAGTATAAAGATATCATAGTAAAGCCACTCTATGGAAATGGAGGAGCAGGCGTCTTCCACATAAAACCAAATGATGAAAACTTAAGTTCTTTATTAGAATTATATGAAGTCTTTTATCGTGAACCTATAATTGTTCAACAATATTTACCTAAAGTACGGGAAGGAGACAAAAGAATAATATTGGTAGATGGGAAGGCTATTGGTGCTATTAATAGGGTCCCAGCAAGTGGCGAAGCCAGATCCAATATGCACGTGGGGGGAATTCCAACTAAATGCAATCTAAGTAAACGTGACCAAGAACTCTGCGAGATTATTGGCCCTACACTTAAAGAAAGAGGGCTTCTCTTCGTTGGGATCGATGTTATAGGCGACCACTTAACAGAAATAAACGTTACCTCTCCAACTGGCATACAGGAGCTTGGTAATTTTGATAACATCGATCCTGCTGCGATTATTTGGGATGCAATAGAGTCAAAACTCTGAGTATAAACTATGGCTACTAAAGGTTTACCATTGGGCCAAGAGGTCCGCCCCCCAGAATATGCAGGTGGTAATGGGGAACCTCTTGCAACCCATCGATTCCTGTATTTGCTATTGCGCGAAAACCAGTTGACTCAAGTTGGGCAATTTTCACAACTTCACTTATGGATTTAGTAAAAGCGACCTGTTCTTCCCCTGAAGCGCTTAAAGAAAAATGCGCCATATCAGTATATGGACCCTTTGGCACTATTAGAATGTGAATAGGTGCTTGTGGGTTTATGTCCTCAAATGCCAAAACGTATTCATTTTCGTATACGGTCGTGTTCGGTATTTCGCCTCTGAGGATTTTAGCAAAAATGTTCTCAGTATCATAAGTCATTACTTTTGATCTCACCTTTTTATAATTTTTTTTCACCCCTGTTAGCTTTCTCTTCAATACCGGATTTAGAAGCTCTTCTATCTATTTCATCCCAGATATTTTGTAATTTAATGTCGCTATCAACCCATAAGACCATCAGATGATATAAAAGATCGACACTTTCATTCACTAACTGTTTTTGTCTGCCGGATACAGCTTCTATTATTGTTTCTACTGCTTCTTCCCCAACTTTTTGAGCTATTGTTCCAGTTCCACTTTTTAAAAGTTTTGCTGTATACGATATTTTAGGGTTAGCACTTTTTTTTTCTCGGATAGTATCAAATAATTCATCTAACCTATGTTTCATTGTTAAACTCCCTTATAGTCGGACCGGTAATCCTGCGGCAGCCATATTTGTTTTCACTTCAGATATCCTAATTTCTCCAAAATGAAACACAGAAGCCGCCAGAACAGCTGACGCACCACCTTCCTGAACTCCCTCCAAAAAATGTTCCACTGATCCAACACCTCCCGACGCAACAACTGGAACTGAAACCGACTTGGAAATAATCTTTGTGAGTGGAATGTCAAAGCCCTTTTTAGTCCCATCTCTGTCCATTGAAGTCAAAAGTATTTCTCCCGCCCCACAGGAAACCATCTCCTTCGCCCATTCCACCGCATTAAGGCCTGTTGCTTTTCTGCCTCCATGCGTGAAAACTTCAAAATGATCTGCGCCAACACGCTTTGCGTCGATTGCTACAACCACGCATTGAGATCCAAATTTTTCAGCTGCCTCTTTAACGAACGATGGCCGAGATATGGCTGCTGTATTTATAGAAACTTTATCGGCGCCAGCTAAGAGCAACTTCTTTATATCTTCTTCTGATCTTACCCCACCACCAACCGTCAATGGCATGAAGCACTGCTCAGCAGTTCTGTTTACAACATCTAACAAAGTGTCTCGATTATCACTACTCGCCGTAATATCCAGAAATATAAGCTCGTCGGCTCCTTCACGATCATAAATTTTGGCTTGCTCGACGGGATCTCCTGCATCAATCAAATCAAGAAAATTTACCCCTTTTACAACTCTACCATCTTTCACATCTAAGCATGGAATAATCCTAACTGTTAGCATTCTAGAGCTCCAAATCTATCATGCCGCTAGCACGTCTAAACCTTCTTTTAAGTCAATTGCTCCGTTATAAAGAGCCCGCCCACAAATTACTCCTGAGATGGTTTTAGTTGCCCGTTCCTTTAAGTTACGCAAATCAGAGATCGACCCGACACCACCGGAAGCGATTATAGGGATTGAGGTTACTAAAGATAGCTCCACCGTAGCATCAATGTTGAGGCCTTGTAATGCCCCATCACGATCAATATCTGTGAAAATTAATGCCGAAACTCCAGCATCTTCAAATCTTTTAGCCAACTCTAAACTTGTTATTTGCGAAGTGTTAGCCCAACCTTCCACAGCAACAAACCCCTTTAAAGCATCGATACCAACATTAATTTTACCTGGAAATGCTTTACAAGTAGCAATAACAAACTCCGGATTCCTAAGCGCCACTGTACCTAAAATAATTCTCGAAATACCTTTTTCTAACCAGAATTCTACCTGTTTTATATTGCGGATGCCGCCACCTAACTGAACAGGAACATCGACATTATCTAAGATAGAATTCACTGCTTCTAAGTTTATTGGGCGCCCCGCAATAGCACCATCTAAATCAACGACATGTAACCATTTGCAACCAGATTCTGCAAAATTTTTAGCCTGTTCCCCAGGAGACAGGTTGAAAACAGTAGCGTCGTTCATGTTTCCTCTCAACAACCTGACACAAGAGCCATTTTTTAAATCAATAGCTGGAAATAGAATCATATTCGGTCCTTTACTGTTAAACTTTCTCTCTTAATTTTTTATAATAAAAACAGCCTTTCACATATTTTCCACCAACCCTTGCATAATGAGGGTGTTCTCCAAATTTCGTATAACCCAGACCTTCGAAGAGTCGAATCGCAGCGATTTGGGTTTCACGAACATCGAGGTTTAAAACATCAAAACCCATTTCCATTGCCTGAGCTTCGGCAGCTTCTATAAGTTTTGCTGACAATCCATGCCCTCTGGCCCATGGAGCAACAAAATTAGTCGTTAAATTACACGCGAAACTTTGTGCCTCGTTATTTCGTGCTGGTCGAAATACTTGGCATGAACCCGCTATAACCCCATCCAATCGACCAACCAATAGATCCCGCTCAGGAATAAGCAATACACCATTCCAATAAGCCTCTAAAATGTCTCTCGGAGGAGGAGCTAACCAACCAAATCCACCCCCATCGATTATAGCCATTTCTGCTGCATCACAAAGATCATTAAGATCCGACGACCGTAGACTGTTAATCAGTTCGACCATTATTTTTGTTGGATGGTTTAATGAATCTTTGGCTGTCATCTTAAATCTCTTTACGGGCGCCAGGCTAAAAAGTTTTTTATCAGTCTCAAACCAATTTCTTGACTTTTTTCAGGATGAAATTGAGTTCCTATTATATTGTCTCTACCAGCTATGGCTGTCAGCATATCACCATACTGAGTGGTAGCTATTAGATCTGTTTCTTGTTTTAAGCGTAAATGAAAACTGTGGACAAAATAAACGTACGATCCATGCTCAATACCATTTAAACAAGGGTGCGTTGAATCCTTAAAAGACAGTGAATTCCAACCCATATGGGGTACCTTCAAATTAACCTCACTACCTTTTTGATTAGGGTCTATTTTTGAAACTTCACCGGGTAGCCAACCTAGTCCGCTCGTCATCGAATATTCGTAACCCATATCTGCCATCAATTGCATTCCAACACAAATCCCCATAAATGGTTTTCCACGCTTCATTACTTGCTCTTCCAGCGACTCTCTCAAACCAGAAATAGAGCTCATTCCTTTTTTAAAATCAGGGAACGATCCCACACCAGGCAACACTATTTGATCTGACTTAGACACTAAATCAGGACACTTTGTTACATGGATTTCCCTTATGGATCCGGCGGACATTTTTTCAAAGGCCTTCGCTGCTGATCTCAAATTACCAGACCCACAATCGATTATCGCTAGACTCATAATAGTTCAGACCTCAGTAATATCGCCACCAATCGACCCTTTTGTTGACGGGATAGAGTCACTGGCCCGGACATCTACGCTTGTCGCTTCCCTTAAGGCTCTTGCTAGGGCTTTATAACAAGACTCAATAATATGATGCATATTTTCACCATACAAATTCCGCACATGTATTGTAATTCCAGCTGACTGGGCAAATGCTCGAAACCACTCTTTGAAAAGCTCAGTGTCCATATCACCAACCTTCGCATTAGAAAATTTAACCTGCCATGACAAATAAGGTCTACCCGATATATCTATTGAAACCTCAGTAAGAGCTTCATCCATTGGAACCTTAGCATTTCCATATCGTTTGATACCAGTCCTAGCGCCCAAAGCCTTTTTTAAAGCATCGCCAATTGCATAACCAGAATCCTCGGTGGTATGGTGAAAGTCGATATGAAGATCGCCCTTTGCTTTTAGGTTCAGATCAATTAACGAGTGCTTGGATAATTGTTCCATCATGTGATCAAGGAACCCAATGCCGGTCGTTACCTCAAACAAACCACAACCATCTAGATTAACAGATGCTTCTATTTGTGTCTCTTTAGTAATTCGTTTAATGGATGCAATACGTCCTGTCGTCATCAATAATCTCCCCAATCACAGGAATTCTGTGTTTTATCAGGAACAGAGGCCTCTGACCAGCCTGCCTTTTAAATTCAATTTTTCAGGATTCCGACTTGACCTTGATTGCGAGTATCATTATCCAAGTCCAATGAAGGGAAGCAAAGCTCTATGTCTAACAAACAAGATACTTGGCACGGAACGACTATTCTTTCAGTTCGCATAAATGAACAAGTAGTCATTGCGGGTGATGGACAAGTAACGCTCGGAAATACTGTTATAAAAAGTAAAGCGAGAAAGGTGAGACGCCTATCAGACGGAAAAGTTATAGCTGGGTTTGCTGGAGCTACCGCCGATGCATTTACATTATTTGAACGTCTAGAAGCAAAACTTGAAGCGCATCCCTTACAACTCACTAGAGCATGCGTTGAGCTTGCAAAAGACTGGAGAACTGATCGATATTTAAGACGACTGGAGGCGATGATGGCCGTGGCAGATGCAGAGACCTCACTTATTCTATCGGGTACCGGGGATGTATTAGAGCCTGAAGACGGCCTTATTGGAATTGGATCTGGTGGCGCTTTTGCTCTATCTGCTGCACGGGCATTAATAGATCAACCAAGTATGACAGCAGAACTTATAGCTCGTAAGTCGATGGAAATAGCAGCAGGAATTTGCATATATACAAACAACAATTTAACGATAGAATCGATCTAAGGCTTTATAATGACAACGTTTAGTCCACGTGAAATAGTTTCAGAACTCGATCGCTTTATCATTGGGCAAGGGTCCGCAAAACGGGCAGTTGCAATTGCCTTGAGAAACAGGTGGAGACGACAGCAACTTGATGACTCTATCCGTGATGAAGTGCAGCCAAAAAATATTTTAATGATAGGACCCACAGGTGTTGGAAAAACGGAGATTGCACGGAGACTGGCAAAATTAGCTGATGCGCCTTTCATCAAAGTAGAAGCAACTAAATTTACTGAGGTGGGCTATGTTGGGAGAGATGTTGAGCAGATAATCCGAGATTTGGTTGAAAGTGCAATCACGAGTGTTAGAGACAAGATGCGAGTAGAGGTGAGAGCCTCAGCGGAATTAGCCGCTGAAAACCGAGTGATTTCGGCCCTAGCGGGAGACGAAGCCCGGGAGGAAACGCGGCAAAAGTTTAGAAAAATGCTTAGAGAAGGACAACTCGACACGAAGGATATCGAGATTGATGTAAGTGATAGCAATTCAGGGCTGCCTACGTTCGACATTCCAGGAATGCCCGGATCACAAATGGGTATGATTAATCTCAATGATATGCTTGGTAAAGCACTGGGTGGGAAAACTAAAAAGCGTCGGCTGTCTGTTAAAGAATCGCATTTAGTTTTAATTGATGAGGAGGCTGATAAGCTTTTAGATGAAGATCGGATTGTTCGTCTTGCGATTGACTCTGTTGAACAAAATGGGATCGTATTTCTAGACGAAATTGACAAAATCTGCGTTCGATCTGAACGGAATGGGAGTGATGTGTCAAGAGAAGGCGTCCAACGGGATCTACTTCCAATGATAGAGGGCACTACCGTTGCTACAAAACACGGATCTGTGAAAACAGATTTCATACTATTTATAGCATCCGGAGCATTTCACATAAGCAAACCATCTGATCTACTGCCAGAATTACAAGGCAGGTTGCCTAACCGTGTTGAACTAAATGCCCTAACAAGAGACGATTTTAAAAGAATTTTGACCGAGCCTGAACAGAGTTTAATCAAACAATATACGGCACTACTAAAAACAGAGGAAATCGATCTCGAGTTTGATAATGACGCAATTGATGCTTTAGCAGACTTAACAGTTAGTGTTAACAAGTCAGTTGAAAATATTGGCGCTCGTCGTTTACATACTGTAATGGAAAAACTGCTGGATGAAATTAGCTTTACTGCTTCTGATAATCCAGGCCAAGTGTTAACTATAGATAAGGATTATGTGGACCAACATGTGGGAGAATTGGCGAAAGATGCAGACCTCTCAAAATTCATCCTTTAGGAAAACAAGTGAGTTTTTATAATCTTTTTAATCTTTAACAAGACCCAAACTTAGCGCCCGTGAGTAAAATATTGAACAAACCTATTAGCCTCGCCTAAAGCAGACTTTCTGGAACTTATCTGCTTTTTAAATCTTTTCTTCTTTCCTAAGAAGCACATAAAACGCTCCAGAACCTCCATGTTCTGGTTGAGCTGGCGAAAACGCTAATACAAAATCTGATAACGGGGGCTCGATCAACCACTGCGGCACTACCCGACGAAGAACTCCGAAATTCGAAATGTGTGAGGCTTCATTTTCATAGTTTTTTTTTCGACCTTTCCCTGTAATTACCAACAAAGATCTTAAATGATTACTTCTTGAAACAGCGATACATTGCTCTAGCGCCGATCGCGCTTTTTTTTGTGACAGGCCATGAAGATCAAGTCGGTATTCTATCCGCATTTTACCTTTTCTTAATCTCAAAGACGTATTTCGATCAATACCTGGAGCTCGACCAGGCGAGTAATCAGCTAAAGGTACAGATCTTTTTGATGTTTTTCGGGAAATAGTATTAGTACTAGAAAACTTTTTAGCAGCAACTACATCGCGACTTTTTTCATTAAAATCTTGTTTCAAATTAGATAAAAAGTGCGAGTTATAAGTTTTTTTTAATGGTTGAACGTCAACAACAATCTTATTAAATAACTCTATATCTTGCTTACTTAACTTGGATCGCACCCGTTTATCCATTGCTCATAAAGCTCCCTTTACCTCAATAGACTTCGGAATAATTAAAAAGAGCTCACCTTGCGCCTTCATTGGACCAGCTAACTTCAACGCTGTAGCACCCGAGCCCCAAAATACATCACCTCGAATCATTCCTTTTATGGCGCCACCAGTGTCTTGCGCCACCATCAACCTTTGAAGGTTCTGGCCGTTTTCATCAAGATACTTAGCTTTTAACCATACAAAAGTCCCAAGTGGTATAAATCTACGATCAACTGCCAATGATCGACCTGGCGTCAAGGCTACACCTTGGGCGCCGATTGGTCCTGCCCCATTTACCTCTCGGAAAAATATATACGATGGGTTCTTATCCATTACGAAATCTTTCTTCGTTGGATTTTGCCGGAGCCAATATTTTATATTCTGCAACGACATATCTTTATCTTTTATTGCTCCAATATCTTTCAAATATCTACCTATTGGAAAGTAGTTATGTCCGTTATGACCAGCATAGCCAAGCCGAACTGTTGGGCCATCCAACAGATCTATTCGACCAGAACCTTGTATATGAAGAAAAAATGCATCTATATCACTTTCTAACCACAATATAGGCTTAGTAGTTTTGTTTAACGCACCTTTTCTTATTTTGTTCCTTGAAAAATAAGGCTTTAAACGAGGACCAGAAAGTTTACCCGCTATACGTTCTCCTTTTAAAGACTGTCGCCAATCACCCAAGCTGACAAGAACTAAATCTTTCGGTCTAGGGTATATTGGAATTACAAAATTCTTAGTTTTGGTACGTGACCCTTTTAAAATTGGTTCAAAATAACCAGTAAATAATCCAGTTGGATTTTCATTATCAATGATTTTATATGCTTTGAACTCCTTGTTTAAATACCGTCTTACTTCTCCACCATTTGCATTCAGAACAGGTAAGGCCTGGCACGCTAAATGCCAATTTTTTACTAACCCTGAATATAGTTTGCCGCCCATAGGCTTGCTGGAGGAAGTTTTTAATATTTTTTTGCAGGAACGGCGGAATGGTATTAATGCATCTTGGATAGTGTCGTTATCCCAACCAGGCAAATCATTTAATAATGTTGGGACCAATTTGACGCCACCGGTACTCACAGCTTGCTTTGGGGTTTGGGAACAACCGAAACTAGCCAAGATAAATGTGAATAAAAGTGCTCTAAACCAGAAAAAGGACCTCATATGCAAATTTTAGCTAAGCATTATCCGAAGGTGTCTCAGTTTTAATTAATATCCAGTTTGGGTTAGAAGATTTGATATTTCGATTGAATGTCCATAAATCTGTAAGACTTTCGATAATGTCTGGGTCTCCATCTATGATAGCTTCATTTGAATCTCTTAAAACCTTGATCTGATCACTAACAAACTCCACCGTAATACTCACACTATCCCCATCTATAGTTACATCATCTATCTGTGATGACTTAATCGATACAATATTAGTTTCTAAGTTTTCTCCGGCATCTGAGCGTTTCTCGATAACGTCATTAAAACTGCTGAATAAATTAGCACTTAATAATGGTTTTAAATCATGGCTGTTACCCGAAGCAAATGCTGACACTATCCAGGAAAATGCAGACTTTGAACCCGTTATGAACTCTTGTTCGTTAAAACTCGGGTCCAACTGTCGTAACATAGTCACTCCACTTACTGGTCCAGCTTCCTCGGAACTATCGCTATTAGCGTCAGGTAGAAGTGATATAACATTATCGTTGTCAGGCGGCTCTTGGTTCCTGTTAACTTTATTTTCTTGTTGCTTTTCTGCCCCAGTTTTACGGCCAAGAACACGTCGCAGTTGGAATACTAAGTAACCCGCCAACATTGCGAAAATAATGATATCAAAAAAAGCAAATCCATTGTCCATTTTTAATCACGCTCCAAGATACCACAAACCTTATCACCTAGCATTTTTGATGAAAAAATACTAGGCTATAGTCATTTACGATTGTAAGTAACATAGTACTTTTTTTGCGTGTGTCATACTTTTTATATTATTAATAATGATGAAAGAGTTAATGTTCCAAAAGTTGTCAACAGTTGAGTAGATATGTTTCGTTATATCCTTTTAATTATCGTTTTTGGTTTTGTATTTATTGAAATTTACTTTTTGAATATTGTGAGTGACTTAGTAGGCGTTTTTTTTACATTAATCTTAACAGTTTCAGGTGGGTTTCTAGGCTTAGCTCTCGCAAAGCGACAAGGCCTATCTGCACTTTCTAGTTTGCGAGATATTTCGAAATTTCAAAGATTACGCCTAACCGGTGTGTTTGATGGGTTTGGCATAATAATAGCAGCGATCTGTTTGATATTGCCAGGTTTTGTGACAGATTTTTTTGGACTTTTACTTTTTATTGGACCAATGAGACAAGCCGTCATTAAATTAATTTCCGGGGTAATAACGCGAAATAATAATTATGAATATGGTGATAAAGAATTCACAGATAACAAATTTAACAGTGGGCCAATAATCGATGGGGAATTTAGCGCCGTTTCAACTAGTATTGATGAAAAGGAAAAACGGAAACAGAGTCCAATTGATAAGTGACTCCCTATATGTTGGAAGTCCCCGCTGCTGAATTTTGGACGGTGGATAACAGTAATTTAATGAATATTAAAATTTAGCACCCACTACCCCAATACCACTATTATGAGACATTGTTACAAATAAAATCGTGTGTTACCCATAGGAGAAAATCTAAATTGGCATTTGGGGAGTAAAATGGTTAAAGAAACAAGCGATGAGAACACGCTTGCGGGTGTATCAGACGAAACCACCATGCAAGTAAATGGGCAATATGTTAAAGATTTTTCATTTGAAAACCCTAATTCACCCCAGAGTTTACAGCCTAAAAATGATCCAAGCATCGAAGTAAATATCGATGTCAATGCTAAAAAGCTTCTTGACGATGTTTATGAAGTAGCGCTGACCATATCTGTCACGGGAACAGACGGTGCAGACCCTCTATTTGTTATCGAATTAATTTACGCAGGTGTTTTTACATTTTCAAATATGACCGATGATAAATTGCAACCTTCGTTACTTATAGATTGTCCTCGATTGCTGTTTCCATTCGCTCGTTCAATCATAGCCAATGTCACAAGCGATGGGGGGTTTCCTCCACTCATGCTACAGCCAGTTAATTTTGCGCAACTTTTTATGAATTCACAAAAAGAATAACGAGCCTCGACCAAGACTGATGAATTTAAGACTTTCTATGAGGTCCAAATTGCGTCCGGTATAGATTTGACTAGCTTTTCGTGGGCTTTCTGCTCAACTGGGCTCGGGCCCGTTTCCCTTGGACGGTGCCTATATATCGTTGACGGTTTAATGCGGTTGGGTGGTTGCTCAGTTGTCAACGTCAGAGTTGGTTGTTTACCACCAACAAGCTCGAGGTAAACACTCGCCAATAAATCAGCATCAATTAACGCACCGTGCAGATTGCGATGAGCGTTATCAATATTATATTTTCGGCACAGCGCATTTAAGTTAACTTGTGCGCCAGGGAATTTCGTTCGTGCCATCGGTAATGTATCAATCACCCGATGGGTCGCTATTTCATTATATCCGTGACGCAGCAATTCAGCATTTAAAAATGAAATATCAAATGGCGCATTATGTATTATTAAAGGATCATCACTAATAAATTCTAGAAATGCATCCGCAATCTTGTCAAAGGTACTAAATTTTTTTAGATACTCCTCTGAAAGTCCATGGACCTCAAATGCTCCTTGGTCAATCTCGCGTTCAGGATTTATATAACAGTGGTATTTCGTTTCTGTCGCTACCTGATTAATTAACTCAATCGCTCCTATTTCTATGATCCGGTGGCCCATCGTTGGGTCCAATCCTGTGGTTTCCGTATCTACAACAACTTGCCGCAAAATTTTTTCCTCTTCGTATAAAGCTGAATAAAAGCTTAATTTGTTTTTATCTTTGATAGTTTCTGTTTTAAGATACGATAAGCGTATGCTTTCCCAAGACCAGTCGGTATTACAAAATCTGCCAGTTGTCTCTTTTTATGATCTGGCATTTGTCGTGCTAAAATAGCGTTAAACCTATCTAAGGTCATTCCCTTTCTAGCTAGGGCTCGCTGTCGCTGGAGGAATTTTGGTGCTGACGCCACAAATACATAATTGCATGAATACCTTCTTCTGGTTTCAAAAAAAAGTGGTATATCTAGAACTATTATTCTCGTCTTTTGCCTTTGTTGTGTTAATAGGAACTGGTGCCGTTTCAAATTCACCAGTGGATGAACTATCTCTTCTAATTTTCGTAGTTTTTCGGTGTCTTTAAAGACTATTGCACTTAATTTAACTCGATCGACTGCTTCATCTACTATCGACTGTGGAAACAAGAGCTTTATATTATCAACTGCTTCTCCCCCACGTTCAAATAATCGATGTACGGTTTTGTCTGCGTCATAGACAGGGATATGCATTTTAGTAAACATTTGGGCAGTAGTACTCTTGCCCATTGCTATCGATCCTGTAAGTCCAATAATTACCATAATGAATGTTGTACCGTGCTTACTTGTTGAATATGTTCAGGCATAATATGCCTCGAATATAATGATAGTGGTTTCCTTAGGTATTTGGCTACATTGTAGAACAAGCGCCGTCACCAAACTTCGTTTTGAATTTTATCTCACTGCGACCGATCACTTTAGTAAACTACACACAATTAGCTGTTGGTGAATCTATGATAAATAAATATTTATACATGGTATTCTAATGACTACAAAAGTTAATAAACTTATCAAAGATATATATCTAGTTTATAAACACTGGGAAATCTTGTGGATAAAAATTGTCTCTTATAATTCCTTATAGCCCTAAAACAAAATAAACCTGGTAACGTAGGAATTTTGGGCCATAACGCTTACTGTTTATGGACAAACTTGGTTACCAAATTTGTGTGTCATCATGTATTGTTTTTAATCAACGGTTTTCATGTATAACTACTACTACAACAATACTTAATTAATATTTATATAGAAAGAGTATCTTTTAAATGCCGAACCAGCTTCTGATGACTGCGCTACAAGGAGAGATTACTGAGAGGCCACCGTTTTGGTTTATGAGACAAGCTGGACGGTATCTACCAGAATATAGGGACATCAGAAAAAAATCAGGCACTTTCATAGATCTTTGTCTTAATCCAAAGAATGCAAAACAAGTCACATTGCAACCAATAATTAGATACAACACAGACGCTGCAATATTATTCTCCGATATATTAATAATTCCTTATGGCCTTGGTATGGACGTTCGCTTCGAAGAGGGGAAGGGGCCAATTTTAGACGCGGTCTCTGATTTTGATGGGCTAAAGGCGTTGTCTTTAACAAAGAATTGGACGAGGATAGAGACGACATATGAAACGGTCAGTCTTGTAAAAGCGGAACTTCCACATACTACGTCTCTAATTGGGTTTGCTGGATCACCATGGACAGTTGCTACATACATGGTAGAGGGTCAAAGTAGCAAAGATTATTCAAAAGTTAAAGCCTGGGCGTATCGTGACCCATGTGGCTTTTCATCATTAATTGAACTTCTAGTTGAAGCTACGGTTAAACATCTATCAAAACAAATCCTAGCAGGCGCAGATGTCGTTAAGTTATTTGATTCTTGGGCTGGCGTACTATC
>PANE01000020.1 GCA_002708305.1 Rhodospirillaceae bacterium
TCCCCGGTTGTTAAACTTAGGCCTAAATTATAAGTTTTCACATCTTCCCCAAGCGAGAATGTCCTATTGCTTTAGTTGGATTACCTCGCTTAATCGAGTGTAGTCCAAGCTTTTGTTAATACACAAATTATTTGTGTGATGACTGTTATCAAAGCAAAGGATACAGTTAAGCGAAATTATTATAAAAAACTTGATTAAATAAACATTCTATACAGCATTTTCAGCATCCTAAGCCTGCTAAATTAACGATCTAAAAGATATGCGTTTTTCGCAATACAGATAGGCGTTTTATGCGTTTGTGACTCGCTCAAACGTACATCATAAACGCGTCTGGCTTGTATAGAATTACAAATTAAATAATTGAAATTACCTCATAAAATCAGTTGCTTAGCGTAAATATAGCTCAGGCGGTGTAAATAGTACGTTAGGTGCTCAAAAGAAATTGTATGTCTATTAAAATACTCCGACGCCCGATAAAAGAATTAATTGCTGAGTGTGGATTATTCCACTATCCACTTTGGTTAACAACTGATCGCCCAATGATTTCTAGTGATATTCATTGGGCTTTAAAAACAAATTTTTATCTAGCACCTAATGATACGCGGGACCCCAATCTTTACATGAGTGCTCAGAGTCATGCCGCAAGAGTGGCTTGGTTAATAAAATTTGTTGATTTAGCAAAAGTCACTATAACGATAACAGATAAAAAAATTGTTGATGGTAATCACAGGATGGCAGCGTGCATTTACTCGGAAATGGAGCATATTAATTGCGTCCACCTCGGAAGTGTTTAAACTGAACTCATAAGTTACCAAAGACCGTCTGGGAAGATGATCCCAAATGCGCCATCAGTTTATTCCTAGTATTGGATACGACTGTTACGGTGCTTACAGATGGCTGTATGGAATATGTTGATTTACTTCCTCCAGAGAACATAAGAGACAAGATCCACCATCCATTTAAATAGATGGGCGGTGGGCAAAGGGAGGTTGTATCATTGAGTTGTAGCACCCTGTCTTTTGGGACAGGTACCAATATGCATATCGACCAGTCACTAGTAGATGCTATACCAAAATAAACGCTACCTTTAGCGTATACCTCCCTGTGTTTTATGGGTTTGTCATTAGGTAGGTTGGTTAACTTATTTCTGCTACATGGCTAAGCAGGCTAATCAACATTGATGCTAGCAGACTAGTCGGGTACACCGTACAAGCGCGAGGCCACAATAAAACCGGTATATATAGTGCGCCCATGGCACTCATTTGGTTCTGCTCTTTTACTCATCTCTGCTAATGAGCAGAAATTCATTGTCAATTGAGCGATTATGATGCGCCGTCATGCGCTGCAAAAAAATCAAGAATCCAGCCACCAACCGTACGGCCATCATGCGGATTTTTGAGTGAGGTACGGGCGGTGGCGGCGCGATATTTGCCGATTCTATCCTCGCGAATATTAATAAGAGCATTGGTGTATGCGGGAGTAAATTCTAGGTGCCCCTGAATGGAAAATACCTGCTTGCCAATGGCAAAGGCAGCATTTTTGCAAAAATCTGACTCGGCTAGCCTGATAGCGTGTGGTGGTAAACTGATGACCTGATCCTGATGCACGTGGATAAGATCGAGATGAGATGTGTTGGATGGCATCCAGTCCGCTGCACCAACCACCTTGACCTGCATTGTGCCGATACCCCAACCACCATCAAATTTGGCAGCATATCCTCCAAGCGCGTGGGCGATAACTTGGTGGCCAAAACAAATGCCGATGAGCGGTTTTCCAGCTGTAAAAATTGTGCGGATAAATTACATCAATGTTGCGATAAAAGGTGCGTCATCATAAACCCCATAGGCTGAGCCGGTAATCAGATAACCGTCATAATGATTGACTGATTCTGGAAACATTCCATCAATTATTGATACATTTGAAAACTGAAAAATGGCGTTACTAGTCTGACCGGTAAATAGTGTTTCAAACATATCAGGATAATCTTGAAATTCGGCTGGCATATCCGGATTGGTTCGGCCGGCTTCCAAAATAGCAATATGCATGTTTTGTTCCTTTGTTCTGACTCCGCATCATCTGTTCCTGCAGGTTTGCCGTTAATTATATTTTTTTAAAATTTCGCAGTTTTTTTCATAATGCGCCCATAAAAAGCGAACTATAGATCGATTAAATGCGATATTGCTATGTGATCTCTCTCCGTGAAAGTTTAAGCCATGCTGTTTGATTTCCATCAAAGGTTTCTGCCCAGCAATGCAGTACATTGAACCCTCGTTTTAGATACCATAAAATAGCTAATTCATTACTGCATAGAACATTTACACTAACGTCTCCTTTCATTCTCTCTTGAGCAGAACTTAATAATTTAGTCCCAAGGCCTTTGTATTGGTATTCTGGATCGACAAAAAGATACTTGATATGCCTTTTTGAGATTAAGTAATCGACGAATGCAACTTCTTTATTGTCCACAATTGCTAAGAGCCTCAAACTACCAGACGTTGGGAAATGAAATGCTGTTTGCGGTTTTGTAAACAATCGGCTGTCGGTATCTTTGGCTTGGAAAGGTGCCAAAGCTAACTCCATGATTTTGTTGCAGATATTATTATCAGAGTCATTTCCATGACGCAGTGTGATATTCATTTTCCTAGCTGGAATCGTTGAATTTGATGGAAGTCTGAATCTGAAGTTTTTTGGCAAAATAGCGAAATACTGCTAACTTTTACCATATCGTTCAGACTGGAAGAAAAATGCAGGCATGCGGCATTTTCTAGTTGTTGCCGTGCGGATGGCAAAGTTATTTTTTCCGTTAATGTCATATGAAAACGAAAATCAGAAAAAACATAAGGGTATCCCCACTTTAGTAAATTACTATCTTGGCTTCTGGTTAAAACTGATAATCGGCGTTTATCGATCATTGGTTGTTGGATTGGAGCTCGAAAATGATCGGCCTGCTTAACTAAATTTGAGGCTAACTTAACCATTTTTTTCTCTCTTGGGTCCATCACTAACGCTAAAAATTGATCAGCTTGTTTGATTTTTAGATACATATTGAAAGGCTGGATTGACGCGCAAAATCTTTGAATATGGTCTTGGAGATCATTTAATGTGAATCTTATGTTTAATTGAAAAGGAGCTTTTAAAGTGGCATGAAATCCATATAACCTTGGGTTTTTTGTTATTTTATAGAAATATTCCGACGTGATATCTGGTATTTTAGGCTGCTTGATTAATTTTCCAGAATTCGCATCTCTTCCTATCCATTGGCTTCCAAGCATATGTAACACTGAACTAATTTCAGGCGCAAAGTATATAGCAAATCGCGATGATTCATGAATACGTTTTTGTGTATTGTTCATATTTTGTAATTAGAACTCCATTTGGTGTCGATTACGGTTATTATAGATATTAATATTAATTTTCAGGGAAAGCATAGAATGCTCCACAACACCAATACTTTTATTATCAAGGGAGGGAGCGTCTTATTGTCGGATGGAACTATAACTAAAACGGATCTTCGGGTTAGTGATGGTTTAATAGATGCTATCGGTATTGGTACGGTAGGTAAATCTAATGTTTTAGATGCTTCTGGTTTCAATGTGCTTCCCGGCGCTATAGATCTTCACGGAGATGCTTTTGAACGTCAAATTATGCCTCGGGCGGGTGTGTCATTCCCAATGGATATGGCGCTATTTGAGACGGATCGGCAGCTTGTCAGTAATGGGATCACTACTGCTTTTCATGGGATAACTTATTCTTGGGAACCTGGGCTAAGAAGCCGAGATGTTGGTGCTAAACTCATAGAATGCTTGGAGCGTTTACGAAATGATTTTAGTTGCTCAACAAAATTTCACCTACGCTTCGAAACATATAATCTTGATGCCATCAAGGAAGTAGAAAAGTGGTTGGAATCCGAAAGGGTAGATTTTTTGGCTTTTAATGATCATATGCCCTCAATCATAAAAAAGATTGAAACAGGACAATCGCTTGCACGTTTTGTTGAGAGAACAGGATTAATAGAACGGGAATTCATCACCTTGGTGAATAAATTAAGAGATCGGCAGGGTGAGGTAACTAATGGAATAAAGTTGTTAGCCAAAAAAGCAAATGAGAATGGCATCCCTACTGCTAGCCACGATGATGAGACAGCAGCCACAAGGCGTTTTTTTAATAATATTGGATGTAAAATTGCAGAATTTCCAGAAACTAAAGAGGCTATAAAGGAGGCAGTTAAACTCGATAATAATATTGTTTTAGGAGCACCAAATGTTATTCGAGGAGGAAGCCATATGGGGGCAGATGGTTTATCTGCGGCGGATAATATTGACCAAGGCTGGGGAAATATACTTTGTTCTGACTACTACTACCCAGCTCTGATAAATGCCCCACTAGAGTTAGCTAGAAAAGAGATCATCGACTTTTCCAAAGCTTGGAATATGGTATCTAAAAACGCTGCATATGCGGCTAATTTGGCTGATCGCGGAGAAATAGCTGTTGGTAAACGAGCGGATCTGGTCTTACTGGACCCAATGGCACCTGCACAGGCGAGTTTGATGGCGACGCTAGTCGGTGGTCGAATGGTTTATCAATCTAGACAATTATGAGTAGTCAACTGAATAGTTGACTCGCATTTTAGATTCAATTCAGCCATAATTAATGTTCGGATAAAGTTCGATTGTTTAATGGAGTATTCATTTTAATTAGGATTATTTAGTGGCCGCTTTTTTGACGAATTTTTCACCTGAATTTTTAGATGAAATAAGATCACGAATTCGTGTTTCCGAGATTGTTGGTAAGCGATTGAAACTGGTGAAGCGAGGTCGAGAGTTCCTGGGAATTTGTCCGTTTCACAATGACACGAAACCTTCTCTAGCAGTAGTAGACGATAAAAATTTTTATCATTGTTTTGCGTGCGGAGCACATGGCGATATTATCAAATTCACCATGGAAATAGAGGGATTAACTTTTCCAGAGACAATCGAAAAACTTGCTGACATCGCTAATTTGGAAGTACCCATTCAAAGCCCTGAAATGCGTGTAAGGGAAAATCATCGAAAAACATTAAAGGATGTAAATGAGGAAGCTTGTAAATTCTATGAGCAGACTCTTCAAAGTACAAAAGGAAAAGAGGGTTTAGATTATCTGCGAGACCGAGGTCTTTCGGACCCAGTTATCAAAAAATATCGATTGGGTTTTAGCTTAAGAGATAACAACGATTTGTTGGAAACTATGGATCGTCGAGGTTTTGCTCTTGAATTATTAATCGAAGCAGGTTTAGTTCGTGTTTCCGAACAGAATAAGAAACCATACGACTATTTTCGTAATCGCGTAATGTTTCCCATAAGCGATAGACGTGGCCAGGTCATAGGCTTTGGAGCGAGGACAATTGGAGATAGTCAGCCAAAGTATTTAAACTCGCCTGAAACGCCCTTGTTTCATAAGGGCAGGATTTTGTATGGATCAGCTCAAGCGCGAGAAAGCTCATCAAAAGATGGAGAAATAATTGTAACAGAGGGCTATATGGACGTAATTGCGCTCGCAAATTCGGGTATTACTAATGTTGTTGCCCCTCTTGGTACAGCCCTTACTGAAGATCAGATAAATGAGCTGTGGAGATTGGGTAAAGAACCGTTTATTTGTTTTGATGGAGATCAAGCGGGGATGAAGGCTGCTGTTCGTGCGGCAGACAGGGCTTTGCCTATCTTGCGGCCTGGATATTCTTTGCAGTTTTCAATGTTGGCTTTGGGAGAGGATCCAGATGACCTGATAAAGCGATCAGGAATCCAAGCGCTTAAGGATGTTTTAACCCAATCAATAGGACTTGCGGATTTTATTTGGGGGCAGGAGTTAAGAGCGGGTCAGAACAACACGCCAGAACGCCAGGCAGATTTCTTCAAAAGGATAAGGAATAAAATTAAAGAGATATCGGATAGAGGTGTTTATGAGGCATATAAAGATAATATAGAGCAGAAAATAAGAGAATTAAGGGATTACTCTCGCAGCTATACAAAGCAAAAAAATAGATACACAGGTCACAGTAAATTCGGAGCAAGCAAGTGGGATAATTCTAGTTTGTCAGGCTTTAACTACTCAAAAATAAATACCTCAAACGCTATGGCTATGAGGCAGAAACAATCAATCTTAGCAACTTTTATAAATCATCCTGAACTTATTGAAGAGTTTGGAGAGGCGCTAGGTTATTTAGATTTTGGCGATCCCTTTCTTGACAAGCTCCGTCTGGACATCTTAGACATCACCTCTACGATGGTTGGGGTTGACGTAAATGATTTACAAGACCATCTATTGGGTCGAGGATACGACAACAGTTTTGGAGGAGTTATCAACTCGAGCGTATTAGGGCATGCTGCGTTTGCTCGGCATGATGCTCCTGTAACTTTCGCCAAATCTGGAGTTAGGGAACTACTGGGCAGGATAGGAAAATATCAACTCGAGGAGCAGTTGTCTGCAGCGCAAAGGGTTGTAATGGAAGATTTTAGTGAGGTAAATTGGAATAGACTAGCGTCTCTGCGGGCGGCGCTAGTTGCTGTGAATAACGGTACTATCTTGGAAGATGGTTTTTGATATTCCTGCGAAAAGCTTGTAAGAAGAAACAGAGTGAATTAGATGGATGGTAAGTATGGCTAAAACAGCGCTGGCAACCACTGACCAAGACAATACCGATGCAGATGAGGGCAATACACACGGTCCTTTGATGGACAACACAAATTTGGCTGTTAAAAACCTTATTAAAAAGGGTAAAGAGCGCGGGTTTTTAACCTATGGAGAGGTTAATGCCGCATTGCCTCCAGCACAATTTACATCTGAACAGATGGAAGATGTTTTATCATCCCTAAGTGAGATGGGGGTGAATGTTGTTGAAAATGAAGAACCCGAAGAATCTACCACAGTTCAGAAAAGTGATCAGGAGGGGGCTGTTCCAGGGAATGTAGCCGAGGATGACGTGGGAAGAACTGATGATCCTGTGCGGATGTACCTCCGGGAGATGGGCGGCGTTGAGTTGTTATCGCGTGAGGGGGAAATAGCGATAGCTAAGCGTATAGAAGCGGGCCGTGAGCTAATGATTGGGGGGATTGCAGAGAGCCCCCTTACAATCAAAGCTGTTGTTCAATGGCGGGATGCCCTGAAAGAGGGTGAGGTGTTGCTGAGAGATGTTATTGATCTCGACTCAACCTACGCGGCTACCCCAGAGGCTCAGGCGATAGCAGCAAAGTCAGCCGCTGCTGCCGCCGCTGCAGTTGCCGTTGTTGAAGGTAAGGCAACAGATGAGGCTGACGCCGAAAACAACGAGGAAGAAGAGGAGGAATTAGAAGAAAATAGTTTGTCATTAGCCGCAATGGAGGCATCGTTGATGCCTCAGGTTATGGAGAATCTGGACGCAATAAAAGTAGTGTTTGGTAAACTTACAAAGGTCCAGGACAGAAGGATGTCTAGGATGATTAAGGGTGAAGCACTCACTGCCCAAGGTGAACAACGCTATGCAAAGCTCAAAGATGAGTTGGTCGAGTTAATGGATGGAGTTAGGCTAAATAATAATAGATTGGAAGCGCTAGTTGAGCAGCTGTATAAACTGAATAAGCATTTAGTAGGTTTAGATATGCGTTTGATGAAGTCAGCAGAAAAATATAAAGTCAAAAGAAAAGAATTTATGACCCAACATTTTGGCAAAGAACTTGAGCCAAATTGGTTAGATAAAGTGTCGGAACTCGCTGGTGCGAATTGGAAAAGATTTACAGAATCGCGAGCAGATGAAATAATTACAACCCGTGAAGGGTTAGTGGCTGTCTCTGAGGATGCAGGACTACCTATCACCGAATTTCGCCGTATTGTTAAGACTGTTCAGAAAGGCGAACGAGAAGCTGGGCGAGCAAAAAAAGAGATGGTCGAAGCCAATCTAAGGCTCGTTATTTCAATAGCTAAGAAATATACTAATAGAGGGTTGCAGTTCCTAGATCTTATACAGGAAGGGAACATCGGTCTTATGAAGGCCGTTGATAAATTTGAATATCGCCGTGGATATAAATTTTCGACTTATGCGACTTGGTGGATAAGGCAAGCTATCACCCGGTCAATAGCTGACCAAGCTAGGACCATCCGTATACCGGTTCATATGATTGAAACTATTAATAAACTGGTTAGAACATCACGTCAGATGTTGCATGAAATAGGCCGGGAGCCTACGCCAGAGGAACTATCAGAAAAGTTAGTGATGCCTTTAGATAAAGTTCGAAAGGTGTTGAAAATTGCTAAGGAACCAATCAGTTTGGAGACCCCGATTGGTGATGAAGAGGATAGTCATCTCGGGGACTTTATTGAAGATAAGAATGCGGTACAACCACTTGATGCTGCTATTCAAGCAAATTTAAGAGAAACTACAACCAGGGTTCTGGCGAGTTTGACAGCTCGTGAAGAACGAGTGCTCCGAATGAGGTTTGGTATAGGAATGAATACTGACCATACTCTTGAGGAGGTAGGCCAGCAATTCTCTGTTACTCGAGAGCGTATTAGGCAGATAGAGGCAAAAGCTCTTCGTAAATTGAAACATCCGTCTCGGTCTAGGAAGTTAAGAAGCTTTCTTGATTATTAGGATAATATCAATCTAGAGATTACTTTGGGCTTGCATGCGTTTTAGGGTCATAATTGAAATATTGCTTGGATGGTTCGCTGTATATTACTTAAAAAAATGATTGTTAGGACTAGTCCTAACAGTAACAAAGATGCACGTTAAATACAATTGTACCCGCTTGTTCTTCGCCTCTGGAGCAAGCTGCAGATGAAAAGTATATATTAAAATTTCATCACGTCTCACAGCCACATTCGAAGTATAAACAACTTGGGGGTTAGTCAACGTGTAAATACTCAAAATTTCTTAATTCAAGGAACCCTCAAATAGCGGTGGTAGGGTGTTTTTAGCATGTGAATTTATAGCTATGGTGATTTAAAAAAAGTGCTGATTACGGTCAAGTAAAGTTTTGAAACTTTCAACTAATGTATATATGACGGAGGCGCCGTGTGAAAATCCAGGAAAGTGACCTTGATTTAAATGGTAAACGAGTTCTAATTACAGGAGCTGCCAGCGGGATTGGTGCCGCAATGGCAAAGACTTTTTCTGCTCATAATGCTACGGTCATTCTAGCTGATATAGATCCTATCGGGCTCGAAAGGGTATCGAAGGAAATCTCTGCCAGTCAAACTGTTATGTTCAATCAAAATGATCTGACTTCGATAGAAGAGATGTGTGTTAATATGGAAGCCCCAGATATTGTTTTAAATAATGCTGGGATCTTATGGGCAGGCCCATTCGAGGAAATGTCCTCGGATGAAATTACCAAAATAATAAATGTAAATTTGTTAGGACCAGTCCACATAGCCCAAGCATTGGGGAAAAAAATGCTGACAAGAGGTTCAGGTGTAATAGTAAACACATCTTCACAATTAGCATTTCATGGATCAGCTGAACGTGCAGTCTATGCAAGTACAAAAGCAGCGATAGCTCAATTTACCAAATCAATTGCCGCAGAGTGGGCTCCCAAGGGGATTAGAGTAGTTGCTATCGCCCCGGGCCGGACGTTAACAAATATCAATGCAAGCTTTTTAAATTCGCCAAAAAAGCAACAGACCGCGATTGAAGCCATTCCGGCGGGGCGTATCGCGGAAGCCCATGAAATGGCGCGTTTGGCGTTACTTCTATCATCTGATGTGCTAAGCTACGTGGTTGGAGAAACGGTTGTTTCTGATGGAGGATATATACTACTTTAGCAATTACTATTATCTTTAAGCCTTTCGCGACTAAATGTGTAAATTCCCGAACCTACAATAATGATGGTCCCAAACCAGGCTAGTGCATTGGGGAAATCTCCGAAAAGCCAAAGGCCGTAGAATGTAGCAGCTACTATTTCAAGATATTGGAATGGAGCTAACGTGCTTGCCTCAAGATATTTTATAGCGTAGGCAATCATGAAATGACCGAGTGTAGCAATTACACCCAGTAAAATTAATAGTAGCAATTGCTCATAACTTGGAATTGCTATTTCAAAAGTTGGAATTCCGACCAGGTTTCCTGAGATTAATGATATACTCATGAATAAGAAACCAGAAAAGCCAGAATTAAATTGCATGACTGATGGGTTTTCTGTGCGAGATAACTTTCGAGTGAGAATAATATAAAAAGCAAAACATATGGCGGCACCAAAGGGTAGAATGGCCGATAATCCATATATTTCGTAACTTGGTTGTACTACTATCAAAGCGCCAGAGAAGCCAATAAATGTAGCAGAACATCTGCGCCATCCGATCCTTTCGCCTAAGAACATTGCAGACAAAAGTGTGACGATGAGAGGTTCAATAAAGAAAATAGCAATAACTTCGGCAAGCGGCATCAATTTCACAGCCGAAAATATCAGTACAGTGGTGGTCGCTATCAAAACACCACGCATGGTGTGTAAAAAAAAATATCGAATTTTAGTTATTCGTAAGACGCCTATAAAAAATGGTGCCATAATTAGCGTCTGAATTAAAAACCGTGTCCAACTAATTTGGCCGGCCGAGATGTCCGATGATATTAACTTTGCTATTGCATCTATGGCCGGTAAGATAAGGAATGCTGTTATTACTAAGCTGATTGCCCCCTGGCGACTTGAAAACTGTATTTTTTTAAAATATTGCATGAAGAGAACTGTGGCGCTTCTATTAGATTTTAACAAGATACTTTGTCGCCCAGGAATACTAACTCCTGTATCTAAAGTGTTTTGAGATACTGCTTGCAGGGGTTATGTATAAAAGATCTATTTTATTCTAGCTAAATTGTTTAAAAGGATCAAAAATGTCAGACTTATCCGTTTATTTATCAGGTGAAATTCATACTGATTGGCGAGAAAAAATTTCTGATGGAGCGCTTGCAGCTGGTTTATCTATTAAATTTAATGCCCCAGTTACTAACCACAATAATAGTGATGACTGCGGTATAACTATTCTAGGCAATGAAGAGAAATCCTTTTGGAAAGACCATAAGGGGGCAAAGCTTAATGCTATCAGAACAAAGACATTAATAGAGCAATCGAATGTTGTCATTGTAAGATTTGGTGATAAGTACAAGCAATGGAATGCGGCCTTT
Source organism: Rhodospirillaceae bacterium (assembly GCA_002708305.1). Taxonomy (GTDB): domain Bacteria; phylum Pseudomonadota; class Alphaproteobacteria; order Thalassobaculales; family Thalassobaculaceae; genus UBA7326. The sequence continues at coordinate 11,126 of PANE01000020.1, forward strand.
GATGCGGGTTTCGCGTCCGCACTAGGGAAGCCACTAATCATAATGCATGATGCATCGCTGACCCACCCGCTTAAGGAAGTAGACGCAGCTGCATTGGCAGTGGCCGAAACCCCAGAACAGATAGTCGCTATTCTCAAATATGTTATCAAGGGCGATCTGAGTGCTGCTTAGCGCTAGTAGAGAGAAAAATAAATAACATTTGGGTGAAAGTTCTTAAACAGTATTTTCTATCTCTGATAATTTTTTCATCAAAGGCTCTATGTCAGGGGAAAAAGCACTGTGATTGCATAGGTTATCAAAATGCTGCATGGCTTGTTTATATTTTTTGTTCAAAGCCTTTCGGTTGTAGATCAACTCAAAACCCAACTGATTTAGTTTTCTGATGTGGGCACGTTCACGGGATAACTGGCACATCTCACACACAAAACATATATCAGCAATACTAAGTTGATTGTTGACGAGGCCGTTAGCATTGATGGAAAGCGCATAGTTCATACCTGTTAAGAAATTATCTAAGGCATTAGCTGTTTCAGCGTGTATTTTTTTATTGCACTTATTCTGAGATAAAGCGATCAAGTAAATTTGACTTTGTCGCGCAAATATCAGTGACACATCGAGGAAACTATCTATACGCGAAGATTCATATGGGTCTTCGCCGTATAAATTGTATTTATTGATCCCTACTCTGGCAACCGCTCTAAGTATACTATTCGATTCAAATATTCCGGTTTCCCCCGATGGACTAAAAGCGGCTGGAACGGTTCCAAAAGGATGGGATGCTAAAAATGCTGCTGTTTTGTATAAGGTATCATCAAAACCTGTGTGTGATTGGTTCGCGACTACATCCAGTCGCAACCGATCGTCATCAGTTAGTTCATGTGCCTCAAAGTCCCACAACCATTTAACAAGTTCCTTGGGTTTAGCCCCTCTGATTTCAACCTTAATGTCACAAAGGCGCGCCGTAATAGTTGCTTTCATTATTCTTGGGTTAGGTAGGTAGGAGAAAATTCGTAATGCAACCATTATCAGTACCTATTTTGGGCGCTAATGGAGGGCCTAGTGAGTGTTGCACAAATCAGAGATGCAAGTGCCATCGACATTCCACCAATAAAGAAAACAATGAAATAACTGTTCGTTCTATTAAATAACTCTACCAAGAAAGCGCCACCAAAAATTTGCGCTATCCCGACAGAGATTACCATATATCGCCATAGGCTAACCATTGATGTTCCTCCCATGGTCTGCTGCGCTCTTGCCGCAACAATAGCGGCTGATCCGGGTTGTGAACCAAATATAAATGAAGAAAAAACTACCATACCCCAACTTGGGGCAGACACGGGTAATATTGCGGAACTTGCTAATGCAGCAAAGACTATGATGAGTGAAACATTAAGGCCTATCTTATCAGCTAGTCGGCCCCACATAATTGTACCCAGAATACCTCCAACACCAACTAACATCCACTGAAATGCTCCTTGTTCTATAGAGAATCCTTGGCTTCGGACGATGTAGTCTACCCAATAAATAGAATGGGGTATCAATCCTATTGAGAATAAAGCTTGGACTGCAATAAGTTTCTTCCCATCAGTGGACAGATTGATATTTTTTTTAATATTTTGGATTGTTTTTACTTCGAGGGAGGGAGCATTGTGCCATGCCCAAAACCCAATGCTAGTGGCAATAGCGCCTATAATAGCGCTGCCAACCCAACCCCAAAAAACACCATGAGCTAAAAGAGTTGGTAGAATTACAGAAGAGAAGAAAATTCCGATGCCAACCCCCATGGTTCCGATCGAAGTAGCCAACGCAACCCGATTTTTAGGGGCAAACTTGGTAACATAAGCGATGCTTAATATCATTATAACTGAAACGATTATACCGATGGTTAAGCGCCAAAACCCTAACCACAGAAACCCAAATGGAAAAACACTAGCAATTAGACAAACCAATGAGGTTAAAAGAGAAGCTCTTAATAACCAGGCTTCGTGGAAACGTCGACTGAGCCGTGGGGTGACTATGGCTCCTATGACATAGCCACCTAAATTTAATGCTCCTATATACCCTGCTTCAGGTTCGGTTAAAATATTTAATTCAATAAGTACAGGTACCATCGGAGTATAACTGAATCGACCAAGACCCATGCCAATTAGTAACCCTGCTTGCGCGCCAAACGCGTATTTGAGCCAGGGCTCCATTACGAAGTTGTTTTCAAATTGAAAGCCCTACAAATATAATCGAAGTTGCGAATAGCAGAATAATAGGCCAAAGAAATCGAGATTTATTTTTTCGTTGTAATTCTGTGAATTGATGAATGGTGTTTGGGTCTAATTTTAATTGCCCTGTTGATAATTGATTTATAGTTAATTCTGCTTTGTCTAATATTTGCGGCATTCTTTCAGTGAAAGCTATTACGTCTCGTGTCATTTTTTTTATACGTGCTGGTGGAGAACGGTTTTCTATCATCCATTCCTCTATCAGCGGCCGGGCTAATTCCCAAATATTTACTTGATCATTTATTTGTCGTCCAACTCCCTCGGCAACTAGCATCGTCTTTTGAAGTAATAGCAGTTGTGGTTGAGTTTCCATCTCAAATTTCTCAGTAATATTAAACAGCTGAGAAAGAAGTTTTGCCAATGAAATCTCTGCAAGTGGTAACTCTAATATAGGCTCCCCAATAGAGCGGCAGGCTTGAGCAAAAAGATCTACTGATTGATCAGATGGAACATAGCCAGCGTTGAAATGGACCTCTGCTACTCTGCGGTAATCTCGTGTCAAAAAACCAGTCAGCATATCGGCAAGAAAAAACCGAGTTTCCAGATCAAGCCTACCCATTATACCAAAATCAACCGGAGCTATTCTCCCATCTTTTGTTATAAAGACATTGCCTGGATGCATATCTGCGTGAAAAAAACCATCCCTAAATACTTGATTGAAGAAGATACAAGCAGATTTTTGAAGGATTTCTGTGGGATTAAGGCCGGCTTTTTGTAGAGAGACTAAATCATTTGGGCGACAGCCCTCAAGTCGTTCCAATGTAAAAATTCTTTTTGTGGTAGTTGCCCAAAATACCGTTGGAACTTTGAAATCTGGATCATCTTGAAAGTTCTCTGCCAGTTCGGCTGCTGCTGCAGCTTCCATTCGTAGGTCCATTTCAAAACTGATCGTTTCAGCAAATACTTTGATCACCTCTACAGGACGAAGACGTCTGGTCCAGGAGAAGTGGCTCTCAAGAAATTCTGCGATCCAAATAAATAAAGCTACATCATAGGCAAATGATACTTCTATTCGTGGCCGTAGAATTTTAACGGCCACTTCTTCTCCATGCATGGTTACCGCATAATGCACTTGAGCTATTGAGGCGGCTGCAATTGGTTCCTCTTCAAAGGACGAGAATAGTTCGTATATTTGGGTTCCGGTCTCAGTTTCTATCGTAGCTTTTGCTTCATTAAAAGAAAATGGATCGAGGCGGTCTTGCAGCAAGGATAGATCGTTTGCTATTTCCTCCCCGATTAGATCGGATCTAGTCGCTAAAGTTTGGCCGAACTTTATAAAACTAGGTCCAAGTTTTATTAGACAGGATGCTATACGCTGTCCAGATCGATCGTTGTCATAGGCTCTATTTCGAAAGATCCGGGCTATTTTAACAAACCAACTAATAAAAGTTAAATGTTTTGACCAGATTATGGGGTATAGTACATCGTATCGTAACAGCTGAAATAAAATACGCAGCAGTCGAGTAAAATTTATTAAATTACGAAACATTGCTTTAAATACGCCACGCCGAATGGATGCATGCGATCCCACCAGAGAGGTTCCTGTATCTGACTTGTTCTAAACCCGCATTTTCTATTTGACCCTGCAATTTTGACTGATCAGGAAATTGCCGAATACTCTCTGCCAAATATTTATATGCATTTCGGTCATTTGCCACTAAGTGACCAATTTCGGGTAATACTTTGAAAGAGTATGCATCGTAAAAGGGCTTTAGCAGATTTACAGCGGGTTTGCTAAATTCAAGACACATAAAACGTCCGCCAGGCCGTAATACTCGTTGCGCCTCGCTTAGAGCGTTGGTTATTGACGTTACATTTCGGAGGCCAAAGGCTATTGTGTAAACGTCTATAGATTTCTCTGGTATTGGAAGAGCTTCAGCATCACCGCAGATCCATTGAATTTTGTGAGTATAAGAGTTTTGCTCAAGCTTTTTTTTTCCAACGTTGAGCATAGTTTGATTGATGTCACAAACAAAAACTGGTCCACCGCCGCGTATCAGGTAACGATTTGCGATATCACCGGTCCCTCCTGCCACATCTAGTAATACTTTCTTGGGATGTGGTGTTAGCCAATCAAGCAGTGCCGTTTTCCATAAACGATGTATTCCAAAACTCATTAGATCATTCATCAAATCATATTTGGGCGATACGGAATTAAAAACGTCCCGTACCAAACCCCTTTTGCTCTCCATAGGTACTTTTTGGAAACCAAAATTTGTAGTTTGATGGTCTAAAGAAGGTGATCTCATGTCTTTTCCCTTAATACTTAAGCGATCTATACACAGTAAATTTTTATCTATATTATAATTAACGTAATATGTCCTATCTTCCAAGTTGCTCCTTTCAAGTTGAAACATTTTATCATAGTTTATATAGGACCTAAGTCATGCCAGAGCTTCCTGAAGTTGAAACGGTAATGCGTGGGATTCAACCAGCGCTTGAGGGAAGGAAGCTAATAAACGTCGAACAACGTTGTGCCAAATTGCGCTGGCCTATTCCTTACAACTTAGTAATTCGACTTAAAGGACTTCGTGTTACTGGTATTGCTCGGCGAGCAAAATATATCATTTGGTATTTTGATAATGAAATAGCCATGATTTTACATCTAGGTATGTCTGGCCGGATATCAATTACGCCGCGCCGACCTAAGGTTCTTGAGAAGCATGATCATTTAATTTTTACGATAGAAGACGGAACCGTTATTAGGTTTAACGATGCAAGGCGTTTTGGCATGGTGGATCTAGTGCCATCCAATCAAATTTTTAAGCATAAGCTTTTAAAGTCACTCGGACCCGAGCCCCTTGGAAATGACTTCAGTAGTATTGGGCTTGGAATAATGTTGGCGGGCAAGCAGCAACCCATTAAGAATGCGCTTCTTGATCAATCTGTAGTAGCCGGACTTGGTAATATATATGTTTGCGAATCTCTATACAGGGCCAATATCTCTCCTCGGCGCCTGGCGATGAATGTAAAAGGACAGCGGTTGGCCGAGCTATTCGTAAACATAAAAGACGTCTTAAATGAGGCTATTATTGCCGGTGGATCTACATTGAGGGATCATGCGCAAACAAATGGTGATCTTGGTTATTTTCAACATAATTTTATGGTTTATGGTCGAGAGGGGAAAGCATGTAAAAAAGATGGGTGTGATGGGGAAATAAAAAGGATCATTCAAGCTGGAAGGTCAACTTTTTATTGTGCAAAATGTCAGCGATAGGGTAGAGAACGAAGGTTATGCAAGAAACGTTTTTAAGCTCACAACGAATATTTATTTTAATATTTCTTTATATAAACCTGATCTTCGTTGGGATTGCCTCCGCTGAAGATAAGTTTATAAATGGTTTTGCTGACCTTCCTGTTATGCCAGGCATGCGAGAACTTCCTGATGCAAATATTTCGTTTGATACAACGTCGGGTAGAATTCTCATAGCGTTTGCCGAGAGTAATCAAAGTGTTCAAAAGATTTTGTCATTTTATGACAATGTATTACCCCAACTAGGTTGGAAAAATACAACGAGTAGAACATTTTTGCGAGAGGCAGAAATCTTGAGTTTTGACTTCATAAAAGATGATGCCTCGGTAATTGTAAGATTTTCCATAGAACCTGAGTAAAAAGTGAATTGCGTCCAGAATAGTGTGCCCAGATTAGTAAACGAAAGAGGAAACTGAGAATGAGTTATGAAAACATAATAGTCGACCGTAAAGACGCGGTAGCAGTTATAACGTTAAATCGTCCAAAGGCGCTAAACGCACTCTCGGCGACTTTGACTAGGGAATTAGAAGCTGCCTTAATCGAACTTGATGGTGACAGCACAATTGGTTGTATGATTATCACCGGTTCTGAAAAGGCCTTCGCCGCTGGAGCGGATATCAAAGAGATGCAGTCTAAATCTTATATGGATGCTTATTTAGACGACTTTATTACTGTATCGTGGGAACATATCTCGAAAATACGTAAGCCAATCATAGCGGCAGTCTCGGGGTATGCTTTAGGTGGTGGATGCGAAATTGCAATGATGTGTGATTTTATAATTGCAGCTGATAATGCAAAATTTGGACAACCTGAAATTACTATTGGAACTATACCTGGCGCTGGTGGGACGCAACGATTGACACGTTTTGTTGGAAAATCAAAAGCTATGGAAATGTGTTTGACTGGCCGAATGATGGATGCCGAAGAAGCAGAAAGATCGGGACTGGTAAGTCGGGTAGTGCCTCTTGATCAGCTGATGGACGAGTGTCTTAAGACCGCAAGGCAAATTGCGAACTTATCAAGGCCTTCTGTTATGATGGCCAAAGAGTCAGTTAATAAAGCTTATGAGATGAGCCTTTCAGAGGGAATAAAGTTTGAAAGGAGATTGTTTCATTCCACGTTTGCAACAGAAGATCAAAAGGAGGGGATGGCTGCTTTTGCTGAAAAGCGTAAAGCGAGTTTTAAAAACCGTTAGAAATTAGATCTTTATGACCGTTGACGGAACCGAGATGTCTGTCTATAACCCACGTCTGTTGGTTTAAGAGAAAGCTGGAGTGTAGCTATGGCTCAACACAAGTCTGCAAAAAAACGTATACTTCGAAATGAGAAGCGTCGGGTAATCAACCATGCACGAATATCGCGGATACGTACTTTTGTTAAGAAGGTGGAAGCGGCGATAACCTCAGGTAACAAAGAGCTTGCAAGTGAGGCTTTTAAGCAGGCGCAACCAGAACTTCATAGGGGAGTTACTCGCGGGGTCTTGTTGAAAAACACGGTTGCTAGGAAGCTATCTAGGTTATCAAAAGGTATAAAGGCACTTTCTGCCTAGGATATTATACTATTAACTCAGTATCGATTTTCGAGCCGCGCCATTAAGCGCGGTTTTTTTTGGGCCCATCCGTATCTGTAAAGTGAGGACTCTACTACTAGTTTTATTCTTATGCAGCAGAGAAGTATCATGGAAATCCAACCCAGAACCTGCAATAGCTTGCCTTAAATATTGAGAGTTTAGGGCAAGTTATTGATTCTTATAAATAACAAATATTATCCAGAAAAAATATTACTTTTATAGATATTTTTGCTTGGCTGGTGGTTGCCACAACGCTACTTTTTAGCTTACTTTGAAAGTGTAATCGTCTGTTTAACTAGGTGTAGTTCTCTGGCGATTCAGAACGTCAAAATATAGTTTTTGGTTGATTTAAATTGCAACTTGGCGCTCTGGCTAAGTTGGGGGTTATCCAAAAATTGAAAATGTGCAAATGGAAAGCCAACTATTGGCGCTAGCGTGTGGGAGGTGAGAAAGATGTCTGATGAACGCCGAGTCCCACTGGATAAGATATGGGCTAGAGTCCGTGGACGTTTGCGACAGGAGTTTGGGGAGTCAACATATAGGAGTTGGCTTAAGCCTTTAATTTTAGAAAAAGTTGTGGGTCAACAAGCGGTAATAACCGCCCCAAATTTGTTTATGCGCGATAGAATTGTATCTCACTATGGAGATGGAATTTCGATAGCTTGGGCAGTTGAGAGTGAAAACCTAATAACAAATTGCCTCATAATAGTTCAATCGTCGACAAAATCGGTTGTAGACTCTCCTAATGAGAATCTACAAATACCTTACGAACAAATATCAAACACAAAAACAGTTACTCCAAAGTCTAAGGACGAAAATCTTTTAGGAGGGCCTCTAGACTCAAGATTCACTTTTGATAATTTTGTTGTCGGAAAGCCAAATGAATTAGCTTATGCTGCTGCTCAAAGGGTGTCAGGTAGTGATGACGTTCTTTTTAACCCACTTTTCCTTTATGGGGCAGTTGGGCTAGGAAAAACACATTTAATGCACTCAATCGCCTGGGATATTCGGCGACGTGATCCATCGCGAAAGGTTCTTTATTTATCGGCAGAAAAATTTATGTATCAATTTATTCGAGCTCTGCGGTTTAAGGATACTATGGCGTTCAAGGATCAATTTAGATCCGTTGATGTTTTAATGATTGATGATGTTCAATTTATTGGTGGCAAGGATTCAACTCAGGAAGAGTTTTTCCATACTTTCAACGCATTGGTAGATCAAAATAGACAGGTTATAATTTCGGCGGATAAATCACCCACGGACTTGGAGGGATTAGAAGAACGGTTGCGCTCGCGTCTTGGGTGGGGCTTGGTAGCTGATATACATCCGACTACTTATGAATTGCGATTAGGAATCTTACAGTCAAAGGTGGAGAAACTTGGAGTGAATGTTCCTCCGAAGGTCTTAGAATATCTGGCGCATAAGATTACATCTAACGTTAGGGAACTTGAGGGTGCTATGAATAGAATATCAGCTCATGCTACTTTGGTTGGCCGTGACATCACTTTAGAATCAACACAAGATGTTTTGCATGATTTGCTCCGATCCTATGAAAGACGGGTAACGATAGAAGAAATACAACGTCAGGTTGCTAGCCATTATCAGTTACGAATCGGCGACATGCATTCTGCCCGTAGATCCAGATCGATTGCTCGGCCCCGACAGATAGCAATGTATTTGGCAAAACAACTCACTCAACATTCCCTTCCTGATATAGGTAGACGATTTGGTGGGCGTGATCATACAACGGTGCTTCATGCCGTGAAAAAAATTGATGAACTTTGTATGATTGATAAAAACTTTCAGGAAGATGTTGAGTTTTTACGTCGAATGCTAGAATCTTAAACAAAAAATCACCCATTCTCTTTCATTAATATGTTATAGTAATATTTTAATGGTCGATAGGCATGCTAATTTAATTCAATGTGTGCCGGAAACCATTTTTTGAGAACGGTAAACTCGTGCGGACGGCGATAAGGTAATGAAATCTGTAATTGATCGTACTTCTCTTCTTAGGCCTCTGGGACATGTTCAGAGTGTTGTTGAGCGACGTAATACAATCCCTATTTTATCAAACGTTCTTCTTGATGCGTCGGATGGCCGATTGAGTTTAACAGCAACTGATATGGATATGGATATTATTGAGAGTGTCGATTGTAATGTTTTACAGGAAGGAATAGTAACGGTTCCTGCCCATACTTTATATGATATTATAAGGAAACTACCTGACGGTTGTGATGTTTCGCTTGAGTCCAATGCAGAAGGTAGCCATTTGTCGGTGCAGGCTGGACGATCAAACTTCACTCTTCCTTTGCTTCCAGCAGATGAGTTCCCGACTATGAGTGGTGATCAATTGCCGTGTAGTTTTAATTTATCAGCGTCGGATGCCCGTATATTGATAGATAGAACGCGGTTTGCAATTTCTAACGAAGAAACGAGATATTATTTAAACGGCATTTATATTCATTCTGCCGAATCAAATAATGTTCCAATACTGCGTGCGGTTGCGACAGATGGTCATCGTTTAGCTAGGGTGGAAGTTCCTTTGCCGGATGGTGCTGCGCAGATGCCATCAGTTATAATCCCTCGCAAGGCAGTAGTTGAAATGAGAAAGCTGATTGAAGACTCTGAAGGTGATATATTGGTCTCTCTATCTGAGTCGAAATTACGCTTTGGAAAAGGTGATACAGTTTTAACAACCAAGTTAATTGACGGAACATTTCCTGATTATGAGAGAGTAATACCAAAGGGAAACGACAAGTTAATGGAGGTTAATTGTCGTGATTTAGCAGAGGTAGTGGATAGGGTTGCTACGATTTCTACAGAAAAATCTCGGTCTGTTAAGCTTCAACTAAACGAGGGTATATTGATTCTGAGTGCAACGAGCCCTGAAAATGGCACTGCAAGAGAAGAGGTTGAAGTGAAATATTCTTCAGAAGCCATAGAGATTGGTTTTAATTCGCGTTACCTCTTGGACATAGCAAATCAAATAGAAGGCCAAGTTATAGAGTTCTCTCTTGCTGACCCTGGTTCGCCAACTATTGTAAGAGACCAAGATGATCACACGTCTCTTTACGTTCTGATGCCGATGCGAGTTTGATCCGTTATGAGAAAGAGTACCGACTAATTGATTGAATGGTGAAAATTGATGGCTACCGCTTTAAGTTGCGTAGATTCGAATTCACACAGGTTTTCCTCTGTTACAGGTCCTGCTATTCGAAAGTTATCGTTGTCGGCATTTAGGAATTATAAAAGGTTAAAACTTGAGTTATCTCGTGAACCTATTGTATTAACTGGTGAAAATGGAGCAGGGAAAACAAACTTAATTGAAGCCGTATCATTCCTTGCTCCAGGAAGAGGAATTCGAAAGGCCCGTCTTTCTGAGATTGATATGGTGTTAGAAAAAAACCAAGAACAAGTAAGTGGAGTAATTGAACGGCGTCCTGCTTCTTGGGCAGTTTCCGTTGATTTAGAGTCGAAAAATGATAGATCGGTAATTGGTACTGGGCGAGATGAGAAGGCTGCGGTTGTCGGAAGCGATAAGCGCATTGTTCGTATAAATGGCCATCAAGTAAAATCCCACTCAATACTTTCAAACTACTTATCAATATCTTGGTTAACTCCCCAAATGGACCGCTTGTTTTTGGATGGTCCAAGCCAAAGGCGTCGTTTTCTAGATAGATTAGTTTTTGCGTTTGATCCTAAACATTCGAGCCGAGTTAATTCCTATACTCATGCGCTACGAGAACGGAACAGTTTAATAAGATCTGGAAGCACCGATGATGCTTGGTATCTAGCTTTAGAAACTAAGATAGCAGAAATGGGCGTGGCAGTCGTAGCGGCTCGACGCGAATTAGTTTTCCGTTTAATACCTTCTGCTCGTCGCAGTTTTGGTCCATTTCCTGGTGCTGTTTTGAAGATTTCTGGGGATTTAGAATGTTGGTTGAATACAAGCTCTGCTCTAGAGGTAGAGGACCGCTATAAAAAAGCATTACGTCTGGCGCGAAAAAGCAGGCGGCGAGAACCTCTTTTAATACCAGGGCCGCATCGAAGTGATTTAGTCGTTTTTCATTCCATAAACAATATGCCAGCAAATCAATGTTCCACAGGAGAGCAAAAAGCACTTTTGATAGCTATAATGGTATCACATGCCAACCTAAGAAAAATAGAATTTGGTGAGGCCCCTGTTATGTTGTTGGATGAAATAACAGCACATCTTGATAGTCAAAGGAGGGATGCGCTTTTTAATGTTTTGGGGTCTTTGGGAAGTCAGATTTGGATGACCGGGACAGATGTGTCTCTTTTTAAAGCTCTTGAACCTCGGGCCCAATTTTTTAGAATCTCTGATGGCGCAATATGCTAAAAGAGCCACGGTTATTTAAATACACAGCTAGGTGATAAATATATGTCTGATACTAAGACCCAATCTATAGAAGAACCAAATGAGTATGATGCAGACTCAATCCAAGTGTTAAGAGGATTAGATGCAGTTCGCAAAAGACCAGGCATGTATATCGGCGATACTGACGATGGTTCAGGACTACATCATATGATTTATGAGGTTGTAGATAATGCGATTGATGAGTCATTGGCTGGGCACTGTGACTTAGTTGAGGTCATTTTAAATGGTGATGGTTCAACTACGGTTCGGGACAATGGACGAGGCGTACCTGTAGATATTCATCAAGAAGAAGGTGTTTCAGCTGCAGAGGTGATTATGACGCAGCTTCATGCCGGTGGTAAATTTAATCAGAATTCTTATAAAATTTCTGGTGGGTTGCATGGTGTAGGGGTATCCGTTGTAAATGCCCTCTCGGAAACTTTAGAGTTACGGGTATGGCGCGATGAAAAGGAATACTTTATGCGGTTTAGACATGGAGAACCTGAAGAGAGCCTTAAAACCGTCGGGGCGGCAGTGGGGAAATCGGGAACAGAAATTACGTTTAAACCATCGTCAGAGACTTTCACTAATGTAAAATTTGAACTTCCTCGCCTAGAGCATAGACTTAGAGAATTAGCTTTCTTGAATTCGGGAGTACATATTGAACTGCGCGACGACAGAGAAGTTGAGCCTAAAATAATAGATCTTGAATATGAAGGGGGCTTAACTGCGTTTGTAGAGTACCTTGATCGATCTAACCAAACTATCCATGCTCCAGTTATTTTAGTGTCTGAAAAAGATGGGGTCACTGTTGAGTTGGCTATGGAATGGACGGACAGCTATCATGAAACTATGCTTTGTTTCACTAACAATATTCCGCAAAGAGATGGTGGGGCCCATTTAGCTGGATTCCGTGGTGCATTAACAAGAACGGTTAATGCCTATGCAATAGAAAGTGGTATATCTAAGAAGGAAAAAGCCCAGTTGACTGGCGATGATGCGAGGGAGGGTCTCACATGTGTACTGTCTGTAAAGGTTCCGGACCCAAAATTTTCATCGCAAACTAAAGATAAATTGGTTTCATCAGAGGTTCGGCCTATAGTAGAATCAGCGGTTTCGGAGCGTCTGCAACAATGGTTTGAAGAACACCCGGCTGATGCAAGAAAAATTGTTTCCAAGGCATATGAAGCGGCTGCGGCTCGAGAAGCGGCTCGTAAGGCGCGTGAATTAACACGTCGGAAAGGTGTTTTGGATATATCTAGTTTGCCAGGAAAATTAGCGGATTGTCAGGAACGCGACCCAGCACTCGCAGAACTATTTCTTGTAGAGGGAGACTCTGCTGGAGGGTCAGCAAAGCAAGGTCGTATAAGAAGAACTCAAGCTATTTTACCTCTTAGAGGAAAAATTCTAAATGTTGAGCGTGCTAGATTTGACAAGATGCTTTCAAGTCAGGAAATTGGAACTATGATTGCGGCTTTGGGTACAAGTATTGGCCCAGATGAATTTGATTTATCTAAAATTCGTTATCACAAAGTAATCATAATGACTGATGCAGATGTAGATGGCTCACATATTAGAACTCTACTTCTAACTTTCTTTTTCCGACAAATGCCACAACTTATAGAAGCAGGGTACTTATATATAGCACAACCGCCTCTCTATCGTGCAAAGCGGGGGCAGTCAGAAACATATTTGAAGGATGATAAAGAACTTGAAGACCATCTAACTCAAAACGGTAGCGACGGTGCTAAACTTATTTTAGCGGATGGCAATGCTATGGTTGGTGCTGATCTAATAGCAACTGTCGAAAAAGCGAGAGATGCAAAAGCTTTGATAGGAGTGTTAGTTAGGCGGGTGGGCTCCCAAATAGTCACGGAGCAATGCGCTATTGCAGGTGTTATGGGACCTCAAGGATTTGATTATGCCATGGAAGCTGTTGGATATATCGCACAGCGCCTGAACCAACTTTCAACCAGTATAGAACAGGGTTGGACCGGAGTATACGATCAGGAGGGACAGAAAATGACCTTTGAGAGAACTCTAAGAGGGGTAACTGAACGTTATTCTATAGACTCGCAGTTGATACGAACTCCAGAAGCAAGAAGATTAGATAGTATGGTTGGAGATCTCCAAGAAGTTTATGGTAAGCCGGCAACTTTGGACACGGGAGAAACTAGCGCAGCCATAGATGGGCCTATCAAATTGGCAGAGCTGATCCAACATACGGGTAGGAAAGGTCTGGCTATCAATAGATATAAAGGGTTGGGTGAGATGAATCCAGAGCAACTGTGGCAAACAACTTTAGACGCTAATCAACGGACTTTACTGCAGGTAAAAATTGATCACACTGAAAAAGCAGCTGAGGTTTTCTCTACACTTATGGGTGACGTCGTTGAACCTCGTCGTGAATTTATACAAGAAAACGCGCTTAAGGTCGCTAACTTAGATGTTTAGATTCTAAGACATTGGGACTGATGTTTAGTCGTTCCAGGGAAATTCACTGTCCTTCTCTCCTATAAAAACGCAGCCCCCTACACTTTCGGGTAGAGGCAATAAGAGGAGGCTTTCATGAATTTTTTTTACGTTTAACTGTTTATTTTTGAAAAATTCAAAAGTATCCTCTAGGCTTTCTGAGAGAACTGAATAAGCTATAACCCCTGTTGTTTCCTGTAGTATTTGAGCGTTCATTAGTGTGCCTAACGTCGAGCTTTGGCAAATAATTAAATTTCCCCGATCCAGTGTTATACGCCAGCCCAAATCACCAATTTTTTTCAGTGACCCTTTATTTGCAAACCAGCTATAACGTCCAGCAGCTTCATCCGGGTCGTCTACACCCACAACGATATCGCGAAGGGCTTGAATAGAATTATCATGAGAAGGGTTTGAGCCTTGCCAGAGCGAATTCTCTGGATCGTGAAAAATAAATTCTACATAGGCCTCAGCCATATCTGATTTTCGAAGCTTGCAAACGCTAGCGTCTGCTGCAATTGAATCTCCAGAAGAATTAGTTTTCCAAAATATTTCCTGAGCCAGAGGCAATGGATGGAAACCACTGAGTGTTAGGCGTCCCTGTGTTCCCTCTAAATTATTAGTTTCTAAAGCAAGGCCACTGATAGAAGGCCTATTGTTATGAGAAAAGAGATATTCAGGAGATTTAGTGATTTTAATAAAGCCTTGGCCAAGAATAATTTCAATAGAGAGAGGTTCTCTTTTTGGGAGTTTATCTGCTGTTTTTGAAGTGCTAAATCCATATTTAACCAAGTCAGCATTTGCAGCATTCAAGTCTTCTACGACATGGGTTATATGATCTACAAATATCTCTTCAGTCGATGGTGGATGTCTTTGAAAGTTCATTTTCCCTTTCTTTCTTTTTCTTCAATGGCTTGATCAAGAGCCTCATTGATTTCCTTAAAACTCAGGGGCTTTAGCACTTTTTGTAGTTTTCGGTATGCTTCAGGAATAGTTAACTGGCAGATTTTAAAGATTACAAATACTAATGGTTCTAGGACGAATTTCAGGGGCCACCAAATTGGCGCAAATATCCTGTAATATTGAGGAGTAGTCTCACCTGTGGCCAATATGAATACCGCTGGTATCACCCAAAAAGCACCATCTTCATACCCATTCCACCACCAATAACCCCAACAAACCATTAAAATGGTTGCTACGGTGCGTGTCAATTTTGTTTCATTTGGGATGAACCGTGGTTTTGCTGGATCATGCTCTGGTTCGGGAGTTGGCGAAAACATCTCTGCCATGACGACAAATACCTAACGTTTTTATCGATATAATAAATAAGCGGGCTTATATTATCTTTTAATTTTTTATTGTAGGGGTATAACCTGAAAGAACTACCTCGAAAAGACATAAAAAGTATCTAACGGTAGAAGTAGAGGGATTTATTACTGACAGCTATATAAAAAAGTCACTTTTTAATAGAAGGTCGCTATCAAAATTATTCCAAAGCTATCATTTGTCTAAGCAGCGATTGAATATTCATTAATGGTTTACTTCGATGTTGTTTGATTGCTTGTTAGGAATCATATAAAATATGGTCAACAGAAAAAAGGGGAAAAAATAATGGCAGCTATTCTTACTAGCCTGCGTAATACGGTTATGGCAGGTATTATACTTACAATTATAATGGTTATGGCAGTCACGCAGTATACTGATGCTGAATTTGCTATGGATTCAAGTTATGCAACTTTCTTTGTTCGATGGCTCCACGTTCTTAGCGGGGTAATGTGGATAGGACTATTATGGTATTTGAACTTTGTACAGATACCGAACATGCCAAATATTCCAGATGAACAGAAGCCTGCTATTGGAAAAGTCATTGCGCCAGCTGTTTTGTTCTGGTTTCGTTGGGGGGCCTTGGCTACGATTGTAACAGGTTTACTGTTGGCTCACTTGCAAGGTTATCTTGTGGAAGCAACAATGCTTGGTTTGTCTGATGGAGTTGCAAAACATACTGCTATAGGTGTTGGTATGTGGCTTGGCGCGATTATGGCATTTAATGTTTGGTTTGTTATTTGGCCAAATCAGAAAAGAGCATTGGGTATTGTAGAGGCTGATGCAGAAAGTAAAGCTGCTTCAGCAAGAACTGCAATGCTTTTCTCTAGAACAAATACGTTGCTTTCTATACCTATGCTCTATGCAATGGTAGCAGCCCAAAATATTTACTAAGCTGGGTCTTAAAACCGTATTAGTAAGTTAGGAATTAAGACGAACAATAACAGAAACCGGTCTTTCAAAGATCGGTTTCTTTTTGTTTGTGTGACCAGTAAACAATAAAAAAACTAGTTTTGAAAAGTGTGGCGCGCCCGGAGAGACTCGAACTCCCAACCTCCTGATTCGTAGTCAGGTGCTCTATCCAATTGAGCTACGGGCACCGGGTAAGTTCCACTGTTCATAAGCAAGTGTCTGAACGTTGTCAAACGGCAAGTGAGAAGTGCCGTTATCAGAGAAATAAGAGTTACTGAAACAACTTGTAGCAAACGGACTGTTTCTGTACTATGACGACAAGTTCTGACTTGTTTGTTTGTGAGGTTTGCAGCTATTGGCGCTAAAGACAGTTCGGGTTTTTGGTGATTGGTAATTTTTTTTTGAGGCGTATGTCTGAGATTTTGACGCAAAACGGACCGGTATTTACCACTCTATTATTAGGTAGTGGGTCAAATGACAGATAACGATAACAAAATAAAAGGGTGGTGGTATTTAATGGTTAAAAAAAGAATTTTTATCACTTTGTTAGGCTTAGCTCTTTTAACTAACGGTTGTTCATTCTCCGCGGCTTCGCTTTGGCCTTCTCTTTCTAGCTCATCTCCAAAGGCTTCAAGAGCAGTTAATCAACGGGTCGTTATAAAGCCATCTGAAGAGAATAAACAAAATCAAACCTCGCTCAACTCGATCGGCAATGTGAACCCACCTAAATTAGGTGCCACTGATTTTAAAGTTAAAGCGCCGCAATCAGCTAGATCAACGGGAACTTTTGTTGGTAAGAAGGTTGTAAATCTGAGGGGTGACTTAGAGCGGTTACAGCAGTCAGTAGATAGTCAGAATAATGATCTGCAAAGTGTTCGTTCGAAATCTAATATGAATTCTAAGGTCTATCACGATCGTGTTGCAGCTATGCGGTCTAAGCTTCAATTAGGAACTACTCCTGGGAATCCGATTCTAGTTGAACGATGGAATGCTGCGCAGGAACAATTAGAAAAGGTTAATGCAGACATTGGTGAGATGAACTCATTATCAAGTAGGGTCGCTGCGGCGGCAGCGATGTCGACTTACTTGCTTGATGCTACCCGCGCATCTTTTGGTTTATCGGGAGCTATAGATGAAGATCATAGCCAATTAGAGATATTAGAGGACGAAGTCAGTCAAACCGTTGTTTTAATAGAACGGTTACTGACGGAATTAAGTGATGATATTCGACGGCAATCTAATTATGTCGGCAATGAGCGCAACCAGCTCAATACGTTGGCGCTAGCTATTAAAAATGGTGAATTTTTTGGTCCAAGTTTGGCCTCCACAGCTTACAGTATGAATACAGTAAACATGTCGAACAATAGGGCTGTGACAAACAGTGTGAATAGAGGCCGTCCTCTGGTCGTAATTCGGTTCAATCAAGAAAATGTCAATTATGAACAAGCTCTTTATACGGCTGTAAACAAAGTATTGCAAAGCAGGCCCGACGCAACTTTTAATCTTGTAGCTGTGAGTTCTGTAAAAGGTGGTACTGCCAAAGCTGCTCTTAACTCGAATGAAACGCGAAGAAATGCTCAAAAAGTACTTCGGTCTTTAGTCGATATGGGGCTGCCTCCAAGTCGTGTCTCCCTATCGGCAACGTCTTCTTCGAGTGGAAATGAAGTGCATCTATATTTGCGATAAATATATCAAAGAATATCCCGAAGATTAATAATTACTCTTTGTTGTGACATTTTATATTGCTTGAGTAGATCAGTAATGAGCTATTACAGAAAGTTTTCCTGGTGCTTTTTTTTTGCGACAATGTGCATTGGCGCGCTAACGATTTCACAAAAAGTAGCGTTTTCGCAGACAAGCCAGGATATACTGATTATTCAGAGGGTGATTCAATCACAAATAAAGGCAATGGCGGGGGATGATTGGGGTGAAGCATTTCAGTATGCTTCCGTAGAAATTAAACGGTCTCTTGGTAATTCGGGATCATTTAAAAAAATGGTCCTAGAAAAATATAATATTGTTTANCGACCTCGTGTGGTGTCATTTAAGAACACAGAGTTATTGCACGGATCCCCAGTGCAAGGTGTTTATATGGTGGGCTCTAATGGCAAGGCAGCGATGGTAATTTATTTTATGATTAAGGATGAAAATAATGAGTGGAGAATCAATGGTGTTCAATTATTCCCCGCAAAAAAGCTAGACACCTGATAAGAGAATCTTTCCAATAAAAGGTTTCTGTTTTGAGGGTCTTGAAGTTAAGTATTTATTAACCTTTTTGAGGGTTTTATGGAAAATAATGAGTATACGAAAGGTTTTCCCGTAAGTTGGGAAGAATTACATCGGACTGCCAAGGCGCTAGCGTGGAGGCTTTTTGAATTACCTCAATTTGAAGGTGTAATCGCTATAACTAGAGGAGGGCTCGTTCCAGCTGCGATCGTGGCCAGGGAACTCGAAATAAGGGTTTTAGATACGATAAGTGCCGTCAGTTATCATGATAATGAGGTTGAAAAATTAGATCAGCGTGAAAGACAAGCTGTCAAAATTTTGAAAGCTCCCAGTCAAACTAAAGATGGGTTTGGGTGGCTTATAGTGGATGATTTAGTTGATACAGGGGAGACTGCAAAAGCAGTAAGGGCACTTCTGCCAAAAGCCCATTTCGCAACTGTTTATGCTAAACCAGCTGGACGGCCACTAGTGGATACTTTTGTGACAGAAGTGAGCCAAGACACATGGATTTACTTCCCATGGGATTTAGAGCCTCGCCCTGTGGATCCAATTATTGTCTCTAAACGTTAGCCATTTATTCCCAATATAAGCATCAAGAGAATNTAAAACCTNAGATTGAATACTAGTATACTTTTACGACGCATGACATTGACTTGAACTAAGCAAACAGATATAAAACCGTCCCTGTATAAAAACAGCGATTCTCTACAAATGGAGTAATTATCGTGAAACGTACATTTCAACCTAGTGTATTAGTGCGCAAACGGCGCCATGGGTTTCGATCACGAATGGCTACGGTTGGTGGCCGGCGTGTTCTGAGAGCTAGGCGAGCAAAAGGTCGGGCTAAGCTATCGGCCTAGTGTTTTTAGGTGACAGTTTCCTAGTGCGATGAAATGCGAAATATAGTTAATAAGCGCCTGGAACGTATTCTANGACGTCCAGATTATTTGCGGGCAGCCCGCACAAAAAGCAATGCTGTTACGCCGGGGCTGATTTTGCAAAGTGCACCTTTAGGCGTTAATGCAACAGGCCTCGGTCCTCGTATTGGATACACTGTAAGTAAAAAGGTTGGTAATGCAGTGGCTCGNAATAGGGCCCGGCGGAGGCTGAAGTCTATTGCAAGTGACGTGTTTGAGGCTGAATCAAAAGAACCACTAGACTTTGTGCTTATTGGCAGGGTTAATACCCTAAAGCGAAGTTATGATGATCTTCTAGATGATCTGCGTTTTGCATTAAAGCAAATTCGCAGTAGACAGTCAGTCGATAAACTAAGGAAGAAAAATGAGTAGTGTGAGCAAATNCTTTTTTGTTAATCATAAGCTACTCGGTGAGTTGTTAGCGTGGGTTTTAAAACTTCCTATCTTCTTTTATCGGTATACACTTTCCTCATTTGTCGGTTCTAATTGTAGATATTATCCTACTTGTTCAGCCTACTCGTTGGAAGCAATTGGCTCGCATGGTCCTCTAAAGGGGATATTTTTATCTTTAAAGCGCTTGGCTCGGTGCCATCCATGGAGTAATAGATCTGGTGTCGACCCTGTCCCTCTGAATCACCAAAAGTAAAATAGGCGTCTGAAGCGATGAGCGATCAAAAAAANATGTTAATAGCGATAGGCTTATCTTTAGCTATTCTATTGGGATTCCAATTCTTTTATGAATTCCCAAAAATGGAGAAAGAACGAGAGCGTCAAGCAGAAATTGCTGCCCAAGAGGCGATAGATAAACCGATACCTTCTTCAGGTTTGCCACAAAACTCTGATGTTCAAGCTCCCGGTGGAGGAATTAATGCGCCAAGCGTACAAATGGGAGTCGCAACGGCTGCACAAAGGGCAGAGGCACTCAGGTCTTCCCCTCGCATTAATATCGATAGCCCTACCCTATATGGTTCCATTGCACTTGTTGGAGGGCGAATCGATGATCTTATTCTAAAAAATTATGGCCAAGGAGTTGAAGAAGATTCTGAGCGGATTCATCTGTTGCATCCAGTTGGAGCCCCAAAGTCTTATTATGCAGAATTTGGATGGGTAGGAAGTTCTAATGACCTAAAATTACCCGGTGCAAATACAACATGGAAGGCAACTCAAACTGAGTTAAGGCCAGGGAAACCTGTCACTTTAACGTGGGATAATCAATCGGGACTGCTATTCGAGAGAACTTATGAAATCGATGATGGCTATATGATTACTGCTACCCAAAGAGTGACTAATACAAAGAAAAAATCAGTGGGACTTTTTCCATATGGTCTTATAGCTCGCTCTGGAACGCCAAATACGCTTGGATTTTATATTCTACATGAAGGACCTTTGGGCGTCTTTAATGATACACTGCGTGAATATGATTATGATGATTTGCAGGAAACTCGGAAGGTAGAGGTGCAGTCTACTGGTGGTTGGATTGGGATTACAGATAAATACTGGTTAGCTGCTTTGGTTCCGGATCAGAGTGTCGGGTCAACTTACAGATTCGTTCATTCTTTGAAAAATAAAGATGATCGTTATCAGGTAGATTATTTAGGGCAAGAAACTAGAATTGCGGTGGGTCAACAGATAGAAACAGTTAATCGCCTGTTCGCCGGTGCAAAGGAGGTAAAACTCCTGGACGCATACAGCGAGCAATATGGTATAAAAAACTTTGATTTAGCAGTTGATTTTGGTTGGTTTTACTTCCTTACGAAACCATTCTTTTACGCTATTTCATGGCTGAACACCTATTTGGGAAATTTTGGTTTAGCTATCATCGCTTTTACCGTCTTCGTCAAGATAGTCTTCTTTCCTCTGGCAAATAAATCATACAAGTCAATGGCCAAGATGCGCGAGTTGACGCCTAAAATGATGGCAATGAGAGAGCAGTTTGGTGACGACAAAATGCGGCTCAATCAAGAAATGATGGCCCTTTACAAACAGGAAAAGGTTAACCCCGCGTCCGGNTGTTTGCCTATACTTGTTCAGATACCAGTTTTTTTTGCTCTCTATAAGGTTCTTTTTGTAAATATTGAAATGCGGCATGCGCCATTCTATGGCTGGATAAGNGATTTATCTGTTGCGGACCCAACATCTATTTTTAATATCTTTGGTCTCATTCCTTATACTCCACCAGACTTTATGATGATNGGTGCTTGGCCAGTTCTAATGGGACTTACGATGTGGTTGCAGCAAAGACTTAATCCGCAACCGACAGACCCAGTTCAAGCAAAAGTATTTATGTTTCTCCCTTTATTTTTCACATTTTTACTTGGAACCTTTCCAGCTGGGTTAGTTATTTATTGGACCTGGAATAATCTTTTATCGATCGCGCAACAAAAACTGATTATGTTCCGAATGGGTGTAAAATAGATACTCGATAAATTTTCGGAGGTGGGGTTGGNTAATATACAAACATCTTATTCCGATGATGAATTAGAATGTGGGCGGCTTCTTTTTGCTAAAGAGTGTAATTTTCTTTTGGGGATTGATAAGCTTGTTCAACTGCCTGACTCATCACTTCCTGAAATAGCATTTGCAGGACGGTCCAATGTCGGAAAATCCAGTCTTATTAATGCTCTTACGGGGAGGAAGGCGCTTGCTCGGACATCTAATACGCCGGGAAGGACTCAGCAATTGAACTTTTTTGATTTAGGACGAAGACTGATATTGGTAGATTTACCTGGTTATGGCTATGCAAAAGTTTCAAAGACACAAGTTGCTGCCTGGACAAGAACTTTGAAATCATTCTTGCGTGGACGTGTTGCTCTTCGAAGAGTTTGTTTGCTTATAGATTCCCGTGTTGGTTTAAAGGATTTAGACCGAGACATGATGGAGATGCTGGATGCAGCTGCTGTNGTGTATCAGGTGGTTCTGACTAAAGTTGATAAATTAAAAAGTGATGANCTTGAGACAACGATGTCAACGATCAGTAACGAGTTAGCTAAAAGATCGGCTGCCCATCCTATGTTAGCTTTAACGAGTTCTAGTAAGTCCCTTGGCATTAGAGAATTACGGGCAGGGCTAGCTAGCTTAACTGATTAGAAGTTATATTTGGATTATACATCAGNATAAGGTTATATGCCTGAATACACGATAAAAATGGTCAATAAGAAAACTGTAGGAGTAGAAAAATGAGCCGTACAGATTCAGAGGCTCGGAAAGACTGGTTGGGTAAAGCAGGTATTCTGACTGACGCACTGCCTTTTATGCGACGTTACGCAGGTAGTACGGTTGTTGTGAAATTTGGTGGTCATGCAATGGGTGATAAAAGTCTTTTTAAGACGTTTGCGTCGGATATGGTGTTGTTAAAGCAAGTTGGGACTAATCCTCTTGTTGTACACGGCGGTGGTCCACAGATAGGGGAAATGCTCGAACGTATGGCTATAAAAAGTGAATTTATTGATGGCCTTCGAGTAACGGATGAGGCTACAGTTGACATTGTAGAAATGGTTTTAGCTGGATCTATCAATAAATCTATTGTGGCGGCAATTAATGANGCTGGCGGACGTGCTGTTGGTATTTCAGGAAAAGATGCTAACCTAATNACCGCAAAACGGTTGCTTAGAACTAGGACTGACCCAGAAAGCAATATTGAAAAGGTAATAGATTTAGGGTTTGTAGGTGAACCAACTAATATAGACTCGACGTTGATCGATACATTAATATTAGGTGGTCTTATCCCGGTCATTGCTCCTGTTGGGCAGGGAAATGATGGTGAAACATATAATATAAATGCTGATACGGCAGCTGGTGCCATCGCGGGCGCCGCAGATGCAAAGAGAATGCTGATGCTCACTGATGTGGAGGGGGTTTTAGATCAATCTGGACAATTAATTCCTGACTTAACGATTGAGAAAGCAAATAAACTAAAGGAGAACGGGGTTATATCTGGAGGTATGATACCTAAGATAGAAACCTGTATAGAGGCCGTCAGACAAGGGGCTGAAGCCGCTGTGATCTTGGATGGCCGGGTTCCTCATGCTGTTTTGCTTGAGTTGTTTACGTCACAGGGTCATGGCACAATAATTAGAAGTGACTAAGGACTACTAAATTTAGTAAACAAGTTGGGTTCGTCACTGGTTCTGTTTTTTGCTTCTTTTGTGCACGTACATGGCCGCATCGGCTTTCGCTATTATTTGCGATAAGGTTTCGTTAGCACTTCCTTTTACTTCTGCCTTTCCGATGGATAAACTAAATGGTCGACTAGGGTCAGGTGAGAATTTCGAAAAAAGGGATTGGTTTTGGTTTATTGGACTAAGCACTTTTTCAACATCTCCGGCACTTATTCTATCAAACCAAATAGCAAACTCGTCACCTCCAAGGCGTGCAACTAAATCATTTGTGTTAACCAAATCTTTTAACTGATTTGAAATTATAATTAAGACTTCATCCCCTGTTTGGTGCCCCATCTGATCGTTGATGAGTTTAAAGTTATCAAGGTCTATATATGCTAGAATGCCATGGAAATCATGATTTTCTGTTTGTAACTTTATTTTTCTTTCAAGGATTTCAGTAAAAGTTCTTCTGTTTAATAAACCTGTTAGGGGGTCTTCCGTAGATAAATTCTCGAGCCTTTCCTGTGTGTAGAGGTGCTGTAATTCGATACCTATTAAGTGAGAAGTCTGCTGAAATAGAGATAAATCCTCTCCACCCCACTTTTTGCTCTCACCTTCCCCCCAAAGTATTAAAATGCCATTGGCCTTATTGTGATACTTTGTGACATAAGCGGCAAAGCGATATGGTGGATTATCAGAAATAAGGGGCGCATCTTTAAAGATCCCCTGTTTTAATTGCTTTGTGATTGAAAATGGTAAGTGTCCATCCACCGCTATACTCTGGTGGTTGCCGTGTTGATCAAATTTAAAAATTTGGCACCCATCTGTGGCTAGAGTTTTTGTTATGGCTTGTGTAGCGGATTCTAATGGGCTGTGCTGCTCATCTGGTTCCCTTATTTTGCCCATGATATATTGCAGTATTCGCTCCTTATTTTGAGCTGTTGATAGTTCGGCATCACGTTGCCTATCGCTTGTTACGTCTCGTCCAATGCCTCTTGCTCCATTCCATTGATTGTTTTTTGTCCAAAAGGGAATGGCTGATGTGAGTAAAACTCCAACATTACCATCAGCTTTTATAAGGTTTATTTCGACATTATTTAATGCTATTTTTGTAATAAATGGTAATTCGCCGTCATTACTTGCTTCTAGGTTCATTATTTCACGGGGGCTTTTCCCTAATAATTTATTGCTTTCATATCCAAATCTATTTGGCTCCGATATAAAAGAGAAATATCCTTTTTCGTTTGTCTCCCAGAAGAAATTATTTGACGTATCCATTAAATTTTTGAATCCTTCTAACAATGGGCTTTTTAATTCGGTGGATTGTGTATCACTCTCCTGAACCAGATAAACACTTTGACCATTGTCTAAGATTTTTGCTGTGAATTTCAAAGAAATATTTTTCTTAACATCGGCAACTTGTATGTCATCAAAATCAGGACCACCTCCAAAAGCATTTGTGGCTAATGTCTTAAAAACTTTTGGTGAATTCTTAAGAAGATTATCAATGAGCCTTGTTGCTAGAAAATTTGCTGCTAAGACTTTGTGGTTACGGTCCAATACCATACTGGGTCTATTGTAATTGTATAAAACGCAGCCTTTCGCGATGAGTGATTTTATCGCGAATGTCTCCGATGTTGTGGTTTCTGACGGAGCTTTATTTTTCAAAGCCTTTGTACCTTTGATCTTTATTATAAGAATTATTTACTATTGAACTTATAAGAACCTAACATATAAGTTGTGAGACAACTAAGTAGGCAATTATTTTATGTCCGTATTTAAAAATAATACTTTATTTCGCAGGTTGGATTATTGGTTCTTATAATGGCTTTAAAAATAGAAAACATTGATAATTGGATCTTTGATTTAGATAATACACTTTATCCTGAAGATACTAATCTATTCGCCAGGGTTTCTAAACGAATGACGGTATTTATTCAAAAGGAATTTAATTTAGAAGAAGAACCAGCTCGCGATTTACAGCGTAAAATGTTTAAGCAATATGGCACTACAATGCGTGGTCTTATGACTGAGTACGACATGGACCCTGAAAACTTTTTGCATTTTGTGCATGATATTGATGTAAGTGACATGCAGGTAGACATGGAACTCAAAGACCTCTTGGGCAAGTTGCCTGGGCGCCGTTTTATTTACACAAACGGATCGGTCGCACATGCAAAAAACATAACTAGTCAGCTAGGAATTGAAAATCTTTTTGAAGATGTTTTCGACATAGTTGCAAGTAATTTCCTGCCCAAACCAGCACCCCAACCGTATGATGATATGGTTATTAAATTCTCTGCAGACCCCACGCGATCTGTCATGATTGAAGATATGGCAAAAAATCTCAGACCAGCGGCTGATCTTGGTATGATGACAGTTTGGTTGCGGCATAATAAGGATTGGTCGTCGGAGGACTCCGAGGGCGATCATATTCACTATGCAATAGATGACCTTAAACTCTGGTTAAAGGAAATTATTAATTAAAGATTCGCCATTATTAACAGCATAAAAAAAGAAAGTGAAAGACATGAGGGATAGTCAATTGGAAACCACAATCAATAAGGCTTGGGAGGAACGGGGTACCATTGACCCCAATACAAAAGGGGACTTTCGAGATTCGGTGGAGGAGGCATTAAATTTGATGGACTCCGGTGTTGAAAGGGTCGCCTCTCCAATGGGGAATCATCAATGGAGCGTAAACCAATGGTTAAAAAAAGCCGTTTTACTCTCTTTCAGGCTCAACGATATGGGTTCTATACCCGGGGGGCCAACAGACGCGTTACGTGGAGCATCCAATTGGTGGGATAAAGTTCCATCCAAATTTTCAGGTTGGACAGAAAGCCAATTTAGAGAATCTGGTTTAAGGGCAGTTCCTAATTGTGTTGTTAGACGATCAGCATATATCGCATCTGGTGTGGTCCTGATGCCAAGTTTCGTGAATATTGGGGCTTATGTAGACAGCGGTACTATGGTCGATACCTGGGCAACGATTGGATCTTGTGCTCAGGTTGGGAAGAATTGTCATATCTCTGGGGGTGCTGGTATAGCGGGAGTACTGGAGCCGATGCAAGCAGACCCTGTCATCATTGAAGACAATTGTTTCATTGGAGCGCGCTCGGAAGTAGCAGAAGGTGTTATTGTTGAAACGGGATCTGTTCTAAGTATGGGTGTTTATATAGGTGCTTCAACTAAGATTATAAACCGCGATACGGGAGANGTTTTAACAGGTAGAGTCCCAGCTTATTCTGTTGTGGTACCGGGGGCTTTGCCAGGCAAACCGTTACCGGATGGCTCTCAAGGTCCCTCATTGTATTGTGCTGTAATTGTAAAACAGGTTGACGAACAAACC
Organism: Rhodospirillaceae bacterium; assembly: GCA_002708305.1. GTDB lineage: Bacteria > Pseudomonadota > Alphaproteobacteria > Thalassobaculales > Thalassobaculaceae > UBA7326. The sequence continues at coordinate 37,902 of PANE01000020.1, forward strand.
CGTTCTAAAACATCCATAAATGAGCTCCTACGGGACTAAAGATGTCTAATGAAAATGCTTCAATTGATCCGGTTGAACTAAGCCAACGTCTAATTCGCTGCCCNAGTGTCACGCCAGTTGAAGGCGGGGCTTTGGACGAGTTGCAAGGCGTTCTAGAGAAACTAGGGTTTAAATGCAAACGGCTTCCTTTCTCAGACAATGGAACCCCGGATGTTGATAATCTATACGCGCGTATTGGCACATCTGGTCCTAACTTCTGCTTCGCAGGTCATTCAGATGTAGTTCCTCCAGGGCAGTTTTCTGAATGGAATGGAGACCCCTTTTCCGGAATTATAACCGATGGAAAATTATATGGTCGAGGGTCGTCGGATATGAAATCGGCTATCGCATCGTTCGTCGCTGCGGCTCAGCGATATATTGATGAAACTGGTAATAAGTTACCTTTCTCTATTAGTTTGTTGATTACGGGGGACGAGGAAGGACCAGCAATTAACGGTACTATAAAAGTACTAAAGTGGATGGAAGAAAATGATGAAAATATTGATTGTTGTGTTGTCGGGGAGCCAACTAATCCTGACTTTCTGGGAGGAATGGCAAAAATTGGTAGGCGTGGTAGTTTTACTGGGTGGCTTACAGTTTATGGAACTCAGGGGCATACGGCGTACCCACATTTAGCGGATAANCCCCTTTCCAGAATGGTTAAAATGCTTGGCCCTTTATCAGAAGAAAAGCTTGATGAAGGGACCCAATATTTTCCACCGTCAACAGTCGCCATAGCGGCTATTGATACGGGAAATACAGCTAGCAATGTTATCCCAAATCAGGCGACAGCTACATTTAATATTAGATTTAATGATAGTAAAACGGGGCAAGAGATTGAAGATTGGTTAAGGCGTATTTTTAACAAAGTGGGGGGGGAATTTGATTTGAAAACAGCCTGCTCCTCAGACGCGTTTATCACGGAACCAGGTCCTTTGACAGAGGACTTGTTAGCTTCTGTTAAAGAGGTTACTGGAGTTTTCCCAGAACTTAGTACTACGGGAGGAACGTCTGATGCCCGTTTTATAAGAAAATACTGCCCCGTTATTGAGTTTGGAGGGGTTGGTAAAACAATGCATAAAATCAACGAACATGTTGAAGTAGAAGACATTAAGATTTTATCCAATATTTATTATGTGTTACTAAAACGTTTCTTCGCTCGAACCGTTGTATAATAGCTATGTTTCCAACAGCTTCTTACGCATTCAGAGCCTTATATGGCGTTTGGTTAATTGCATGTCGGCGAACTGAGTCTGTATCATATTTCGATATTTCTGTAGATGGGTTTTGGAAGTCATTCCTAGCGGCGCTTCTTGTTTTGCCAGCTAATGTGATTATAACTTTTGTTGGCCTTTATGCCATATCCGAAACTAATTATGGGATTTTTGCAGCACTTAGAGATCTCCTTATCTATGGTATCACTTGGTTATTATATCCACTGTTAGTGCTTAATTTTTTCGCTTTCCTTGGTTCTAAGGATAGAGCACTTGCTTATTTAATACCTTACAATTGGGCATCTGTGCCTCTTGGTTATATGTTTGCAGTAGCGACAGTGCTTAATAACTTTTTAAGTATTGTTCCCTTTTTGGGGATATTTTTACTAACAACTGTTTATGCTGTTGCTATATGTTTATTTTTTGAAATAGCCCGACAGGGCCTTAAAGTATCGCGCCTGAGCGCTATCGGCGTGGTGGTGTTTGATTTTATATTTAGTATCTCTTTGATGAGTGTCTTAGGATCTATTAAATCACAGATCTAAAAAGTGTGATCCCTTAATCCTCATAATCAACCCCTAAAAAGTATAACCCCGCCGCCGGCGCTGTTGGACCTGCTATCGCTCTGTCTTTAGCTTTTAAGATCCTTTGAACATCTTCTCGTGTCCATCTGCCTTCACCTACTAACTTTAGGGTTCCAACGATATTTCTTATTTGATGATGTAAGAAAGATTTGGCTTCTGCAGTAATATGAATTTCGTCTCCAATCCGGTTGACATTTAATTTTTTTATCGTTTTGTCCGGTGATAACGCCTGGCAGTGTTTAGCTCTAAAGCTTGTAAAGTCATGCTTTCCTATTAGTACCGAGGCGGCATTTTGCATCTCTATTTCATCTAACTTACGTGGAATAAACCAGACCCGGCCAATATCCAGAGCTGGTGGAGTTGACCTGTTGAGAATCCGATATAAGTAACGACGGTTTTTAGCGGAAAATCGAGCATGAAAGCTTTGGTCTATAGGTGTTATATTTAGAACGGTAATGGGTTGTTTCCCCAAATGGTAGTTTGCAGCTTTTTTGATTGTATCGGAACTAAATCTATCTGTTTTAAGATCAATATGTGCAACCATAGACAAGGCGTGTACACCGGAATCGGTCCGACCCGCCCCCACAACTTCAATCTTGTCGCCCGAAAAAGTTTCCAACGCGTGTTCCAGTGATTGTTGAATGCTGGGCCCATTATTTTGTTTTTGCCAGCCAACAAAGTTCGTACCATCATATTCTATNGTGACTTTANACTTTGTCATCTGATGATACTCTTTAGCTNGAATTTTTTTAAATATTGCATAATTATTGCTCTGAGTAAAATCACTTNCTTATCTTAGTCAAANCGNANATACATAAGTATATGTTTATATGTTGACATTATATTGCTAATCATTAGTATTANAAGTGCGCCGATTTGAGCTTCAGCTTGCGGGCGCATAAAAAATGCAGCTAAAGCGTGGGAAGGTATCCCACTCACAAACTGGGAGCCGAAATAACTCTTCTCCTTATATGTCAGCTGCATGAAACATATTGGTCTGACTATTAATTTTGATATAGGAGAAAAAATGTCTATAAATTCTAAGCACCCAGAGACGCAGGTCCTCCATGCTGGTTATCGCGCTGATCCGGCTACGGGATCTGTGGCCGTTCCAATTTATCAAACTACCTCTTATCAATTTCAGAATACGGAACAAGCAGCAAATCTTTTCTCGTTAAAAGAGCTGGGGAATATTTATACACGGATAATGAACCCTACTTGCGATGTTCTGGAGCAGAGGATTACCGCATTAGAAGGTGGTGCCGCAGCACTTACTGTCAGTTCAGGGCAAGCTGCGTCTGCTTTAGCTATCCAGAACTTAGCTAAAGCGGGTGATAATATAGTTAGCTCTACTGATTTGTATGGAGGCACCTGGAATCTATTCAATAATACCCTTCGGGATCAAGGAATAGAGATTAGATTCGTTGATCCATCGGATCCACAACAATTTCTCAATGCAACAGATGAGCGCACGCGTGCTTATTATGCAGAAACTCTACCTAATCCTAAATTNCATGTATTTCCAATAGCTGAAGTTGCTTCACTAGGAAAGGATCTTGGTATTCCATTGATTATTGATAATACAGCAGCCCCAATCCTCTGTCGTCCCTTCGACCATGGCGCTGCAATTATAGTTTACTCAACAACAAAATACATAGGAGGTCACGGAACGTCCATAGGTGGGCTCATCGTGGATAGTGGTTCGTTTCCTTGGGATCAATACCCGGATCGTCAACCTGCATTGAATAAACCGGACCCGTCCTATCATGGCGCTGTTTGGGTTGATGCGGTAAAACCTATTGGGCCGGTAGCTTATATCATAAAGGCTAGGACAACANTACTCCGAGATTTAGGAGCTGCATTTTCTCCCTTTAACGCGTTCCAAATAATTCAAGGTCTGGAGACTTTACCTCTCAGAATGCGAGAACACAGCCGCAATGCATCTGCGGTTGCCGGTTTTTTATCCCAGCACACTNCTGTTTCTAATGTCATCCATCCTACCTTACAAAACGGAGAAGTGCTTAAGCGTGCAGAAAAGTATCTTCATGGTGGGTATGGCGGTCTTGTTGGATTCGAATTAAAAGGAGGGCGGGATTCTGGAGAAAAGTTTATAAACTCTCTAAAACTATTTTATCACGTTGCCAATATTGGGGATACGCGTTCTTTAGCTATTCACCCNGCATCTACAACCCACAGTCAGCTCTCCCCCGAAGATCAGAAAAGTACTGGGGTCTCGCAGAGTTACATAAGGTTATCAATCGGAATAGAGCATATCGATGACATTATTGAAGACCTCGAGCAGGCGTTATCTGCGTCTAATTTAATTTAATTAAGTCTGTGGAGGTAGTATTTTAATATAAAAATACTACCTTTTTCTATTCTTTACTATTTATGAAACCCTCCGTTTGACGTAATGCCTCCCATAATACGATGCTCGCGCATACAGCGACATTTAAAGATCTAGTATTGGTATTTATGGGTACGCGAACTCTATTTGTTAAATTTTCGTGAATGAACTTGGGGACACCTTCTGATTCGTTTCCCATCAATAGCGTATCCTCAGGTGCAAACTTAAATTCATTAAGTTCAACACTAGCTTTTGTTGTTAAAAGTACAATGCGATTTGCATTGCTTTCGTTTTCAAAAGTTTCCCATGACTTGTGTCGGTGTATCACAGCTTGGTGTCGATAATCCATGCCTGCTCTTCTAAGTTTTGCGTCTGAAAAGACAAAACCACATGGCTCAATAATATCTAGAGGGATATCAAAGCAAGCACAGAGCCGTATGATCGTTCCCGTATTTTGAGGAATATCCGGTTGATAGAGTGCTAATCTCATATACTCGTTTCTTTTCAACTAATTTTAAAACTAGAATCACATATTTTTCTTCCAGTTTCTTTGCTTTTTCTTATACTCTGCAGTATATGATTTATTCAAACTGTTAGAAAACTTGGATTCTGGTGGTGAGAATACATACTACAAGAATTATGTGACATCGCTACGAAATACTATGAATGAAAAATAATACTGGGTTTTGGGGAGAAGCTGGTTCTAATGGCTGATACAAATGAGGGTACCACTAGACGAGATTTTATTCATGTGGCGAGTGCAACCGCTGGTGCGTTAGGTGTCGCGTGTGTAGCTTGGCCATTCATAGATCAAATGAACCCGGCTGCTGATACGTTGGCCCTCTCCACAACAGAGTTCGATGTATCCGGTGTAGAAGAAGGAATGTCGGTCACTATAGTTTGGCGTGGAAAACCAGTGTTTGTAAGACATAGAACAGAGAAAGAGATTAATGAAGCTAACGCAGTTAAATTAGATGAATTGCCAGACCCTCAGATAGACTCTGACAGAACGACAAAACCAGAAATGCTTGTTTTGTTAGGCGTATGTACCCATTTAGGTTGCGTTCCGCTTGGGCAAAGCTCAACAGATCCAAAGGGCGAATGGGGCGGTTGGTTCTGCCCGTGTCATGGATCTCATTATGACACTTCGGGACGAATACGTAAGGGGCCGGCTCCAACAAACCTTGCCGTTCCGCCGTATAAATATATATCCGATAGTGTCATTAAGATCGGCTGAGGGACTTAATAATGAGCGAACCAAAATTTAATAATTCACTGGTGCGATGGATTGATCATCGGCTCCCAGTTTTCACGTTTATGCATCACGAAATGCACGAGTACCCAACCCCCAAAAATCTCAATTATTGGTGGAATTTTGGGTCGCTTGCGGGGATAGTCCTTGTAATAATGATTATGAGTGGAATTGTGTTAGCGATGCACTACACAGCTCATGTTGATCACGCATTCCAGTCTGTCGAACGCATTATGAGGGATGTGAATTATGGCTGGCTAGTGCGGTATATACATGCAAATGGGGCTAGTTTCTTTTTTATTGTAGTTTATATCCACATTTTTCGAGGCCTTTATTATGGTTCTTATAAGGCCCCTAGAGAATTATTGTGGATGTTAGGTGTTGTTATCCTCGTCTTAATGATGGCAACAGCATTCATGGGTTACGTATTACCTTGGGGGCAAATGAGTTTTTGGGGAGCAACAGTTATAACGAACTTATTCTCTGCCATACCATTAGTAGGAGAGTCTATTGTTACCCTATTGTGGGGAGGTTTCTCTGTTGATAATCCAACATTAAACCGATTTTATGCCCTTCATTATCTACTCCCATTTGTAATCGTAGGGGTTGTCGTTTTACATATAGTTGCTCTACATCGGTTTGGATCCAATAATCCTCTAGGAATCGATGTGCGTGGGAACCAAGATACAATATCTTTCCATCCCTATTACACTGTTAAAGATGCATTTGGTCTTGGTGTTTTCTTGGTTCTTTTATCGGCGGTCGTGTTTTTCTTGCCTAACTCTATGGGACATCCAGATAATTATATTCCGGCAAACCCAATGGTAACCCCAGCTCATATTGTACCCGAGTGGTACTTTTTACCATTTTACGCGATATTGAGGGCGATACCAGATAAGTTGTTTGGCGTTTTAGCTATGTTTGCTGCTATCGGTGTTTTGTTTATCCTTCCTTGGTTGGACCGCTCACCTGTACGAAGTGCAACGTTTCGTCCAATTTATAAAGTGATGTTTTGGGTGTTTTTGTTTGACTGCGTTGTTTTAACTTGGTTAGGAGCGAAGCCTGCGGAAGGTATTTATGTACTCCTCTCGCGCTTATTCACTGCATACTATTTCTTTCATTTTTTAATATTACTACCGGTCCTCTCTATATTTGAGACGCCGCGCGCTCTACCTCGGAGTATCGGTAAACCTATTCTTGAAGGAGGGGGAGGGGCTATGGCTGCTGCGCCGGCAGCTCCGCGGGAGAAGTTGTGATGATAGTTTCGAAGCTCATTCGGGTCACACTATTTGCTAGCCTCTGTATATTTTTTCTCACGCCTAGCGCGTCAGTGAAGGCGGCGGGAGGCGTGGCCGTCCCGGCTCAAGAGTGGTCTTTTAATGGTGTGTTCGGGACTTTTGATAGAGGAGAATTGCAACGTGGCTTCCATGTTTATAAAGAAGTATGTGCCGGTTGCCACTCTCTAAATTATATTGCATTTAGAAACCTGGTTGATCTTGGGTTCAATGAAGAAGAGATTAAAGTCATTGCAAAGGAATACGAAGTTGAGGATGGTCCCAATAATGACGGGGAGATGTTTACAAGAACAGCAATGCCGTCAGATGTATGGCCTGCCCCTTTCCCAAATGATAATGCAGCTCGCGCTGGTAATAATGGTGCCCTGCCTCCTGATCTTTCTTTAATGGTTGATGCACGGGTTGGCGGGGCAGACTATCTCTATGCTTTGCTCAGTGGTTATCATGATGCGCCAGAAGGGCAAAAGGTTGGTGATGGTATGTATTACAATGCATTTTATCCGGGTAACCAGATAGCGATGCCCTCACCGCTTTCAGCGGATGGGGTTGAGTATGGAGACGGGACAAAGGCGACTATAAATCAGCAGGCAAGGGATGTCTCAGCATTTTTGGCTTGGGCAACTGAACCCAATATGGAAGAAAGAAAAAGAATGGGGGTCAAGGTGCTCATATTCCTTCTTGTTATGACAGGATTATTTTATGTTAGTAAGCGAAGAATTTGGGCGGATGTTCATTAATACTTGATAATTTGTAGCAAAAGGCCGCATTTAGTGCGGCCTTTTTTTGTGTAAAGGTATGGAGTTTAAATGGTAACAGCGACAATTGGTGTAATTGGTGGCAGTGGTGTTGAGCATATTGATGGTCTAATCGACCAACAATGGAAGGCAATTAAGTCGCCTTTTGGAGAGCCTTCTGATGAACTTCTATTTGGTAAACTTGATGGGAATTCGATTGTATTTTTGCCGCGCCACGGCCGTGGACATCGACTGTCACCAAGTTCAATTAACTATCGAGCCAATATTGACGCTATGAAACGTGCCGGGGTGACGGATTTAATTTCTTTGAGTGCTGTGGGATCACTCAAAGAAAACCTTGAACCGGGCCATTTTGTTTTAATTGATCAGTTTATAGATAGAACGTTTTCACGAGAGAAAACATTTTTTGAGAAAGGATGTGTAGCACATGTAGCGTTTTCTCATCCTGTCTCTATTCGACTGCAAGAAGCTCTGTACTCCTCGTGTATGGACTTAAATATACCAGTACATAAAAATGGGACATACATTTGTATGGAGGGGCCACAATTCTCTACTTTGGCAGAGAGTAAATTATATAGATCCTGGGGGTGTGATGTTGTTGGCATGACTAATATGCCGGAAGCTAAACTTGCTCGAGAAGCGGAATTGCCATACGCCACCGTAGCTATGGTCACTGACTTTGACTGTTGGCATCCGAACCATGAGAGCGTGACCGTTGAGGGAGTAATTAAGGTAATGGTTGAGAATACAAAAAATGCGTGTGCTTTGATACGCGAAGTTCTTCCACGTATTGCAGAACGTCCAGCGATAGACATCCAAGGCGGTGACCGAGCATTAGACGATGCGTTAGTAACAAACCCTAGCTTTCGGGACCCTTTTTTGTTGGAAAAATTAGGTGCAGTGGCAGGGAGGGTATTTAAGAATTGTTAAATACCATAAAAAATTAACTGGCAGAGTTTTTTAATGCTCGTTGATAATAGGACAGGATTGTTTGTGTAACCCGAGGTATTTTCTTGTAAGAATTTTGAATATCTAACACTGATTTAGTGAGGCAAACCTATTATTCTCTTCGTTTTTTAAATGATATACTTTGCTAGATGTTCCATGGTTCTTTCTAGAGCGATCTTGCTGCTAGTGAGATTAAAGTTATTGGCTTGTTGACAGTTAAAACTACCGCCTGTTGGATATAGATGTACTGTGCAATCTGGTTGCATTTCTTTAAATAGAGTAACTTCACTAAGTGGGATAAACGGGTCGTTCTCTCCAAAGTGAAGTATTGTGGGGCATTTTGGATTCATATGAGTTAATCCACTAACTTCATCTCCATAATAGGAAACTGCGGCACTCAAGCCATCAATTTGACAGGCACTCAGCCAGGCTAAAGTGCCTCCCCAACAATAGCCAATAACAGCTACGTTTCCAGCAGATTTGACTATATTTATAGTTGAAGTAATGTCAAACAAGGGATTTTCATTGCCCAGGTTTTCCTTGAGGCCTTTTCCACGCGCGATGCCCTCGGGGTTACGCCCTAATTCGATATTAGATGCTATCCTATCAAAGAGTGACGGTGCTCCAACCAAGTAGCCATCAGAGGCAAAGTCCTCGGCAACACTTCTAATATGGTCATTAACACCGAAGGTTTCTTGTATTAATACGATCCCACCTTTTGCGGCGTAGTTTGGTTGTGCCAAGTACAGGTCAAATTTATGTCCATCCGTCGCAGTTCCCTTAATAACCTCTCCCATAAGGATCTCCAATACTGCAATCTAACTTTCGCATTAGTTTAAGCTTAGCCTTTGTTAGTTATATTAAACTCAATGGCCGGTGTCTTGGACTTTTCAAGCGATAAGATTTTTTAAACATTAAAACGGAAATGGAGTATATCGCCATCCCTAACTAAATATTCTGCTCCCTCCACTCTCATTTTCCCTGCTTCTTTTGCACCTTGTTCACCATTTTTTTCGATAAAATCGTTATAGCTAATTGTTTCAGCACGAATAAAACCCCTTTCAAAGTCCGTGTGTATAGCTCCTGCAGCGTTTGGCGCTTTGGCTCCCATGGACGTTGTCCAGGCGCGGGCCTCTTTTGGGCCAGCTGTAAAAAAGGTCAATAAATTCAGTAAGCGATACCCTGACTGTATGAGCTTATCCAATCCCGAAGTATTAAGTCCTAGAGTATTTAAAAACTCTTTCTTTTCTTCCAAAGATGCTAATTGTGCAATTTCAGCTTCTATGGCTGCTGATATCACTACACATTCTGATCCATTCTCTTCAGCATACTTTAATACCTCTGTACTTAGTGTGTTTCCATCTACTGCAGACTCTTCCTCCACGTTACATACGAATAATATCGGTTTTGCTGTTAACAAATTTAGCATTTTATACCGCCGTAACTCTAAGCTATCCCAATCAGTTATTTTACGGGCAGGATCACCATTTTGTAATGATTGAAGAACCGTAGTCATGACCTGCAGGTCTGCTTTTGTTTCCTTATCTCCACCCCTTGCTTTCTTTTCAGCTACGGCTATACGGCGCTCTAGGCTCTCAAGGTCCGAAAGCATTAATTCGGTTTCTATAGTTTCTATATCGCGCAATGGTTGAACCGTACCATCAACATGGGTGATGTTTTCGTCTTCAAAGCATCGTAACACATGGATTATAGCATCAGTTTCTCTGATATTAGCTAAAAATTGATTTCCCAACCCTTCCCCTTTGCTTGCTCCTTTTACCAAGCCGGCAATATCTACAAATTCGAGCTGTGTTGGGATTACCTTAGCTGAGTTAGAAAGTTTAGCTATCTTATCTAGACGTATATCTGGCACGCTTACGCGACCTGTGTTGGGTTCTATTGTACAAAAAGGGTAGTTGGCAGCTTCCGCAGCGGCCGTTGATGTCAAAGCGTTAAAAAGGGTTGATTTCCCAACATTTGGTAACCCCACTATTCCACAATTAAAACCCATAAGTGTTACTCCGGATACTTTTTAGTTTATGCTTCTATCTCTGTCTGAAATCGTTTAGTCAGGTTTATTTTCTTTTTCAGAAAATACAGACACGGCTAATTTACTCATTAAGGTATTTTCTTTATTTTGCAGAAGTAGTTCGGCATTGTCGGCTAGTGTGTTAAGTAAATTAGGCATCCAACTGCTCTGTTCTTTTTTTGTGAAATCTTGCAGAACATATCGAAGCACTTTATCTTTGTGGCCTGGATGCCCAATGCCTAACCGTACTCTCCAATAGTCTACCCCTATATGAGCACTAATACTTCTTAATCCGTTATGTCCTCCTGACCCACCTCCATATTTAACACGACATTTCCCTGGAATGAGATCGAGATCATCGTAAAAGACAAAAACTTTGTCATTTTTTAGCTTAAAGAATTTTACTGCTTCTTTAACGGATCGCCCTGACTCATTCATGTAAGTGGTTGGCTTAAGGATTCTGACAGTATTTCTACCAATCTTTCCCTCGCTAATAAACCCTTGAAAACGGTTCCGATAAGGTGGAAATTGATGCTTTCCCATTATATCATCAACCGCCATAAAGCCAATATTATGGCGGTTGGTAATGTGTTTCTTTTCGGGGTTACCTAGACCAACGAACAGGAACATGGAAAATTTCCCAGTTTCTTATTTGCACAAGGAAATACTCAAGACTTCTTAGTTGTTTTCACTACTCTCTTCGGTGTCCTCAGCTGCAGAAGCTACCTCTGTATCGGGGTCGTCGCCGTCTGCATCACTGGTCGCTTCCTCACGAACAACAGTTGGGGCTACTATCGTAGCGATAGTGAAATCCCGATCACTAATCGTTGCTGTCACACCTTCTGGAAGGTTCACAGCACTGATATGCAGGCTGTCTCCAACTTCCGAGTTACTCAAATCTATTACCAGATTACTGGGTATCAAGTCTGGAGTACAAGAAACCTCGACAGTGTATCTGACTACATTGAGAACTCCTCCTACGCGCAATCCAGGGGAAGCATCCTCTCCCGTGAACTCTACTGGGACCTCTACGGAAATTTTTGTAGAAGAGCTTACTCTTAAAAAATCTACGTGTTCTGGCATATCCGTTACCGGGTGCAGTTGCACATCTCTTGGAAGAACACGGTTCAATTCACCATCCACGTCTATATTGAACAGTGTATTAAAAAAGCCACCAGTATTGAGATGTCGAACTAATAACTTTTGTTCTATAACGATCGAATTAGGTGTCTTTTGGTCACCATAAATCACTGCAGGGATGCTTCCGTTACGCCTAGCTTCGCGGGCGGACCCCTTACCGACCTTTGCGCGTGCTTTGGCAGTTAAAACTGTTATATCAGCCATCAATAACTCCTCGTTTCACCATATAATTGGTTAAAAGATCGACCTCCAGGGGTGCCAGAATACTCTATCTCTTAACATTAGAAGGCAGGTTTTAGTCGTTTTTTGTCTCAATAGCTAGCCAAAACTTCAATAATATGTCAGATGATAGCCTTGCTTTAATCGGAACTATTATAATTAAATAGACTGGAGACTGATCTTGACTCAGCGATTCTTAATATCGCTTCTCCAAGTAAAGAAGCTATACTAATCTGGCGCATATTGTCTGCCTCGAGCATAGCATTGGTTGGTTTAATGCTATCCGTTGTAACTAGCTCTTTTAATGGGGAATTTTTTACTCGGGCTACTGCTCCCCCAGAGAGTACGCCATGGCTGATGTATGCTGATACTGATAAACCGCCAGCTGCCATTAGAGCTTCTGCAGCGTTACACAAGGTGCCACCTGAATCAACGATATCGTCAACTAGAATACAATGTCTGTCGCTTACATCCCCAATAATGTTCATGACTTCTGATACCCCGGCGCGTTCTCTACGTTTATCGATTATAGCTAAATCTGCGTCTAAACTCCTTGCTAGTGCACGAGCTCTTACTACACCTCCTACATCTGGAGAAACTATAACTAATGACTCATCGCCAAATTTATCTTTAATGTCGGATTGGAAAACTGGCGCAGCGAACAAGTTATCTGTAGGGATATCAAAAAAACCTTGTATTTGGCCAGCATGCAAGTCCAGGGTGACGACTCGGTGGGCTCCTGCAGCTGTTATAAGATTAGCTACTAACTTTGCGGATATGGGGGTTCGAGGCCCTGATTTTCGGTCTTGGCGGGCATACCCATAATATGGAATAACAGCGGTTATTCTGTTTGCTGACCCTCTTTTGAGGGCATCTAAAGCTACTAGTAATTCCATAAGGTTATCGTTAGTTGGAGAAGATGTTGATTGTATGACAAAAACATCTTCCCCTCGCACATTCTCTTGAATTTCGACAAATACTTCCATATCAGAAAATCTACGGACATCTGCTTTTGTGAGAGGCAAATTCATATAATTGGATATAGCTTCGGCCAAAGGGCGATTGCTATTACAGGACATAATTTTAGTTGACATGGTACTATCATATCCAATCTAAAGTAATAGCTTTCAATGCTATTACCTCCTCGAGAAAATCTGTGATACTTGCCAACATTTATTGCATTCGGTGTGGGACATCAACTGATAATGTTGAGTTATATTGATTTATTAATTGCATAAGCCCCTCCACAGCCCCGGTTGCAATATCTTTTGCAAGACTATCCCATGTTTGAATTAATAATTGGGTTTCTATTACATTTTCTTGGGATACGGTACCCAACTCTCTAGATTTATTTATCTTCAATATCCAGTCCAGGCGTATATTATGATTTTCGGAGTCAATAGCTCTGGTTTTTATTATAAGTTTCAGCGTCAGATCGCTTTTGCCATTTTTGACTAATTGTATACCGTGATTAGAAAGCACAGCTTTTGTTGCTTTAAACAAATATAAGGCGCTATCACCGGGTGCATTTTTTATATCAAGCATTCTAATCGTGGAATTAGAGGATTTTTGACTAATCAATGGAGATGGATTTATCCAATCTGCAATTTGATCTGCATTTGTATCCGCGACGGTCTCAAACATTTTATTAGAAGGTTGGTTCCAAAATTCGTCAGGGGGTGTGGACCGGGTTTCCTTTATGCCTTTGATATCTCCATTACTATTAACCAATAACCATGAAACAACGAGCTCAGGTGCCCTATCAATATGTAATTGTTGGTACCCATTGGCTGTAAGGGAAAACGCAAGGCGATTTGACCATTTAGAGCTCGCTATAATGCCTCGCTTCCTTAGGGACTCCGCCATAGCTTTTGCGAATGCATCTCCTACCCAGCCTATGGGACCCCTAATTCCCTTTATAACTACTCCCGCACTACTGGATACGATTGGAAGAGTTAATTTCGATTTATTTAATGTTGTTTTTTGAAAAGGTTGAGGAATCGAGCCACAACCGACTAAAAAAAAATATAACAGTATGACGCCTAAGGTTAGATGAAGACGCATGTACTAAGCCCGAGAATAATAAATGATAGCAGAAAAATATATAGATGGGGCATGCGTTCCTATTTATTTTTGATTTATAACTATCGTTGAGAGCAATCGACCATAGTCATCCTCATTTTTATGGGAACTACGACGATAGCTATAGAAGCTCGTTTCATCGCTATAAGTGTCACGATCAATGTTAAATACGGTGTTAATACCAATTTTTGATAACCGCGAGATAATAAAGCTTGGTAAGTCAAACATGTAGTGTCCCAAACGGCTGCTTTTTGCAAAGAATTGGTTGCAGGTAGAATCTGAATCTAAAAACGTCTCTTTAAATTCAGGCCCAACTTCATATGATTTTGGACCTATTGTAGGCCCAATTGCACAAACAATGTGACCAATCTCGGCCCCTTGACTGCCCATGCCGTTAACCGTTGCCTCTAAGATACCATTAAGAGCTCCTTTCCAACCAGCATGAGCGGCTCCTATCACTCCATTTTTTTCATCTGAAAATAAAATGGGGCTACAATCTGCGGTTAAAATACCAAGACAAACCTTGGGAAGTGAGGTTACGAGTCCATCGCCAACATGTTTTGTTGCGTATCTATTTGCTTTGGTTATAACAATCCTCTTGGAGGAATGGGTTTGATGGCATGTGACTAGAGACCCAGCTGATAAATTGAGAGCTTTCATTGCTTGAGCTCTGTTATCCAAAACAGATGATATATTATCGTTAGAACCAATTCCGCAATTAAGGGCCGTATATAAACCAGTACTCTTGCCGCCGTGGCGTGTAAAAAACGCGTGTTGAATATTTTTTTTGTTAAATTGCTTTATTTGCAACATTCTAAAGTACCTTGTCCCTATGGTCGTTGGCTCTGTATAAAAAGAATATTCCGATAAAGATCATGGGGACTGAAAGTAGTTGCCCCATAGTTACATGATTTATTAAAAATCCGATATGTGGGTCTGGCTCTCGGAACATCTCAACAAATGATCGGGATAAACCATAACCAGTTAAGAATAAACCTAGCACCATGCCAGGAAAAAACCTTGCTCTTGTAAAGCATGTGACCAATATGAGTATGATAAATAGGATCAGTCCCTCGAATAAAGCCTCATAAAGTTGGCTCGGGTGCCGGGGGAGAGGGCCCCCATTAGGAAATATAACCCCCCAAGAAACGTCAGTAACGCGACCGTAGAGCTCACTATTTATAAAATTAGCTATGCGGCCAAAAAACAGACCTATTGGGGCTACGCAAGCCAGAATATCTGCTAATTCTAGAGCTGGTACGTCGTTGCGTTTAGCAAAAATAAAGCTCGAGAAGACAACTCCCAAAAAACCACCATGAAAAGACATTCCGCCATGCCACACCATAAATATTTCTAAAGGGTTGTAGAAAAAAAATGTAGGAGAATAAAAGATCACATAGCCAAGCCTACCGCCTATTATAATTCCCGCCGTCGCATAAACTAAAAGGTCTTCAAATTTTTTTAAGTCTAGATTTATCGGTCCCCTCTTTGCTAGCACAAGGCAAATACGCCAGCCCAATAATAATCCGGTGATGTAGGCTAGTGCATACCAACGGATTATTATTGGACCTATCTCAAATGCGATTGGGTCTATGTTCGGGAATGGAAGCCCAGTTAACATAATATTTACCTGTAAAGGTTGTTTTTTGATAAGTAATTAGCAACGTATTCTTGAACACCATCTTCTAATGATGTGAAAGACTTTGTATAACCTGCTGATTTTAATTTCTGCGTTGAGGCTTTTGTGTAGTATTGATATTGTTCACGTAGATGAAATGGTGTGTCTACAAACTCAATTTCAGGTTCTCTTTTCAGTGACCAAAAAATATTTGTGATAAGATCTTTAAAACTGCGTGCTTGGCCTGTTCCAACGTTAAATAGTCCAGAAACTTTTCGGTTTTCGTAGAGCCATAGTATCACATCAATGCAATCGTCTATCCAGACAAAATCACGACTTTGATCGCCATCTTTTATCCCGTCCCTATGAGATTTAAACAGTTTAGCGGGCTCATTTCTTGCAATTCTTGGATACATTTGTGCGATAAGACTGCTCTGAGAACCTTTATGAATTTCATTTGGACCGAACACGTTAAAGAACTTTAGACCAGTCCATTGAGGGGGATGGTGGCCTTTAGAAGAAAGTTCTGAAATTACCCATTTATCAAAAAGATGTTTGCTCCAGCCGTAGGGATTTAGAGGTTGAAGTTGCGCAAGTTTATGAGGGATAGCATTATCCTCAAATCCTTTTTCGCCATTACCATAAGTGGCAGCTGATGATGCATACATAAAGGGGACCTTATGTTTGGTGCACCACAGCCATAACTGGACGGATAAACTAAAATTATTTCTTAGTATAAGATCTACATCTTTCTCGGTAGTGGATGAAATAGCACCTAAATGAAATACATATTCTATGCTATCCTGGTTCCTCTCAAGAAAAGTCTCTAATTGTCCTGGTTCAATGATTTGATTTATTAGGTACTTGGATATATTTTTCCATTTATCATCTATCCCGAACCGATCACTAATTACAATCTTTGGAGAAGCTAATTTCTGGGATAAAGTTGCAACGAGGTTTGAGCCTATGAAACCACCGCCGCCCGTAATTAAGATCATGCTTACCTCTCAATTTTATCGTCTTATATACTAATAAGTTTAGGTTATTTTTTATAGATCGATAAAAAGCTAAAATTGATTTGCAATTTTAAAAGAAATCCTCTGTGTTCTACCTTATATGTTGGTTTAAACGAAATGAAAAACTGTTAAAGGGATATAAGCCATGCAATCTAATAATCGCATTTTGAGTGACCTTACCCGCGTGGCTACTGGCGCTATGTCAGTTGCTGCAGGGGCCCGTGACGAAATTGAACAAATACTTCAGCACCGTTTTGAGCGTTTCTTAAATGAACGTGGGTGGGTCAGTCGGGAAGAATTTGATGCAGTTAGTGCTATGGCCCAAAAAGCGCGAGAAGGTCAAGAGACTATGCTGAAAAGCTTTATGAAGCTCGAGGAAAGATTGAAAAAACTTGAAAGTCCAAAAATGTCAACACGACTAAAATCAGGAACGGAAAGGCCGTAGAATACAGTTCAATAAGATAAGGGAAGAAGATTTAACACCATATGGGGTGTGTTGGGGGTTGACACGCTCAAAACTTATGAGATGGTGCTATATGTAGTACGTCTAAGTTTAGTAAGTACAAATCAAGTAAAAAAACAGAACAATCTTCGGATGCACTTTCGTGGGTGGCGAAAAGGAGGTGGCCAATGTCTCTAAGTTACGTTGATGAAAAAAGCTCATCCAGTAACCCTTTGGAGTTGCTCGAGGAAATAGTCTGCGCAAACGACTGGGCTTATGAGCGTTCGGGTTTGAATGAGCTCTCCGTCGAAATTAATGGGCGGTGGTGCAATTATCGCCTTTTTTTTATCTGGCAGGCAGAAATAGGTGCGTTACATTTCTCGTGTGTTTTTGAAACAAGAGTGCATCAAGAAAGTTTTAAGCCGGTCCATTCCCTATTAGCAACGATAAACGAAAAGCTCTGGTTAGGCCATTTTGATTTATCCTCTCAAGATGGAACGCCAATGTTTAGGCACACACTTTTGCTGAGAGGTGCAGGTCCTGCAAGTGTTGAACAATTAGAAGATTTAGTAGATATTTCAGTTAGTGAGTCGGATAGGTACTATCCGGCATTTCAATTTGTAATCTGGGGTGGTAAGACAGCTAAAGAGGCGTTAGAAGCCGCGTTGATTGAGGTTGTTGGGGAAGCATAGAAATGACATCACTTCTTTTGGCGGGTTGCGGTAAAATGGGTGGTGCGATGCTGGCTGGCTGGCTGGAGACAGAATTTGTCGATGGCGGTATCCATGTTATCGAACCTAATCTCGCCTCGGCAGATCAGTTTGCTGATATGCCCGGTATAACAGTCGTTGAAAGTGCCGATGATATTTCAGGAGATGTCGACCCAACGGTTGTTATTTTGGCCGTCAAACCCCAAACTATGGACGAGGCTCTTTTGCCTTTAAAACGGTTCGTAGGGACGAACACCGTTTTCCTTTCTATCGCAGCGGGAAAAACGATTAGCTATTTTGAGGATAAATTGGGCTTGGAAGCATCAATCGTCCGAGCCATGCCGAACACGCCAGCCTCCGTTGGAAGAGGTATTACAGTTTATGTTTCCAATAATAACGTATCAAAAGAAACAGCCGCACTTTGCGGAAACCTTCTTTCGGCAGTTGGTGAGTCCATATTGATAGAGGATGAGTCTTTGCTAGATCCAGTAACGGCCGTGTCTGGCAGTGGGCCTGCATATGTGTTTTTTCTAATTGAAGCTATGGCAGCGGCTGGCAAAAAAGCAGGGCTCCCCATCGACTTAGCTTATCGTTTAGCTAAGGCCACTGTTTCTGGTGCGGGAGAATTAGCTTATTTATCAGAAGACTCGGCTAGTCAGTTGCGAATAAATGTCACAAGCCCCGGCGGAACTACTGCTGCAGCATTAGACGTATTAATGGGGGAAGATGGTATCCAACCGGTTTTAGATAAAGCAATAGAGGCTGCCAGTAAAAGATCTAGAGAGCTTGCGGGGTAATTAAGCGTAACCTGAAATGAATAAAATTAATCAAAAAGACCAAATTTACAAAAAAATAATGGAGAAAATTGCCTCCGATGGATGGCAGATGCTCGATTTTGAGAGTTTATCAAAAGAGTTTGATTTTGACGTATTGACGAAAAATGCTGGGGTGACAAATAAAATGGACTTGCTGGTTGCTTTTGCTGAGTTCGTAGATGCATCGGTGAAGCAGCTATTTGATGATGATTTAAAAGATAGTGAAATTTCTGTTAGAGAAAGACTATTAGAGGCACTGCTCATCAGGTTCGATGTATTAGCACCTTATAAAGTGGGTATTGTCGANTTAATGAAGACATTTCCTAATAGCCCAAATNTTGTTTTCACTGGCGCTAATTCCCTGAGACTATCCATGGAAGCGACGNTCGCAGCTATTGGTTTGGAATCTAACGGGATAAGCGGGGTTATTAGAGTAAAGGGTTTAAGTATGGTCTTCTTGAGCGCTATTTGTACTTGGTCAAGAGATGATAGTGAAGATTTATCAGCGACAACTAGAGTTTTAGACAAACGGTTGAAAAACGTGGAAGAACTAATGCTAAATTTTGGATTGACTAATTCAAAATAGATTGATGCCTTTTCCTGCGATATTTAATTTTCAAGATATAAGGAACTTAATATGCNGGATGNAAATGTTTTAAACCCAATAGAGTACAAAGATTTTGAGAAGATAGATGTTCGCGTAGGTACAATTATTGACGTCAAATCTTTTCCTGAAGCACGGCATCCAGCGTTCCAACTATGGGTAGATTTTGGAGAGAAAATTGGGGTTAAAAAGACCTCAGCTCAGGTTACAAAAAATTATACTTCAATCACATTAATGGGGCGCCAGGTGGCGGCTGTAACGAATTTTCCGTCAAAGCAAATTGGCAAATTCATGAGTGAAGTCTTGGTCTTAGGTTTCCCAGACAAAGCAGGTGAGGTTATTCTGATATCTGTTGATAAAATTGTGCCAAATGGCGGCAAATTATTCTAANTTTTCTTGGGACATTTAACTCCTCAAACAAATACAAACAAATTATAAGATAAAATTTGCGAGTGTGATCATTGAAAACAACGTTAGGAGGAATAAGATGCCAAAAAATCTAGAGTTTGGTATTCAAACTAACGGTATTAAGCACTCTCACACTGATCTGATGCCAAATATTGATACCCGTTTTCATATGGCTAAGGAAACATGTCTTTTCGATTACGTTGACAAAACACCAGCTACTGATGAAGTCGAGCAATTTTTATTAGCTAGTAAAAAATATAATCTTCCCGTTCGGTGTGGCGGTTGGTTTTACATGTTAGGGCGTGATAAGAATTTATTAATCAAAAACCTGCAGTTAGCTAAGACACTTGGCTCTAGTGTCCATAATATTCAGCTTTTTTCCCATAATGTTTCTGGAGAAGTTATTAGCGACCAAGATGTCGCCAATTTTTATGNATTTGCTTTGGAGGAGGGCGACAAGTTGAACGTCAATCCTTGTTTAGANGTGCATGTAAACATGTGGTCAGAGGACTTTTTAAGAGTCGATGCCGTTGGCTATCTAGTTGAATCTATGGGGCTACCTTTTCAANTAACACTGGATCATAGCCATATTATTTTCAAGATCGACAATCCTATTGAACAAGAAGTTTTTTGTATTAATGATGATATTAGAACAGGAAAATTAATCTTAGACCCATTTAAATATGGTCATATCTGCGGCAACTGGATCACGAGAGGCTGGGTTCGGCATTGCCATGCTCGTTCAGTAATTCCAAACAATCCAAAAAATATTACTGCTATCGATGAAAATGGAAATCATGGCAGAGGAATTCAATATCCTTTTTGTAATCCAGGGCTAGATAATTATCACGAACCGTGGAACGAAAAGTTGTTGGAACCATGGAAGGAAGTCGTGCGGCAATTGATGTATTACCACGCAAATAATCATGATAGCCAGTTAGGTCAAATAAGCACCGAATTCATATCNAATTTCGATTATGGAGAGGGTTGCAAATATTCTTTATTTGAGCAGGCTAAAGCATGTACCTCCTGGATGAGAGATACGTGGAAGGAGATTCTTGAAAATGCTCCTGATTGAAACTTTATCTATACTGGTATATTAATCACGGCCCTCAATCCGCCTATGGGCGCTTTCCCTAGTTCTAGCTCTCCACCATGACTGCGAGCTATATCTCGGGCGATTGTGAGGCCTAGCCCTGTCCCCCCTGTCTGGGGATTTCGAGATGGCTCTAGTCGAAAAAAGGCTTTGAAAACGTCTTCGTGAAATTCGGTTGGTATACCAGGCCCATCATCGTCAACTATTAACATGACGGCTTCTTTGTCACGAATTAATTGAACCTCTAATTTCTTTCCATATCTTTTTGAGTTGGATATTAAATTTGTTATAGCTCTCTTCATTGCTTGNGGGCGTACCTCTATTGGTTGTNGGTTTGGTATGCTCATTGTTAGATTGATTTTTGAGCCGTCACGCTTCTCTGCCNCGACCACATCACCGATTAATTTTTGTAAATTAGTATTTATTGGAGTTTCAGTCCCCTCTCCACGTGCAAAGGCTAAGTAGCCCTCTATCATCGTTTGCATGTCATGAATATCATCTTCCAGCTCTTTTATTTCTGGTCTTCTTTCAAGCATAGCAAGCTGAAGTTTCATGCGNGTTAAAGGGGTCCGTAAGTCGTGAGAAACCCCAGCGAGCATTTCCGTACGTTGGGAAAACTGTCTNAGGATCCTTTGACGCATCTGGCCGAATGCCAACGCAGCCTGTCTAACCTCTGTGGCTCCACCAGGTTTTAAATCTCCGGGGTCGCGNCCCATCCCAAAGCTGCGGGCTGCAATAGCTAGACGGCGAATAGGTCTAATTTGATTACGCATAAAAACTATTGCAATAGCAAAAAGTACTAGAGAGCTGCCAATCATCCACATTAAAAATATATANGGGGTTGAGCTGTAAAGTCGTTTCCGATGAACATCAACGGTAAGCACACCTTTAGCTAATTGAATATAAATTAAAACCCTGCGATTTAGTTTATGTGGATCAATTAAAAAGGGGCGCTTTATTCGTTCCATCATAGCTTTGGAAAGGGTCTGCTGTACTCGGTCGCCTGCCTGTTGCTCGGAATTTAATAAGATTTCATCTGGATTATAGGAAAGGTTGATGTGGAGGATCCTTTTTGCTTGGTTAGTGACATAGCGCAGTCTTTTGCCATCTTCNATTGGAGTTATAGCATCAATAATAAATGCCATATCTCCAGCAAGCGTATGAGAGAGACGTCTAGTCATAGTGTCCCAATGTCGATCAAAAAATACAAAAGTGGATATAGCTTGCATTAGTATTAATGGCGTAACGATTATTAATAAAGAACGTCCAAATAGTGTTTTGGGAAGTAGATATTTAATAAGTGGTTCTATTCTTTTCATCTAGGGCGCCATTTTATTTTCTTCTTCATGTTGTTTTTAATATATATCCTTGGCCTCGTATTGTTTTGAGATAACGGGGAAACTTTGGATTTTCTTCAATTTTTCTCCTAAGCCTAGTCATTTGAACATCAACAGTTCGAGCATTTCCAAGTTTCTGATCCACTTCTATTAAATGTTCCCGACTTAGAATAATTCCTGGAGATTCTGCGAACGCTCTTAATATTCGGGTTTCAGATTCTGTTAATTTGGTTACCTCATGGCCCTTGTATAACAGATCTTCTTTTAGATCGTACTGAAATGACCCAAAATGTACTAGATGTATATCAGGTTTTTTATTAGATGTTTGCTGAAGACGATGAAGNATTTTTTGGATCCGTAAAACGAGTTCTCTTGGCTCAAATGGCTTTGATAAATAATCATCTGCACCGGCCTCTAAACCAACTATACGATCATCAGGCTCGTTCATAGCAGTTAATAGCAAAATTGGGACATCCAAAGTTTTGCGTAAGCCGCTCGTTAATTCTATTCCTGTTTCCCCAGGCATCATTACATCTATGATTAGTAAATCAAATTCAAAAAACTGGAGCTGTCGACGCGCTTCGTTTCCATCTGACGCGCATGTTACTCTAAATTTATTTTGATGAAGATAGCGATCCAATAAACTAAGTAATCGATTATCATCATCCACAATCAGTATATGCGGGAGATCTATATTAACGTCTTGATCTTCCATTAGTCATCCTTGTTTTAATGATGTTTTTTATTATCAGAGCTTAAACCCCNTCTTGATNTTATCACCACCTTTGGTTTCTGGAGTACTATAAGTACTTCACATCCCAATTTTTCGTTGAATTCTCACCTTCGAATATATATTCGTGTCTTTTTTTGTTTTTATATTAGCGATGTTGACATATTTGTCTAAAATATTATCTTTCAGTCCTGAATATTATAATAANAAGTGATTACGTGGTTTATATAAACAATAGGCCAACTAAAACTGAATAGGAACAAAAGTTATGNCTGCAGCCCCATTCGACGATCGAGACGGTTCTATTTGGTTAGATGGCTCTCTTATCGATTANCGTGACGCTAAAATACATGTTTTGTCTCATGGATTGCACTATGCAAGTGCAGTTTTTGAAGGCGAAAGACTTTACAACGGCTCAATTTTTAAATCACAAGAGCATACAGACCGGCTCCTCAAATCTGCCAATGTTGTTGGTTATGAAATTCCATATTCAGTCGAAGAGATTGAGAAAGCTAAATTGCAAGTCGTTGAAGCAATGGAACTTATAGATGGATATGTTAGACCGATAGCTTGGCGCGGTACTGAGATGATGGGGGTCTCAGCTCAGCAGAATAAGATACATTTGGCTATTACTGCTTGGGACTGGCCATCCTATTTTGATCCTGAGGCTAAAACAAAAGGGATAAACTTAGCCTTGTCTAAATGGCGTCGTCCTGCCCCTGATACAGCTCCAACTAATAGTAAAGCGTCTGGACTTTATCAAATTTGCACTATGGCGAAGCATGAGGCTGAGCAAGCTGGCCTTCATGACGCACTCATGCTGGATTACCGAGGCTTGGTCGCTGAGGCAACCGGAGCAAATGTTTTTTTTGTAATGGATGACGGGAAACTTCACACTCCAACTCCAGACTGTTTTCTGGATGGAATTACCCGTCGAACCGTAATTGAGCTTGCGAAAAAACGTGGCTACGAGATTATTGAGAGACATATAAAGCCAGAAGAAATGGCCAATGCTAGTGAATGTTTTTTAACTGGNACAGCCGTAGAGGTCACGCCAGTTGGGACAATTGGAGACTATAAATTCACTCCAGCAGAAATTTGTAGAACACTGGCGGATGATTATAGTTCATTAGTCCGGACGGATAGTAAGGCTGCAGCGGCCGAGTAAATATCTAAATCACTTAGCCATTCAAAGAGTTAGCTGTTTATCAGAAATTGTCTATGAATATCAATAAAGTTGGTGTTGATGTTGCTAGTTTGAAAATCGGTGTTAGATAGAATCTTTTTAAGAAATTCTAGATTAGTTGAGATGCCCGAAACTTGGGTTTTTTCTANAGCGGTTGCCATCTTTTCNATTGCTTGGTCTCGATTTTCTCCTGCTACTATTATTTTTGCAATCATNGGGTCATAGAAAGGCGTTATANTNTCTCCCTCTNTAAAACCNGTATCTATTCTCAGTTGNCTTGTCTCNGCAGGAAATCGAAATCTTGTTAAAGTTCCCGGTGATGGTAAGAAATTCTTTTCAGGTTTTTCAGCGTAAAGACGGCACTCGAGCGCATGACCGGAGTATTCAAAATTATGACTCACAAGGTGATTGAGATTTTGGCCTGTCGCAAAGGATAGTTGCAAAGAGACAATATCCTGGTTGCTAATCATTTCCGTTACTGGATGTTCTACTTGAATTCGAGTATTCATTTCTAGAAAAAAGAATTCGTTAGTATTTCGATCCANAATAAATTCAACTGTTCCCGCTCCTTCATAATGCTGACTTTTTGCTAGTTCGCATGCTGATTTAAGCATATTCTGCTCAATCTCTATGGGTATATTGGGAGCTGGAGCTTCTTCTATAACTTTTTGGAATCGTCTTTGAATTGAACATTCCCGGTGAAGTAAATGAAAGGCCTCACCATTTCCAAGCCCAAAAATCTGTACCTCAACATGCCGAGCATCAGCTACATATTTCTCAAGAAAAATTTCATTATTACNGAATNTNCTCTCAGCTAAAGTGGACACCGTTTTGGCAATTTTAGATAAGTCTTCAAGAGACTCGGCGACCCGCATTCCGATGCCCCCGCCCCCTCCAGTTGCTTTAACTAGTAATGGGAACCCAATATCAATCGCATTTTCTATTAACAAAGCTTCGTCTTCAACATTTAGTGATGGGGATCCCGGTAACACTGGTAAACCAACTTTGATAGCAATATCGCGCGCTTTTCCCTTGTCAGCCATTGAAGAAATAGTCTTGGGTGAAGGCCCAATCCATATTAACCCCGCCGATCTGACTTTATCTGCAAAGGAAGCATTTTCTGAAAGCAAGCCATACCCTGGGTGTATCAAGTCGGCATTTGAGCGAACTGCTTGCTCGATTATGACATCAATATTCAAATAGCTTTGATTAACTGGCGGCGGGCCTATTAGATACGCCTCGTCGGCCATTTGCACATGGAGTGCAGACGCATCGGCTTCTGAATACACTGCTACCGTTAAATACCCCAAGTCTTGGCAACTTCGTATGATACGGCAGGCAATTTCCCCACGGTTTGCGATTAAGACTTTTTTCATTAATTATTTTCTGTAGGANAAAGTTTATTAATTAAGTTTCTATAATGAATAATAGATCATCCTCTGAGATAGATGCACCCTCCTCGACGCAGACCTTTTTGATCATACCGGATCCTGGGGCAACGTGAGGTATTTCCATTTTCATAGCTTCTGCAATTATGAGTTCATCTCCCTCGTCTACCTTTTGGCCCTCCGTAACTAAAATTTTCCAAGCTGTTCCTGTTACTTCGCTGCAGATTTTTATCTCAGCCATTCTAGTCTCCTTGCACAACNTATGGGTCTATTAAATAACTAGAAGCTTCAGTAAACGAGAAAATAGTATAGGCCAAGCCTTTATGAGTAATAATAACGCAGATGGGATATATCGTTAAAATTAAAAAAATTAGGTTAAGCCTCTATTTTTATAGTGACAACAATATTGTCGCCAGCGGGCTTATCTGCGACTAATCATCATTACAATAAATAACTAATAAATAGGAAAATATTATGTCTTGGCAAAATGAACTTGAAGAACTCCGAAAGAGGGAGGCCTTTGCCGAAGAACTTGGCGGTACAGAACGCGTAAAACGACAAAAAGATGGTGGCCGTTATACAATTCGTGAGCGAGTTGGCTTGATGGCTGATCCAGGAACGTTTCATGAAACTGGAAAAATTGGAGGGATGGCTGAGTATGATGAAAATAACGATCTTAAAAAGTTAACGCCTTCTAATTTTGTTTTTGGTAAGGCGAAGGTCTCCGGTCGGNCTGTTATTATTGGAGGAGATGATTTTACCGTGCGCGGTGGTTCTGCTGATGCCACGATTAAAGAAAAGCATAATAGATGTGAAGAAATGGCTAATGCATTGCGTTTACCTCTTATTCGGATGGTAGAAGGTTCGGGGGGAGGAGGTTCGGTTAAAACGATTGAAACAACCGGTCGAGCGAATGTACCGGGTGTTGCCGGGTGGGAGACTGTTGTTGCCAATATGGGAACNATCCCTAGAGTTGCTTTAGGGTTAGGTTCTGTCGCTGGGCTCGGTGCTGCTCATCTAGCTGCTTCACATTATTCGGTAATGATAAAGGACAAGTCCGCCGTTTTTGTGGCCGGACCACCAGTAGTGGCTCGAACTGGAGAAGATTTAACTAAAAATGAACTTGGCGGATACCAAATACAGTTAAAGGCAGGAGCGGTAGATCACGCAGTAGATACCGAAGAAGAAGCTTTTGAATGTGCGCGCAAATTTTTATCGTATCTGCCTAATTCGGTTTATGACCTTCCTCCTCGTGGGCCTCAAGAAGATAGTCCCGATCGTCGGGTTGATGGGCTAATAGAGGCAGTTCCAAGGGATATCCGTAAAGTTTATAAAATGCGTCCAATCGTAGAGTCGGTGGTTGATAAAGGTTCTTTTTTTGAAATGGGAAAGCAGTTTGGAAAATCTGTGATAACTGGATTGGCACGTCTTGATGGTTGGCCTGTGGCAATCATGGCTAGTGACCCATATTCCTACGGTGGCTGCTGGACTGCAGCGACATGTAAAAAAGTTATAAAGTTTGTGGATATGGCAGAAACATTCCATTTACCTGTCGTTTACCTAGTTGATTGTCCTGGCTTCCAGATAGGACTTCAAGCGGAACAGGCCGGTACTATTAAGGAAGGGGTACGAGCTATGAGCGCGATGTGGCAAACAACTACACCTTGGTGCTCTGTAATTATTAGAAATGCATTTGGCGTAGCGGGTGCGGCTCATAAAAGTGGAGGACGCTACTGCACCCGTTACGCATGGCCATCGGGGCGATGGGGTTCATTACCTCTGGAAGGAGGCATAGAAGCGGCATATCGTGCTGATATAGAAGCAGCCGAAAACCCGGAAGAAAAACTTCTAGAAATTGAAGATAGATTAAATAAATTGCGTTCGCCTTTCAGGTCAGCAGAAACATTCTGGATTGAAGAAATAGTGGACCCNCGGGATACGAGAGTTCTTCTTTGTGATTTTGCAGAAACTGCGGCTCCACTTAGAGAGGTTGGATTAACATCATTTAAAATGAGACCATAATGATATCAGATTTTATAAAAAATGATGCTCGCCGTGCCTTTGATGTGCTCAAAGGCGGTGGAATAGCTGTCATACCAATGGATGTTGGGTATACATGTGCGGGGGGATCGACAGAAGCTTTACAAAAAATATTTGAAACGAAAAGACGTACTGCCTCTAAACGAAATGCAATGGTGGGTGATATGGCTATTGCAAATGAGCTGTATGACTTGAGTCAAAGGGGTTGGGACGTCATACAAGTAATCACTAACGACTATGATATTCCACTAGGTGCAGTTGGACCGTGTAAAATAGGTCACCCTTTATTACAGGTCCTAGATAAAGAAGCTATAGAAGCTAGTACAAAAGAAGGCACTTTAGTCATGCTTCTAAACGCGGGACCATTTCACTCAGAAATTTGCCGTCTGTCGCTTCTGGAAATGCATCCTATATTTGGGTCGTCCGCAAATATATCTCTTACTGGAACCAAATTCCGGGTAGAGGATATTGATGAAGAAATTAAAAATATATCAGATGTTGTTATAGACCATGGTTTACGGAAATATCATTTTTATAATCAATCTTCGACCCTGTTAAACGTAGAGACTTTCGAGGTCGTTCGAAAAGGTTCAAACTATGAAATCATAGCGGATATTTGTAAGCGCCGTTTTGGCAGAACGCTGGTGGATTAATCTGGTTCATGCCACCATGAGCCATTTAATACGATNCCCTCTAACTTAANCGTTGTATCCCCTGTCCGAGTTTCTCCAAGTGAGTCCACGTAGTCAGTCCGAGTATTGTCTATTTTTAATATTGTCGCATCGCCGATACTTCCTGGTAATANAGTGCCCAGGTCTGGGCGACGAATTGCTTTCGCGGGCCCGGTGGTGCTTGCTGCTATTATATCTTTTAATTCCATCCCGAGATGTAGAAATTTTGAGAGTGTTACGAGTTGATCATATGCCGGCCCTTTAATGCTTAGAGAGTGAACATCACTTGATATAGCGTCTGGCAAAAATCCAGCCTTTAGCATTGTCTCTGCTGTAGCAAAGCCAAAAGAGCCTACTCCATGGCCAATATCAAATATAACACCACGTTCTCGTGCTGCGATTATTTCTTCTTTAATTGCCCCATCGCCTTTTGTGGGCGCCCCGGGAAAAGGTCGAAAACAATGGGTTAGAACATCGCCNGGCCTAAGCCGGTTTACGACATCTTTTGTATTTGGTGGAGGCCAATCCAAGTGGCACATAACAGGCAAACCAGCTTCTTCTGCAACTTCAAGTGCAATGTCTAGTGGGGCATATCCCATTGAGCCACTTGCTTTGGCTCCAACCCTCACTTTTATTCCAACAAGAAAATCTTTATGGAGTTTAGCCACATTAAGACAGGCTCGTGGGTGAAGTAATCTGATGTCCTCAGATTCGCCAACCATCACTGTATCGCTAAAGGCGAAGATACCGGCAAATGATATATTCAGATACGCTAGTATTCTGGGTTCGCATGGTTCAATTATATGCGCTTTAAAACCAGCAAAGTTTCCGGCACCTGCTGTTCCTGCATCAATCATCGTCGTTGTTCCACAACGTCGTGCATAGTCTGTTGGATCTACCCCTATTGACGTCCCCCCCCAATAAATGTGGGTATGTAAATCAATTAATCCTGGCGTCACAAGGTTCCCCGAGACATCCCGAACTTGGGATGCTTTCTCTTTATCTAGGGTGGTAGCAATTTCCAGCACCTTGCCATTTTTGAAAGCTATATCGGCAACGCTGTCAATATCTTGGGAAGGATCTAGGATGCGGCCATTAGTTAATAAGAGGTCATATTTGGCCATGTTAATCTCCTAAAAAATTTATTGGGCTATTTAATTTACACAATAGAAGCATTACAAAGAAAACATCAGCGAAAAATATATTTTGGAAATAAGATAATGACTTTTAAAGCNTTTNACCTTGAACGATTACTTTCTGATTGGGAACAGACAGTAGATTTTAATTTTGCTGAAAGTGGTGTTCACCCGGTACCGTTGAAGGAATTATTAAATTTCGCTGATGCGGATCTGGATGAGTTTCTAGATATACCATTGAACTATCCTGAGGTTAATGGCGACCTTAAGTTAAGAGAGCGAATTCAAGCACTTTATAATGACGCTGGACCCGACAACGTTATTGTTACAGTAGGCGCATCTGAAGCTAATTACATCCTGGCGAATACTCTTCTCGAGCCTGGTGACGAAGTAGCTGTAATGAGGCCAACTTACATGCAATTAAGCGGGGCAGCCTCTAATTTGGGGGCAAAGGTTAGTACTTTTTCCCTCGATGAAAATACGGGCTGGGCTTTGGATCTTGAAGANCTTCGAGAAGCAGTTACTCCCAATACNAAAGTCATAGCAGCTGTAAATCCTAATAACCCAACTGGTAAGATCTTATCTGAAAAAGAAATGGACGCCTTGATAGATACAGCCGAGAAGGTAAATGCATGGTTGATTGTTGACGAAGTGTATAGTGGAGCTGAGAGAGAGAAAACTGAACCAACAAGTTCATTTTATGGAAAATATAATAAGATNATTGCAGTAAATGGTTTAAGCAAAGCATATGGACTTCCAGGACTCAGAATAGGATGGATTGTAGCACCCATTAATTTGATAAAGGAGCTATGGAAACGTCATGAGTATACTACAGTCAGTAGCTCTATGCTTGGAAATAAACTCGGTGAAATGGCGCTTCGACCAGATGTGAGAAGACAGTTGTTAGGGCGGACCCGAAAACTAGTTGGGCAAGGATTTGATGTGCTGCAGAAAATTTTAAATGAGTACCCGGATGTTTACTCAGTTGTTCCTCCAGGGGCCTCTGCTCTTTCATTTGTTCGTTATAACCTTCCAATAAACTCAACAGAGCTAATCCATAAATTCAGGGAGGAAAAAAATATTCTAATTGTCCCGGGGGACTGCTTTAATTTTGATCACCACCTTCGTATCAGCTCTGCTTTGCCGAAAGAATACCTTCACGAGGGTTTGAGCAGGATGAATGATGTTATTGGAACGTTATTGTCTCAATAAAAAAGATTAGCTCGATAAATACCATTATTAGGGCGTTATGTAAGGAGGCGGCTTGCTAAATCAAACTATATCNCTCGGCGCATTGAGTGGTTTACAGTCTGGTGCTAACGAAATTTCGGCCTCGGTTCGGGCTTTAAGCTCGTCTTTGGTTATCGATTCAAGTAGTTCTTCAACAACAAAACCCTGATTAGTAACATTGATTACCGCGATATCAGTATAGATCCGATCCACACACAAGGGTGCTGTTAGCGGAAGNTTGCAACTTTTCAGCAGTCGGGGGGCGCCGTCTTTTGTATTGTGCTGCATCATTGTCCATGTTGATTTTGCACCAACCGCAAGATCCATGGCGCCGCCTACCAATGGTCCTTTNTCTGGNATTCTNGAATCCCAATTGGCAAGATCACCGGAGATACTAACTTCGAAGGCACCCAATATTGTTATATCAATATGACCACCCCTTATCATTGCAAATGAGTTCGCTGAATCAAAAAGACTGGCCCCACCTCTAAGAGTAACTTTTCGACTTCCNGCATCAACAAGGTTTGGATTGATATTGGCTTCNTTAGCTTCCGGNCCGACACCCAGAATCCCATTTTCGGACTGCAGGAAAACGTCGCGGTTTGAAGGAATATAATTGGAAACCAACACGGGCATTCCGAGCCCTAGATTTACAACATTTCCATCGGGGATATCCTGTGCTACTCGCCATGCTATTTGATTTCGATTAAGTGATGTCAAATTTCTTTTCCTGTGGCTATGACATGATTTACGTAGANGCTGGGTAGGTGCACGTCTGGCGTCGGAAGGGCCTCGTCGAGGGTTTCGCGAACTTCGGCNATAGTAACTTTACAAGCCGTTGCCATAGCAGGTGCAAAATTCATTTGAGTGGTGTTGAAGTTAACGTTACCGAAACGGTCAGCTCGATCGCCTCGAATCAAAGCAAAATCACCATTGATCGCTTCTTGAAGAACACAGTTTTTACCGTTTATTTCTCGGGTCTCTTTGCCCTTGGCAAGATCTGTACCAAATCCGGTTGGTGAATAAAAAGCAGGTATCCCAGCTCCACCTGCCCGGATCCTTTCTGCAAAATTTCCCTGCGGCACGCACTCAAGTTCGATTAGCCCTGCTCTCCATTGTTCCTCAAAAGGGGATAACTCTTTCCCCCGACCTCTCGCCGCTGTAACAATTACCTTCTTTACCATTTTTGCTTCNATCAACGTNTGGGTGAGTGAGTATGGATGTGTAGCGGANTTTGCAATAAGGGTAAGCTCTTTAGGTGCAACATCCCTCAATATCTGCAATAAAAAATTTGGAAAACCTGCTCCACCAAAGCCTGATACCATAATAGTAGCGCCATCAAATATTTTTGATATAACCTCTGCCGCAGTTTCTACCCTTTTATCGATAGCCATTTCTGATCAATCTTCAGCGCAAGCTTTGATTGCGTCCATAAATACTTTCTGTGCTCCTGGACCACGCGCAAAAGGGCTGATGATGGGTAGCTCGATCCCCGAGTCACGGTAAGCTTCTATTCTATCTCGGCATTGGGAAGGCGTTCCTGCTACTCCTGTCGCATCTACAATAGCATCTGTGACANCTTTATGTGCCGCNTCCATATCACCCTTTTTGAACGCTGTTGCGATGTCTGCNGCTTCTTGCTCAAACCCATGGGAGGCTATTAGTTTATTGTAACGTGGGAAAAACCCTATATATAACGCTAGTCCTGGGCGCATGAGGTCCATTGCTTCCGCTCGCGTTTCAGCAACAGCTGTTGGTAATAGTGATGTGATCTCAACTTCTGATGGGTCTCTCCCTGCAATGGCAGTGCCAACAGATATATTTTCTCGGATATCTGTAGCCGTTTTTAATGTGCTTCGGGTTAAAATAATACCATCAGCAATTTCTCCACAGATAGCGGTCATTTTGGGAAACAACCCAGCTAAATAAATTGGAATTCTCTTTCTATGCGGTTCGAACCATAGATCAAAGTTTTCAATCTTAATTGTGTCTCCATTATAATTAACAGACCCATTTTCTAACAATTGTCGTATCAGGTGCACAGTTTCACGGACACGTAACATTGGTTTTCCAAATTCAATTCCGTGTTCAGGCTCGACTTGAACTCTATGACTGGAACCTAAACCAAGAATAAACCGTCCCTCAGATAGTTGGTCGACTGTCGCTGCAGCCATGGCAATTGTGGGAGCCGACCTCACAAAAACACTACTAATTGCAGTTCCAAGTTTGATTTTAGATGTCGTTACAGCGCATCCTGAGAGAACAGAGAATTGATCTCCTCCGTGTCCTTCAGCAACCCAGGCAGATTCGTATCNCAGATGTTCTGCTAATTTCACACACTCTACTATTTGGGAAGCATTTGGTCCGCCAGAAAAACCTACAGCAATTCGTTTCATTTAATATTCTCCGTAGGTTAACTTCCCTTGTTGAATTTCATTTTTTGTCAGTATAATTTTTTAACTATAATAAACCAAACTCAAAATCACTTAACTTAGTATAGTTTTTAACTCAGTAAAATCTTTCACAATCATGTCCGGTTGATGGGGGCCTTCTCCAAAAGGTCTTTTTCTTCTGTCTATGAAAACAGTTCTGAACCCCCATGCTTTTGCTCCAATNCAATCGAAAGCATGATTAGCAACAAAAAGTATATTAGAACGTTCTATGTTTTTGAATTTAGTTCCTATTATTTCTTCTGCTTTGGCGTAGGTTCTTTTATCCGGCTTAAAGGCGCCAGCCTCTTGTACCGAGATTGTGAGATCAAATTTAAAGCCAATATATTGTTTGGCTGTTTCTAGCATATCGCGATCGCCATTAGAGAGTATGGACAACTTATAGTGTTGGTGTAGCTCCTGTAAATTTTGCAGAACATCGGGGAACGGTGTTAGGCTTTCAATGCCTGATACAAGCCATTCTACTTCGGATTGAGAGTAATTAATATTTGCCCTTGTGAGTACTTGGCTTACTGCTCTGTGCCCAATTTGTCTGTATGGCGTGTGTCCTTGGTCAATGAGAGAGTCAATCATCGAATCTTCAAAATGAGTACGTCTCCACCAAGTTACGAATTGGTTTGGNTTTCCTGTCCATCCTTTATCTTTAAGAAAAGGCGTTACTAATTCAGTTAGTCCTGTTTGCATGTCAACGATTGTGCCGTATTGATCGAAAGTTAATATCTCTATTTCTCGTTTTAAAATTTCAGCGATTGAAGCCGTCATTTTCATTCCTTTGAGCATGGCAGTTGGTTTTAAATTATAAATTTAGCTAAGCATCGGTCTTGTGAAAAAAATCAAGTAATAATCGGCAAGTTTCCTCAGATTGCTCTTGTTGCACCCAATGCCCTGCTCCTGAAACTAGATGAAAATCATTCATTTTAGTGAATACTTCGCTTCTCATTCTTTCAGCAGCTCCGGGTCTCTGAAAAACTCCCCAGTCACTAGTGCCTGAGATAAAACAAGAGGGGATATCGATAGTTTTACCCGAAAATATTTCGAGTTCCTTTGTATCTAAGCCTGTTGTGCCGCGTCGATACCAGTTTAAGCCGCCTTGAAAGCCATTCCTTGCATATTCCTCTGCGTAAATAGATAGTTCATTTTCAGTTAACCAAGCGTTCGAGTTAATTTCAATACGACTTGGCATTTCCTTTTCAACAGATTGTGGCATGGTATCGTCAAGATCCATTATATAATAAGTGGGCATCTTTTCCAATTCGGTTGCCACCCATGCCTCCAGCTTATGCGGCTTATTTGCTTTCCAGTCAGCACTCTTATGATGGTAATACGCCCTCAGAAAAGCGTGTATGCCTTGTGGACATTTTGTCATATCAGTATTGGCCGTCTCTGTGGAATAGTACCAGTGATAATGCTTTCTTGGACGTGGAAGTTCTCGCATTGATTGGTGAATGTCGGCTCCGACTCCTGGCGNAGATATCTCAACATCTTTTGTGGAGGGTAGTTTNGGTGGTCCATCAAAAGGTGCACTCATTAAAACACACCNANTAAAAATATCTGGACGAACAAGAGCGCACCATGCCGCCACGGACGCACCATAATCGTGCCCTACAACGCCAGCAATTTTTTTGTACCCTAGAGCGTTGATCAATCCTACGGAATCTCGAACTGTGTTCAACAAGTTAAATGGACCTAAGTCATCTCCGTAATTCACNGGCCCCCACCCCAGTGTTCGNCCATATCCTCGCAGGTCTGGGGCGATTACATGGAAACCAGCTTTTGCAAGCACGGGTATTACTTTCCTCCAGCTGTAAGCTAATTCTGGAAACCCATGAAGCAATAAAATAACTGGTTTATCTTCTCCTTCGTATCCCGCTTCTAATATGTGCATTAATAGACCGTTGGTATTATCTATGAATCGCGATCGAACCCCANCAGGTAACGCAGAGGGNGCATATGGGATTTGTATTGTCATAACTTTTCCAACTCATCAATTCTTTTTGCGTACTTTATGAATAGCACCTTTAATAGTATCGGCAATTTGAATTTCGAATCCATTGGGCACGTGGGGCGCAACCGGGAGTGAAATAGTTTGAGCAGACAGCCATTCTGCAACAGGAAATTGTCCAGACTTATAACCGTATTTGTCTTTGTAATATGTCATCATCGGCACTGGGCCGGGATAGTGGACTGAGGTTCCAACTCCTTGTGCATTTAATTCGGCCGCAATATCATCCCTATTTAAATTGCCATTTTGGGGAAGCACGGCGTTTAAACAATAACACGAAGATTGCGCCTTCCCTTGTATAGGATCAAAAACAGTTATTTCATCAATCTCAGATAAAGCATTCTTAAGTGCGCTATAATTTTGCTTTCTAATTGCTAATCGAGAGTCTAATTTTGTCAATTGGCACAGGCCTACGGCTGCTTCTACTTCGTTCATTCGATAATTATAACCTAGCACAGGGACATCATAAATTCCCGGTTTCTTACGCATTTGATGACTATGATCATACCCAAATGCTTTGCGCTTTCTTATTGATTCAGCGAGATTATGATCATCAGTAGTAACCATTCCTCCTTCAATCGTGGTCATGTGTTTAATCGGATAAAATGAGAAACAACCTAATTTACCCAACGAACCTGCTTTTTGTGTTCCATATAAAGCATCCACAGCTAATGCGGCATCTTCTACTATAAATAGTTTATATCGATCAGATTCTGCTTTTATTTTATCCATATCGCATGGCAAACCTAAAAAGTGTACTACCATTATACATTTAGTATTCTTAGTTATTTGATCTGGGATCAATTCAGAAGAGATATTGCCGCTTTTTGGATCCACATCCACAAAGACTGGCTTAGCGGAACAATATTCTACCGCGTGCGCTGTTGCGACATGTGTCATTGCGGGGACAATTACTTCATCCCCTGACCCTACGTGATTTGCAAAGAGAGATAAATGAAGACCAGCCGTTCCAGAGGAAACTGAAACAGCATGTTTGACACCAACACGTTTAGCAAAAGCTTCTTCAAATTCAAGACAGACGGAACCATGAGCTAAAATAGGGCCTCCTAGCACTTTAGTGACGGCATCAATTTCATCTTGATCAAGTAATGGTTGGCCAAAAGGTATTTTATGAGCAGGCATGGGTATCTCTTATAGAAAATTTTAAATAAGATAAGTAACAGGTATTGTTCTCTGAGCTGCGAGAGAATCATAGCAAGCAAAACAGATATCCATTACTCTGAAAATATCAGTTAGTGGCACTGCAGGCTGTCTATTTTCCTCGATTGCTGACACAAAATCAGGTATCAGGTCAAATTTATCGACCCCTGGATAGGGTGTTGTGATGGTAGTTTCTTGATGTGACTGGTCCCCACTAAATAATTTTGCATGTGGGATATCATTTACAAATGTTTGTTTGGTTCCGTATACATTTAATCCGTGTATTTTTGTTCTTTGGGGTCCCAGATTGGACATAGACCTTCCTAAAGTTCCTTTTTCAAACCGTAGTAAATTCATAATCATATCATCAAATTTGTATGNGCTGTCCGCTGTGAGTATTTTATTACTCATCCCACTCACTTCTACTACTTCTTGACCTATGAGCCATCGCATAAGGTCAATCATATGAATGCCGCCGCCATAGGTCACACAATAGAAGTCCATTTTACCACGCCAGCCCTTGGTTAATTTCCATAATATCTGATGGATATAATCACCTTCTATAGCAACTATATCTCCAAATTGACCTGCTTCGATCCAGGACTTGAGTTCTTTAAACCGAGGAGATTGCCGCAAAATTAAATTGGAAGTCATTAATCTCCCACTATCTTGTTGAGCCTTCAAAAGCCTCTCAGAGTCTTTTCTATTTAATGCTATTGGTTTTTCCAACATAACGTGCTTGCCGTTATTNAAAGCGCTGATTGCCTGCTCTACATGGTTATCATCATAGCTCGCAACGCTGACAATATCGATTTCAGGGTTTTCAGTTATCATTCTATAATCTNCGTGGCGCCCAGAAATATCATTTCTATCACCGACGGTTTTTAAAACTTCAGGATTTATATCGCATATATCGGTAACTTGTACGGACTTCAATTGCTGATAGCCCATCACATGTTGTTCACCAACTCCAAGTCCAATAACACCTACGTTTAGATTTTTCTTCATCAAATGTTTTCTGCATTTNTTGGGGTCCAATGAAAAGTGATTGCTTCATCAATTTTCAAAAACCCAGTTGCCCCATATAGCTTTATGGATGCCGTGTTGTTTTTCTGTGTCCCAACTTTTATTGAGGAGACTTGCTTTGCATAGTGAGATATAGCCGTCTTTAATAATAATGTTCCTATTCCTTTTCCTTGTGCCTCACGGGTGACGCCGATTAAATCAATGAACGCTGTTGTGGTTTCTCTTAAGCATGAAATAAATCCAACAATTTGATCTTCCAATTCAACAACAAAATTTGCGTCACCACGTCCTAAAATATTATTTTTCGCCCAAGTATACTTGCTGTGATCAGCAATTCTATCATCGAGGTGCTGATCAGCATGATAGCGGTCCCTATTAAAACAGTTACCCGCTATGTTTGAACAGGCGTGAACGTCATCTTTAACAGCCAGACGCGTGTTAGAGGGTAAGTCTAGCTCGTCATTTGGGTTTAGTGTTCGTTCAAAATAAATTAAATGCTCTATTTTACGGAACTTGGTTTGTTTCATTGCNTTCTCCCATTCGCATGGAACGCGAATAGAGACCAGCCCAGCATCTTTTGGGACAGATTTATCCAAATCTACTATATCCGAATGTTTTCTTAATGCCGCCTTATAAACAGGAAAACTAAAAAGATCTGTATCAAATGGCTGCAGGGTCATGTTTATAGAGTTCATATCCTTGACCTCGTTATTGTGGCTTCGCAAGCGCACGAAGTGTGAATTTCCCGCTAGGTTCATGAATTTGATCAAGGGTGAGAATTTCAAATTTCACCGATTTTATCAGAAGTTCGAGAGATTTACGAGAATACGCGTCAAAATGCTCAACAAAAAATTCCTCTCGATCAGGCCCTGATTTTAGCAGCGCTGTTTCGCCATCTGGCAATTCAATATATACAACTCCTTCAGTCTTAAGATGTAATTTTGATTGCAATAACATTGNTTTTGGGTTTCTCGTATGTTCGAGGACTTTGTTGAAACTAATTAAATTAAAGTNACCAATTTTANCACATTCCATGAAGCTCTCTGATAGGACTTTAATTCCAATCATTTCCTGGATTAGTTGGCAGGCCTCTAGATTTGGTTCAAGCGCTACGCAATCCCAATTTGATTCTTTTAGAACGGCTGGAAATACTCCTAATCCACTCCCTATATCTAAGCACGATTTTTCTTTATCTGCGTGATTGGAGTTCCAGAAATCGTTAATAAACTTTACTCGTTGCCGATTGTCGGATTGCCCCTCTGGTAACGACATCAATTCGAGAAACCTGGATCGTAACTTTTCTTGGTAGGTCGATTTTTGATAATGGTTTTTATAAAAAGATGCGCTGAGATCGAAGTGATGTTTGTTCGTGATATGATGGCAACCTATGCATTGCCATAGCGATCTACTATAGGGTTTAAACCCAAAGTTAGTTTCACCTTTTGGCGGTTTAGTAAATTGTTTAATTAATACTTGCTCAGTCATACAGAATGGGCACAANTTTCGAATGGAACTCATATTTGTTCCCATTGCCAGTCGTTGGTTATGAANCCNGGTATTTTCCAAATATTCTTTTCTTTCTTCCAAATTTTTTTGTTTCTGAATCTTTCAGTGGTATTCCAGAACCAACCGATCGGTTTTTCCATAAATTCACAAAACCGTTCGATATCTTCGTGAGGTTTATTTAGACCTGTTTCCGTTAATATTTGAATTGCTTCTTTTCGATTGATCCTGCCATATCTAATTTCAACAGAGAGGTTATCAAAAATTCTTAAGAAACCAAATTTGTGCCATTTCAAAAAATGGTGAAGTGAAATAAAATGACAGTCTATGTCAGCAAACTCCCACCGCCCTATTTTCTTATTTGAACTATGACTGGAAAAACCGTACTCAGCCGCTGTTTTATAATTTGAGAAAGAGTCCCACTTGAAGAACGATCCTAAAAAAATTGACTTTGGATGAAAACTGCTCAAATCATCGAGACTTGGTAAGATATATGGGGATAGATCTGAATCAGTTAATTCATTTATTCCTATCCAGTCTTCTCTTTTTGTTTGGTTGGTGACGCCGTGTTTTGTAATCCAGTCTAAGTTCAGGTCAGTACTTAATCTATCTGCTTCTGGGCCACCAAATTCTAGTTGTGGGTTTTCACCCCAGATTATNAGAGGTATTCGTAATTGCGTGGCTAGCCTGTATGGGATAGCAAAGATTGCCATATGCATTGGTATCCCTGTTGCTCCTTTCTTTTCAAAACTTGCCATCATGAATCTTTTTTCAACATCGGGGTTAATAGAAAAGTCAATGTGGTCTACTCCAAGCTTGGCAATCATATGGTCTAAATTCACTTGACCAATCTTCGTCCTTTGAGGTGTCCGCCAAGTAATGCACAAAACCTTCAAGCCATGGAGTTGGCTTTTAATAACTTGATACCAACTATCTTTTCCTCCGCTAACTGGAATTATACAATC
This sequence comes from Rhodospirillaceae bacterium, assembly GCA_002708305.1. GTDB lineage: Bacteria > Pseudomonadota > Alphaproteobacteria > Thalassobaculales > Thalassobaculaceae > UBA7326. Next base: position 77,340 of record PANE01000020.1, read on the forward strand.
GTANCCACGTGANGTTTCTTTCGCTTGGTTTACTATGTTGCTGAANATTGCAGAACGGGCAGCCCAATCGATATTATGCTCCTTATCTTCGTGGCCACGGCAAGCCGAACAAGTTCCGTCCTCGTCTATTATTAAACCGGGACGTGTTTCTGGTAAGATGCAATGGATGCAATATCTCATGGGGTCCAGTCCTGGTAGTGCTCTAAAAATAATTTAGTCGATATAAAGCTAAANAAATTTTTAGAGAAGCTGTTATCTGTCAAATCGGAATTAAGAAAAGTTTCGATGGAATCTCTCTTCACGATGTCAAAAATTGGTCCATCTGCCATGAGATACTCTCTAGTATCTCTATCTTCTCTGTTAACTAAATGATCGATTGGAGCATTGAATCCTCTTTTACGTTTATCCCACAGGACATTTTTGGCAACATAACCATTTCCTGCAGCTCGCAGAAGATATTTGGCATAGCCACTTTTTATCAAAAGTTCAGGTGGGATTGTAAAAAGGAACTCTGCCAAATCTCGATCTAGATAGGGAGAACGATTTTCTACAGAATAGTGCATAGAGTTTCGGTCATCTTCATGTAAAATTACGGGTATTGTTTCATTATTGATTTCATTTAGCATCCGGTTTCGTAGCAGGTTATTTGAATATGTTGATTCTTCAAAGATCTCTGTAAAAGGATCATTTAACCATTCATTAAAAATTTCAGAATTTAGAAAAANATGGCTGCGTTCATGTGGGTTTTTACAAAAAACCAGAGGGTCTTTAAGCACAGGGTTTTGTATATGAGCCCCATAACTTTTTTGCCAGTCTGACTGCAGATCAATAAAGGAATGGTGATTTTTCATCTCGGCTAACCAAAACGAGTAATGATCATAATAGCCAGTAAATAATTCGTCCGCACCATTTCCTGAAATCGCAACACGACAGCCCGAATCTGCTATGGCTTCGGACATAAAAGAATGCAGATAGTATGTTAGGGTTGCTACTGGCATGTCGTGATAAGCGACAAGTTCTTTCATTCTCTTTAGGAACCCCTTGGTGCTTGTTTGAATCCTATGATTCGAGCACCCTAGGAAGTCTACTTGGGATTTAATATTAACTCGCTCATTATAGCGTTCGTCATCGTCTATTATCGAAAAAGTTTTGATGTTAGGGTCAATTTTCTTTGCTGCTATGCCGGCTATTGTTGTGGAATCAATCCCACCGGATAGACAGAAAGCTATTGGCATATCGGAACGCATTCTGATTTTTACTGAGTTTATAAGGCGTTCTTTAACTCCATGGATAGCATCGGCTTCAGTAATTTCTGATGGATCATAATTCAATGACCAATAGCAAATAGTTTGTTTTTGTTGTGCCCCTGTGAGTTTAATAAAATGAGCTGCTGGTACTTCATGGATGTTTTCAAAATAGGTCTCAGGTTTTTTGTATAAAGATTTATAACCATTCACCAGAAATCGTTTAATTTGATTCTCATTAACTCGCGGCTTATTTCCAGCTAAAGCGGCTAAAAACTTTGGTTCAGACCCGAAGTAAAGTGTGTCTTTATTTGTCCAAGTATAAAGTGGTTTTTCTCCAAACCTATCTCGACATAGTATTAATTGGCTCTTAGTCATATCTATCAAAGCAAAGGCCCACATGCCTTCCATTTTATCTAGGGAGCGTTCCCCCCAATGTTGCCAAGCGGCCAACATTACTTCGGTATCAGATTTTGTTACAAAAATATGCCCGAAGCCCGCCAATTCCCTCTTGAGTTCTATATAATTATATAATTCACCGTTCGTTATTATTGTTAAATTTTGTCGGGTAAATGGTTGCATTGATTGCGGTGTTGGGTCGACTATCCCCAAGCGGGAGAAGAGCAATGTTACAGTTTGCTTCCCAAAAGAAAAAGTTTTAACGGTCTGCCCATCCGGGCCTCTTTCCTTCATAAGANTTAAGGTGCGGTCAATTTTATTTTGATCGATGCCCTTGTTGCTAATTGCGCCTGCTATTCCACACATGTTTTTTATATTNTCGCTTTTTGGCTCTAACAAAGATGTTCATTTGAGAAGATCTCGCCTGCCTGGATCGAGGTTTTCAATTGTTTCCCAAGAACCTGGTGTTCCATACCTGGACTTAAACCTTCTCCTGGTCTGATCCAAATTATATCTTTATAGATTATGGTGTCACCGGCTGCGATGTCTCGAGCCGCTGCTATTGATCGGCGAACAGCAGTTTCGCTATCCCGCTCTACATCACGAGGATCTAGGGATCCAGTTCCTAGAAGTATTTCAGCTTGTCTTATTTTAGTAACTAACTCCGCCATCGAGCTTGGATCTGCTGATAATTGGTGGTCTCTAAAACCTGAGTAATTTCTATCAATTGTGAAATGTTTCTCAACAATCTTTGCTCCCGCTGCTACAGAGAGAGNTGCGGCCTCGTTTCCTAATATATGGTCTGAATACCCTATTGGGGTGCGGGGNAATTTCATAGAAAGTTCTTTTATCGCAGATAGATTAGCGTCTTCAGGCTTTACTGGATAGGCTGAGACGCAATGCAGCAAAGCTAAGTGAGAATGGAAATTGTTTTTTGATTTATTTTTTTCAATCAAAGACGCAGAAAAATTAATTTGCTCCTCGTTNGCAAAGCCNGTGGATAAAATTATTGGTTTATCACTCTCGGATACAAATTCGATCAATGGATAGAAGGTATTATCGCCAGAAGCAATTTTTACAGCATCTACTATTTCCATAAGAAAGACTGCGCTAGGCATATCAAGTGGAGTCGATATAAANTGTAACCCATTATTTTTTGCTCGGATTGCTAGTTCTTTAAAATTCTCTGTGGTTAATTCAAACCCTTTCATGCGATTGAATCGTTCTTTATCTTGGGGAGAAACGAATGTTTTGGNAGTAAAGGTTTGGAATTTTACTGCATCGACACCAGCTTCTGCCGCTTTGTCGACAAGTTTTCGAGCTAGTTCAATAGAACCCTCGTGATTATTTCCTATTTCAGCAACAATAATGACTTTGTCGCAGGTATCTAACTTCCCAATTTTCACAAGACCCCCTATTTCTTTTTCGAACTTTCAACTATGACTTTAAAGCTTATTATTGCCGCTGTCATCGGGGCATGTAAAAATCTAAAAGTGATTAGATTGACTTTTATCAATTGAATCAACACAAGTTTAAGGAACTTATGAGTTTTAAGTAGGATGTGCCGTGGCAGAAAATGCAATTGCTATTATCGGAGTAGGTTATGTGGGGCTGCCATTGGCTATTGGCCTTGCAAATCATCATACAGACATTGTTGCCTTTGATATTGATGAGGAGCGGATAAAGGAGCTAACTAACGGCGTTGATAGGAATGATCCAAACAAACTTAAAAAAACTTATCCACAATCATTAGAATTCACGTCTGATTTAAGTAAGATTAACAGAGCAAGTGCCTATATCATCACCGTTCCCACTCCGATAGATAATAATAGACTTCCGGATCTTACCCTTTTAGAAAATAGCTGCAAAACTATAGCTTCTGTAATATCAAAGGATAATCTCGTCATTATTGAATCGACAGTTTATCCCGGGGTCACCGAAGAGGTTTGTGGCCCTTTGATCCAAGAAGTATCGGGTTTGCTTAAAGGTAGAGACTTTTATCTTGGGTATTCCCCAGAGCGAATTAATCCTGGAGATCTCAAGAATAATTTGGAATCCGTTGTTAAAATTATTGCAGGCCAAGATCCAGAAACGACAGAGAGAATGAAAGCGATTTATGCGCCAGTTATTACTGCTGGCCTTTATCTTGCTAAATCNATACAGGTGGCTGAGGCTGCCAAGATTGTGGAAAATGTNCAGCGAGACCTTAACATTGCTTTGATGAATGAACTTGCAATGATATTTGATCGAATGGGGATCCGAACAGCAGACGTGTTAGATGCTGCGGCTACCAAATGGAATTTCCAAAAATTCACTCCAGGACTTGTTGGGGGNCATTGTATAGGAGTTGATCCTTATTATTTAATCTCCAAAGCTGAAGGATTAGGTTACTATCCAGAGCTTATAAGAGCAGCTCGACGATTGAATAATGGATTGGCCGAGCACATAAGCCAAAAAACTGTCGATCTAATCGTCAGTTCAGGACGTTCAATGAATGATAGTAAGATAGGTATTCTTGGGCTTACCTTTAAAGAAAATGTTGCTGATGTAAGAAACAGTCAATCGCCCATAATAGTAGATGAACTTAGCCGATATGGTGCGACTATTGTTTGCCATGATCCATACGCGGATCATAGAATACTATTTGATAACTATGGGATTCAAGTGAGCCCAATAGAGATGCTTANAGAATTAGACGCGTTAGTCATCATTGTCCCTCACTTGCCGTATTTGGAAAAGCCGATGAACGACTTAATGGCTATGTTGAAAAAAGATGGGATTTTTATNGATGTAAAATCGGCATTCGATCTTAAAAAAATGCCAGAATTAATNCGATATTGGAGTCTTTAACGTTTGGTGAAAAGTAAAAAGTTAGGTTAAGAGAAATTAGATTCAAAAGGCTAAAACCCATGTCACATATAAAGAACTATTTTGAGCAGGTGGTTGAGATAGCCAATAATATAGACCATGCCGCAATTGAGAGAATGGCGAGTATTCTCGCGCAGGTTCGTGACCGTGGGGGGNGATTATTTTTTCTAGGAGTAGGTGGTAGCGCAGCTAACTGCAGCCATGCTGTGAATGATTTTCGAAAGTTATGCGGTATTGAGTCCTATTCCCCCGTTGATAACGTTGCCGAGCTTACCGCAAGAACNAATGACGAGGGCTGGGATACAGTGTTTGCGTCTTGGTTGCGAACTAGCAAGGCCAATGCAAATGATGCGGTCTGCGTTTTTTCGGTAGGTGGTGGCGATGCGGCTCGAAACATTAGCCCAAATATTGTCGTTGCTTTGGATGAAGCCAAAGCTCGCAATTTAAAAATTATTGGTATAGTAGGACGTGATGGAGGATATACTAAAAAGATTGGCGATGTGGTTGTAGTAGTCCCAGTTATTGATGAAAACTTTGTCACGCCGCATAGCGAGGCCTTTCAAGCTGTGATATGGCATGCTCTGGCAAGCCATCCTATTTTGATGCTTGAGAAGAATAAGTGGGAGGGTGTGAGTAGATAGCACTCATCACCAGCTATCGTGTAATTTTGCTCTTCAAAAGGGGTTTTCCTGAAGATGAATGTTTATCTGGACCGCAAAAGACAGATCGTGTTGTTAAAAATTTTAATAAGCACAGCCTTTTTATTCGTACTCTTTNTATTAACTGATACGGAAAAAATGCTATCCGCTATGATNGATATTAATTTATTAGTTGTTCTTTTTTCTTNTGGTTTATGCTTTTTGCAGATGATATTNGCAGGAATTCGATGGTATGCTATCGGNACTAGAACCGGCAGTTTTATNAGTTTTTTCACTACNATGAGAATCAATTTTGCAGCAATGTTTTCTAATCAAGTGTTGCCTAGCTCCATTGGAGGAGACGTGGTTAAAACTGCGTTGGCGACGAAAGAGGGATTGGCCTTAGGAAGAGCTATAAGAACTGTATTGTTGGATCGTATGACAGGCCTAATATCTTTGATAGTTCTGATTGCGGCAACTTATGGTGTCATTGAAAGTTATTTCCCAAAAGAGTGGNCTNTAAAAGGAAGNCAGTTAATTGTTGTGCCAATTTTGGGCGCCCTACTTATCACCNTTTATAATGGTGCGAAGATCTCANAGTTTTTGCAAAAATTTGAATNCCTGAAGTGGATTAGAACATTTCTTTATGAGGCCAGTGTTCTTTTTGGAGTAGGGTGGACGGCTTTGTATACTATTTCCATTAGTATTATTATTCACTCTATCGGGGCGTTATGTGTATGGATTTTGGCTTTAAACCTTGGATTAAATATTAATTACATCGTCGTTTTAGCGTTCTTACCTCTTATTAGTCTTGCACAATTAGTACCAATATCTATTGCTGGGTGGGGGGTTAGAGAGGGAACGTTAGTATCGCTATTTGCTCTTATGGGCTTGGACCCCTCTATCTCATTAGTTGTATCAGTAATTTGGGGAGGTTCAATTGTATTAGCGGCAATTTTTTCTGGTTTAATTTGGTTTTGCATGCGGTCCGCTGATGAGAATTTAAGAGATATAAAAGCTCACGAATTTTAGGATTGATAAAATTCATTAATCGATTTGGATACAAATTCTATCTGCTCATTNGTAAGGTATTGGTGATGGGGTAGTGCNAAAANTTCATCAGCTTGCTTNTCTGCAACNGGAAAGTCACCACGTTTATAATTATAGCGTTTTGCCGCTGGTTGAAGATGAAGGGCTTTGGCATAATAAACAAGTGTTTGTATGCCACGCTTCTCGAGAAATTCTTTTAATTCGTCTCGTCTTTGTGCTTGGATTAAAAACATTACAAAAGCGTTTTGCTCATGCGGTTTACAAGGCGGTATATAAATTTCTTTGGCTTGAATAAGTTGTCTGTATGAGTTCACATTTTTTTTTCGCTTTTCAATTACACCAGAAAGTCTCCCCATTCGGTATAGCAAAACCGCAGCATGTAATACGTCAAGTCTTGAATTGACACCGTATTCGACACAAGTATCTCGGTCTATGAGGCCATGATTTCTATAAATTCTTATTTTATTTGCAATTTGTTCGTCATCGGTGATTAGGAAACCTGCGTCGCCAACGGCATTCATCGCTTTTAATGGATGACCAGAGAAAGTACCCACTGTTCCGAATGTTCCAGCATGTTGCCCGAAATAATAGGCTCCCATACACTGGCACGAGTCCTCTATAATCATAAGATTATGCTGCGCTGCGATCTCGCTTATTTTTTGCATATCAGAAATTCGACCTGTCCAATGGACAGGCATAATAGCCTTAGTTCTACGCGAGATTTTTTCCACGATCTTATCGGGATCAATATTTTGATCTTTCCCGACGTCAACATAAACTGGGGTTGCTCCAATATGCGCTATCGCAGCCGTAGTAGCTATGAACGAGATTGGAGAAGTAATTACTTCATCCCCTTTACCGATGCCCATNGCCATAAGACCCATCATTAAGGCATCAGTACCCGAGTTTAGGCCAATACAGTGTTTACTCTTCGTGTATTTGGNTACGCTATTTTCGAAATCTGTGAGTTCTGGTGTCAGAACAAAATTTCCACTTTCTAGTACCTTTTCTATGCAGGATAAAAGCTCTTCCTTTTCCTCCTGATAACGTTCTTTTAGATCAACAAGGGGTACTTTAAATTCAACCATTAGATTTATCTCTATAAAAGGATTTTACTGTTTCGATTACATAATTTTGTTCGGCATCGCTTAAATGTTGATCGACTGGAAAACTTATACACTCGCTTGCATGTCTGTCTGTTACCGGAAAATCTCCTTTTTGATAATTCAAATGTGCAAGTGCGGATTGTTGGTATAAAGGAATTGGATAATGTATTTTTGCTTCAATGCCATTTTTTAAACAATGATCAAGTAACGCATCTCTGTTTTTGGCAAACACCATATAAAGTAAGAATACGTTTCTGGTGGTTAGCTGTCTTGGCGGTATTTGTATCTCAGGTATTTTTGAAAAACCCGAGTCATAACGATGTGCCCTTTTAGCGCGAGAGCTGACAATAGATTCTACTTGGCGAATCATCCATTTGCCTACGATAGCTTGAACCGAATCTAATCGAGAGTTATACCCGAGGATCTCCATCTCATCACGGTTCTTTAGTCCATGGTTTCTGAGCAGCCGTGCCTGTTTATTCATTTCCTCATTATTTGTCACAATAATCCC
>PANE01000021.1 GCA_002708305.1 Rhodospirillaceae bacterium
ATTTTTATTTCTGGAGATAAGATTGCCCACTATTATCAAATTGAACAGATTAAAGCCAACACCAATCCAAAACGCCATTGCATAACTACCAGTAGCGTCAAAGATGACGCCCCCCATCCAACCCCCCAGAGCCATTCCAGCGCCACCACAAAAAACAACTACTGCTGTTCGTCGTCCCGCTTGCTCTGCCGGAAGATATTCCCTCACTATTAGGGGATAGCAGGGCAAGATCCCTCCATACCCTATCCCAAATAATATCGCCGAAGCATAAATTGCAAATAAACTATCTACAACAGACAAAAGGCCCAAAAATAGTGCTTGGATAATTGAAAAGATAAAGAGAGCCTGTAATCCGCCAAATTTATCTCCCAAAAACCCAACCCCAAAAAAACTACTAAATCCAGCTGCCATTAACATTAAGGATATTAATTGGGCTCCATGTCCCGAACCAAAACCAATGTCACTCATGTGAGCAACTAGATGAGCGAGAGGCAAAGACATGGCAACGCAACATCCAATTGAGGCTATGGACAATATTATTTGCATCTTCAATGGTGTCAGTCCTATTGAAGGAATGACCCCATTTTGTTTTATCGTTTGAGTTACTGGTTTATCGACGACGCTGTCTTGTTTTTTATTGGGTGATTTTCTTAAAATAAGGACGAGGGGGAGCATAGAAATTAAAACAAATATACCATACCAGAATGCTGTTTCTCGCCACCCTATAATCTCAAATGAATATTGAAAAATTGGTGGCCAAATAGCGCCGGAAATAGCTTGTCCAGATCCAACAATGCCAACGGCTTTACCTTTATTGGTCTCAAACCACCGAGTAATATTAGCTGTAAGCGGCGAAAAAAGGGCTGATCTACCAAGAAAACCCATCAAAACTCCATAGATCACATAGAGATGCCAGGGGCTCGAGACATAGCTCGTCATTATAGCGCCAAACCCAATCATAGTTGCGCCGATCAAAGCGGGTATTCCCATTCCAACCTTGTCCAGGATATATCCCATGACTATTCCGCCAAAACCAGCACCAAAATATTGAAGCGCGTAGGCGAAAGAAGGGACGGCTCTAGGCCAATTAAACTCGGTACTGATCAGTTTTAATGCGACAACCAAAAAATATACGCTACCCGTTCCAATAATCATAAAAAGTAAAGATGCGACCAATACAAAATTTTTGTAATCTTTTTGTTGATCATGCAACATGGCTTTTCCAGCTAAGTTAATATGCTTAAACAGTAGTTATGCACTTAATTATCAAGACTAGCTTTTATCAAATCAAAAGACCTCTTTGTATGGACGTAAATCCATTTCAAAAGTCCAAGTAGACCGATGCTGCAGATGAATCAGCCAGTAATTATCAGCAATTGCTCGAGGAAGAAGCGTACCATTTTTACCTGCGCTTGTTATCCGATCTGGTGCGCGTGCTCGAATAACTTCACCATTTATCCCACCATCTATAATTACATGAGCAACGTGCACTCCTAGAGGATCAAATTCCCTAGCGAGGCCACTCGCGACCGCTCTTAGTCCTGCCTTAGCAGATGCAAAGGCTAAGAATGGTGGTCGAGATCTTAAGGAAGCCGTCGCTCCAGTAAATATGAGAGTTCCTTCACCCAGACCACTCAAACGCCTTGCGGCCTCACGTCCGGCAATAAACCCACTGAAGCAACATATTCGCCATGCCTGCTCAAAAAAGCTTGAACTCATATTTAATGTTTCTTCTTTAAAAGCATTTCCAGCATTAAATGCTACGAATGACAGAGCATGATCCATTGCGTCAATTCTCTTGAAAATTTTATCTATTTCGAATTCATCAGCAAGATTTGCAACAAATGCTTCAGCAGAACCGCCTTTTTTTTGCACCTCTTCGATTACTATATCTAGTTTTGCTCCTGTTCTTCCAACGGCTATTACATGATAACCCTCAATCCCAGCCTTTTCACAAAGAGCACCGCCAATCCCATCTTTTGCTCCAACACCAAGTATAAGTGCTAATTTCTTTGTCATCTATACTCCCCAATATTCTAGTTATCCGCATGAAGTGGAGCCTACTTACTTAAATCTTTAATGAGGCACGGGCTTGATGGGCTCCTGCGACCATAGCTTTTAATTTCTTTCTCGCTATATCCAATGGTAACGGTAATAGTCCACAATCCGGTGCTGCTTGTATTTGCTCTGCAGGCATATGTTGAGAAGCGACAAGTAACTTTTTTGCTATACTATCTGGATCCTCGATCTCATGAGTGCCATTATCGATACAACCAAACATTATGGTTTTTGATGGACACAAACGTAGTAATTTTGGATCCAGTTTGGATGCCTCAAATTCCAGCGCCAGTTCATCTATTTTTGAATCTTCAAGGGCTTTTAGAATAACAGGATAACTGTCAACGATAGGCCGGGGAACGCCGGGCATTGGATAACTATAACAAATGTGAGCAGCAGTTTTAGATTTGGATAACCCCAAGACGCAACGGTCTAACGCCTGAATTCCCCAGTCAACTACTTTATCAGGATATCTACTGAATACCGGTTCATCAAACTGAATTACAGACACTCCAAGCTTTTCTAACGCCAATGCTTCTTCATTTAAAGCTACAGCAACATCCATAGCCATTTTGACTTCATCATCGTAATAGTTGTCAAAGGTAGAGTCCACGACGGTCATTGGCCCAGGAAGCGTTACTTTGACAGGAAGTGCTGTTTGACTTTTTAAAAACTCTAAATCTTTTGATAGTAAATTATTCACCCTCTTTATGGGTCCAACACATTGACCAACCTCTGCCAGCCGGCGATTATTTCTAGTCCATTTTTCAGCCAGATTATCATAGTCAAAACCACTTAATTTAGAAGTTATGTATGTTAAGTATGAAGTCCGGCGTTGCTCACCATCACTAATTATATCTATTCCCGCTATTATTTGATCATGGACCGTTAATCGAGTGGCATCATCCAGCGCAGCCTCAAGTATTTCTCCCTCAAACTGCCAATTTGCACCTTTTCCATGGACCTGTTTACCCTTTGTATTCAATGGTAAATTTTCCATAAGCCAGTCGGGCTTGGGCATCGATCCAACAACAGTTGTCTTGAAAGGCTGATCAGTCATTTTTTATTCCTATTTATAGATATTAACAAAAATTATTATTTTGGTGCCGGTTTGCACTATTTGATTAAATGAGTCTTAGTTTTAGAAAGGCCCCTTGAAGAAAGGATCGGGCACATCGATGGGGATGTCTTTTCGTTCATTAAAGATATTTTTTTTCACCCCTTCAAATGAAGAGCGATCTAGTTTGATTAAAGTATTTAAACTCTCTAAAATCTTGATTGAATCTATGTAGTAATTTTTTATTAAACCGGCAGAACTTGGAGTAGGATGATCTGGCAACCCTAATCTTATTGGCGCGAGTTTAAGGAAGTTAAAACAAATTTCAACTATGCTTGAGACAATCTCTGCTCCAATTCCATATTTTCTATACCCAGTGTCCACTGTCAAAAGTTTTCCAGTTTTTTTAACTGACTGGACTATTGGCTCCAGATCAAGTGGCCTTAAAACGCGAAGATCGAATAAATCAACGCTTACACCAACACTCGATAAAGCATCAGCAACCCGGAGACACTCGAGTGTCATGTATGACGTTGCTACTAAGGTAACAGCATCACCATTTCTAATCTTCTTTGGTCCCACTATGTCTTTAGAGTAATACTCCGTAGGCACATTGCCAACAGCATAATGGTTCCATCTATGTTCAATAACCAAGACAGGGTTATTGTCATTCACTGCCGCAATAATCATTCCTTTGGCATCTTCAGGTAAAGACGGCATTATTACTTTGAGTCCTGGAAACTGCGCAAACATACCCTCTAAACTCTGTGAATGTTCGGGCCCTTGCCCCCAACCTCTTCCAACTATTAGACGCATAACTAATGGAATATTATGCTGACCATTACTAACATAGTGAAATTTAGCAGCATTATTAGCAATTTGCTCTAGAGCTAGCATTGCGAACTCGACGCGTTGAAAGCTAATTACCGGTCTTTTACCAGATAACGCAACTCCTATCGCTACACCTGTCAAAGCGTTTTCTGAAATAGGCATTTCGATCATCCGTTCATGCCCTATTTTATCACCAAAACCTTTTAAGGTACCAAATACTGCTAAAGGATCATCTACCCCTTCCGCAAAATGTATCACAGAACTATCCCTTTGAGAGGCTTGCAGAAGCCCTTCACGAATTGCCTCCCCTAAACTAATAGATCGGTCGCTTGTCATGCCATTCCTATGCGTAGACGTTATTGATAGCTGTTGAATGATCTGGATATGGAGAGTTTTTTGCAAAATCAAAAGCTGCTGTTATTTCCTTCTGTATTTCACATTTCAATTCAACAGTATCCTCTTCAGTAAGGATTCCTTTTTTCAGAAGATTTTTTTTATACAAGATTACAGGATCTCTATTTTTCCAAATTCTAAATTCTGCTTCAGTCCTGTATCCGATATCGTTATCAAAGTTTGGACCACAATGCTCAAGCCAGCGATATGTATCCAGCAAGAGAAAACTCGGGCCTTTATTTGAACGAGCATTTTTTAAAGCATTTAAAGTTGAGCGATACACTTCTTCAACATTATTTCCATCACAATGATAAGTCGGAATCCCATGAGCTTCTGCCAGTGCTGTTATCGGCCGGTCTGGTTGTCGTTCATGCAGCTGTGTGTAAACCGAATAAAGATTATTCTCGCACACAAATAAAACCGGCAAATCTCTGAGTTTGGCAAAATTCGCACTTTCATGAAAAACGCCTTCCTCGACCGAGGCATCACCAAGATATGCTATTGAAACATTATCTCGACCATCCAGCGAATCTGCAAGGGCACTTCCTACAGCTAAAGGAATGCATGATCCAACAATAGGGATGCTAGCTACCATATTTACATCAAGATCCATTATGTGCATTGAACCACCACGTCCTCCTATGCATCCTGTTGCCTTTCCATAAATTTCGGCAAGCATTTTTCTCAGATCCCCCCCCTTGGAGAGATAATGGGCATGACTTCTATGCGTACTAAAAACTTTGTCTCTCGTCTCTAATGCCAAACAAACACCTGCCGCAGCAGCTTCTTGACCTATTGATAAATGCACAGGGCAACGCATCTCCTGCTCTACGTAGCGCGTAGATATCGCTTCCTCTACCAATCGGATTCTCTGCATGCATGCATACAGTTCGATAGATTTTTCATACTCTAGCTTCATTATTATAGCCATTGTTTAATAGTTATCGTTATTCATTGAGCTTGTTCTTAACACAAGAGCAAAGATGAACAGAAGGTTAACCTTGTGCTAATTAATATTCCGTTACTTTTTCTGCGCAGAACCACCAGAGGAATGAAAACTAATCAGGAGACTGACCCATAACATATCATATCATGCCTTAGTTCGAAAAATTATTTTGTTTTATGGACCTTCTATTTTTATTTATATTTTGTCCTCATACATTTAAACAATATTGGGCATCAGATGGTCTTGTCCATTTTAGATCTTCTGCGCAATATCATATAAAAATGAAATGTTATAACATTCGGAATTAACACATCACTCTTCTATAAATAGAATCAAATGGAGTTTTACACCCCAACGACACATTACAGATGGACACAACTTTAAGCGTTTAGTTATTTTAACCATAGTCAAAACCCTGATACCTCAGATAAATATTCTCGTGTCTAATTGGAATATTGCCTCAAACAGACTTAAAAATTCGAGAGGAACATACAAGCGTTTGTGATAGTGCGGGTCGATGACACTCAAAATTGGGCTGGCGCGAGCTCAGAGGGATGGAGAACTGGCAGGCAACTCTCGTCGATAGATTGCATGCCGGTTAGTATAACCGATCTAATTGAAACGGCGGATATGCCAACTAAAATGGTGTGTGATGCTTGCAAAGGAAATTTTGCAGGTAATGACAACCCGTTGGTTTGGGCTTTAAGGCAAGAACGCGTTTACATAGTAATGAGGCCTCTAACATTATTTAGGTCAGAAAGCTCTGCATCCGGCTTATATTCTGGATCACCTTTGCGATTATACCGATTAATCCAAATTCTTTTTCCAAAACCAAGTTCTTTAGCCGTCCGCATATCATGGTAAAAACTTTGAGCTATGTGTGTCACGTTGGTCGATGGCTCGTTAATTCTCCTCAGTAACTCTTTAAACATTCCTTGACTAGGCTTGTAACATTTAGCCTCCGATGCAAGAACTATGGCATCAAATTCGATCCCGATCTTATGTACATTGTATCGAATGATATCTGGTTCTGAGTTGGATAAAATAGCCAGACGATAGTCATCTTTGAGATCACGCAAAACATCAAAGACTTCAGGAAATGGATCTGCCGATTTAACTGAAGAAATGATTTTTGTAACATCCTCATGTGACACCTCTAAAGTAACAGCCTTCAGTGCCGTTTCTAGGCTCGTTTGGATGACTTCATTTAAAACTATAAACGGACCTAGTTGGAGTTCTCGCTCTGTTTTTTCAAAAACTGTTTTGGCTCTTTGTATTTTTTTTTCATCACCATTTTTTTGTCGAATTAATTCTTCTAGAGCCGCAGATTTACTCTCTGTATATCGCACTAAGGTATCGTAACAATCGAAAGTTAACCAAGGTTTATTACCCATATGAGATAAAAATTCCTTTACCCTTAGTTGACAACAGCAAGCTCAAACAATCATTTTGGCGATATAGTGATAGAGATTACTCTTCCAAATTTAAATATGCAAAATACAAATAATTTCACATCTCGACACTAGCCGTTATTATTTGGAAGAGAGGTTGCATAAATGATAGAAAAAGAAAAAATTAAAGTTATTATTGATACAGATCCGGGGCAGGATGATGCTGCTGCTATAATGCTGGCCCTTGGGAGTCCTGAACTAGATGTACTTGGGTTAACTGTAGTTGCGGGAAATGTTCCACTTAATCTCACAACACGCAATGCCTTAATGGTTTGCGAACTTTCCGGTCGACTAGATATAAAAGTATTTTCTGGCGCCAAAGGACCAATGACAGGCCCCCAAGTAACGGCAGAACATGCACACGGTAAAAGTGGTCTGGACGGCCCCGATATATTTGAACCATCAATCCAATTGGAACCACAATATGCACCAGACTTTATAGTAGAGACATTATTGAACGAACGCTCCAAAACGGTGACACTTTGCCCAATAGGTCCTCTAACCAACGTGGCGCTCGCACTAGAGAAGAACCCAACAATAGCTACTCATATAGATAAAATAGTATTGATGGGGGGCGGATATTTTGCTCAAGGTAACATCACTCCCTCCGCAGAATTCAACATATTTGCCGACCCAGAAGCTGCGAAAATAGTCTTTTCTTGCGGGGCACCTATAGTAATGATGCCTCTAGACGTCACTCACAAAGTGCTCACTACTCGGGCAAGGATTCAACAACTCGCATCTATAGGTAATCCCGCTTCAGAGGCTTTAGTCAAGATGTTAACTTTTTATAGTCGTTACAATTCTAAAAAATTTGGTAATGATGGGGGGCCACTCCATGATCCTACAACGATTGCATGGTTGATAAACCCAGACTTATTCAAAGGGAAAAAATGCAATGTTGAAATCGAAATAAAGTCAGACCTTACACGCGGGTCAACCGTAATAGATTGGTGGGAAGTTACCAACCGTCCAAAAAATGCTTTGGTCATAAATGAAGTTGACTCTGATGGTTTCTTTGAATTGTTAACAGAACGGGTTAGTAACCTAAAATAACGAATTGTTTTACCCTATACCTTGAAAAAGACATCAAAACTTATACTTGGTTTGCTTAGGGGATTGGGGATATTTAAGCCTTTATAAATACATGATCGGTATTTAGAATCATTTTGCGACAAGTATTAGGTGAGTGAAGGAAATTTTCATGACTACCAAATGGCTTTATCAAGTTCGGATAAGAGTAAACGAGCAGGTCTCGAACGACCTTCGAAACGGTATAGCATCTAGCACAACAAATAAAATCTCTGCAGTAGCAAAAAATATGGGATGACATCCGTTTGCACTTATGATGCTTTTTGCGGTTATTGCCAAGAAGCAGAAGCAAATGGGGTTGAAAAATACTCCTTATACGAATGGACAAAAGCGACAATCGATAACCCAGAAAAGAAGGATAAACACGTCAAATCTTTTGCTTTTTATAAAGGGTCAGACCAAGTGTACGACAAATCTCTGGCCGAATTGCTCCATCAAGATCTAACTCCCTTGCAGAACAACGGTATTATCGAGGAGTTAAGACTGATAGATAGTAACCCAGAAAATAACCCCCAGCCCCCTAAGAAATATTAAACTTATTTCTAATCGGTCTCGAACCTATAGTTGTTGTCTTGTCTTTAGCCCTTGATTGTTTAATCATAAACTGAGAAAAAAACTCAAATGTCTCAGAGGTGTTATCTAATGGTGAGATCTTAGCAATATATTGGTCAGGTCGAATGAGGACCATACAGCCATTCTTCCGGTCAATCTGGCGAAGTTTAAAAATATCATTGTTATCACTTTTATCGCTGCAAAATATCTTTTCATAATCATGCAAACCATATTTTCCTTTTTGAGGGAAAAAGATTTTTGGCATTACCTCAAACAGGCAAGTATCTTGTATATCTTGAAATATCACACGAACATCAATCACTGAATCTATATCGCCATCAGCTGGAGTAAAAAGTTTAACTGGTGAACTATTTGAAACACTAAAGAATTCCCCCAGTTTCATTATTTTAGCTAAGCCAGCTTCAGAATTCACGGCACCAGAAAAAATAAAAATTCGCCATCTAAAATCAGCCGTAATAGTATGACCTAATTGTATACGCTTCATATCTGCAACTCTTATGACCGGCGCCGAATGAAATCTAGTCCCTATTACGAAACCTTTAGCTAAATTCTGATTATCCTCAGAACCCACAACTAGCGACTGGTTATATTGAATTTCGACACCAGCTGTATAACGAGCATGTTTAACGAAATAGGATTGTAATCGCTCCGGATCGACAACTTCTTTTTCTATCAATTTCCTACTATTAAGGGAGGTTTTTGTATTAAAAAGTCGGGAAAACTCTCGATCAAAATCTATCAATTCTTTCGCAACTGCTCTACGTTCTGAAGAGTATGTATGGAGTAAGCTTAGAGAGGCTTGTCCACGTAATACCGATACAAGCTTCCAACCAAGATTGAAACTATCACTCATTGATACATTCATGCCCTGTCCCGCTTTTGGGCTGTGCGTATGGCATGCATCACCTACGATAAATACTCGAGGAAAAGTGTCACATTCAGCTTCTTCATCTACATCATCAAACTTTTGACATAATCGCTGGCCAATATTATAGACAGACCACCAACCTACCTCTTTTATATCAAGTGTATAAGGATGTAAGATTCGCGACGCCGCCTTAATTAAATCCTCTACTTCAATTTTTTTGTTCTTCAATTTTTCTTTGTATCCATGATCTTCAAGCTCGATATAAAAGCGAACCATATATCCCCCTTCACGAGGAATAATTAGCAGATTCCCATCAGCAGCCGAGCGTATTATAGTTTTCAACCGTATATCTGGAAAATTAGTAATAGCTAAAATATCCATTACCCCCCAAGCCTTATTATAAGAGTCCCCCTCTAATTCTCTCCCAATCTCTCTCCGCACAATACTATGAGCCCCATCGCAACCTACAACATAACGACACCGTATCGTTTGAAGTTTGGATTTCCGATTAGCTGCGGCTCTCTCTAATTGTACTGTCACTGGATACAAGTTATTACTGATGGTATCGACTTTGAGTTTTTTGAGCACGGTACTATAGTGCGGGGTTAACTTAGTCGCAGATTGCTCCATTATCTCCAGAAAAAAATCATGCACTCGAGCTTGGCTTAAAATTACGTGCGGAAACTCCGATAGGCCAATCTCTGTATCCTTTATTTTTTCACTCCTAACAATTTCCCTTGAATGAGAGTTGCTAGGGGACCAAAAAGCAACCTCGTTTACCCAGTACGCTTCTCGCATCGATCGCTCAGCGAACCCAAACGCATTAAACATCTCCATTGTTCTGCAAGCGATACCATCTGCGCGCCCCATAGATAAACGTTGTTGAGTTTCTTCAATAATACAAGTTTTGACATCTTCACATGCTGCTAGTTGAGCCGCCAATGTCAGCCCAGCAGGCCCTGCCCCCACTATTAAAACATCGACTTCTGACGGCAATTCTAAAGGTGAACTGTTCTCTTTAAGAGAGCTAGGACTTTTTTCTCCTGTTAATTCAAAACCATTGAGATGAAACTGCATTGGGCGATTTATCCTTAGGTTTTATATTAAATTGTTCTGAAATAGTCGTGCGCTTTATATTGATACTTCTCGTGCATCTTTCATTTCCAATATTCCACCTTGATGTTTTAATATTTTTTGAATGTCTTTGATACCCCAGCTCTGTCCTGATGCCACATGGGCTGCGGCAATACCTGCCGCATGGCCTGTTGCAAATGCTGTTCCCATGACCCTTATTGCAGCACCAGCTAATCGATCACCATCGGCTAAGCGCCCTGCAGCGAAAAGATTAGGGGTGTTTTCGCTCCACAAACAGGACAACGGGATATCGTACGCAGATTTATTTGGCGAGTAATCAAATGTACTCTCATAACTTTTAGGATCATGCCATTCCGCACCCCATGCGCCAAGAGCTATACAATCATCAAATTTTGATCGTGCTTGAATATCTGACCATTTTAGTTGTTTTCTTGAAATTATATGCCGGGACTCTCGTGTCCCAAACTCGGGCCCAGTAGATACTATATATGCCTGATCACAGCCGCTTATGCTTCTTATTGCTTGCAAATAATGCCAACATTGCTGCCTTCCATTTTTTTCAGCGAACGTCATAGAGACAGGATTCCTAGCATCGTAAGCCTCGGAAGCCAGATAACTAACTAAGTCTGATGAAATCGGCATTCTAGCAACAACACTACGTTTTTTTGTTACTCCCTGTAGACTTGGAAACATATCAGTTACCGCTTCTTCGATGTCTTGACTAGTCACAGAAACAGCACCCGGTATGCCACCAAACCGAATGCCAAGGGTACCCAGATTAACATCTTGGCAGTTCCCATACCTCGTTTCAGCTCCACCAAATTCAGATAAATCACCATCACCAGAACAATCAACAAATGCCTTAGCAAAGTATTCNGTNTGCCCGCTATGGCTNACCACAGTTACAGAGACNAGGTTTTCCTCAACTCGCTCAACAGCAGACACAAAGCTCCCCATCAATAAACTTATTCCCGGTATGGAGCACACTTCGTCAAGAACTGTTTTTAGGCTCTCTGGATCAAATACTGCAAATACCCCNCGATGCCTTTGTGGTTTAGTTATCGCATCTCTTTTTTTCAATCCTGCAACAATATAATCCGCGACCCCACCCACTACTAATTTTGGTCTATCTTCAAGTGTATAAAGACCACANTAGGTAACAACATTNCGCATTGTCGAGGCTCCTCCTAGACAATTATTTCTTTCAATAATAAGTGTTTCTGCCCCAAAACCTGCAGCCCCCCATGCAGCAGCAACACCAGCNCTTCCNCCTCCAACGACAATTATATCAAAGATTTTTTTATTCATCCCGAGTTTATCCAATTGGTTGAAATGATCAGATAAAAATAAACTATATGAATTATNACATCAAAATTATCTCAACTAGCNTAATTTCATATNTAAAGACATCTAGAACTGTTANAAAATTCTCTTNTTATTTTTCTTACTCAGCAGCCNNNTTAGTATTATCAATCTCAAATTTAAATCCTTTATATCCCTGGGTAACTATTTCTTCACAAATCTTTCTATACCGCCCGACACCGCCTATATAAGGGGTGAACAACCTTGGCTTTCCTGGGATATTTGCCCCCATATACCAGGAGTTAGCCCTCGGAAAGAGTGTTTCATTTGCTACAGCTTGGACGTGATCAACCCAATCATTTTCGGATTCTATTTCGGGTTCCATCAACTTCAAATCGTGTTCACGCATATGAATCAAACTGTCAATGACAAGGTCAACATGTTGTTCGATGGATATGATCATATTACTTTTTACTGATGGGCTCCCAGGTCCGGTTATCATAAAGAGATTAGGAAATGCTTCGGTCATTAAACCAAGGTAGGTTCTGGGCCCTGCGAACCATTTTTCTTTTAACCGTTTATTGTTACGCCCTTTTATATCAACGTTAAAGAGTGAACCTGTCATAGCATCAAAACCGGTAGCAAAGATAATAGCATCAAAGGAGTACTCGGTTCCATTAGCTATCAGTCCCGTAGCCGTTATTTTTTCTATCATTCCTTTACTAAGATCAACAAGTTCGACATTTTTTCTATTGAATGTTGCAAAATAACCACTGTCTATACAGATACGTTTAGTTCCAATTGGATAGGTTTTGGGTGAGAGTTTTTCAGCAGTAATCGGATCTTTGACAATCTCTCTAATTTTTTCTCGAACAAATTCGGAAGCCGTATCATTTGCTTCTATTTTTGTTAACAGATCATTGAAGGCTCCTAAATAACCAGCGCCTCCAATCTCCCATCTTTTTTTATAGGTTCGTTGTCTTTCTTCTTCACTAACAGAAAGAGCCGATTTATCGTTAAGGTCCTTCAAACTTCCATGCGATGTATACCTCATCTCCTCCCTTCGTGCCGCATAGTCTGATTTCCAATATTTTTCATAATCCTCTGACATCGCCTCGTTTTGGGATGGAATAGAATAGTTTGGAGTTCTCTGAAAAACCGTCAAATGGTGCGCTTGTTCAGCTAAAACTGGAATTGACTGGATACCAGACGAGCCTGCGCCTACTACCGCTATTCGTTGTGAAGAGAAATCAATTTCCTTGTGAGGCCAATTTCCGGTGTGGTAAGTGTTCCCTCTAAAATCCTCAAGACCCTCTATCTCTGGAGTCTGAGCCATCGAAATACAACCAGTCGCCATTATAAAATGTTGCGTTTTTACTTTTTCATCCTTGTTAGTTTCTATTATCCATCGTTGAGCTCTTTCATCAAAGCTTGCTTCTTTTACTTCAGTGTTAAACTCAATATCTTTTCGAAGATCAAACCGATCCGCTACATGATTAGCATATGCCAATATGTCAGGTTGACCCGAAAACTTTTCTGGCCAATGCCATTCTTGCTGAAGGTTTTCATCAAAAGAGTAAGAATATTGCATACTTTCCACATCACAACGCGCACCAGGGTATCTATTCCAGTACCAGGTGCCACCAACATTCCCGCCACGCTCGAACACCCGACTAGTGAAACCATGCTTACGCAGTCTGTGAAGCAAATAAAGACCTGAGAAACCAGCTCCTACGACTACAACATCCACACTTGTATTTTTTTTCAGACAACCTGACATGGTGTCGCTCCCCCAATTTAAGGTTCATTCTTTTATCATGAATTAGCGTTGACCGTTATATTTGATAGCGTCTTGGACGCAAACCTGCATGAAACCAGGTCAAATAGCTAACCACATCGAATACCGGCAACCCAAATGTTAGATTGATATCTCTACTAAACGGTCCCATGTTCGTGCATTCTAAAACGATGGCTTTAACACTAGGATAATCTGTCAGTAATTTTTGTGCGGCTCCTAAAAGGTCCTCGCGCGCAAGCTCGAAATTCATATAATCGCCATCATCCAAAACACTCGTCGTGAAAGCCTTACCCCCTTCAGTACCAACTATCGGAGTGTCTAAAGGCACCCCGACGGCTTCAAGGTGCTTGGGCGTAACACTTTCTTTTGAAATTGTTATAACGCCAACCTGTCCACCAGGAGGTAATGTACTTTGAACCCAAGGAATTTGCATAAGAGACGAGCTAGCAACAGGAACACCAGCAGCTTCACTAATATCATCCTGAAAAAGCGACAAAAACCCACAGGTCGTCCCAATCCCGTCAGCTCCCATAGAGACTATTTCTTTTGCTGCTTTTTTAAAATCTTCCCTAAGCCCTAAGGCACCTTTTCTGACTACTTTATCCGACGTGGCACCTTCTACAACTTTATATATCACAGGAAACGGCCATGTTTCGGCATTTCCAATATCGCCATGGATCCTTGGAAATTTTGTATCTAGCACTAAAATACCTAGGGAAGCTCCATAAACCGTTTTACCTGGCCGTGGCGCGGACTCATTTATTTTGTTTGCCATAAAGACCAAACCCTCCTCATAAAAAAGTATTACATTCGTTCAATATAATTATTAAAAGATAACATTCTAAAATATAAAACGTAGACGACTATAATTGATTATGTTTATTAGATTCTAACATGTTAAAATCTGCTAGAGCTAATTTTATAATGCAACGTTTGGGGGAACTTTACCCAGATCCTCCTATTCCCTTAGAGCATAAAACCTTATTCGAATTACTGGTTGCCGTGTTACTTAGTGCGCAGTGTACAGACAAACGAGTTAATCTTGTCACACCTCTATTATTCTCCGAGGCACAAACAGCGTTTGAAATGCAATACATGCCTCTTGATAAGATTTATGAAATTATTCGCCCATGCGGGTTAGCCCCTAAAAAATCAGCTGCTATATTGAAGTTGTCAAAAATTTTAGTCGATCAATATGATGGTGTTGTCCCAGAGGATATAGAAAAACTAGAAGAATTACCCGGAGTGGGGCATAAAACGGCAAGCGTAGTCATGTCTCAAGGTTTTGGTCATCCCGCGTTTCCTGTTGACACACATATTCATCGGCTAGCTCAACGTTGGGGGTTAACTAAAGGCAAAAACGTTGTCCAAACCGAACGCGATTTGAAAGCTATTTTTCCAAAACAATCATGGAATAAATTACACCTACAGATAATTTTTTATGGCCGAGAATTTTGTTCTGCACACGGTTGCGACGGTCGTGTATGCGAAATTTGCACGACATGTTATCCTAACAGAAAGAAACCTTACAAGATAAACAAACCATAGCTATTTACTTTATCAATCTGCATCAAATTATTTTTCAGTTATGACGCCCCATCATTATGGTCATCAAATCGACCACCACGGCCACGGCCAGAAGCAAAACGCCCCGCACCAGCGAAAGCTTCTCTTTCTAGAATTGAATAAGCAGCTTTGCCTTCAACCTGTAAAGCTTCTTCCATTGAAAGAGACCATTGGTTGACACTTGATGCTCTATCAACCTTCATGCATTCTTGGGGAAATGCAGCAATCTCGTTTGCTAAATTTTCTGCTGCTGAACGAGAGTCACCTTGTTCAACTACTCTATTTGCTAATCCAATTAAAAGTGCCTCATCTGCTTTCACTGGTCGGCCAGTTAAAATCATATCCATGGCTCTGCTATGTCCGATAAGCCTGGGCAAACGAACAGTACCGCCATCAATTAATGGAACACCCCATCGTCTACAGTATACTCCAAAAACGGCATTTCTTTCCATAACCCGCATATCACACCACAAAGCTAGTTCAAGCCCGCCTGCAACAGCATAACCGGCGATGGCAGCTATNNTGGGTTTAGTCAGTTGNNTACGNGTCGGCCCCATAGGGCCGNGCCCCTTACCTTCNGGATCTATNATCTTTCGCCNAGTAGGNTCACTCATCGCTTTAAGGTCAGCACCAGAGCAAAAGTGCCCCCCTTTTCCCCAAAGAACAGCTACTCTGGCTTNTACATCCTCTTCNAATTCATCAAATGCACTTTGNAATGACTGGCGTGTCACCTGATCTACNGCATTTCGGACTTCTGGACGATCTAAGATTATAGTCCAGACAAATTCGGATTTTTCAATTGTTACTGTCATTTTATCCTCTGCATGCAAGACGGTTATAGGAGAGTTTTACCAAACCTAATGAAAAAGGTAATGAACTGGATAAAGTTTGGCTAATTTGTTTGACCAATCTAGCCATATATAGATCTATACCTAATTAGACTTTAAGAGTTTGATCCTTTGAAGGCCATGCTATGAGCATTATTAATGGGTAAGCAAGTAGGGAGGTCCATAAGAATAAATTAAAGACATTAATATAGCCTATATTAGTTGCCTGCCGGGCAACCTCCCCTGCAGCTGCAACTAGACCAGCTTGGCTCTCTAACATGAAATCAAGTTTCACTTGATCAACGAATGGGTTTATCCATTGCACGAGTTCGGCATAGTTTATCTTCTGTGTGTGAAAAATTACTATAAAACTTATTGAAATATAAAAACTTGACCCGATACTTCGCATAAAATTCCACATCATAGCCCCTTCTACCGATCGTTTGGGGTCCAGGTTAGAAAAAGTTACTAAGGTCATAGGGACCCATAAAAATCCAACCCCTAGTCCTGTAATCGATAGAGCCCAAGCCATATCGGTTACAGAAACATTCATATCAAAGAAAGCCATTTGGATACCTGCATAGGTATGAAGGCCAAAACCAAGCAAAAGCAAAACCCGCGGATCCCAACGACTTGCAAAAAAAACCATCATCAGCATAGAAGCCGCTGTCGCAATAAACCGNAACNCCATGAGAACCCCAATTGTGAAATCAGGTACNTCAGTGAGTTGTTGCAGCATCGTAGGTATAAGAACTAAAGGTGTGACAAACAACATACCAAAGATACAATGTATAGTAATACCCAATGTAAAATTACGTTCTAAAAAAAGACGNAAATCAAATAANGGCTTTTTAGCCGTCAAGCTATGGTTAAAAAAGATCCATCCAAACACNATTGCNAAAAAGCATTCTANAACAATNTCNGTTGAACTAAACCACTCTTCACGTTCTCCACGATCAAGNATCAATTGAATACAAGCAATAGTAATAGCCAAGCTACCAAAACCAATCCAATCAAATTTCACTATTCTTGGGCCTGGAGGATCTGGTCTTATACATTTCAGCAGCCCAAATAACGCAAGGAGTGCTATTGGCACTAGAATAAAAAATACCCATGACCAAGATAGCTCTTCACAAACATATCCGCCGATGATCGGCGCTATTGACGGAGGGATACCAACACCCATCATATAAATAGACGTTGCTTTACCGCGCTTTTCACCCGTGAATTCGTCTATAACAACCGATTGAGCGATAGCCATTAATGGCGAACAGAATGCCGACTGTGAAACTCGCCACAAGATAAGTTCAGCCAGAGACGAGGATAAACCACACATTAATGTTGCACAAGCAAAACCAGCCACCCCAAAAATCATTGACCGACGACGACCAAATCGATTTGCGATCCATCCCGCTGAGGGAATAGTGACCGCTGTTGCTATCAGATTGGCTGTAACAACCCAAGA
Source organism: Rhodospirillaceae bacterium (assembly GCA_002708305.1). Classification (GTDB taxonomy): domain Bacteria; phylum Pseudomonadota; class Alphaproteobacteria; order Thalassobaculales; family Thalassobaculaceae; genus UBA7326. Next base: position 17,323 of record PANE01000021.1, read on the forward strand.
GATTTGATCAGGGCTGGCCGATAACGCACCCTGAATTTGTGGCAAGGACACATTGGCAATTGTTAGGTTTGTGCCGTAGAGCGTTGTCACAAGTGTACAAGTGATAAGTATCCACACGTTCAGTTAATTCCAGTCTCATACTTCCAATTATCCAACACAATTATTACAGAAGATAACTATGAAAGTTAGTATAATTTTTTCTACTCATTAGTTCCAAATTAGGATCAAAACGTGCTCCATTGTTGTCATAATTATTATAGCTACAACATTGGCAAGAAAAATAAACATGCTTATAAAAAGGATAGTTTTAATTGCTATTGATATCTTAATGCTGTTGAGCCTGCGAAAGTTTTGATAATTATGACAGATAAAAAATACGTGGACCCAGATTACAATCCTATGATGCGGCCCGGCTTAGATGATAGTGAGAAAATTTCACCTGATTGTTCTGGTCTAAATTTTTTTTCTATTGACCATCAATTTCAAAGCTTATTACCATTGTATGCAGATGAAAATGAGTATGCCCACTTTAAACCTCACCTTAATCGGCTAGGAGAAGTTGCTGGTGGGCGTCTAAATGATCTAGCTATGTTAGCCGATAAAAATCAACCTATCCTGCATCCCAGAGATCGCTTTGGTCGCGATATCGATTGGATTGAGTACCACCCTGCTTATAGAGAAATGGAACGTATAGCATGGGATGATTTTAAAATGGCTGCTATGGCCCATAGACCTGGGGCTCTTGGTTGGCCCAAACTCGCTTCTGCACCCATTAAATACGCATTTCAATATGTGTTTTCTCAGGCGGAATTTGGGATCTTATGTCCTCTATCAGTATCCGAAACATCGGCTTATCATTTTAAATGGGCCAACGATCCAAAACTGAAAAAACTATTCTGGGAGGGGTTAACTAGCCTCGACTTTAACAAGAGATTAACAGGCACACAATTTATGACCGAAAAGGCAGCTGGATCTGATGTTGGAAGTGGAACACTGACTGCTGTACCTGATGGAGAAAACTGGAAACTCTACGGCGAGAAATGGTTTTGTTCGCATGCTGATGCAGATGTAGCATTGCTGCTGGCAAGGCCTGATGGGGCACCATCCGGGACAAAGGGGCTCGCATTATTTGCTATGCCCAGACATCTAGAAAACGGATTGAGAAACAGCTACCGAATTGTTCGACTAAAAGATAAATTGGGAACTAAAAGTATGGCATCTGGGGAAATAATTTTCGAGGGTGCAAAAGCATATGCGGTTGGAGATATCTCTCAAGGAATTAAACAAATGTTAGGCCAAGTGAATTTATCTCGGCTCTCCCATGGTGTTCGGGCTGCAGGAATGATGCGTCGTTGCCTAAATGAGGCGTTAAGTGCCGCCCGCCATCGACAACAATTTGGGGAACCTCTCATCAACAAACCGTTAATGCGCAGCCAATTACTTGATATCATTATTCCAACCGAACAAGCTTTAAGTGCTGTCATGTATACCTCCCGTTGCATGCAAGGATCGGAAAACGGCAATGCAAAAAGTGAAAAGCTTCTCCGCTTAACTACTCCATTACTGAAAATGATGGCATGCAGAGATAACGTTCCCGTCGCGACCGCATCTATGGAGACACGTGGTGGCCTTGGCTACATAGAAGAATGGGTTAATCCAAGGTTAGTTAGAGACGCACAAATAGGGCTTCTCTGGGAGGGCACGACTAATATTAACGCTTTAGATATAATCACCCGCGCCATAAAAAAAGAAAATTGTGGAAAAGCCCTTTTAGATGATATTGAACGATTACACGATGAAGCTCCTGCTTGTCCGGGCCAATTAAAATCTATTCTAAAGAACAAGATGGTTCGGGCAGTTAAATTTGCTACCGCTGTCGCAAGCAATAGCGCCAATGAATTTGAATGCAGAAGAGCCTCCGCGGGCCTCTACAACGCAAAAACAGCCACTTTACTCGCAACAGAAGGGGCAAAATTAGGGGCAGAAGGAGGAGACGCACGTCGTTTAATTTTATCTCGTTTAGTATTAGATTTTCGCCTAACACCAAAAGATCCATTAGCCCTCGAAGAAAGTGAATTTCAAAAAGAAGCAGCCAAACTCTTAATCAGTGATGCACCTGTTGATTTGGATAAGGCAATCCACTTGACCTCTTTATAAAATACATTACCGAGATAGTTTTACTATCAACCGTTTGAGCTCCTCTATCTCGTTCTGTATTTTTTTCAAATCTTCGCGTTGATCTGCCACTACTTTAGTATTATTTGAATTTTTATCAGTGGTATCCCCAGGCTGATTACTCTCATTCAGAGTCTGCATAGAATCTATGATAATAGCGATAAATAAATTTAAGACAGTAAAACTAGATAAAACTATAAATGCTACAAATAACACCCATGCCCAGGAGTAAACTTCCATTACAGGACGAACAATTCCCATGGACCAGCTTTCTAATGTCATAACTTGAAAGAGTGTAAACATTGATTCTCCAAGACTACCAAACCATTCCGGAAACTTTTGCCCAAAGAGTTTCGTTGTAATCACAGCAAAAACATAAAAAACTAATGAGAGCAGGACGATGATTGCACCAACACCCGGAACGGCATGTAAAAGGGCCGCAACTATTCTACGCAAGCGCGGTATAGTGGAAACTAGCCTAAACACGCGCAAAACCCGTAATGCTCTTAACACAGACAATGTTTCATTAGCCGGCATTAATGTAATACCCACCACTATAAAATCAAAAATACTCCAAGGATCACGAAAGAACTGGGACCCTTTTGCAAAAATTCGCAATCCAATTTCAATACAAAAAATAATAATAATGACCTGATCGAAAACTATCAGTTCCTTGCCAATACTTTTCATGATTGCCGGTGAAGTCTCGAGACCAAGAACCAGAGCATTGATGATGATTAATATTAAAATCGTTTTCTGAAACAATGTATTATCTATAAACTGATTTATTCGCTGTCTTAAAGTTGGATAGTCCGTCATATTTATTATCGTTCACTCCGATTATTTAATAAAAATTAAACACCAATATCGTCATTGCGTGCAACAAAACTTCGGCTGGGTATACCCAAGATCTCCTCAATTTTTTTTGCGGTTAGCGCCATTAATTTAGTATCTAAACCAGTATCTAGTCCCGACCTATTTAACATATTAACGATATCCTCTGTCGGTATATTTCCTATATCTCCCATGCCACCCGGCATTACAATACCACCACCAATACCACAAATTGATCCCTCAACAGAAGTTGCACCTGCGTTTAATGCCGCGAACATATTGGCGGCGGCCATACCTGTTCTTTCATGCATGTGAAATCCCAATTCTATATCCGGCCACTGATCAAGAACACGTGTGAAAACTCTATTGATATGAAGAGGGTTTTCCATACCAGTGCTAGCCGCTAAATAAAGCCGCCTTATACCCTTTTCATAGAGCTTATTTACAACATTCAAGGTCGCATCATCCGATATGACACCCTGATAAGGGCAAAAGAACGCAACCCCCATGGCCATAACAAACTGAATTCCTGCCTTTTCAGAAAGCTTAAAACAATCTCCCGCCACATCTATCGCCTGATCCAAAGTCATATTCTGATTTTTTCGTAAATACGCCTCACTCACAGTGAGTAAGCCAAGCACCTCATCAACTAGACCGGATTCAATAGCGCGAATGGCTCCCTTTTTATTTGGAACTAACGCACGATAAATAGTACCTGAGCGACGCTTTATTTGTTCTAGGACCGCTTCACAATCAGTTAGCATCGGTACTACTTTTGGATGAGCGAAGCTTGTAACTTCAATTACCGGTAATTCTGCATCAGAGAGTAAATCGACCATCGCTACTTTGTCTTCTGTTGATATCCAACGATTGAAAGACTGAAGCCCATCTCTTGGCCCAACTTCTGCCACTACAACTTTTTGACTTGTGCTAATCATGATTTTCTTCCAATTCAGGACTGCTCAATGAATAACCTGCTTTAATAAGTTGCTCTTGGTCAAAACCCAACATATCAACCAATATTTCCTTATTATGCTCGCCCAATTTTGGCCCGGCATGTTTAATTTTTCCTGGGGTTCTAGAAAAATTACCCACTACATTTTGCATTTTGAGAGCCCCCTTCAACTCCTCATCTTCAACTGAAACAATATTTTCACGAGCTATAAAATGCGGATCCTCAAATATTTCGGCTATATTATTACAAGCTGCAACAGCTGCCCCAAACTCATCAAAAAGCATTATTAATGTTTGCCTATCAAATTTTAAAATTGCCTCTTGTAAAGCCTCATCTAAGGCTTCTGCGTTTTGGATCCGTAATCTATTATCTAAAAATCGAGGGTCATTAATTAGCTCTGGCACCTTCAATGCCTCACACATACGCTCAAAGGTTGATTGCGCGCTGCCAGAAATAGATACCCATTTATCATCATTAGTCTGATAGGTATTTCGGGGTGCGGTGAATGGAAGGCGGCTTCCATTTCGTTCTTGAATTATTCCTAATTGATCGTAATCCACAACTTGGGGACCAAGAAGTGTAAATAATGGTTCATAAATACCAAACTCTACAATTTGACCTTTGCCACTATTTTGATCTCGCTCACGCAGAGCAGCCAACGCTAAATACGCCCCCATCAATCCTGAGGTTTCATCTGCCAATCCAAAACCTGGTAGTAGTGGAGGTCTATCCGGATAACCCGTTATTGATGCAAATCCAGCATAACCTTCAGCCAATGTACCAAAACCTGGTCGATGACTATTGGGCCCTGTTTGACCAAACCCTGTTATCCGAACCATAATTAAACCAGGGTTAATTTTACTTAATGTTTCATAATCAAGCCCCCATTTTTCAAGTGTACCCTTTCGATAGTTTTCAATTATTATATCAGCATCCTTGACTAAGGCCTTTATAATTTCAACACCCAAAGGTGTTCGTAAATCAGCAGTAACAGAGCGTTTATTTCTATTAACTAATTTATACATCAAACCAACGCCGTCTTTATTATTTCCCCAATACCGGATTTCATCACCTGTACCTGGTCTCTCTACTTTGATGATGTCAGCGCCAGAATCGCCAAGGAACATAGATGATATGGGACCCGCAAGAAAATTTGATATGTCAATAACCTTAACGCCTTTCAATGGACCGCCTAAGGGGGAATTTCGATTATCATTTCCCAATCTGATGTTCCTTTATAAAAATTAAAAAGCCATCATAGATAGCGTGTGTTACTACGTCCTGTAAACTTTCCTGATCAAAAGACTTATAAGTTTATTCATAGCCGTTATATCTTTGATCAAATTTAGAAATTAATTGGCAACGTTTAGCAACCCTAATTAATATTATATGTTTATATACTACCGCAACAGATTTATTGGAGCTCTCAGTGCCGAACTATTCTCATGAAGTAGGTGGAAAAAAAATTGGTTTTATTGGTGTTGGGCTGATGGGAACTGGAATGGTCAAACGATTACTTATGGCCGGTCATGAAACACATGTAGTGGCACATAAAAACCAAGCCCCCATAGACAAGGTCCGCCAAATGGGAGCTATTCTTCATGACAATATCTCCGACTTAGCTGCAAAAGTAGAGTTTATATTTTTATGCCTGCCTTCGAGTAACGAAGTAATTAAAATAGCAAAGGAGATTGCAGCAATTCCGTCTAGAGTTGATTTGATTGTCGATTGCACCACAAATTCCCCAGAGTCTCTCACTACTATTCATGAGACTTTTGCAAATGCAAAAATAGATTACCTGGAAGCNCCTCTGACTGGCGGTGTTACTCAAGCGTCAGAAGGTCAACTTGGAGCAATACTAGGCGGCACAGNAGAGGCTGTTGANAAAGCAAAACCATTACTTAGCGCGTGTTGCTCGAAGATAGCTCATATCGGCCCGGTAGGAATGGGTGCAAAAACAAAATTAGTAAGTAATTTTTTAGCTTTAGGGACAGCGACACTAGTAGTTGAATCGCTTCATATTGCAAAAAAACTTGGGATTAATTGGCAGTCGTTTTACGATCTAGCNAGCCAAGGTTCAGGGCATTCTATGAGCCTTGATCGAATAGCACCGAAAGCCATCGATGGAGATTATAAAGGTTATATGTTTAGCATCGCCAATACCGCNAAGGATTTTCGTTATATAGATGATTTGTTTATGGAGCAGGATATTGAATTAAGCAAACTAACCAAGTGGATGTTGAAGCAATACGAAGATGCAGAAACAAAAGGACTTGGGAATTCTGTATTAAGTCAACGATTGGACCCTGTTCTCNTGAATAGATAGACTATTTATTTTCCTTNAGTTCTATTTGCAGCTGCGCTCAAACCCGCTATGTATCCCCATGTCAAGCATGGACCAAGAGTTGTACCAGCTCCTACGCCTTTGGAACCAAAACAATTTGCCATCACATTTCCTGCTGCATATAAACCGTCGATTCTGCTACCATCTAGTCTTAAGACTTGAGCTTTTTCGTCGGTACGGGTCCCTCCTTTGGTTCCAAGAAAACTTGCCTTAAATGGCATGGCATAATAAGGAGGGCTCTCTATCGTTCCAAGTGTTGGATTGGGCTTATTATCTGGATCACTGCCTCTAAGGCGATCCCAGGTAGTAGCTCCGCGACCATAATCGTCATCTTTTCCGAGTCTGGCAAATTGACTAAACCTGCGAGCAGTCTCAGTTAAATTCTTTGGGTTGACGTTTATTAATCTTCCCAACNCCTCCAATGAACTAGCCTGATAAAAATTATCCTTCATTTTTTTACTCGGAAGTGCGTGGGGATATTTCTTGGCGAACTGATTATCATAAATCCGCCAAGCGGGGAGATTCTTTGGCATACCCGTTTCTATATCACGCTCGTTGAAAGCCAAGCCTATGTTCATCTGCTTTTCATTGACAAAACGTTTACCATCACCATTTACNATCATCGANTGAGGTAAAAAATAATCTGCTGCAGGTTGCCCTTGTACTCTACCTTCATAATGTACAGGCGTAGTACCCATAATAAGGGCTTGATCCATTCTATCCAAATGAGCACCTACTTCTAGAGCCATTTTTTGACCATCACCTGTATTTGAAGAAGGACTAGCCGTCCATTCAACTGGACCAGGAAAATATTGGTTCATCATTTCTTGATCCCACTCGAACCCNCCACTGGCCAGAACAACNCCCTTGGTCACTTGTACTTCAACCAGGTCCCCNTCTATNGCTATCTCAATTCCGGAAATACTTCCATTAGTCATGAGTAATCTTTTAGCAGGCGTATTCGTTCTAATCTCGATACCAGTATCTAAACAACCTTTTAAAAGACCGACAGTGAGAGAGTTACCACGAGTTCGGATTTTGCGCAGGCTCCTCCAAAATAGTCTTGGGGCATAGCGTAGCGCCCATTTTTTGGGATTGGAGAAGAAATGATTATCAACAATTTCCTCATAGGTCAGCGGGATGGATGAGGTTGGTTTTCTAACTTTCGCGGCCCAATGGCCAAGAATGCCCGCAGGTAAAGGACGTGCAGAAACATTACGACCTTTTGCCATTCCCCCAGTACTCTCCGCATAGGGATCAGGGTCATTATTTGGGATAAANCTTAAAGGACTAATTTTCTCCAAGAACAATAAAACTTTTGGGACGGTATCTACGAATGCAGACCAAAGAGCTTCATCTGTATTNTGCCAACCGTCTGGCGATACGGCTCGTATATAGTCTAGTACGCTCTCACGTGTATCACTAACACCTTGTTGCTTCGTATAGTGATGGCGAGGCGCCCATATACAACCACCCGACATTGCGGTTGTGCCACCTAAAACGCCTGCTTTCTCCACGACTAATACTCGATCACCATTAGACCGTGCAGCTAGGGCCGCACTGAGGCCTGCGGCGCCNGAACCAACGACAACTACATCATATTGCAATGTATCGCCTACACTTCTTCAACTGGGTTTCNCAAAACATAGTGCAATATAACACCATATTCGATTTCTATTACTTTATCGATTCTACGTTTCAATGTGATATCTTGCATACTACTATCAGAATCTGGGCCAACAGAAATTGGCATCTTCCCTCCTAGTGGTTCCACCTGTAAAGTCTAATATTCTGGTTATAGGTTTATCAGATATTTTTATGATATTTTCTTATTTACGGAATCATCTACTTTTCCACGTATCATTTTATTACTCAATCCACTACTGTTAGTACAGGAGAATCACCTGATAGTTTCTGGTCATCTACATGAAGTTCTTATTCTTGATAGGCTATCTTCGCTAACAACTTTACGGGATTTAAAATGCAAAATGTGAAGTGGGTCACGAGACTGTTAATTGGTATAACCCTTCTTGCTGTCATTTATCTAGTTGGATTGCGAGCATTTGCTTTCTTTGGTTCATAAATTTGTTCTGGTTCCCTTGAGAGTTAGAGCCTCGATCGTTTTTGCAATAAAGCAAGCACGTTCGGATAAGCTTTTCACTTCCATCCATTCATCGGGTCGATGATAGTTTCCGCCTATTGGCCCTACACCGCAGATTACTGGTGTTCCAGCGGCAGCTATGAAACCACTATCAGCACATCCACCAGAATGCTCACCTTCCACTTGCACGCCTTCTTGTGCTGCAATGTCACGGTAAATATCAAATAATTCTGACGACTCCAATGATGGATTCAAGGGATGAAACTCCCCTTTGATATTGAGAGAAGAACTTGTGCCATCAACCGTTGTGAGTTCACAAATTTGTCTCACTTTACGAAGAATTGCGCTTCTATCTTCTACAGCACGATAGCGGATATCAATATCACAATTAGCTTCTGCAGCCACTGTATTAACGGATTGGCCGCCGGCAATTAATCCAACGTTAATCGTGATCCCCCGATCTAAGTCAGTAAGAGCGTGCAATGATTGTATCTTGATCGCTAATTCTTCTATGGCGCTCCTGCCATCCTCAAAAGCACCACCAGAATGAGCCGCGACGCCATTCACAGTACAATAACAAAAAACCCCACCCTTACGTTTAGTGACTACATTCCCACTAGGCCTTCCTGGTTCGCTATTAAACGCTAAGCGAGCTTTTTTTGCCTCGGCAACAATTACGTCTTGTGAAACCGGCGATCCGATTTCTTCATCTCCAGTAAAAAGACCAACAATTGGGTTTGGTTGTCCACCAAACTTTGAAAATGCTGCCAGTATAAAGGCATTCATCACGAGGCCTGGTTTCATATCTGCAACGCCAGGGCCAAAAGCCCTTCCATTTTTTATCTCAAATGGACGTTTTTCAACTTCACCTGTTGGGAAAACCGTATCTCGGTGACCACACAGCAATAATGGTCTATTACCCTCTCCACCAGATACAACTGCACGCAGGATGTCTCCATGATTTTCTTGGGGTATCGTTTCATGGGGTATCGAATACGCATCAAAAAACATGCGTAATCTATCTGCAACTTTATCGACACCCTTCTTGTCGAAACTATTACTATCAATATTTACTAGATCGGCTAAAAGCTTGATCATCTCCTGTTGTTGTGAAACCAGCCACTGAGTTAGTGGGTTACTCATTGTCTCTCTCCTTCAGACAGATCAACTTTTTTTGATCCAAAAAATATTAATACTTAAGTCTAATGACAAATCACATAGNATGCATCAAGCAGTTACTAGCAGGCTTCCCATCAGGCCCAAGTATATGCATCGCAACGATGCTATCATTTTTCTTTTTTACCACAAGTGATAGTCTATCATCCCAAAACATTGGACGTCTGAACCAAACCTCCATATCAAAGCATTCCGGGTTCCCCATATGTCTGGCTATGACCTCACGGTACAAATGTATACCTATTAAACCTGCAGCGATGGGCGCCTTANAACCGTGTTGTTTTGCAACTTCACGATTAGAATGAATTAAATTACCCGCCTCTTTACTGAAAGCAACAACNTTGTGCGGTTCTAATATTTTTTTTAATATTTCGGTAAAGCCATCCAAATTTTCTTCAGGACGAGGAATGCCATGCGAGGGTTCTTTAGCACCTACTGGAATTATTCCACACCGCTGAGCTTCAACACAGATTTTACCAGCATCATTTTCATATGTGAATTCACAACCGAGAATAGAGCCCCGAGGATGCGGCGTGATTTCCATAATTTTACCATAAACACAAATAATCTCGCCTAGTCTTAAAGGATATGTCTGAAGAAATCTCTGAGACACATGTACTGCACCCAAAATAGGTATTNCACTATCCATAAGAATCTGTAGAGTAGGTAGTCCAAGCATAGCAACATCAACCCAATCACCATATAAATCGGACTGCACACCACAGCATTCTAATTTATCTTTTTGATCGTTAGACGAGATAGAAAACGTGTGACGAGGAAACTCAAAACCGATCTCAAGATTTTTTGGTTTATTCATAGTGTTTAGTTGCTAGTTTTATAGTTTTTTCGACAGCGCGATCGAGGGCATCGAGCGCTAGATCTATTTCGTTTTCTTGAGCTATAAAAGGTGGCGCTAATAATACGTGATCACCATTNTTTCCATCGCGTGTTCCTGGCATCGGATAGCAAATTAAACCCTCATCAAATGCGGCTTTCTTAAGCTTAACCGCAAAACCAGCACTAGATTTAAAAGGTAACTTTTGTTCTCTATTTTNCACAAATTCAAGTCCCCAGAAAAATCCACGCCCTCTTATATCACCAACATGCGGATTTTGTTCAAACCGCGAACGAAGCTGATGTTCAAGATAATCTGATTTGTCCATAACTCTAGCGACTAAACCATTTTCAATAATTTCTTGAACAACGGCCAACCCAGCTGCGGCGGCCACCGGGTGCCCCAGATATGTATGCCCATGTTGAAAAAATCCNGACCCTTCAGAAATTGTTTTGTAGATATCGTTTGTACAAAGCATTGCCCCAATTGGCTGGTAACCGGCTCCAAGGCCTTTTGCGATACATAAAATNTCGGGCGTAATACCTTCCGCAGCATAGGCGAATAAATGACCAGTTCGTCCCATACCACACATAACTTCGTCAAGGATTAAGAGTACACCATATTTATCGCAAATTTCTCTAATTTGAGCAAAATATCCCACAACAGGAGGAACGGCACCAAGTGTTGCGCCGACAACTGGTTCAGCCATAAATGCCATAACAGTNTCTGAACCCAACCGTAAGATTTCATTTTCTAATTCCTTAGCAACCCGTTCACCATAATCAGCCAAACTCTCACTTTCTATTCTTTCAGCGTATTCATAACATGGCGCTATATGGTGCATTTCAGCTAAAAGGGGGGAAAACTGTTCGCGGCGCCNCGCGTTTCCGCCTGCAGCAAGTGCTCCGAGTGTGTTACCATGATAACTCTGGCGACGGGCAATTAGATGGCGTCGTTGAGGCTGGCCGCGTTCAACATGGTATTGGCGTGCCAGTTTGATGGCGCTTTCAACGGCTTCTGAGCCTCCTGAAACGAGGTATACCCGCTCCAAATCGCCCGGTGCGTGGTCAACTAAAAGTTCTGCTAATCGTTCAGCCGGCTCGGAGGTGAAAAAACCACTATGGGCAAACGCGAGATTATCCACTTGTTCTTTAATCGCGCGCACNACGTTTTCGTTCGAATGTCCAAGGCAAGAGACCGCAGCCCCACCACTTCCATCAAAATAACGCTTTCCGCTCTTATCAATTAAAAAACATCCATCCCCTCGCACTGCTGTGGGCGGTTCGATCTTACAATTACGGGGAAATATATTACTCATGTTGCACCTTGCTCTACAAAAATGAACTAACTTTGTTAACGCTAAGCCTTCATCCTTAGCCCATCACCGTCAAAGAGCGGGCCAGTTGAAACTTTAGCACTATATAGCTGACGCGCAATATCTACATTGACCGATGTATTATCTGGGATCATTTCTTTTACATGTCCTAATGCTATTGGTTTTCCAACACGAAAACCAAATGCACAAGATGTCGTTTGACCAATAATTTGGTCCCCTAAATAGATTGGCTCACCACCAATAGGAACTGCATTTAAATCATTCAGAGTTAACGATATTAATTTATTCACTGCACCGTCTCTTCGCTTTTGTTCCATAGCCTCGTATCCAGTAAATCCACCCGTCTTGCGAGTAAAACAATCCAATCCAACGTCTATTGGCCCCACGTCACTATCTAGCTCATGTCCAACTGCGCAAAAACCCTTTTCTATTCTCATGGACGTCTGGGCAAATAATCCCGCAGGTTGTCCTCCAAAAGATTTTATAGATGCAAAAATTTCAGGTNTATCTTCAGCACCACATGTTATTTCCCACCCTGCTTCTCCTACGTATGATATTCGCGCCGCCCGAATAGGTTTTCCAGCCAATTTAGCCTCACACGTTTTGAAATAACCAAGACTATTGAGCTCAGACGCACCACATTTGGCAATAATATCGCCAGCATTGGGGCCCATCAAACTCAACATTCCATATTTTAAAGTGACATCCTCAATCCGGATATTGAATCCGCTTGTCATTCTTCTAAACCATGCCAGATCCCGTTTTATTGCTGTTGTTCCAACAAACAGGCGATAATGATTATCCGTTATTCTTTGTGCAGTGATATCAGTTTCATAGGTGCCTCTATTATTCAAGACGGCGCTGTATATTACTGAACCTGCCGNCCGTTGCATGTAACCAGCACATATTTTTAATAAGAAACATTCAGCATCAACGCCGATGACATCTATTTTTCCAAAACAAGACATGTCAAATATAGCAGCAGACGAGTGAGCATACGTAACTTCTCGTGCTACATTATCAAACCAATCCGGTTTACCAAATGTAAGCACCGGCTCATNTTCTTTGTTGAAATAGAGTGGTCTTTCCCAATCAAAAAACTGGCCCATGTGAGCTTTCCGACCAATATATTCTTCATGCAGCACTAATTTATTAAGGTTACGTGAAGTTTTTAACTGTCGCCCTGGGTAAGAAATCTCATAATGCGTGCCAAGAATTTCTGGTGCCCGGTGCATTAAATGATCGATATTATTAAAACTTGGTGCAAATCGCTTCGCATCCGCTTCACTTAAATCATAAGCCGTGTGACCATTTACGATGGCATGCGCCAAATTCATTCCTGCACCGCCACCCGATGCAATGCCAACAGAGTTTAGTCCACAACCAAGAAANAGCCCTTTGGTCTCAGCTGTCTCACCTAACATAAAAACACCGTCTGGCGTGAAACTTTCTGGTCCGTTGAGTAGCATTTTTATTTCAGTATTTTCAAGAGCAGGCAATCTATGCATGGCCAATTCCATCATAGGTTCAAAATGATCCCAATCCTCAGGTAAAAGTCCAAATTCAAACGTTTCAGTTAGTATACCNGGCGCTATCGCTTTTCCCATAGGNTCAAAGCANCCAATTAATAGGCCGCCCGAGTCNTCTCTGATATAGAGATGACTATCATGATCGCTTAAAGTAGGCGTATTGCCCCGAATACCGTCTATAGGTTTAGTAAGAAGATAAAAATGCTCGCATGCAAGTACAGGTATCTCTGCACCCGCCATAGCACCAATCTCTCGAGACCATAATCCACTGCAAACTGCGATCGCATCGCACATGACAGTACCTTGAGTAGTTTCTACTCCCGTAATTCTTCCATTTTTTGTCAATACAGCAGTGACGCCACAATTTTCAAAAATCTGGTTTCCTGATGATTTTGCTCCCTTAGTCAACGCTGCACATACATCTGATGGGCTTACACGTCCATCATCGGGAGACCAAACCNCCCCAAGAACGTCATCGCCATNCATTAAGGGCCAACGTTCCAACGCCTCACTTTTACTAATCGTGGTTGCATCAAGTCCGTAAGCATGTGCAAGTGCCTCTTGTCTTTTAATATGAACCAAACGGTCCGGCGTAGTAGCTATTGAAAGGCTTCCCTTTTGAATCCAGCCTACATTTTGTCCAGTTTCTTGTTCTAACTGTGAATAAAGTTCGACGGAGTACTGTATCATACGAGTGAGGTTTTTTGAGCTTCGCAATGCCCTTACTTGAGCAGCTGAATGCCATGTAGTTCCGCTCGTCAGCTTATTTCTNTCTAACAAAATAGCGTCACTGACACCTAGCTTTCCAAGATGATATAGCGTCGAGCACCCCATAACACCTCCCCCAATCACGACGACAGAAGCATGCGATGGGATAGAGGTCATTTACATCNCCTTTCTATTAAGAAGAACNTCTCACCTACGACACATTTTACAAATTTCTTAGTTTTTCCAGGAGCTCTTTATTGATGCTTCTTGATCCTAAATCTAATCTATTTTTATGTCNNCGTTCCCCCGGCACTCGAACACCATNAATTGATTCAAGGTGTTTGAAAAAATCCTCACTATGCGAATCCCATCCAGAACCTGCAACCAGTTCAGGGTTTATTGCAATAACTAACTCTCCCCCTTTCGGCGGACCACCATCATTGTTATCGGTTTGTCCCGCTTCATATGAAAAGTTATCTCCAGTCATTCCAGCCGACAATAACTCTACCATGAGGGAAATCGCTGACCCTTTGTAGCCACCGAACGGCAGTAAAACACCCTTTAGAATTTCTGCTGGATCATCAGACGGCTTGCCATCAGGTCCCAAGCCGGTTCCATGAGGAAGTTCATGTCCATCGCGAGCAGCGATTTGCACGTCGCCCAAAGCAAGGGTCGAAGTTGCCATATCAAAAACAACTGGTGTTTTTCCTGGGCGGGGCCAAGCAAATGATAGTGGGTTAGTGCCGAAAAAAGGTTTACCAGCACCCGCTGGTGCAACGGCGGGTTTATAAACAGTACAAGCAACACCAACAAGGTTTTTTTCTGCTAAAAATTCGGTTTCCGGCCACAGTGCAGCGAAATGAAATGTATTAGTAATTTTCATGATCGCAATACCTGCAGAGATTGCCGCATTTGCTAGCACTGGAAGTCCCTTCTCTAGAGCGAAGGGGGCATACCCATGATCAGCATCCACCGACACTATTGATGTTAATTTATTCTCTATCTTAGGTTGCGCAGCACCTTTGACTTTTCCAGATTTTAAAGACGCAACATAACCCGGTATTCTAAATAAGCCATGAGACAACGAACCATCTCTTTCAGCGTTTCGCACAGTACAAGCAAGGGCTGTGGCATTATTGGAGTCGCATCCATATTTGGAAAATATATCAAACGAAAGTTGGTAAATTTCCTCTAGACTTAATTTTTCTGTATCTACTTCTGCCATATCAAGGTTCCAATTTGTTCGTAGCGGCATGACCCGCAGCATACGCGCGAGGTGTTCATAACAACTTTCATGAAGTCACATTTTTCAACTATAAACTTTAACGAATTATCGATCCTTTGTTAGTGAGCTTGCAGAAAAACTATAACCAGCGAGCGCGGAAACAGCGGTGATAACCATCCCCCATACCATATCAACCATCGAAACTGTTAAAGACCACCCCTTCAAAGTTGCCATATTGGTCATATCATAAGTAGCATAAGCCAATAAACCAAGGAGTGCGCCATCCCGTAATACAGACCTATGATTCCCACCGAAAAGCGCAGGTTTGATAACGAAGTAAACAATACCAACGATATAACCTAAATAAAAGATGATAGCTGATGGCCAGTTCGGTTCTTTTAGTAACAACCCACCCAAAGAATCAAAATAAAAATCTGTTGCTAAGAAACCTAACCACAATCCATCCATCACACAGAAAGCAAAAAGGGCGCCTAAATATGCCTTCATATAAGTTAAATTCAAAATACCACCTATACATTCATTACCATCGTTAAGGATAAATCTACTTTCAAAATCACAACCATACAACTCGATACTGAATAAAGTAGTTTTTTATTTGGTTTTATTTTTACCGCTTATTAAATAAATTTTCGGTGCACCATTTAATTCGAATCTATTCCTTATATTTTCTGACTGTTTTACGGTTAATTTTAATCCCAAGTCCCGGTTCTAATGGAATGGAGACCAAACCATTCTCAATTTCTATAGGCTTTTCAACAAGTTCCCTGCGAAAAGGGTGAACTGATTGGTCATACTCAAGAATAGGTTGACGAGCGAATAAGGAATAATGAGTTACAGGAAGTGCCGCTATAAATTGTAAAGATGCAGCTTGTGCAATTGCACTACCCCATACGTGAGGATTAACTTCTATGCCATTTGCTTGAGCTAAAGTTGCAATGTGCCTCGCTCCAGTAAAGCCGCCGCACGAACCAATGTCAGGTTGGGCAATATCAACAGCGCCAGCAGAAAACAATGATTTAAACCCGTATAATCCGTGCTCATTTTCCCCACCAGCAATTGCCATTGGCAGATTACTGCGCAACGCCACATAGCTTTCTATATCTTCTGGGACTACCGGTTCTTCATACCATCTCAAATTCATGTCGGCCATTCTAAGACCTAAAGTCAACGCTTCTCTGCGCCCATAAGCGTGATTGGTATCCACCATGAAAGTGACATCCAGTCCAGCAGTTGATTTTTGTATGGCATCCATCACCGCAATGTCGTCATCTACACCAAAACCTAATTTGATTTTCATTGACCTAAAGCCATTTTCGTAGTGTGTGAGCGCTTCTTCCGATAACCTGTCAGCTTCTCCCCGCCCCCGGATTCTATAAAACCCAGTGGCATACGGTTCTACTTGAGATCGGAATGCTCCACCAAGTAATTGGCTAATAGGTTTTCCATAATATTGACCGGCTATATCCCAAAGGGCGATATCGATACCACTAATCGCAGCCATAACGGAGCCTTTACGACCAAAGTCTCTTGAACGATTATACATCTCAAACCAAATACGTTCTGTATCGAGAGGATTTTGATTAATAAGCATTTGAGCAAAACAATGCTCGATTACTGAAGCAGATATCTCTGGTGGTTCAAGGCCTTGCGGAAACGCCTCGCCCCACCCAATAATCCCATCATCGGTAGCTATTTCAATCAGAGTAGCCGCTCGTTGGTTCACCCAACCTTGCGAAAAGGCAAAGGGAGTATCAAGTTCAGACTTGATTACATGCACATTAATTTTTTGAATTTTCATTTAGATTAAACTCCCCCAACAATAGATGATGTTCATCAACGCTTGTTTTTACTATCAACTAATTTGGAAGTTGCCCGGTCATCTGTGCCCGAAGCTTGACTAAAGCTAACACTGTATCGATGGTAGGCGTTGTAACTTTTGCCAATTTTGCCAATTCGGCGCTAGCACCAATTATTGGCAGTATCTCCATGGCTCTTCCAAGCTCGAGGTCTTGCAACATAGACGTCTTATGAAAAGCTGCACGCTCCAAGCTAGCCTTCATTCTTTTTTCAATCTGATTCCCTGGGTCTGCATTCAGAGCACGGCCAATAGACATTACCTCTAACATAAGATTACGAAGCAATAGGTTCATTTCTGGATTTTTGATCATTGCCCCCGTATGCGCGAGGGTAAGGGCGCTAGTTGGGTTATAGGCCACATTCCCCATGACTTTCACCCAAATATCCTTTCGAATTTCGGGTCTTATTTCGCAATTAATACCAGCAAGCTCTATGACTTTTTTTAATCGTGAGCATCGTTCCGATACCGAGCCATCTGGTTCACCTATTTGATAACGAAAACTTGTATTAGCAGTTTTGATAACCCCAGGGGCAGTAACCTCGCTAGCAACATAAGTGATACAGCCTACAGCGCGTTCAGGTCCAATATGATCCCATTGTTTATTTTTTGGGTCTACTGCTTTTATCTGGGTGTTTTCAAATTTTCCTAATTGCTTATAAAAATACCACCACGGGATCCCATTCATTGCCGTCGCTACCGTCGTATAAGTGCCTAGTAGAGGTTGCATTGATTCAACAACACCTGGTGCCTGATAGGATTTAAGTGTCATAATCACATAATCTTGGGTTCCTAAACTAGATGGGTCATCCGTAACCCGAGGATAAGTTATAAATTCCTCATCTCCAATTATCTGTTTAAGCCCATTTTTTCTCATTGCTTCTAAATGCTTACCGCGAGCAATGAGGCTCACATCACATCCAGACCTACTTAACATCCCACCTAAATGACCACCGATTGCCCCAGCACCATAGACCGCAATTTTCATATTCTAAAAGCCTTGATTAATATCTAATTATACAATTTTTAGGACTGGAACCCAAGTTTCACAGGAGATAATTGTCGCAGAATTTTTGATATGGGCAATAGAAATTTATGGAAAACACTACAATTCTGGCTTGCTTTCCTAGTTATCATTAAACAATTATTCTTCGCATAGCCCGCAACTCTAAATTACAACTGGAAGCAGGCATGCTATTTTTTTAAAAATTTATTTTACTTAAACCTTAGGCAATTTTTGAATTGAATACATCTAGTTGCACTTTAGCTCCAGCAATCATAGACGCCAAATCAGAGGTCAACATAACCATG
>PANE01000022.1 GCA_002708305.1 Rhodospirillaceae bacterium
TTACGATTGGCAGTTCTAATGAACGTCTTGTCCTTATCTATACCTTTTAGTTTTAAATACAGGTCAAGAGCATCTGATAATCTAAACCCATTATCAACATCACTAATATCCATGCGAATCAGGTTCATGGCTGGTATATCGAACTTTTGAAGTCTTAAACCCAACCAATAATCATCTAATCTCTGTGTAATGGATCTGGCACATCGATTCGCTTTGGAGATATTCTTGGTCTTCAAGCTGATCTGAATTCTACTAGATCCATAATGATCACTCAGATCTACTGGGATCCTCCTGATAAATTGATAAACACCATCTCGATTATATAGGTATTTATCTGAAGATTTGTTATGCATTATGTACTGCACCGAAACATAAGTTTATAAATTATACCTATATTTCAATGAGTTAAGTATTATTAGTACTATTAAATGGTGCGGACGGCGGGACTCGAACCCGCAACCTCTAAGAGGGACAGATTTTCTTCCCAACTACAGTTTTCACTGCCGCCATTTGGCGTTTGTGGGCTGGACTTTCTCTTCAACATAGTTTCGCTATCGAACCTTAGTTGCTGCCCGTCAAGTCTCTACACCTTCCTTCAAAAAATAGAAGGCTTGGCACGGGATTGCCATTTTAAAGGTTTCCCCGTTTTTGAGCAGTTCTACTCCAACGTTTTCACGTAGGGCACTCAAATTTTCCTTTTTAAGTCTGTTGTGTATACCAATTCCACCACGTCCGCGGTTTCTCGACTATAAAGCTTATTTTTATGCTTTTTGCAATCTCTCTTNCATGGATTTTATNAAAATAAAATATTTTATAATGGTATGTACATACGTCAATCAGTAGTTTGAAACTTATTTTATATCTCTTCNTATTAAGTGGTTGTGTAANCTCGCTATATTTTTTATTAGCAACTAAATTAGTCTGTTTTGTAAACGGGGTGACACCAATTTGAATATTGCGTNTCGCGTCCTTCCGATATGAAGAAAAATTTATCTTGTAGCNGTTTTGTCANCATACCGATCTGNCCTGTTCCAATTTTTATTCTATCGATAGATAGAATAGGNGTTATTTCCCAGGCAGTTCCNCAGAAAAATGCCTCTTCTGCTGCTACTAGTTCTGATCGATCGATATCCCTCTCTATTGGTGTTTNACCATAAGTTNGTTCAATTATTCTAAGAACACTGTCACGGGTTACGCTCTCCAGAATATCATTTGAAATCGAAGGCGTTATTGGTACACCATCACGAATTATGAATAAACACATACCTGGGCCTTCTGATACTTTTCCACGAGAATTAAGGAAAATTGCTGTATCATAACCGTCAGCCTCGGCTTGAACGGTGGCCAAGCGCCCATTATTGTAATTGGCATTGCATTTTACCCTCATGGGCATTGCATTGTCTGGAACACGCATCCACGAGCTTACTTGCGCGGTAACACCACCCAGCACTCTATCGCTTCGTGGGCGCTCTTGTGCGGTTATTGATAGACCAATTGGTCCGCAAACGCCAGGCCCGCCCATTCCTGAAACATATGCTGTAGTCATAATATGAAGGTTTTCGCCTTTAAACTTATTAGCGTGAATTAATTCAATAGTTTTTTGTGTTACCGTATCCCCTAAAAATAACTCGTCAAACCTCATAAATCGTTGAGAAAATTCAAATCTCTGCATATGNTCTTGCATTCGGAATAAATACATTTCTTCGTTATCTGAATTCCAATACCCCCGCAATCCCTCGAANACAGCNGTTCCAAATTTAAAGCCAGCTGAGGCTACATGTACGTTTGCATTTTCCCATGCAACAATTTCACCGTTAATAGAGGCATATTTTGGAGTACTCATGCAGGTTTTCCTTCAGTATAAATAGAGCAAATGTGTTATTTCAAAGCTTCATATTGTGTTAGATGATTTTATAGAAATATACTATAATNACGTGCCANGCTTTATCTCATGAACAAAAAAATTAGANGTGTCCTAATGCATTGCACAAGGCCAGAAAAATTTAGGCCTGTAAACTGAAAATCAATAAAAATTTAAGGTTATTTCAAATATGTCCCAAGATCCGGAATACTTTTATCTGCAGATTAAACGCGGGGAAACGTGGGATACATTATGTGAGGCAGAATTAGTAACTGACCTCACTGAGACTCTCTCAGCAAGGGATCATGGGTCGGTGGACGAGGAAGTCCGGATAGTTGGAGCAATATTTGATGATGAGAAAAATGAATGGCTGTATGAACAGTTATTCTTCGCGGCGTCAAAATCGGAAGTCGCACAAATGTCACAAATTTCTTCTTTTGACCTGACTGAAGCAACGTCTGATAAAATTAATAGTAGTGAGCCTAATCTAGATACTTATATTAATGCCGGTAATATTAGCGATGAAGCAGGTTTAAACNCCAAAGTTTCAAAATACGCCTATTTCGTGCTTATCATTGCGGGTTTAATAGGCGCTATTGGGTTTGGTATTAGGGGTGGTTTTGGTATTTTTCTTTCTCCTATAACCACAGAATTTGGTTTTGGCAGGGAGGTTTTTTCACTTTCTATAGCATTACAAAATCTAATTTGGGGTATTTCCCAACCTTTTATGGGGGCTTTTGCTGACCGCTATGGTGCTTTCAAAGCTATTTTAATCGGTTCTATTTTTTACTTTGTCGGAATGATATTGATGTCCGTTTCAACAACAGCCGGAATGCTTCATTTTAGTGTGGGTTTGTTAGTGGGAATTGGTTTAGCCGGTACTGCTACAGGAATAATAATGCCTGCTGTTGTGAAGGTTTTTCCTGCTGAAAAAAGATCTTGGGTCCTTGGTGTCATTGGCGCCGCAAGTTCATTAGGAAGTTTTGCTATTTTACCAATTGGTCAGCATCTCATAAATAGTATTGGTTGGAGTAATACATCTATTGTGATCGCTGTTCTTGTAATTTCAATGATACCCTTAGGACTGGTATTTCTGCGCAACCAATCATCAGATAATAGCGATGTTCAGCCTAAGATAACTCTACGAGAGGCTCTTAGCGAAGCCTTTGGTCACTCTGGTTTTTGGTTTCTTTGCGGAGGATTTTTTGTTTGCGGGTTTCATGTAGTGTACATTGCAACTCACCTGCCTTCGTACGTTGTGGATCTTGGGTTTTCGGCTAGTACTGGAGCTTGGGCCCTTGGTATAATCGGGCTAGCAAATGTTGTAGGGGGCTATTCTGCGGGGGTACTTGGTGGGAAGTATTCAAAAAAATACCTTCTAAGTTTTCTTTACTTTGGCCGTTCGATAGTTATGGCTGGATTTGTTCTTCTTCCACCTAGTGAGACGTTGGTTTTTGTGTTTGCTGTTACAATGGGTCTTTTCTGGTTAAGTACAGTCCCGTTGACATCTGGTTTAGTTGCCGATCTTTATGGAGTGCGGCATATGAGTACATTGTTTGGNTTGGTGTTCCTTTTTCATCAACTAGGTGCTTTTCTTGGTGGTTGGCTTGGCGGATACTTTTACGACTTGACGGGATCATATAATATTGTTTGGTGGATTTCGGTTGCTCTGGGAATAGCTTCAGCGATTGCACATTGGCCTATCCGCCCTTTGACTCAACATAAATTAGCTTCAGCCACTGGAGCTTAAACTTTATCTGGATTAAATGAGCTTGTGAGCTGTTTAAATCGTTTTAAGTAAATGATTTTTGCTTCCTCGGGTGCGGATGGATTGAGGAATATATTTTTTCCCTTATCTGATTTCCCAAAAAGTTTTTGTGCCTCTATTTCAGAAAACCCTGCAAGTTGGGTTGCCTCAATAAATGCAGCTAAGCGATCTGCTTTTTTGATTAGACGTTTAATCTGTTGCGGTAATACTGCTGGCAAGCCAAAGCGAATATGTATTGCTGATTCTAAACGTGCTTCAATCTCTTTATAATTGATCCCGATGGCAGCTTTGAAAGGGCTGATCATATCACCAATTACATATTCTGGTGCATCGTGTAACAAAGAAGCTAGCCGCCATTTTGTGGGAATATTTTCTTTTAACTCGACAATTAGTCGTTCCACCAAAAGAGAGTGCTCTGCTACAGAGTAAGATTGACTTCCAGATGTCTGTCCATTCCAACGAGCTACTCTTGATAGGCCATGAGCTATATCTTCAACCTCAACATCAAGTGGTGACGGGTCCAATAAATCCAGTCTTCTGCCACTTAACATACGTTGCCAAGCTCTAGGTATTTTATTCTTGGATATTTCGATCATCTAAATCTCATTAACGGTTTTTAAATAAAGGTTTCTTTAACAAANAGGTGAAAATAAAAAATCCTATTAACGGTACGGAAAATATCAATAAAAAGTTGTTAAAGATAGATATGCTTCTTTCCTGAAACTTTTCTAAATGCATGATCTCAAAGCATCGCTCTCGAGCATTAGCGTTAAAGTAATTCACCTTACATTGAGTCATTCTTTTGTTGTAAGCAGAGTTTATGGAGATTTGTGAATTATCCCAGCTCTGGATTACGAAAACAGACGTTCCAGAGAACCACAAAATAGACAACGACAGGTAAATCCATAAACGTAGATTGCCGATAAGTTGCAAATAAAAATTCCTATCCAAAATCCATTAATTAAGGACATGACTATATGATAGTGCCATTTGAATTGGTAGACTATAAATAGCGAGCTGTATCCTCGGGGTTTATAGAGTTAATTGTTAGTATTTTAGGGTCATGAAATTAGAATTATGGATATTACTTCAAATCCAATACAAGACGAAAATGAACAAAATAAGACTGGTACCGACTTTAGGGTAATTGGCTTGATTGGGGTCGCTCATTTTTTCAGTCATTTGTATATCTATTTATTACCGCCACTCTTTCCATTTTTAAAAACTGTGTTCGATGTTTCGTATACTGAATTAGGTTTATTATTGGCAGTATTTAGTGCCACTACAGGCCTTACACAAATCCCTTTTGGATTTTTAGTAGATAAATTTGGGGCTAAGTTTATTCTAATATTAGGCTTAGCGGTAGAAGGGATAGCCTTTGCTCTGATGGGGCTTGCGCCCGGGTATGGTGCAGTAATGTTGCTTATGGTGATTGCTGGAGCTGCAAATGGTGTTTACCACCCAGCAGACTATGCTATTTTATCCTCTTCTGTGTCAAAGGATCGAATGGGTAGAGCGTTTAGTCTTCATACATTCGCAGGGTATGCCGGGTTTGCTATAGCGGGACCGATAATCGTGCTCCTGAATATGTATTTTGGTTGGCGATTAGGGTTGGCATTTTGTGGCTTTGCTGGAATAGCAACCGCTACATTGCTGTTGGTCTATTCCCGTCATCTCAAACACAAATTAAATAATGCAAAACCGAAACATAAACTTAGAAGTGAACAACATGGTGACCATGGAGTAAAACTTCTCTTTTCCGCACCTATTTTGATGTGCTTAGGTTTCTTTGCACTTTTATCCCTTGGATCAACAGGTATTGCTAGTTTTCTTATTGTTGCCTTGGGACAGCGTCATGGAACCGATGTAGAGACAGCGACACTGATTTTGTCGACATATCTAGTTGCCAGTGCTGTTGGAGTTTTAATTGGTGGTTTTGTGGCAGATAGAACTCAAAAACATAACTTAGTCGCAGCAATCTGTTTTCTTTCTACAGCAATCATTATCGCATCTATAGGTGCCTTTTATGTGAATATCTTTCTTTTATTCTTTCTGATGGCTGTTATGGGAATAATGCATGGGGCCATCATGCCATCAAGGGACATGATCGTTAGATCAGTTACCCCTGATGGTGCATTTGGTAAAGTGTTTGGTTTTGTTACTTCAGGTTTTAGTATCGGTGGTATCATAGCGCCACCCTTATTCGGCTGGATACTGGATCAGTCAGAACCGTCGTTTGTCTTCTTTGGAATTGCAGCAATAATGCTATGTTCGATGACAACAGTATTTACCTCGCAGCGCCGCCGCGCCAGCTAGCGCTTCGACGGACTGTGCCCAATTGCCTCTCACGTATCCATACGTAAAGGCCACTAGTAATTATTATTGCGGTTCCCAAAAGCGTCCAACTATCTGGGAAGTTATTAAAAACTAATAACCCATAAATAGTTGCCCACAATATTTGAATATATTGAAAAGGCGCTAATAGTGAGGCGGCCGCTCTATTATATGCTTTGATAACTATATAATGTGATCCCCCACCTATAGCACCTATAATTAGTAGCATCAGCCACTGCATTGGAGAAGGTGTTACCCAATATAACCAAACCACTGAAGAAGAGCCAATAGTTCCAACCAATGCCGTATAGAACCACATCGAAGTTGCAGTTTCTGTGAAACTTAACGTTCTAGTAATAATCGTAAAAAGAGCAAAGAAGAAAGCACAGCCTACAATGAGAAAATAGGCCCAATGGATGTCTTGAAATCCAGGCCTTAAAACAATTATTATTCCAAGAAACCCAACCAAAACCGCCGTCCATCTTCGTAAGCCTACTTTTTCTCCTAATAGTGGGATTGAAAGTGCTACTACAAAAAATGGCGACACAAACATTATTGAATTTGCTTCAGCCAAACCAATGTACCCTATGGCAGTGAAGAAAAGGCAAGTACATGTAAGTAATAGTAACCCTCGACCAATTATCATTTTTGGATTGTTTACTTTTAATAAGGGAATAATCTTTTTGCCTGGGAACAAGATAAACATTATTAATAGATGCATTATAAACCGTCCCCAAACAACCATCGCGACGGGAAGCTCTTCTCTTACAAGTTTTACAATTGTATCCGAGCTCACAAATAGAAAGCCAGCTAATATTGCCAAACCAATACCAGATAAAGCTCTATTTTCTTGACTATTCAGCTTATTTAGAGCTTGGCCAATATTTATTCGATTGAGCAATTGCATCTCCAGTAATTATTTATGTTGGGTATCGCACAAAACTGCACAATACGTGCACAATGTTTTCACTGGTCAGGTATTGATTCTGAGCATAACTAACATCTTTTCAGTAGTAAGCTCTCTTAGAGGGTTCTAAGTGTTATTATACTCTTTCAAACCAATGCACCAAGGTCANACAGCTACGACACTTCACAGATACAATTTAAGTTTTTNAAGTTTTTTTTTATTGTTAATGCAACTTTACGGTCTTGCCCGTTCACCTTTACAATATTGCCTTTTCTTTTTGAGACGNTTGCAAAATTTATTAGCGGCACCTTTGGTCTCAAAACCTAACCCCATTAACCGGACGAAAGTACCTTTCCCTTTACCAGCATCGAATTCTGTTGTTCCAAAGTCCAATTCTTTAAGTTCTCTAGAAAATTTCTTTTTAAGGATTTTCCAACCTCTCTTGGCTCCTTTTTCAGATCTATAGGACGCCAAATGCACTCCATATTTTCCGGTGTTATTCGAGCTAACTTTATCTTTCTTTTCTGGTTTATCTTTACTAGTTGATGTTGCTTCGAACCGCTTGATCATAGATTCCAGTTTTACTATTAAGGCATCTACTTCGGGATTTCCTGAACTAGGAATATTTGTTTTTTTAATTAACATCCCAGGGATCTTTATCTTTTTGCGTGCGTTCATTCGCTCTTTCGTTGGACGATTGAGCTTTGCTGCTATGTTCTTCGTCCTGTTATTTCCTAGCGCAACCGAAACCAGTTGTTTTTTTGATTTGGTGTTTTTGAACTCGCGAACCCTTAACACGTAATTCTGTGCTAACGGTGAGTAATAGAGGTCTTCTTTGTAATCTTTGCGTTTGCATGAAATGTGAAAAGTCGTAAAATCGCCAGCAGTAACGTTGATGTCTTTTTGGCCTAGTACTTCACAACTTTGTTCGTGTCGCCATCCAGTTGGTAAATTTTCACTATTACCCCTGACGCCGAAAGCTACTTTATTACCTTTTTTAAGAGGAAAAATAGAGGCGGGGTTTCCGATTATAGTTTGCCGTCCTCGCCCAAGTTCTGGGTGCGAAGACCAAGACATTGGGGGTGTTATTAGGTCGTTAGTAGTAGTCCAGATCATACCTTGGTCGTTAGTCCAGGTAACGCGTTCGTCACTGGCACTCACCACTTGTTCTTGCACAAGACGCCCGCTTGATGAATACACAAAGGTATCACCTACAGCATAAATTGGAAGTGGGGCCGGAGGTAATCTTACTAACGCTTCATTCTTAATGCCGATTTTTTCTCCAATGCCACCAAGGCTCAAACTNCCAACTTTTTCACCAAGGTTTGAAAGTGTAGTGGACGCGATTTTTGAGAAATTAAAGTCATCGCGNGAGCAACCCGATAATNCCAGTATTCCAACTATTAGGATTATTGAGCTATAGAAAAATCTCATGGTTCGAATTACAGTTCCAAAAAGAAGCCAAATTAGTCAACGCGATTAGTTAAAGATCCAATAAAATTAATNGTTTGTCAATCAGAAGGGTTGATAGGATGTTTTATATTTGAGATCAACAAGGATAGGTGTAGGATTTGAATTTTTACATATTTTTTGGTGTTTTTGGTTGAATTAGCAAGATAATATTTAAGCTATTTATCTTTGCGATTCGTATTTTTTAAGGAGAAAGAGTATGGCCATCTTAGAATCATATACTGAACCATCAGTAANGTCGCTTGTTAGTGAAGAAGAATGGAGGGTAAGAGTAGATTTAGCAGCATGTTATCGACTAGTCGCGCATTATGGTTGGACTGATTTGATCTTTACGCACATCTCAGCCCGAGTACCTGGCACGCATAATCATTTTCTNCTAAACCCATATGGGTTAATGTTTGAAGAAATAACAGCCTCTAGTCTCGTTAAACTCGATACGGACGGTGAAATTGTTATGGAAACTGATTATCAAGTAAACGCTGCAGGTTTTACTATTCATAGTGCTGTGCACCAAGCGAGGCATGATTTAGTTTGTGTCATGCATACCCATACCGTTGCNGGCATGGCAGTTGCGGCTCAAAAAGTAGGTNTACTACCCTTAGCGCAAACCTCATTGGAGTTTTATGAAAATTTAGCTTATCATGAATATGAGGGTATTGCTTTTGATTTAGGCGAAAGAGAGAGGCTAGTAGGAGATCTTGGTGATAAAATGGCCATGATCCTGCGTAATCATGGTTTATTAACTTGTGGGAAAAGTATTGCGCAGGCCTTTACGAAAATGCATTCCTTAGAAAAGTCTTGCCAATTACAGATTGCAGCTCAGGCGGGAGGGGATCTAGTGTTACCGAGTGAGGCTGTTTGCAAGCATACAGCACAGCAGTTCAGATTATCTGAGAATACTGAATCTGAAGGGGATTTGGATAAATTAGCTTGGACAGCATTATTACGAAAACTAGATCGAATTAACCCTGGATATGATGCTTAGAAATGTAGATAAAGCAACAAAGGGAAGTACTATCTTCCCCTTGTTCCAAAAAAAACTTAGTAAGACTTTGGAAGTCCTAGGACTTTTTCTGCCAGAAAACTTAAGACTAATTGTGGGCTGATGGGTGCAATACGTGTCACCATGACTTCACGCATATAGCGCTCGACTTGATACTCTTTGGCATAACCAAACCCTCCGTGGGTCATAACTGCAGTTTGGCAAGCTTCAAACCCTGCTTCGGCAGCTAAATATTTTGCTGCGTTAGCCTCAGCTCCGCATGGTTCCCCTTTATCAAAAAGCGCTGCGGCTTTCATCGTCATTAGATTAGCTGCTTCTAATTCAGCCCAACACTTAGCTAATGGGTGCTGAATGGCTTGGTTTTGGCCAATTTGCCTGCCAAATACTATTCTGTCTTTTGCATATTGTGTTGCCCGGGCAAGGGCTGCACGACCTATTCCTATAGCTTCAGCAGCAATAAGGATACGTTCGGGGTTCATTCCCTCTAAAATATACCTAAAGCCCATCCCTTCTTCACCAATTCGATCTTCTATTGGTACCTTGAGCCCATCAATAAATAACATATTACTATCAACAGCTTTGCGACCCATTTTATTTATCTCACGTACTTCAATTCTGTCACGGTCAAGATCTGTATAAAAGAGTGTTAGACCTTCTGTTGGTTTTCTAACATCCTCTATATCTGTTGTCCGTGTTAACAGTAATACCTTGTCGGCCACCTGGGCTGTCGAGATCCATACCTTTGAACCGTTGACAACATATCCATTGCCATCTGGGGTCGCTTTCGTTTTCAGTTTGGTTGTATCTAGCCCAACATTTGGCTCTGTTACGGCGAAACAGGCTTTTTCTTTGCCTTTGATCAAAGGTGGAAGGAATCGTTGCCTCTGTTCTTCATTGCCGAATATTTCAACTGGTTTTAATCCAAAAATGTTCATATGAAGCGCTGAAGCACCGCTCATTCCTGCTCCTGACTCTGCTACAGCTTGCATCATTAGAGATGCCTCTGTAATTCCTAACCCAGCGCCGCCATATTTTTCTGGCATGGCAATACCAAGCCAGCCATCTTCGGCAAACTTACGATAAAAGTCTTCGGGGAAACCGCCTGTCTTTTCACTATCTTTCTCAAGCCAGTATTCGTCATCAAATTCACTAGCTAGTTTCATAGCTGTATCACGAATAGTTTGCTCATTTTCACTAAGATTAAAGTCCATGATCTATCTCTCTTTCTATCAGGTATTAGGGTTAGTCGGAGGTGGCTGATCTGATGCAGCATAATCAACGGTTATCTCTGATATACCGTAACCGGCTTCTATTGGAATTTTCAAATGGCGACCGCCATTAACATCATGAACTTCTGGAAGGACAGTTACTACAGGTGTTATTTTTGCGAGTTTAATCGCTGATTCTGCTGTGGTTGATTCACTTACTTTTTTCAGGTTCATTCTAGTAGGGAATACCACACGCCTTTTGCCTTCCTCGGCCTCTGTTATTGCGGTCAAAGGATCTATCCAAACTGTATCTAGGGTTTCAGAACCATCATGAGAGGCAATGTGACCATTCGGGCTTTGTGCAACCAAGAAATGTGTATCAAATCTTTTTCGCCCAGTTGTCGGTGTTATCCAGTGGGCAAAAGGTATTAAAAGATCACTGGCCACTACCAGATTTTCGGTTTCAATCATCTCATGGAAGGTAATCTTCTGTGATAGTAAATCTTGTCTGTAGATGTTGTTTAGGGCTTCTGCTCTCTCTTTGCTGATAACTTGTGTATTACCATTATCTCTAACGAATAGTAATCCGGCCTCCTCAAACATCTCTCGGACACCAGCTACTCTGATGGCTTTTTGGTTATCTGGGACATCATTCGGTAAACTGCAGCGGTCTAGTTTTAAAACCTCATAGTCACTATCATCCACTTTTCCCCCTGGAAAAAGTAGAGCGCCTCCCGCAAAGTCAGCTTTTTTTGTTCTTTGAACCATTAGTACTTCCATACCTGTCGGTGTATCTCTTAGAGATATAACGGTTGCTGCTGGTATGGGTGTTACAGGGTCGTTTGGTATCTCGGATTGAAGATCCGTTATCATTAAATACGCTCCTTACAATGGGCTTTTAGATGGAAAATTAGGCTTTCGTTTTTCTAAGTGCGCAGCTAATCCTTCTCGCGCTTCAGGGCCTGTGAAACCCAACATTTCCAGTGCAGTAGACGTGTCAAACGCTGGTCCTGCCATTCTATACCAGTTATTTAATGCGTATTTGGTCCACCGAATGGCACTCTGTGCACCCGTTGAGAGCTTTATCGCGATCTCCAACGCCTTTGCTTGCAGGTCCTTATCGTCAACACACAATGAAACGAGACCAATTTTCTCTGCCTCTTCTCCATCAATAGCCTCACATGTAAGGAGCAGATATTTAGCTTTTGCCATTCCACATAATAATGGCCAATTTATAACAGCAGAGTCTCCGGCTACTACTCCTAATCTTGTGTGCCCATCTACGATCTTTGCTTTTTTTCCAGCGATAGATATATCTGCCAACAATCCAGCTACTAATCCTGCTCCCACAGCGGGTCCATTGATTGCAGAAATAATGGGTTTGGAGCAATTAATCACGTTGTAAACGAGATCACGTGCCTCTTTCCATGTATTTGCTCTATAGTCAAAATCATCAATGACTTTTTCAATCATAGAGAAGTCGCCGCCAGACGAAAATGCTTTACCTGCTCCAGTCAATATAACTGCGTTAATAGAGGGGTCGTCGTCTATATCACGCCAAATGTAAGCTAATTCTTTATGCCCTACTTCGTCTAAAGAATTGAATGTCTCTGGTCGATTAAATGTTATTCGAAGAACGTGTTTTGCGGGACGATCTAATTTAAGCTGTTTGTATTGTGTTTCATCAAGCGGCATCAGCCCATCCCATTATTGAGTTTAAGTATAAGTTACCAGCATAATCTACGTGTTTGTCTTTAACAAACAGACATAAAATTTTTTCATTTAAATTCAAGATTATCTTCTTGGTAGCCTAGCGGTTGCTGTACCAAGAATAGAAAGTTCACCATCTTGGTTTCTAGCTTCATGAGTGACTTCTACTATTCCGTTGCCATCTTTCTCGAATTTATCTGTTATTTTTCCTTCTATAAATAATGTGTCACCCTCAGGGTTATGTCGTCTTATTTTGGTGTTAGATGATATCAGGAAGCCCTCGTCACCGATCCAGTTTGTTATGTGATGCGTCATCCAGGAGCAGCGTTCTGGTCCATAGTCATAAGCACCCGGTGCCCCCACTTTTGTTGCAAACTCATTCTCCCAATGAACTCTCTCAGGACAATCGGGAATATTAAATCGGTTTGGGATTCCTAATCCAGAATGTTTCGTTACCTGCTTCCACGCTAATTTGTTTGCTCGAATGTATAACCCACCCCATCCTTGTGCATATGCTATGAACCCTGTGACAGTCATCGGTCCTTTGACCATGCGAGGTAGCGTTTCACCGATTGTTACATCCTCATAATAACGAGCGTTTGAACCTCGAATTTCTTCATCTGCATAGTTTTGAAAAATGTCGTCAAGCTCTTGTTGGGAGTAGCGTTTTTCGCTTGCCTCTCGGACCTTATTATACTTGGTTCCTTGTTCTCGTGCAGTATCGCGTTCCGTTCGAAAACACCAGCTATCACATTCTGCCACGCATACACCGGATTGGTTAAAAAAATCGACATGATAAATCTGTTGTATTGCCCTGCCTGCAAATTGTGTTTGATGTTCTATTAGGTCCTTTAGATGAGACTCAGTAGAGATCTCGTCATTCCTAAATACAGGTGAATGCCATTTCCAGTTTGCACCAGCCCACATAGCGTGAATACCAGGTAATCCTCCTACATATCCTGAAGCAATGCGGCTAGTTGCAAAAAGAAAGGACGGTAAGGCAATAATAGAGTTATATTTTGTCTGTGTTGCATAATCAGGTTCGCACCAAAGAGGATTGTCATCACCAATCCCGTGGGCATAATGTCTAATATTATCTCTCGTTGCTTCGTAACACCATGGCTCAGGATCACGTGATATTTTTACACCGATCCGGGATCTCAAATTATTTAACTCTTCTTCGGTGATGCGAGGAAAATCGCCTTCTTTTATGCTCACAATAACTCCTTTGTGCTAATTTTCTTGTTCACGTAAAGCTCTTCTATTCACTTTCCCAGCGGGCGTTTTGGGGAGTTCATTCACGCTTTTTATGAGTCGAGGATACTCGTGTCTGCTTAGACGGTCGCGAACGAAACTTTGCACTTCTTTGTTGAACGCAATACTTTCGGGGCGTTTAGAAACAATAAATGCTTTAACGATTTTTCCTCGTTGTACATCTGGTACTCCAATTACTGCGGCTTCCGTAATATCTGGATGTTTTAATAAAATGTCCTCAATCTCGACTGCACTCATCGTCCAGCCAGCAGATATAATGACGTCATCTGCTCGCCCATGATGAAAATAATAACCGTCTTCATCGATGCTTCCAAGATCTTTAACAGGGAAAAAACTATCCCCCCTCCACAGCATAATTTCACCAATTTCACCTACTTGGCAATTTTTACCATGCTGGTCTAGGATGGAAACATTGCAGCCGGGTAATGGTTTGCCAAGGGCTCCAATCTTTACCGGTAAATCATCTGACCCGGGGTAGTTTGCTATTATTACCCCTACCTCTGTTGAGCCGTATATGCTGCAAATATCATGACCAAAAGTTTGCTTGGCCCAATGGGCCGTTTCGGTATCTAAAGGTTCCCCAGTGAAAGAGAGTTTTTTCAACCTTAAAGAATACTTCTTTGGATTGTTGATATTTCGCATCATTCTATAATGTGTCGCTGCTGCTGAAAGGTTGGTGATTTCAAATTTCTCGATTACTGCCAGAAGTTTCTCGGGATCAAACTTTCCTGCATAAGTTGAAATCTCAATCCCGAGTGCCAGCGGAGCAAGTGTACCATGCCAGAGACCGTGACCCCACG
Source organism: Rhodospirillaceae bacterium (assembly GCA_002708305.1). Taxonomy (GTDB): domain Bacteria; phylum Pseudomonadota; class Alphaproteobacteria; order Thalassobaculales; family Thalassobaculaceae; genus UBA7326. The sequence goes on from PANE01000022.1 coordinate 14,337, forward strand.
CGGGAGAGGACGGGCACATATATTTGTCACCTGGTCGAACTCCAGTAGCGTAAAGGGCGGCAATCATGACAGTAACAATTGCACGATGATGATGTTTTACGGCTTCAGGAAGTGCCCGAGAAGTCCCTGAGGTGTATTGATACATGGCCATATCGGCTGATGTTGTGGAGGTTGTAAAAGTCGTTTCGAATCTTAATAGGCTCTTTAAAAAATTAGGGTCAGCTATAACAGTTTCTACGTTATTGGATGAAGACAGTTCAGGTTTTTCTGGGTCTAAAATTAGTAAAACAGGTTTGCAATCTTCTAACCTAGAACTAAGTCCATCCGAACCAAAAGCTGTAAACAACGGAACAGCGACGAAACCAGCCTTCATTACCCCAAAAAGTGTCGCATAGAATTCCAATGATGGTTCCAGCATAATGGCTACTCTGTTCCCAGGCTGGAAACCTTTAGTCAGCAGCCAATTTGCTACACGATTTGACCAAGTGGATAAATCACCAAAAGTGATTGTTTGATCGTTTCCATTACTATTAGCGATATTTATAGCGGCACGGGTACTTTGATGTCGGTCTATACATTCATAAGCGATGTTCAAGTTGTCTCTATTACCATGGAAGAGATCCCATAGTGCATCTTTTGTAAAGAATTTATGAGCATCTTTATAACTTGTATAATCAGTGAGCCTTTGCATGAGATGAAAATTTATCCTGTACCACTATTTGTTTGTATTTGATCTATTTCTTGGCGAGAGAGGCCAACTTCGGAAAGTAGTGTTTCCGTATCTGCGCCTAAAGGTGGTGCCGCATTCCTAAGGGTCCCAGGAGTTTCCGAAAATTCGACTGGTATTGCTGTGGTATGGAGTGTGCCTTCATTAGGATCGTTTATCACAGGGAAGAAGTTTGTATCCTCAAGATATGGATCATCCATCATGTCCTCTAGGGATACCACCGGGCCATTTGGTAAATCAGCGTCGTCCAGTAATTTAAATGCTTCGGCAGTACTAAACTGGGCTAGGCCCTCCGCTAAGTAGGATTGAAGCGTTGCTATATTTTCTGCTCTTTGTGAAAGATGCGTAAAGCGGCAGTCCTGGACTAAATCTTCCCTCCCGATCGCTTTCAAGAGGCGATGCCATTGGTCATCCGTGTGGGCGAGGACACATACCATTCCATCTTTTGTTTTATATGGAATACGATACGGTGATAATGCTCGAGGGTACCCCAAATTATCTTTTTTCCCCTGAGTTCCGTACCAAAGATGCGTCGTTAAATTAAATGAAAGCATTGTTTCTAACATGGGCACGTGTATTTCCTGACCTTGCCCCGTCCTTTCGCGATGAAATAATGCCATGCCAATAGCGGAGGCTAAGGTATGTCCACAAAATTTATCAGATATCGGCATTGGAACGAAACGTGCCTCTCCATTTGTTTTATCGACTAAATCCACAAGACCACTTTCTCCCTGGATGACATCGTCATAAGCAGGGCGCCCATCTTTGGCGCCGCCCCGTCGGTAACCGGTGGCAGATGCATAGATAATTGAGGGATTTATTAATTTTAGTTTCTGATAGTCGATGCCTAACCGTTCTGTTGCTGCCTGCCGCATATTGTGGACAAAAACATCACTGGTTTTCAAAAGCGCTATTAAAGCTTTTTTACATTCAGGTCGTTTTAAATTTAAAACGATGCTTTTTTTATTGCGGTTTGTCGTTTGAAAGAATGGGCCGAGGGTGCCTGTTTTACTAGTTCCAATTAGGCGCATAGGATCCCCAGCCGGCGTTTCAACTTTTATAACCTCGGCTCCCATGTCACCAAGAATTTGTGTGGCAACAGGGCCGAGGACGTTAATGGTAAAATCTAACACCCGAACACCGGTCAGTGGCCCAAGGTTTTTGGAGGACTTTGTCATAGAATAATATTAATCTTCTTTTCTCTGTAGCGTGGGATCTTTACACTTTAGCATTCTCAAGGGTGTGTAAGTGATTAGTTTATGGCCTTTCTGATTGATAATTTCATTTTGGGTTCTAACTAGGCCTCTGCCGGACCGGCGGGTAAGCCGGGCTTCAATAACTTCACATTCCACGTGTATAGTGTCACCCGCAAATGTTGGCGCATGGACATTTAATTCCATGTTGAGAAAGGCAAATCCTGTATGCTGCATAGTGGATTGCACCAGCAAACCCTCGGCAAAGCTGTAGACAAGAGCACCTGGAGAGACCCGACCTTTTATATCGCTTTCGGTTTTGAGATATTCTAGATCTGTAAACATAGTTTCAACCATACCCGTTGCATTGATAAAGTTTGTGATATCTGCATCGGTAATAGTACGCCCAATGGTTTGGAACTTACGACCTACTGGCAACTCTTCAAAGTGAAATCCAAGGCCTACAATCTCCATATCCAGATACTCCAAAATTGCAAAAAATAAAACCCTATCAATATGCATTATTAAACGGATTGGTGCATCTTATTTAAGCTAAAATCGTATTAGTGATAAACGCATATGTAATTTTTGGTGGTGATTTTGAGGCGCTTCTGACTCGTTAAAAACCTAGAAGTTTAGGAACAAGTTTTTCGAATAACCTTTGCCCTGTCTATCAATCCGGATGTTGATGGGTTTAGGTGATCGGGAGTTTTTCTGGCCTTTAACGTGGGAAGTAGCTGATTGGCAAGTTCTTTGCCGAGTTCTACACCCCATTGATCAAAGCTATTAATATTCCAGATAGCGCCTTGGACAAATGTCTTGTGTTCATAGATAGCTATCAACATCCCTAAAGTTTTTGGGTCAAGCTTCTCATACATTATCGTTGTAGAGGGTCTATTGCCCACAAATGTCGCATGTGGTGCTATTCTCTCAACATCTGTTTCGGATAGGCCTCTGTCTCTTAAGTGAACTTTTGTTTGCTCTAGGTTACGGCCTTGCATAAGGGCTTGAGATTGAGCTAGGCAGTTAGCTATCAAGGTTTCGTGATATTTTGGAAGTTCGTTGTGCGACAATGCTGCTATTAAAAAGTCGCAAGGGATAATATCTGACCCCTGATGTAAAAGTTGAAAAAATGAATGTTGTGCATTTGTGCCAGTTTCTCCCCAAATCACACCAGACGTAGCTGTTGTAATTTTTGACCCATCGAGTCTTACCGATTTTCCGTTAGATTCCATCTCTATCTGCTGAATATGTGATACGAATAGCTCTAATCGCTGGTCATAAGGGATAATCGCTTGAGAAGCATAGCCTAATATTGAGCGATGCCAAATGCCGATTAATCCTAGGAGAATGGGAATATTTTTTTCTACAGGACAAGTAGTAAAATGTTCATCTACTGTTTGTGCACCCATTAAAAATTGTTTAAAATGGTCCGATCCAATTGAAATGAGTATTGGCAACCCTATGGCTGACCAGATGGAATAACGACCACCAACCCACTCCCAAAGATCAAAACATTTTTCAGGTTGGATACCAAATTGCTGCGTTTGTTCAGTATTGCTCGATAAGGCTGCAAAATGAGATCCAACTGCCTCATTGCCAAGGCTTTGAGTTATCCAGTCTTTTGCCGACCAAGCATTCAGCATCGTTTCTTGGGTTAAAAAAGTTTTGGAGGCGACTAATATTAGTGTTGTCTCAGGATCAAGGATTGATATTTTATCATATAAATCAGAACTTTCGATATTGCTTACAAACTGTATGGGGATCGAGTTTTGGGAATATGGTGAGAGCGCGCGTATGGCCATACTTGGCCCGATAACTGATCCACCCACACCAATATGTAGAATGTTTTTGAATAATTTGCCTGTTGATCCAGTGCACTGTCCCGATCGTATCCTATCTGCAAAATTAGTCATTTTAGCCAAACTTGTTTGTACTTGTTTAAAACTACTGATATTGGCTAGACTTGTGGGTGAGTTTTCAGATGCCCTTAAAAGTGTATGTAATGCTGGGCGGTTCTCTGACGTATTAATTCTTTCACCAGAAAACATTTTTTTTATATGCTCTGCTAAGCCGCATGTGATTGTCAGTTGTCTTAATAATCGGATTGTATCCTCTGTAAGAAGGTTTTTAGAATAATCGAGTAGTAAGCCATCGAGATTAGCCGTAAATTTCTCAAAGCGATCAGGATCGTCTTTAAATAGACTATTAATTGTTTTTTTACTTATGTCCTGGCTATGGTGTCTTAGGTTTTTCCAGGCATCGCTCGCTGTATTCATTATAGTCCAATCGGAAAACTGATAGATAACAGTTTATATGAGGGGCGTTTTCTTTTGTAGAGCCCGGCCAGTTAAATATGACTCTAAGATTGAGAACTGTTTTTCACTTAACTCCCTGAATTGGAAGCCCACTTCATTTTTTTCATGATCCACTCTTTTGACTGTAAGAGAAATATCTATATTTTCTTCGCTTTCACCGGTACTTTGTTTTTTTAATACAGCTTCTACTTCTTGTGATTCAATAAATGTTGCCGCTTCTGCTGAGATAGCCAAACCACCAAGACTTAAATCAATGATATTGAAGCTGTTATTTTGATAATTTAGGGACAATCTGATTTCTTGTCGGCGGTCACGTCTATTTTCTTTTTCGCGTCTTCTTACAGTTGTCATAATAGTCCCCTTTTGTGCGCAGTGGCTATTTAGCATATTTTTTCTATTTTAACCCCAAGATTTAATTTTATATCAGGTCAAGCAAAAGTATGAGATAAATAAAGGGCTGGCCAAGTGAATTTTAGAAAGAATTAACCGTAGGCTTGAATTGTTCGGAGAAATGAAAGATATTTTTTTTAGTTAATTGAGGGGTAGGGCTTGCTAGATAATAAGAATATAATTCCTGTATCAGAGTATATTGGTGCAATGATCAATGATGTGGATTTAGCAAAAATAGATGATAATTTATTTTTGGCCATATTCGATGCTTTTGATAAGTATAAGGGACTTTTATTTAGGCAACAAAAATTATCTCCAGAAAAATTTGTTGAATTTAGCCGTCGGTTTGGTGACTTAGATCATGCCCCTCAAATGGAGAAAGGGCAGACTGCGGTCTTGGGCTTTCCCGAAATTTACATTGTATCCAATATTCTAGATGCCAATAACGAGCCAATCGGGTCACTTGGGGCAGGTGAAGCAGTTTGGCATACTGATATGTCGTATTTGTCAAATCCCCCAGATGTGTCAATGCTATATGCGCTCGAGATCCCTCCCTCAGGTGGTGATACATCGCTTTGTAGTATGGCTGCCGCTTTTAAAATGTTACCTGATAAAATAAGAAATAAAGTGGTCGATATGTCAATCAAGCATGATGGCACCTACAACTCGGGTGGACTTCTAAGAAAAGGACTGCGGGAAGATAATGATCCTATGACATGTGCAGGTCAGCCACACCCTATCATTTGTGCCCATCCACGAACTAAAGAACCAGTCCTCTATTTAGGACGACGACGCAACGCCTATATTCTTGGATTGGAAAGACAAGAATCGGAAGATCTTCTAGATTTACTATGGCATTATGCAACTCTACCACAAAATTCATACACACATGAATGGGCAGTTGGTGATCTTTTGATGTGGGATAATAGGTCGACGATGCATCGGCGAGATCCATTCGATTCTTCGGCACGTCGTTTAATGCAGAGAACACAGATAAAAGGGCATATCGCCCCGTCGGGTTTGGAAATTTAGCTTTTTAACGCCTCTAAAACTTTACAGCAGAATTGATCAAAAGCAGCTCCCTCGATCCATCTCACAACTGCTACTAAATTATAATCTGGTTCCACCCAGATCATATTAGACCCAAAACCAACAGCGCAGTATCCTTTTCTAGTTGCACTAGGGAGGCGTTTCCCAGAATTATTTAACCACCAAAATAACCCATAATCCTCATTGATGTCGCAAGGGTAAAGCGCTTGTTGAACATATTGTTTAGAGAGCAATCTTTTACCATTCCAAACACCATTATTAAGCATTAAGTGGCCCACTCTTGCCTGATCTTCACTGCTTATGAACATTCCTCCTCCCCAATGGGATCCGCCCGAAACAGATTGGATTTTTTGGTTCTCAATCGTAATCCATGAGTTATTATACCCGTGCCATTCCCAATCTTCACTTGCGCCGATGGGATCCATTATTCGTTCACGGAGTAAATCAGGAAGTGGGCGTTTAGCGACCCTCAAAAGAGCCAGAGCAAGCCTGTTAACTCGGACGTCATTATATTCCCAAAAGGAACCGGGTGTTTTTAGTATTCTTGCATTTCCCTTGTTAGCATTATCTTTTGGGGACATATTGAGATCGCGATTATGGTCTACCTGGTCTGGTTTGCCCCACATGCTGCCCTGCCATTCGCTGGTCATTTGCAACATGTGCCTCCAGGTAATTTTCTTATTGTGAGGGCTATCAAAACCGTCATCATCAACTAACATTGAAATAGGTTCATCAAAATCTGGGATCAACCCATCATCCTGAAGTAAGCCTGCGCATAAGGATAAAAAACTTTTCGCCACAGAAAAGGTTATGTCTGATCTTTTCGTATCTCCCCATTTAGCAGCGATTTTACCATTTAAAAGTATCAAACCGTGGGGGTTTTCGCGTGGTCTGGTCTGTCCTATTATATCGCCCCAAGGTGGGGGCTCTGCAAAAGCGCGGTTCTCCAGTGCTTTTTGAATGTCTCTGCCCAACAAAGATTCATTCCCTAAAGCATGATTGATAGCAGGTTGGAAATCAATTGCTAATGGTGGGGTGACATGATTCCATTTATTTCCAACTTCTGGAAAATATACATCACAAGACTGAGAGGCGATTGCCATTACAGAGATACCTTTTTTCTAACGGTTGTAAACTAATTAAAATCTTTACTATTTTATCGTTTTTCAAAATCTATTAATTCATCAATTTGAAGGTTATTTAAATATCTTCGAAGTGTATCTAACGCCAATTCTATAGCCCCTAGCCGAATCCAATCATGACCTCCTAGCATTCTGGCGTGACGTCCAACGGTTTCTTCAGGACCAGAAATTCCGATATTTATACTGCCGCCAAGTTCTATCTTATCTGATCCGTCATCGAGTTCTATTAACACTGCTAAAGAAAATGTAGCACCACTCTGTTCCTTTAAGCGCGAGGATATAGCTTTGGCGGTATCAAGGTTTAAAGTATCACGCTGAATCTCAGGCGGCATGCTAACTACGTCACATAGATGGTTAAGGTTTCTTGCGACTATATTGTATATTATAGGATCAGTAGTACCTGGTTGAGGGTTTAGCCGAGCTGCTATGGCGCCACTTGTGAACATTTCTGCCGTCGCAAGTGTCGCTTTTTTTGAGGCCAGTGAGTCAAGGACTACTTTTTCTAGTGTTTGATCGTCCTCTGCAACTATAAAAGTTCCTAGAGTTTCTCTGATCATCTTAATTGCAGGCGCCAATTTCTTGTCTAATTCAGCGTCGGTCGTTGCATGGGCAGCTAATTTGGTTTCCAGTTGAGGATAATGAGCCTGAAACCCTAATTTTAAACTACCGTCTTTCGAGAGTGCTTCCACTCCATTCAACATTTCATCAGCTCGAGACTCACCTACACCAAACGAGTGGAACCTCTTTAGTCGATTAACAACTTTTAAACCACTCATCTCTAATAACCGTGGGATTATTTGTTCATCAATCATTCTTCTCATCTCTCTTGGAACGCCGGGTGTAAAAAAGAAACGAGTTTTTCCCATGTTAATTGCAAATCCGCATGCAGTGCCAATAGGATTATCTATAAACTCCGCCCCCTCGGGTAACATGGCTTGTTTCTTATTGTTAGGGGGCATGGTCCGCCCGCGCCTTTCATAGAAATCAAGCATGCGCGATAGCCAATCCTCATCCAGAATTAGCTGTACTCCAGCTACTTCGGCGGCTACCTCTTGCGACAGATCATCTACCGTTGGCCCTAATCCGCCATTCACTATCACTACATCAGCACGTTCTGCTGCCTGCTGAAATGCTCTTGTCAAACTAGAGCGGTCGTCTCCAACTGCAGTGCTCCAGTGCATTGTAAGGCCTACTTCGCCAAAGCGTCGGGCCATATGGCTATAATTCGTATTAATTGTTTTCCCGGTTAGGATTTCGTCGCCGGTACATAAAATCTCAATGAGCATCAAAATTCCTATTTTAGTTTCTGAATGGTTACAAGACGTTTGATTGCAAGCAATAATATCTTTTTGATATTTTTCATACAAGCAACGTAAAAAATTGGGATGTTATTTATTTCTTAAATCCGTCAGTGCCGTGTCTAGATATTCGTGGTTGATGTATGATTTTGCTGAAGTTCCTTTTCGATGTTTTATTTCTCGGATTAATGCACTCACATCGATCAAGGTTTGTACACCTGCGGTATTTGCATATCCTTCTATGGGAAATATCTGTTGTTCGGTATACTCCCGCCAGGCTTTACGCGCATATTTTTCTGAGATGCCGGTTTCTTTTATTGCTATATTTACCATGCGACCTTTGTTTTCAAAAAACAAGCGGTGTGCACGCACGAACACTCGCATAAAAGCATGCAATATTTTTGAATTTTCTCGAGCCCAGATTTCATCTACGTTCAATGAAGTAAACTGAAAATCTGGAAAATGATTTCTTGGCTCTATTAGCGCTGTGTAGCCTGCATCCATTGCTATATAATTTAACGGTGCTCCTTGAAGCCCAGCATCTATTTCGCCGTTTTGGAGTTTTTCCCAGCGCGCTAATATTGGGCCTACCTCTTTAATCTTATAATCGTTGGGATAATGTAGCCCGAAACGCTCAAGAGATTTCATGATTAAGGATGAGCTTCCTGCCTTCAAGGATGAGACGCCGATAACCTTATTACGCAGATCTTCTGGTTTTTTTATTTCTTTATGCCCTATAAGGGAAAAAGGTAATTTGTTTACATTGCCTCCAATGATCACCAAGTTACCACCCGATTCTCTGTCAAGTATTACATGTTCTGTGACTCCGAATGCAAGTTGAACGCGCCCATCTTTAAGTCGCTCTGTTACCTCGTCGATTGGTTCATATAGCTCTAAATCAAGCTGAATACCCTCATTTTTAAACAATTTGTAATGTTGCGCTACCCATATGGGCATGTTGAAATAATTTCTGGAAACAGCAGCGAATTTTATTTTAGCCATCAATCACCTGATTTTTCTATGTTTACTCGCGTGACACCATAGACAAAAAACCTTTATTAAAAAAATATTAGCAGACATGTCACTTGTTAGACTACATAGTTAAATTGTTAATCAAAGAAGTTATTTTTTACAGAAGTAATGAGGGGATCTTTTAATGGATGCTAATACTGAGCGTGTTTATGGCGTAAAAGCTCGAATGGCATTAATGGTACCTTCTACTAATACGGTTGCCGAAACCGAATTTTGGAAAATGGCCCCTGAAGGGTTGACCGTGCATACTTCCCGGATGCCGTTTTTTGCAGATCGTTTTGACAGCCCGTTCGATGAGATGGAGAGCCATTTGTCGCGTGTTATCGATGAGGTCAATTCAGCACAACCCGATATAATTGCATATGGGTGTACCGCTAGTTCTGCAAAAGGTAATCCAATTGATTATGAAAAACAGCTCACCCAAAATACGGGAAAACCAACGGTCACTGCCGCTGCTGCATTAGTTGAGGCGTTAAAGACATTTTCTGCAAAAAAAATTGTTATGATTACACCATATCCACAATCTACGAACGATAAAGAACGCGTTTTTTTTCAGGGGAATGGAGTAGAAGTAATAGAAGATGAGAGCATCATCATCGACGATGCTCAATTAAAGTTTAAAAATATGAATAAAATACCAACCGATTTGTTAATTGATCGATCAGTCTCATTGGGCCAAGCTGAAAATGTCGATGCTGTGATCCTAAGTTGTTGTGACATGCCTACACTCGATGCAATACCGATAATAGAAGATGCCATTGGAAAACCTGTTACTTCGAGCACTCAAGCGTTATTCTGGAGAGCGATTAGGACGGCAGGGATTTTGGACCCAATTGAAGGTGTGGGCTCTCTACTAATTCGTACCTAGAAAATGACGTACGTAAAAGGAATATCTGATGGATACCCCGTTATTATTTACACCTCTTAAAATAAGAGANATAGAGCTGAAAAACAGAATAGTTATCGCTCCAATGCATCAATATTCTGGCGTTAAAGGGTTTCCTACGGATTGGCATTTAATGAGTGTTGGTCGTTATGCGGCGGGTGGTGCCGGGTTAGTATTTGTAGAATCAACAAAAGTTGAGCGTCGGGGATGTGGCACTATTGGTGACCTAGGTCTTTGGGATGATGAATTTATTCCACATTTTAAAAGGCTCTCTGATTTTATTCGCTCGCATAACTCGGTGCCTGCAATTCAACTTGGGCATAGCGGTAGAAAGGCCAGAAGGTACAGGCCTTGGGAAGGTGGAAAGGCCCTAGATCGTTCGCCTGAAATTGATGACTGGGAGAATTGGGAGCTGGTTTCCTCAACAAGCGATAGTGATCCGGAAGACCCGTCACCAAGGGCACTTTCTGTTGATGAAGTAAAAGCTTTAGTAATCCGATGGGGAGAAGCAGCTGAACGGGCTGATAAGGCTGACTTTGACGTTCTGGAAATTCATGGTGCACATGGATACCTAATACATCAGTTTCTCTCTCCACACGCTAACCGGCGGAATGATATTTATGGCGGGTCTGAGGAAAATAGGATGCGGTTTGCTATTGAAATAGCGGAAGAAGTTCGTTCCAAGTGGCCGCTAAGGAAACCCTTATTTATGCGGCTTTCGGTTGAGGACGATGCAGGCTGGGGNCCCAATGAAAATGTACGTTTGTCAAAATTATTAAAGGAAAAAGGGGTCGATGTTATCGACTGTTCCTCTGGTGGTATACGCGGAGCACCTGTTGTAAGTGCGGGGCCGGTTGGGTATGGATATCAGGTGCCTTATGCTGAAAAATTAAAGAAAGAAGCGCAAATTCAAACAATGGCGGTTGGATTAATCGTTCATGCAGATCAAGCTGAGGAGATCTTACAAAGTGGAAAAGCGGATCTTATTGCAATTGCGAGAGAGGCTATGCAGAATCCAAATTGGCCACTAGATGCCGCTCAAAAATTAAATGCAGAAGCACCTTTTGCTTTAATGCCTAGTCCCTACGAATATTGGTTAGAAAAGCGAGCTAAACAGGTGAAAACGTTAGTTCCATCGACTCACACGGATGGAATAAATATAGACCCATCTGGCTAAGACCTATTAAACTGGGCATGTATAACTTTTATTATTGGTTAATTCCCATTTGGAGTTAAAAACTATGAGCTTAACACATTCTCCGACACGGTCATTGGGAGGGATGGTTGCCGCAGCGCATCCTTTGGCCGCAGTTGCTGGGTCAGAAATTTTGAGAGCGAATGGGAATGCATTCGATGCGGCCGTAGCTACTGTTGCTACATTGAATGTTGTTGAGCCGTTTATGTCCGGGCTCGCAGGTTTAGGGGTCGCAACTTGCTGGGCAGAAAAAGAAAAGCGAATAAGATGCTTAGACTTTACACCAAATGTTCCAAAGGATTTTTTGGCGGAGCAATTAAACAAAGAAACTACGAATACTGGCCCTTCAGCAAGTGGAGTGCCTGGCAATCTTGCAGGGTGGTGCGTACTTCTCGAAAAATATGGATCTAAAAGCCTGGCAGAGGTCTTAGCTCCATCGATTAGATATGCGCGCGAAGGATTTCCTGTCTCTAATCTTTATATACATATGGCTAATCTAACTGCTCCAAGGGCTTGTACTTCTGAGTGGCAACAGGTTTACATGAGTGGATTGGATTCAATTGAGGAAAATTGGATTTTGAGACAGCCAATGTTGGCTGAAACACTTGAGGCTATTGCTTCTGAGGGGGCGCAGTTTTTATATCAAGGTCCCTTGGGTCGTGAAATGATATCCCACATTCAAAGTCTTGGTGGTTGTATGTCAATTGCAGATTTGGAGGCGGTGAAGCCAGAATGGCAAGATCCCGTATCAGCGCGGTACAAAGATCTTATGATCAATGTTCCCCCTCCGCCAGCAGAAGCATTTCAATTTCCATTAACTATGAGGATCTTGGACGGATTAAATCTAGCAAGCTTAGAGCACTTGGGAGTAGAACATCTAGACCGTGTATTGCGATCTATTCGGCTGGCTGCAGGGGTTCGAATTTTGAATAATAACAGGTCAACCACTGAAATTATGGAGCTAATGACGGAAAATGCCATAGAACCGCTTAGGGCGAGGGTACTGAACCCTTCACCAATTATTGGTTTGACTGAGCAATATGAACCTAATATGGATCCGGTATTAGCCGAGGCCCGATCACATACTACATCAATTTCGGTAGCAGATCGTCATGGGAATATGGTTTGTCTTACTCAAAGCTTGGGGTCTCCTTGGGGTTCTAGTTTAGTAATCCCTGGAACCGGGGTTTGTATGAATAATTTCATGAATTGGGGTGATTTGTATCCGGAATCTCCCAACTACCTACTGGGTGGAAAACGGTGGGCAATGTGCTTGAGCCCTTCTATATCGACAAGGGATGGGGTCCCTATCCTAGCATTAGGAACTCCTGGCAGTTATGGGATAATGCAAACTCAAGTCCAGGCTTTAGTTCACCATATCGATTATGGATTAAATCTTCGTGAATCTATAGAGGCGCCAAGGGCTAGGCTCTTTGATGGTCAAAAAGTTGTACTGGAAAGCCGTGTTTCAAATGATGTAGTTACTGCGCTTCGTCTGAAGGGGCACGATATTGAGTTACCTGGCCCGTTTACGATGCAATGTGGCGGAATGCAGGCTGTTGGACGCGATCCATCTAATGGGGCCTTGACGGGAGCTGCCGACCCCCGGCGAGATGGTATAGCAATTGGTGTTTGATTAGTTCATCTGAGGGTGAATGTTTAAATCAAGCACTTGGCCTTCAAATTCATTGGATATGGCTGGGTACCAATCTGTTACTTTAGGGTCGTGGCCAGAAATTAGTCGATTAATTCCTCCGGCGAGTTGGAGACTTGTTCGATACCCAGCGATCATTTTTTGCAAATCATGGAAAATAGAAAATGGTCGTTCTGTCTCAACCTCTTCATATAAATGTACTGCATCAGAGGCGAGAACTATCCATCCGCGTTTTGTGTGAATTCGCAGAATCATCTGTCCTCTAGAATGGCCCCCCACAAGGTGAAATTCTATGCCTGGTGCAACTTTATTAACTGTTTCAGTAAAAAATGATAGACGCTCCTCGTATAGAAGATCGACTAATTTCTTTGTGTCTCTTTTATGATAAGCAACCCGGAAAGGGGTGTAGGTGATATCGGGTCCCGTAATAGAATTCATTTCTTCCACATGAATTGCAAATTCTGCTTGTGGATAGTGATCTAAATTTCCTACATGATCAAAATGTGCATGAGTTAAAAGGACTTTTTTAACCGTTTTTGGGTCAATTCCAAATTTATTCATAACCTCAGATGGTTCACATAAAAAATTTCTCCCACCGTCTCCAGATAGATCAGCATTAAACCCTGTATCGACAATAAAAGTTCCTTCGGGGCCTTTTATAACGTAGGTAAAAAAATCAAGCCCTCGTACCATTTTTTTGGGATCCCCGCCCAGAAATGTGGAGCCTTCAGGGCGCTGTGGTTGTGTGGCGTAGCGAATGGCGTAAACTTCATGCGTGGGTAGATCTATCATAATAATCCTCATCCTTTAGACGGAGTACGCGCATACTATACCCTATGGTTTAACTCCGCGAACGTTTATATTTGGCAAAAATTTGTATATTTTTGTCAATCACTGCCATGAAAATCAAGTGAATACAGCTAACACGCCAGTATAGGCGTATACCTTGTCTCGACTTATTTCGCCGTTTGCAAAGAAGCCTACTATTGGAAAGTCTCCTAATACCTCACGAATGATATCTGTCTCCTTATTAGTAACAGCAAACTGGTTAGGCCCCCGCGCTGCGCATGAGATATAAATTCCGCCACGGATACTCTTATGTTTAAGCCGTTGCCGTATTGATGTCACCATACGCCTCATATCTTCAACTGCCGTTTTTTCATCTCGCCTGCAGATTAGTAGAGGGTCTCCTTCAGAAATATTTTCGCTGATTGCTATGGCTTTATTATTAGTGTCGAGCCCTATTAAGTTACGCACCGTGTAATCTGCTGTATCCGAGCCTGGAATGGGAAATGCAACAAATATGGTTCCCGCCATGGTCTGTATGTTTTTCTGAAATTCGTCTCCTAGGCACTGCATTAAAACGTCAAAAGCAGGTTTCTTATCTAATTCTATAATGATGTTTTGTTTTGCCTTTGTGACCGTTAATATTTCGGAAACGGGAGAACAACCTTGGCTAAGTCCTGTTAGCATTTCTGTTTGAGTGGGGAATATTGCTATACCGCTTATACACTCCTTTTCATTCTTGACGAGATGTGGCGAGTCACTGGAAGCTGCGGTTAGGCCACCAATAAGAAAGCCGCCAGTTTTTTCTGCCAAATTACTTATTGCATCCATTGCATCGGCCCTTCTCGGGTCTACATGGGTTATGACAAGTGGCATTGTGGCCTCTGTCAACCAATCCGATTGTTGAGTGGATAGTTCAGTGCCTAAATCAGAATTTCCAGAAAAAATCCTATAACCATTCAAAGGTAGATCCAAAATCATCACACAAGAAGCACTTGCGCCAAAAATTTCTTCGTTTTGACTTATTGTCCCATATCCAGAGGCAGATACCCAATCGCTAATGCTAGTTTTAAGCTTCAATTGGATGATCATTTCTGCTAGGAACGGCGCAAGGTCTTCAGAGGTATAGAGTATGCCAACAGATCCGTGTGGCGTGCCCAACTGATCTGTTAATTCATCCACATTTTCCGTCCAAGATACTTTTTTGCTTGTTGCGGAAGAAAATTGATTAGCTGCCTGTTGCATAGAGCGGTCCAAATTAAAGACTGAGTATTTCGCTTGTAACCTTTTTGATATAGAGGCTATTTACTTCGGTAAAACGCCCTCTATCGCTGCTGTTAATTTTGAAGAAGTAGGGGCTGTGTTGGATGCAAACCAATCAACAGCATTCCCTTCGCCATCTATCAATATCTTAAAAAAATTCCAACGNGGCTTTGAGAGNTTACCCAATTCCTGAGCCGCCCAAATGTAAAAGGGGTGCGCTGATTTACCGCTTACAACCTGTTTTTCTGTCATGGGAAAATCAATATTGAAGTTAACAGTACAGAAACTTNGTATCTCTTTCTCATTTCCGGGTTCTTGGCCTCCAAAATCATTCGAAGGCACCCCTAACACTACAAGTCCGCGGTCTTTATATTTTTCCCATAGTGATTGAAGCCCATTGTATTGCGAAGTGAATCCACATCTCGACGCTGTGTTGACTACTAAAACAGCTCTTCCAGAAAAATCTGAAAGCTTTATGGTGTCTTCTCCAGTAATAGATTTAAACGTGAACATGTGCGAACTCCCTGCAATTGCAATATTTGCTATAGACAATCCTATTGTAATGAAAATTACGCTACACAATTTTTGCATAAAATGCCTTTTATACTTTGAGTTGTTAAGACTATTATTCAAACACCAAGCAGTAAAACCAGAATACCTAGGATTAATGTTACAATACCTAAAAATTCAGTTGAATTTGTCTTCTCCCTAAAAAATATATAGGAAACTACAAAAGTAAAGACCAACTCTATTTGTCCAAGAGCTCTTACATAAGCTGCATTTTGCAGGGTCATAGCTGTGAACCAACAGGCCGAGCCGATCATCCCACTTAATCCCACTAAAATAGCCACTCGCCAGTTTCGAAGTACATTATTTACCTCGCCTTTCTCTTTCACCTGTAAATATAAAGTCATTATAAGAGTTTGAAATATAGTGACACACCCCAAAGTATAGGCTGCTTGAATAAGGACGCCGTCACCTCCTAATGATAACGATGCGGCGCGATAAGAAATTGCCGATATGCCAAACATTGCTCCTGAGGCAAGCCCTATCAACGCTGTCTTTTGAGATAAAGACTGGAGAATATTTTTGAGGCCGCCTTCTTGGCGGGCAGTTGAAATTGCCATTACACCAACAAGGCTAATCATAATTCCAATAATTGCTCCGGGCGTTAATGGATCACCAAGGATTATTAGACCAAATACAGCTGTTTGGGCTGTTTCTGTTTTGGAATAAGCCGTGCCAACAGCAAAATTCCGGAATGAAAATAAATATACCAACAGGGCCGTTGCTATTATCTGCGTAGCACCGCCTATTATGCCAAAGCCAATAAAATTAGCATTGGGTTCAGGCAAAGGCAGTTCAAATACTTGGTTGAGAATAACTAAATAAAGTAATGCGAACGGAATGGCATAGAAAAACCGAACATATGTGGCGCCGGCTGTACTTAATCTTGACTTAAGGTGCTTTTGTAATGCCGATCTTAGGTTTTGGGAAAATGCCGCCAAGATAGTTATAGGTATCCAAAGTTCAATCATATTCACACTTCATCTTTGACATCATTAAGTTGAAAAAGTTTTAAGGAGCTAAACTAGAATTAGCAAAAGTTACTATCATTACGCCGTGCGCCTGACCTTGCAATCAGACCGTTTTAGAACATCGGGCTGTAATTCTATTCCGAGACCATTTCCGCCGGGAGCACTGATCCGACCATTTTTGANAGGAGGTAGGTTAGTCATCAATTCACCATACCACCCGTAATAAAACGCTCTTACTATTTCNTGGATTTCACAATTTTTAGAAGCAAGTGCTAAGTGTGTCGAAGCTGTCAGTGCAACAGGGCCTGTGCAATCATGAAAAGCGACAGGAACATGCCACGCCTCTGCCATCCCGGCTACTTTTTTCGCCTCTGTTAGTCCACCGCACCAAGCTATATCCATAATTATCAGACTGAGTGAGTCTAATTCGAGTAAGTATCTGAAATCGGCAACCCCCCCTCGGGTTTCACCAACAGCAATGGGAGATTTGGTTGATCGCGCTACCTGATTAAGAGAGCCTAGGTGGTCCATAAATACAGGGTCTTCCACCCAATAGGGGTTAAACTGTTCAAGAGCACGAGAAATTTTTACAGCGTTTGGCCGATCCCAGAGAGCGTGTAGNTCAGCCATTATATCTATTTTATCGCCCACCGATTGTCGAATTTTGACAAAAGGTTCCAGAGCTTTATTAAGATCATAGTTTGATATGTGATGCCCATTTGATTGTTCTGCTGCATAATCAAACGGCCAAATCTTCATTCCATCAATTCCCATNTCGAGAAGTGAATGCGCCAAATCATCTGCTGTATTTAAAAATGCGTCTAGGTCTTCGTAAGGGCCTTCTTCAGCGTTTAGACCAAAATTATTAGTACCTTGACCTGAACTCTTTCGGACATATCGATANCCAGCACAAGTATTATAAACGCGGACATCGTCTCTAACAGCGCCACCTAATAGTTGATGAATTGATTGATTGGTTGCCTTGCCCCAAATATCCCAAAGGGCGATGTCGATCGCTGATCTCCCCCTTTGTTCGGCGCTCGAACCTGTAAAGCCTACATAGCCAATTAACTTTCCATGGTGCCGCCCAATTAGTGTTGGATCTTGACCTAACAAAATAGGAGCAATCGTTTCGTGGATATGTGCTTCGACGGCGCCAGGGCCAAAAAATGTTTCGCCTAGCCCAACTAGCCCCTCATCTGTCTTGACATGAACCCATAAAAGATTTGGGAATTCTTCAATCCGGATAGTTTCTATTGCATTAATTTTCATGAAATAGCTTTCTAAAAAAAAAGAATATTTAAGATTTAAGAATGCCTTAGATTATGGCTTTTGCGCTAGTGCCTCTTTTAAACCATCGACTGCTTGCTGCAATGCCTCAGATATTGCTGCTTCCCATTTTTTAGGGGTACTCGTATTTCCATCTTCTGGGAATATCACTGCTCTCGAGGAATTTATAATGCCTCCCTCATATCCTGCGGGTCCTTTAACAAATGTTCTTACTGCATCATCCGCCCCACCTCCCTGGGCTCCATAGCCAGGGATTAGGAAAGGTGTGTTGGGTAATAAATTTCTTAAACTCTCACCTTGGGCTGGATAAGTAGCGCCCACCACAATACCCAAAGAGGACCAGCCTGTTCTTGGTGCTTTGAAGTCTTGGGAAAGAGGGGCTAGTTTCTCTGCAATTTTCTCATATAATGCTCTTCCACCTACAAGCATATCTTGGAAATCTCCAGAGCCAGGGTTACTTGTTTTCACCAATATGAAAATTCCAGCACCATTGTTCCTGGCCGANTTTAAATAAGGTTCGAGTGTATCAGTGCCCAAAAATGGACTAACGGTAAGTGCATCCGATCTTAATGGNGCATCTTCTGTNAGAAAAGATTGNGCATAGGCCGTTGCTGTTGAGCCAATATCACCTCTNTTGGCATCCATTAATACCAAAAGCCCTCTTTTNCGTGCGTAACAAATAGTTTCTTCTAGTAGCTTTATTCCCCGCCATCCCATGCGCTCAAAAAAAGCGGATTGAGGTTTGATTATGGCAACTTTATTTTCCAATAAATCTATTAAGGACATCAGAAAANNTTTTGTTGCTTGCGCAGTTCTTGGATCGTTTGGTGTCATCGGACCGTCACAGAATAAGGGNGGAATTTTTTCGAGATAGGGATCAAGCCCTACACACAANGGGTTNCCAATTTTGCGNATTTTCTCNATGAGTNTGTCTCCAAAAAACCCNATATTTTCCTCTGTGGTTGACAAATTACTATTCCTTATCTGATACCCTAAACATTCCTGAAGGATTTAACATATTATATCGAGATTACACTAAATTTATCTTAATAATGTGGATTAATTATGAGCAACTGATCTTTCATAGTATATAAATTTGACCTCAATTAAAACGTAGGAGTTTAAATATGTCATTGCTTGGTTCAGAGGATCCGGCACCGTTTAGTGTATTTAATAATAGAGGTGCGTCAGATATATTGTTCACATCGGATCATAATGGCGTAGCGATTCCAAGTAAGCTTAAAAATCTTGGTGTTCCATCAAATGAACTAAGAAGGCATGTTGCTTACGATATTGGTATAGATGCGGTAGCTCACGCCTTGGCAAAACGCTTTGACGCTCCACTGATCGTATCGAACTATTCACGTTTGGTGATAGACTGTAATAGGCATCCAGGTACTACTGGATCAATCCCTTCTATTTCAGATAATACAATTATCTCAGGAAATGAGCAGATTTCTGCCGCCAGTATTAAGGCTAGGGAAAAGGAAATTTTTCGTGAATATCATTCATCTATAAGCCGCCAAATTGTTGCTATGCAACAAAATGATAAGCATCCCATCTTAATTTCTCTCCACAGCTTTACCCCAGTTATAAATGGGCAGTTTCGACCATGGGAGATAGGTGTTTTATGGAAAGGCGATCAACGCTTATCCCGACCATTGATTAATAAATTGAGATATAACAAATACCTGACTATTGGCGATAATGAACCATACTCCGGTAGTGAACCAGCCGGTTATACGGTGGATTATCATGTGGAGCCATCAAACTTCTTATCTGCTGCTATTGAGTTTCGTCAGGACTTAATAGAGTTTAAGTCAGGTGCGGAACATTGGGCTAATTGCTTTGGTGATGCCTTGGACTATGTTCTCACACAACATAGTTTTTAGAACAATTTTTTATTAAAATTTAGAACTATATTTTCTTAAGAAACGAATGGGCATGGTATTATTCTCTAAAAATTCTGTATTATTCAATTTTGGAAGCTGTTTAATTCGCTAAAACCAGTAAAGGAGATTGTGATGTCTAATCCCGAAGGAACAATTGATAATCAAACGCGCCTAGAACTTGAAGCTGCTGCTTTTCGTCGGCTGATAATACACCTAGATGAACGCAAGGACGTCCAAAATATTGACTTGATGAACTTGGCAGGGTTTTGTCGTAACTGCCTTTCAAAATGGTATCGGGCTGAAGCCGAAGAAAGAGGTCATGAGTTGGAGTACGAAGCAGCACGTGAGATAATATACGGCATGCCTTATTCCGATTGGAAGGCCCAATATCAAACAGATGCATCTTCCGAGAAACTGCAAGCTTTTGAAATTAGCAAAGACTGATAATCATAAATTAAGGTGTCGATCTTTAAAAATATTTTGATTTTCCATGGATAAGCTTTTGTGCTGAAATAGGCCGTCAAAAATTATAATAGTAAGGGAAAATATATGCCTGAGGTATCATCAGCTAAACGGTCCGCAGTGGCGCCTGATTTTGATGTGGTGATCGTTGGAGGAGGGTTGGCTGGCCTGTATTCAATCTATCGTTTTAGAAAGATGGGCTTAAATATTAGAGCATACGAAGCTGGCGACGGTGTTGGCGGGACTTGGTTCTGGAATCGATACCCTGGTTGTCGATGTGATGTGGAAAGCATGGAGTATTCCTACTCCTTTGATGATGATTTACAACAAGAGTGGGTTTGGCCAGAACGATATGGTACTCAACCGGTAATACTTGAGTATATAAATCATGTTGCTAAGCGGTTTGATTTGATGCGAGATGTCCAGCTCAACACGCGTATTACCCAGGCGGTCTTTTGCGAAAAAAAACATCTATGGACAATAACAACAAATAATGGAGAGCAAATAACGGCGCCAATTTGTATAATGGCCGCTGGTAATCTCTCGACGCCCCGCAAACCCGACTTTCCAGGTTTAGATAATTTTAAAGGAGATTGGTACCATACAGGGCTTTGGCCCAAAGAGGGAGTTGACTTCACTGATAAAAGAGTAGGGGTGATTGGAACGGGGTCATCAGGAGTTCAGATGATGCCTCACATTGCTGCCCAAGCAAAGCATCTGACAGTGTTTCAGAGAACTGCCAACTTCAGTTTGCCTGCTCGTAATGCTCCACTGGATCCAGAAAAGGAGCGGAAACATAAAGAAGAGTATAGAGAAAGAAGACTTGCTGCGTACAATACTCCGTTCGGTATCGCGGGGTACCCTCCGCCCGATAAGTCTGCTTTGGAGGCTACAGAAGAGGAGAGGCGCGCGATCTATGAGGATAAATGGCAAGAAGGTGGAAGTATAAGTTATTTATTTGCATATAAAGACCTCTTATTAAACAAAGATGCCAACGATACCGCGTCAGATTTCGTTAGAAACAAGATAAGAGCAACTGTTAATGATCCAAATACTGCAGAGCTTTTGTGCCCGGATAATCATCCAATTGGCACTAAAAGACTAATTTTAGACTCTAATTATTATGAGATTTTCAATCAGAGTAACGTAAAATTAGTTGACGTTAAAAGTGCGCCTATTCAAGAAATTACACCTAATGGAATAAAAACTACGGAGTCTGAGTATCAGTTAGATGCGATTGCATTTGCGACTGGTTTTGATGCCATGACTGGAGCTATTAAAGAGATCGATGTTCGGGTTGATGGTGGTACTACTATAGAAGAACAGTGGGACAGCGGCCCGCGCACCTATCTTGGACTGATGGTAGCAGGTTTACCTAATATGTTTATGATAACAGGACCCCAGAGCCCAGGGGTTAAAAGCCAGATGATTTTGTCGATAGAGTGGCATATAAATTGGGTTGCAAATTGTCTTTCTTACATGAGAGATAATAATCATACCCGTGTTGCCGCTGAAGTTAAAGCCCAACAACAATGGGTTGATCATGTTAGAGAGGTTGCTGACTCCACACTCTACCCTCTAGCAAATTCGTGGTATATGGGAGCTAATATACCTGGGAAGGCTCGCGTATTTATGCCTTATGTTGCTGGGGTAGAGGCATATACGAAAGAATGCAACCGTGTCACTCAAAATGGATATCAAGGGTTTGAGTTCTCTACAAATATAAGCTAATCATCGGACATCCCCAAAACGAGTAATGACATCTTCTGTGATTTAAGAAACATAAGGCGAGAATCTGGAGTTCTTATTTATAAATGCTTTATCAGTCAGAGATAGGTTTAGTGGAAGATATTTTTTTATAAGGGATTGGATTAATCGTAATACCCAAAAGCAATAATAAGAANATTATAGCTGCAGGCTGGTTCTTTTGCGCTCTATTTTTCTTTTATGCCTTTATACTAAGGGTCTCGCCGGCTGTGATGGTCGATGAGTTAATGCGAGAATTTGCCGTTGGTGCTGGGATACTTGGTAATCTTTCTGCTGTTTATCTATATGCCTACGCTGGTTTACAGATACCAGTTGGTATTTGTATAGATAAGTTTGGACTAAAGGGATTAGTAGCNGGGGCATGCGGTGTCTGTGGAATTGGATGTATCGTTTTTTCGTATGCTGAGAGTGTCTCGTTCGCCTATCTTGGAAGAGCTCTGATCGGTGCTGGCGCAGCTTTTAGTTTCGTAGGNGCTTTGAATATGGCTGCTCGGTGGTTCCCAAATAAATTTGCTATTTTGGGGGGATGGGCACAAATGATGGGCTCTGCCGGCGGGTTTATGGGGCAGGCGCCATTGGGGCTAGCCGTAGCGACTTTCGGTTGGCGGTCATCAAACGTCGTTTTGGGGGTTGCAGGGATCTTACTTGCGGTTTTGTTAGCAGCTACAGTGCGCGACCCCAAGAAAATATCTACGGAAAAGAAGATCGCAATTTGGGAAGGGTTAAAGATAGTTTCTACTAATAAACAAACGTGGTTTGCGACGATATCAGCTGGAGGTTTGACAGGTACATTATTAGCTTTTGGCGGCTTATGGGGAGTTCCTTACCTTATGGTCGCACGTAATTTAGAAAAGCCGGANGCAGCCGGATTCGTATCTGTAGCCTTTATTGGGTGGGCCATTGGTGCTCCCGCTATAGGATGGTTCTCCGATTTTTTAGGGCGACGCAGAATAATATTAATTGTGGGATCAGCTGGTGCGGCTTTGAGTACCATCGCTTTGCTTCTATTCCCAAATATGGCGAGTGTATTATTAATTGTTACCCTTGGTATACAGGGGGCACTATCATCTTCTATGATCTTGGGGTTTGCGTTGGCTAGAGAGAATAACCCGCCAGAAGTGAGCGGATCTGCATTGGGTTTAATAAATACATTTGCTGTGGGTAGTGGTGCAGTTTTGCAACCGTTAGCGGGGTTCTTGCTAGATATTCAATGGAATGGGAATGTTATGGATGGAATTCGCATTTATGATATTGAGCATTACCAAAACGCACTCTGTATATTGCCAGTTGCATGTTTTCTTAGCTTGTTCACAGCTGTTTTGTTGAAAGAAAAACAATAGATCAATCCGATAATANTNAATTCACAATAAATAANTGGATCTATCGTCTAGTTTTATTAACAGAAAACTTGGTTTCAGTTCATTTGTGTGTAAAGTGAGAGTTAATCAAGACTGTTTTTTAAATAGATTTTAGCATTTGCGGAAAAGAAGAGTATCGTATGTTTTTTACCGGACTGGAATTTAGTTCATGAGCGGTGAAAGTTGGCAAGATCGGATCTCAAGTGGGGGTGCCGACGACAACAAAGACGGCCCAGCTGTCGGATCGGTAGAACCGGCAAAAAAATCAGGTGGTGACTGGCAGGATCGTATTGGTAGCGGCGTAAAAAAAGAGGCGGACGCTCCGACTATCGCATCTGGACTTAATACAGAACAGCAACAAGATCTTCAAACGCTGAAGCTTGCGATGTCTGAGCATCAGAAATGGTTGGCCAAAAAAAAGGGTGGAAAACAGGCGGATTTTTCGAAGAAAACATATGAAGGTCAAGATTTAGCAGGGTGGCATCTAGCAAAAACTTTAATGGCGGGAACCAATTTAGCTGGATCGAGCCTAAGAGGTGCAGACCTTACTGAGGCTGATATGTTTGGCGCAACCCTTCGTGATGTGGATTTGCAAGATGCAAATTTGGAAGGTGCAGTTTTACGAGGAGTTTCACTAAAGGGTGCTAATTTAACTAACGCTAATTTGAAGGATGCAGATCTTCGAGGGGGTGTTATGATGGGCGCTGATGGTGGGGCATCGATAGGTAGTGAGCGGTCAGACTTGACCGCTTGTTTAATGGACTATGCTCAGGGTACGAGGGCAAAAATGTCTAACGTTGACTTTCAGGGGGCTAGTTTGGTTGGTGCTAACCTTGAAGGAGCTCAACTATTTGGTTCAGACTTATCGGACGTTGACTTGTCTTATGCGAATTTGAAGGGGGCAGATCTTTCTGACACGCGATTAACGAATACTAATTTGAATGGTGCGGACTTAACTGGTGCCAAGCTCGCAAATGCTAAGGTTGAAAATGTAAGCCTCCGTGGAGCCAAAATAAGTGAAGAAGCCGTTGAGGGGTTAGACAAATCAGAGTTAGACATAGGAGATAAACCGAAAGTAGTAAGCTATGCTGAAATGGCCCCTGAAGTTCGAGCGTCTCTTGATGGTCATCAGAAATGGATTACAACAAATGGTAGCGAAGGTGCACGGGGTAGTATGAACGGGTTAGACCTTTCCTACCATGACCTGAGCGGACTTGATCTTTCCGGTATACAAATGCGAGATGCTAAACTTCGAGGCGCCCAATTGAAGGCGTGTAGTTTAATCCTTGCAGATCTTGGCGGCACCGATATTTTTGATGCTAATTTGTGCGACGCAGTGATTATTGGAACAAATTTGACTGGGGCAAATTTGAAACGTTGTGACCTGACTAATGCTGAGGTTGGTGAAATTTCAATCGTCGGAAAAGACGGTAGCGATACGGGTAGGTCGCATAAAACTAGTTTTGAGGCGGCGAATTTAGTTCGAGCAACCACAAATGGTTGTAATCTAAATAGTTGCGTAATGGAAAATGCTATTCGCGATAATTAATTTTTCTGGCGCAAGCTCATACGGTTTTTTTGCCAAATAAATCTGCATGTTGGAGGCCAATGTAATATGGATCGTCTCCATCCAGAAATACGTTAACTTTTGCGTTATAACAGATATGTTCGAATCCATGTTTATCAACGACACGCATTTTTTGTTTTTTGTACCTTCCATCTTCTCGCTTAGGGCCGGTTATGTAGGATGCAAAGCGTTGGACAGGACTGCCAAAAAGAGGCATGCCATGAAATTCCTGTAATTTATTACTCGCTGCCTCTATGATCCGCTCTGGATTGTATTCTGGCTCGCCGGGTAAACCTGGCCTTTTAAAAGCGCCAATTACGATTTGGTGAGTGTTAGTTTTCCCTATAAGCCTCGCCACATTGATAGTAACATCACCAACAATGTACTCATCACTAGTGTACAAGACATCGCGGCCGGGTGCATAGAAAGAATAATGACTGCCCACGCTTGCAGCAGTTCGGATGTCTGGTGCTGCATTCTTTTCTGTAATTGCTCTTTTTAACCCCGAATAATAAGTTAAAAAAAGCTTCAATAAAACGAATAGTGCTACGTCGGCGTCTGGTCCTGTTTTCCTATTCCAAATATAAAAACCATCTCCAGTAGTTGAGCGACGCATCTCTACTGGCAGCCCTTTTTGTTTACAGCTTTCTTCTGCAATATTAAGTGCAAATTCAAGTGTAGATAGTTGGCTAGCCTGTGCTTCAGGCGTGTGCTTTGAGAACCCAACAATATCAAGAAGTGCGACGGCCCTATGATCTGTTTTGAAAGTTGCATAATTTGCAAAAATTTCTTCTACTTCATCAACTGAAAGGCCAGTCTCATCTTCTCCAATTTTAAAGTCTAAGCGAATTTCCATTGGCTCTGAATCTACTGATTCGCTAACTTCTTTGAAAATACCGGGTTCCAAGTTTCGTGGCCCTCGAAAGACTCTATGATGGGGATTCTCTGTATTGAATAATCGAACTTTTGGAGTACTTATTATATCAATTCCCATCCGAGTCGCAGTCCATGCAACTAAGGAATTACTCCCAAAGGACCAAAGATTGAAAAATAGATTATTCAACTGTCGCTTTAGAGGACCTTTATGCGCTGCGTCAGTAGATTCTGGGCTAACCTCACTCAATATAATCTCCTCAATTAATATTTCCTCTCCATTAAACAAGCTGAAGTAAGAAAGTAAGATTATTATTCATCCTATACCTTTACTGATTTGCCATAACTTTCGCAATCGTGATTGCAAAGAAAATGGTGAAAGTTAAATATATAAACTTAGTCGGTATTGGATATCTGTAATTATCGGTAGGGAGGTTTATGCAACCCTTGAGGAGATATAGTAAAAAGCTCGCAACCATCATCAGTTACTCCCAAGGAATGCTCAAATTGGGCTGAAAGTGACCTGTCTCTCGTCACAGCGGTCCATCCGTCAGGCAATATTTTTACCGCAAATTTGCCAGTATTAATCATAGGTTCTATGGTGAAAAACATGCCTTTCTTGAGTTTAGTTCCTTGTCCTTTTTGGCCATAATGGAGCACACTTGGTGCCGAGTGGAATACCTGGCCGAGACCATGGCCGCAAAAATCCCTTACTACCGAACACCGCTCAGCTTCAGCATATGTCTGAATGGCGTGTCCTATATCACCAAGGGTCGCGCCAGGTTTTACCACGGAAATTCCCCTCATGAGGCATTCGTATGTAATTTCAATTAGCCGTGCAGCTTTCACATTTATTTTTCCAACACCAAACATTCTGCTAGTATCGCCAAACCACCCATCTAAAATTACAGTGACGTCAATATTTAAAATGTCACCATCGGTTAACCTTCTTTGTCCAGGAATGCCATGACAAACGACATGGTTTATTGATGTGCAGATTGATTTTGGGAACCCTTTATAATTTAATGGTGCTGGGACGGCGTGGTGCTCAAGGATAAAATCGTGGCTTAATTTGTCTAACTCTTCAGTCGAAACCCCCGGTTTTACCGCTGGTGTTATGAAATCAAGAGTTTCAGCGGCCAGTTTGCCAGCACGACGCATCCCTTCAAAGTCACTGTCATTATGTATTTTTATATGTCGCGATTCTTGATCAACCATTTTCTTGATTTCGATGCCCTTACTATTTAGTTGAAGTAGCGGTAACTATGAATTCTGATATAACAGAAATGACAGTTTTTTCGTATGATAAATTTTTATGCTTTTGCCGAATCTCAAACTCGTATCTAAAAAAACTGAAAGTAGAAAATATTAACTACTATAGCATTTCCAGAACGCTTAGATAAATATCCAAACTAATTTTATTTTGTAGTTATCCTAATTCGGGATAGTTTTAAGGTTGGCTTGTTGGCGTAATTCTACGCGGCGAATTTTTCCTGATATTGTTTTCGGTAATTGATCGCAATATTCTATTTCCCTTGGATATTTATACGGTGCAGTCAGTTTCTTTACAAAATCCTGTATCTCCAAGGTGAGGCCTTCTCCCGCGTGTTGACCTGGCGCTAAAATGACATAAGCTTTAACGATCTCTCCACGAACCGCATCTTTTTTGCCCACTACAGCCGACTCTTGGATTGCGGGGTGTTCAATTAAGGCGCTTTCGACTTCGAATGGGCTGATGCGGTAACCAGCAGACGATATTATATCGTCGGATCTACCTACAAACCAGATATACCCATCCTCATCTTTAGTGGCAGTGTCACCGGTGTAGTACCAACCATTCTTAAAAGCAAAATCAGTTGCAGTCTTATCTTTGAAATATCCATATAATAACCCCAAAGGATGCGGGTCGGTGATTTTTACTGCTATATGGCCCACTAAATTGTCTGGGCACGGCTTGCCATTATCATCCACTATATCAATGTTTAAACCAGGGACAGGTTTGCCCATGGACCCCGGACGAATTTCCATTCCGGGATAGTTGGCTATAATATTGATTGTTTCAGTTTGCCCGTACCCGTCGTAAATATCACATCCGGTTGCTGTCTTCCAAGATCGCATTGCTTCCGGATTAAGGGGTTCACCCGCACCTATGCAATGTCGCAATGATGATAAATCGTAGCCAGAGATATCCATCTGTGCAAACAAACGATAAACTGTTGGAGGGGCACAAAAGGTCGTAACATTGCACCGTTGTATGATCTCCAAATGTTGTTCTGCGTTAAAACCATCACTGTCAAAAAGTAAAATGGTCGAGCCGGCGAGTAAAGGTGGGAATAATAATCCCCATGCTGCCTTAGCCCAACCAGTATCTGTTAGGGTCCAATGCACGTCCGTTTCATTTAAGGTCATCCAGTATTTTTGTGTTATTGTATGCGCTAATGCATAAGCATGGTCTCGCTCAACCATCTTAGGCATCGAAGTCGTGCCTGATGTAAAATAGATCAACATTGGATCGGTTGATTGACTTGGAGCTACCTTGTTGCGGTTAAAGTTTGGGGAAGTTTTATCACAAGCTTCTGCCATGCAAATCCAATTATCCTTGGCTTCGCCAGAGACTACTATTAAATGCTCCAAGGTTGGGCATTTTTTCCTTATTATGTTTACTTTTTCTACGTGCTCCTCAGTCACTATAACGATTTTTGCTTCAGATCTATTAACTCTATATTCAATATCTTTTGCTGTTAATAAATTTGTCCCTGGCATTGCTACCACGCCTAATTTCATGCACCCCAATAGGACATGGTACCAAGCTGGTTGTCTGGGTATCATTACGAAAGCAAAATCTCCTTTAATGCATCCTAAATCTAAAAGGAGATTAGCAAATTTATTAGAATATTGATCTAGATCGGAATATTTATGGTAGACAGGGTCTTGCCCATTTTTATCAAGCGCTATTAAAGCGATTTTGTCGCGGGACTGGGCTTGTTTGGAAACGATGTCAAAAGCAAAATTAAAACAATCAGGTATTGTTAGATTAAAATCTTTACGAGCTTTTTCGTAATCAAATGCGTTTTTATTTTTCATGTCTTTATTTTAATCAGAGTAAATTGGATGCGCATCATTTATAATGATGCCTTTTTCGAATAAATAGCAACTAGGTTATAAAGATAAAGTTTTTAAATCACGCGGTTAATAGATAAAGAAATTTGAACAACTGGATCTTTCATATACTGACTAAAAAGATCCAAAAAATTTAGGTGCTAGAGGATTTGATGTTGTTTGTTTATACTGCGAACATAATCTGGAGATAATGATGGAAAATACTGAAAAAATTGTTTTTTTATACAAAAAAGAAAATATTCCAGACCAGATAATTGAAAAAGCAAAAAAACAAACACCTCTGGGTTTCGAGTTGGTTTTATGTGAGGCACAGATGCCAGAAGAAGAAAGGCGTCTTCATGCGGCCGAGGCTGATTATTTTATGCTTTATACAGTGGGTTTTGATGACGTTAAAATTGCAAAAAAAGCCAAACTAATGCAAATCTTAAGCGCAGGCTACGATAGGCTCAACGTTCCAGAACTTGCTGAAGCTGGAATTCCTTTAGCAACCAACGGTGGTGCCAATGCTCCAACAGTAGCAGAGCATGTTTTATTATTAATTTTATCCTTATATAGAAAACTACCCTTGCATCATACAGCCCTTAAGTCAGGGACTTGGTTGGGACATCAAGAGGTACTCGGCCTCAACGAATTAAGAGGTAAGCAAGTAGGGATAGTTGGCTTCGGCAAGATAGGTCAAGAGGTGGCCCGTATGGTAAATGGTTTTTTAGCTTCTGTTGTTTATTACGATGTCTATAAGGCTCCTGATGATGTGGAGAAAAACCTAAATGCCAGGCAAGTAGGATTAGACGAACTTTTAAGCACCTCTGACATCATAACTCTTCATACTCCATTAACAGAGACCTCCCGAGGTTTAATTAATTCAAATGCCCTGAAATCTATGAAGTCTAGCGCTATATTAATCAATACAGCACGGGGAGCGGCCGTTGTCGAAAAGGATTTAGTGGATGCCCTTAAAAATAAGGTTATTGCTGGGGCTGGGCTAGATGTATTTGAAATAGAACCGTTAAATGATAGCCTGCTTTTTCAGTTTGACAATGTGGTTATGACCCCGCATACGGCAGGGTCAACAATAGACACATGGTGGCGGAGGCTGGATTTTGCTTTCGAAAATATAGAACGTGTCTCAAAAGGAAAAGACCCTTTATTTGTCGTGGAGCCTTGAGGCCGGTGACGAGATGCATTAAAATGTTGATGTATTCAGTTAAAGTTTAAAACTTTTCAGAATTACAAAACTTTAAGCATATATATATTCGGTTATAGAAAATAGTCTCTTACGCGTTGAGTTTGTGACTGTTTACAAGTGTTTATTGGTAGGGGTTGGCAGTGTAGCGTAGTGTTTTTAGGGAAAATGGAATAGTTTTTATATGTAGGGGTAGTCTGCTCTTCTTGACATTTTGATGCTCTAGTCCTACGAAAGCCCCCGGATTTAAAACAATTATGCAAATTAGAGGGTAGGACAATGAATCTGGATTTTGAATCAAAAATCTTCGAAACAAGAAAGATTTCACTGGGTGACACAGAGGAAAGAATTGTTGCGGGTGGCCGGAATCTATTTCCTCTTCTTCCAGAGGCATTAGAGGGAATTAAGCAAATCGGTGTAATAGGGTGGTCATCGCAAGGACCCGCCCAAGCGCAGAACCTCCGAGAGTCTTTAGAGGGATCGGATATAAAGGTTGTTATTGGCCTTAGAGACGGTTCTAGCTCGATGAAAGAAGCGGAGGCTGTAGGTTTTACAAAGTCTAATGGGACATTGGGCGAAATGTATGCGGTCTGTGAACAGAGTGATATGGTTCTATTACTAATTTCCGATGCAGCATTGGCTCAAAATTATAAGCCGATTTTTGCTGCGATGAAAAGTGGGTCCACTATTGGACTGTCTCATGGGTTCCTGTTATCACACTTGCAAAGTGTGGGTGAAGAATTTCCAAAAGACATGAATGTGATAGCTGTTTGTCCAAAAGGTATGGGGCCATCTGTTCGTCGTTTATATGAACAAGGTCGTGAGGTAAATGGTGCAGGTATCAATAGTTCTTTTGCTGTTCATCAAGATGTAAACGGGAAAGCTACCGAATATGCTTTAGCATGGGCCATTGGTCTAGGCTCACCCTTTACGTTCCAGACTACTCTAGAGTCAGAATATAAGTCAGATATTTTTGGCGAGCGTGGTATTCTATTAGGTGCAGTTCATGGAATTGCTGAGAGCCTTTATGCTCGGTTCACAGGTAAGGGAATGCCAAAGGATGAAGCCTATATTAACACTTCAGAATCTATCACGGGACCAATAAGTAAAACTATATCTCGTTCTGGACTAATGGCCGTTTATGAAGAATTGAATGAGGGAGAGAAAGCGGCATTTAGAAAAGCATATTGTGCATCTTATCATCCAGCTCGCGAAATACTTGAGGAAATTTATGACGATGTTGCGTCTGGCAACGAAGTTAGAAGTGTAATCCAAGCATCTGATAGATTTGATAGGTACCCAATGGGTAACATTGATACTACGGATATGTGGCAAGTCGGGGAAAAGGTTCGCGATGATGAACAAAGAAATTATGCCCCTATCAATGCCGAGACTGCTGGAGTGTATATGGCGACGATGATGGCTCAAGTAGACCTTCTTAAGGACAGAGGGCACCCTTATTCGGAAATTGCTAATGAGTCGATAATCGAGGCGGTTGATTCATTAAACCCGTACATGGATTTTAAGGGCGTATCATATATGGTGGATAACTGTTCCACTACCGCTCGGTTAGGCGCGCGTAAGTGGGCAGCACGTTTTGATTATATATTAAAACAGCAAGCTTATGCAGATTTAGATTCAGGTAATGAGGTAAA
Source organism: Rhodospirillaceae bacterium (assembly GCA_002708305.1). Lineage (GTDB taxonomy): Bacteria > Pseudomonadota > Alphaproteobacteria > Thalassobaculales > Thalassobaculaceae > UBA7326. The sequence goes on from PANE01000022.1 coordinate 45,976, forward strand.
TGAAGAACTTTTCGACAAGTTTGTGAATAGTGATATTCACCAGGTCTTAAAGGTATGTTCTGATCTTCGGCCGTCTGTGGACATATCAGTAGTAAATACACACAGAGGTTAAGATAATCTAAAATCTTTTAAAATGGCCATTATTCTAAAAAGATAATGGCCATTTTTTTTTGCTTAATCTTCAGAACGCTTAAACTCATCGGAGAGTTGAATGTCCAGATAGTTATCGATGGCCATCATCATTTCGTCGATTTTCCCAGCAAAGAAATGATTTGCTCCGGGTACCAAAGTGTATTGGATTTCGATAGCTCTCTGTGCCGACAATTTCTCGACTAATTTTTTTACGGAATCTGGCGGTATATTTTCATCATTTTCACCTTGTAGCATCAAGCCGGAGGATGGGCATGGAGCTAAAAAGGTAAAGTCATAGTCACTGGCCGGTGGTGCTACTGATAAAAAACCAACAATTTCTGGTCGTCGCATTAATAATTGCATGCTAATCCAGGATCCGAAAGAAAAGCCTCCCACCCAACAAAATGGCGCATTTGGATTATACATTTGTAGCCAGTCTAATGCGGAGGCTGCATCGCTTAATTCGCCCTCACCGCCGTCATACTTCCCTTGAGAACGACCAACACCTCTAAAATTGAACCTAAGTGTCGAAAATCCGCGAGCCACAAAACTCTGATAAATAGAGTAAACAACTTTGTTATTCATTGTTCCACCTTGTTCTGGATGCGGATGCAGAACAAGAGCCATGGGTGCATTTTCAGCCTTACCATGCATGTAACGACCTTGGATCCGTCCTTCCGGACCATTTATAAGTACTTCAGGCATTACCGCTAAGTCCTTTTGAAAAAATTACCAGTGAATATTATTAGAAAAGCCAGAGTCTTTTGAAACTGACTAAAATAACTCGAAGGGTTATAACCTAAAACACGATGTTTGTTAGAAAAATGTATTATATTTGTTATCGAGGAACGTATTTTAGGGGCAATAGAATAAAATATTTATAAAAAACCCTTTAATAACTGCTTTTATCAAGAAAAGTTAAATTATTTTATTATTGGTTCGATAATGAAAATTCGTTGCAACTTATATCAAAGTCAGCTATGCGGACCTAGTAGCTGATTGTTAAGCGATCAAAATTATAACGAGGTTACTAATCATTTGCCTTCAGACTAGCATTCGCGGGGGAACTAGATCGGTAATTTTTACAAGTTTTGACTCTAATCCTCATTACCGGCTGAAATGACGAATAGTCTAATGGAAATTTAATGAGTTTTTCGGATAAANATAATTTAGGTGTTTATCTTGATTATAACGCAACTTCACCATTAAGGAGTGAGGCCAAAAGGGATATTTTTGCGTCGTTNGATGAACCCAGTAATCCTTCCTCAATCCATCGTTTTGGCCGAAGAGCAAGAAAAAGACTCGAAAAATCTAGAGTGCAGATAGCAAAATTAGTTGGAGCAGAACCGGAGAATATTATTTTCACAAGTGGTGGAACAGAAGCGGATTCTTTGGCGATAAAAGGTGCTTATTGTTCTGATATAATTATCTCCTCAATCGAGCATGATGCTGTNTTTTCGGCTGCTCCAGGATCAGTAAAAGTCGCTGTTAATCAAGACGGCGTTATTATACTTTCTGACCTTGAAAAGGCTCTTTCGCGAGTAGAAGGTACTTGCCTCGTTTCTATTATGTGGGCAAATAATGAAACCGGTGCGATACAGCCCATAGAAGAAGTTGTTGCGATAGCCTCTAAATATGGTGCGCAAGTTCATGCTGATGCAATTCAGGCGCTCGGCAAAATACCAATAAATTTTCGAGATAGCGGTTTGTCGATGATGTCAATATCTGCTCATAAAATTGGTGGGCCTTCCGGGGTAGGGGCTTTAGTAGTTGCAGACGGGATTAAACTTAAACCATTTTTAGTGGGAGGTGGGCAAGAGAAAGGTCGGCGCTCTGGCACTGAAAATATTGCGGGGATTGTTGGATTTGGAGCCGCGGCAGAGGTATTACTAAACAACGCTAGTGAGCCAGATGAAGTATGTCGTTTAAGAGACTTATTTGAGCAAAAGCTCCTGGATTATCTACCGGACCTTCAAATTCTCTCTGTCAACGCGCCAAGATTGGGAAATACTAGTGCGGTTGTAATGGCAGGTGTCTCCGCTGAAACTCAAGTAATGTTATTTGATCTTGAAGGGATTTATATCAGTGCTGGCGCCGCATGTTCATCTGGTAAAATTAAGAAAAGTCACGTTATTGAAGCGATGGGAGTTATTGGAGATGCAACCACCAATACTATTCGGGTTAGTTTTGGATGGGAAAGCACCGAGGCCGATGTAGATCGTGTAGTTGAGACTTGGATAAAAATATATGAAAAAACAAACAAAAAATCCTAAAAAACTTAGTGGATGAGCCTGTAATGCCAAAAGTAATTTTTTTTGAAGAACCAGGTGTTCGAAAAGAGGTGGATGCCGTATTGGGGCAAACCTTATTGGAGGTAGCTCGTGACCACCAAGTTGATATCGAAGGGACGTGTGAAGGAAATTTGGCCTGCGCTACCTGCCATTTAATAATAGATAAGCAATGGTTCTTAAAATTGCCAAAACCATGCGAAGACGAGGAAGATATGTTAGATTTAGCCTACGGGCTCACTGCTAGTTCGAGGCTTGGTTGCCAAATAAAAATAACAGNTGATCTTGATGGATTGATAGCCCACCTTCCTTTTTCTAACCAANCCTGATGGGTTTTAGTTTTTAAGGGGCGCTAAAACCCCTGATAAAGATCAGTAAATCGTGTGTTGAGTTTTCGTTATCGTGATGATTGCTGGGCAAAGGTGGGTATTTTCTTGTCGTACCTAATTTGGCGACCTATGTTANAGATATGATGACTAATGCTNTAAATTTAGACCTCAAAGGAGACCGCTCNCAAACACGTGTTGTTGTTGCCATGTCTGGAGGCGTAGACTCGTCCGTGACGGCGGCACTGGTGGCAGAAGCTGGCTATGACGTTGTTGGTATCACTTTGCAACTCTATGATCATGGGGAGGCGCTGAGGAGAAAAGGCGCTTGTTGTGCTGGCGTTGATATTCACGATGCTCGTAATGTGGCTGATCAGATCGGAATACCCCACTATGTTTTAGATTATGAAAATCTTTTTCGTGATGCAGTGATAAACGATTTTGCTGATAGTTACCTTAGAGGTGAAACTCCAATACCATGTGTTCGTTGTAACCAGACAGTTAAATTCCATGACTTACTCAAAACAGCAAAGGATTTGGGAGCTGAGGCACTCTGCACCGGCCACTATGTAAAGCGAATAGTAGGAACGAATGGTGTCGAATTGCATTGTGGTGATGATTTAACTAAAGATCAAAGCTACTTTTTATTTGGCACGACCCGAGAACAACTTGATTATCTTCGCTTTCCATTAGGCAATTTATCAAAAGATGAGACTAGGGCGCAAGCTGCTAGATTGAAACTTGATGTAGCAGAGAAACCAGATAGTCAGGATATTTGTTTTGTTCCCGGTGGCCGGTATGCAGATGTTGTAAAACGTATAAGGCCCGGCGCGATAGATCCTGGGGAAATTATTCACATAGATGGCACTGTTTTGGGAGAACATGATGGGATTATCAACTTCACAGTGGGTCAAAGGAAGGGATTGGGTATTGGCGGAAGAGTTGACACAACGATTTCGGGTGAGTCTGCCCCTTTATACGTAATCAGTTTAGATCNAGAAAAAAAGATTGTTTTCGTTGGACCCAAAAGCGCGCTTGCTCGCGATACTGTGTTGGTGGACAATATAAATTGGATTGGTGACGAGGAGTCGTCTGGCCCTGGCTTAAATGTTTATGTGAAACTAAGGTCCACTCAAAAACCAGTCTATGGCGTCCTGTTTCGAGAAAGTGAGCAAGAAGGCAGGCTAGTTTTAGAAGAAGAACAATTCGGTATATCAGTCGGGCAAGCTGCCGTTTTTTATTCGTCAGAGGACAAAAGAAGAGTTTTTGGAGGAGGCTGGATTGTCGGGACGGAGTTTTCCGGTAAGACTAACTACAATTAGTCATTTAAAATTAGTTTTAAAACTATACTGTTAGTTGACAGGTGGGGCCACGTTGCCTATTACCGTCGACGGAAACAGTGTGGCGGAGTAGCTCAGGTGGTTAGAGCAGTGGAATCATAATCCACGTGTCGGGGGTTCAAGTCCCTCCTCCGCTACCAACTTTTACCTCATAAAACAACATATTATATGATAAACTGACTCGAAATAATCTTTTTTTATATTTTTTAACTGTAACGAAAATTTTGGCAGTTTAAATTATCCATCGNAACAACTGTGTCAAACCCTGTGGCAATTTATGGGAGATCCAAAATAAGTCCAAGAATAGGTGTTTCACCATTAATAAAAGACACGGTTTGATTTCTCTAGATTAGATCAAATAATTTACAGGTCTGGATAAACAACCTGCTACTTTCATCTGTGATCGTATCCACAGTTTCAAAATGGTCTGCATTATTTATTTTTATTAGTTCTGTATTATCAGGGCTAGCGTATAATACTTTGGCAAAATCAATCGACTGTCTTTGCATTTCTGAAGGTTCGTTTAATCCAAATGCAATTATATTTGGAATATCTGACGTTGGTTTTCGATGAATAACACTCGCTGCCTTTGCCTCTACTTCATCCATCCTAATTCCTTCATTCTCAGAACAATAAAGAATAGGTTCAAAATCATAGATGCCGGAAATAGCAACTACTGCATGTATTAGATTCTTGGNAACTTTCTTATCTTCGACTTGCCAGTTTGTGAATAACATCTCTGCTGTTAGATGAGCGCCAGCTGAATGACCCAACAAGTTAAAGTTACTTTTTGGAATGCCTAAGCGGTCCGCATTATTCCAAAGATATAATATAGCGGTGCGAATTTGCGGTGCTATCTCTGTTAATTTGACGTCTGGGCACATCTGATAGTTTATTACCGCCACCGCATGTCCGCGATTGATAAAAGGTTCTGCGATAAAGCTATAAACGCTTTTATCACCTCGTTGCCAATACCCACCATGGATATACAAAACGAGGCCTTCTGGGGTATTATTAGGGTAAAATAAGTCCAATTTATTTCGAGGGCGTGATCCGTATACAATATCACGATTACCGGNGGTCTTAGNGCGGAAATTAGCCGATAATTTTTTCCAACGCGGGATATCTGTTGTTTCATAGCTGGGACGCGTATTACGCAACATATATTGCTCTTCGATTTCGTCTCGAGTAAGTCCTTTATAGACCTCTTCCATATGTTCCATTGTGTCGTCCTTGTGTAATTTTATGGTTATCTTAGAGGTTGTTGAGCTATAAAAGGTTGCAACTTTGAAGTATTATGTTTGCAGTTCTAGCTGGACATGGCCATGCATACAATCTCTGATTTCCCTGATAATTACGTTNAAANCTGTCATGAGCATTTTGTGTTTTTTGGATAAATTGGCCTGTTTGTACTGTGACAATTTATATTTAGTTGGCAACAACTAGGAAAGATGTGTCCGGTTCATATAAGTGGTATTGTTAATACGTCACGTAAACGGGATAATCCAAATGNAGTTTTCTATCGTTTAAAACATTGACAAAACTAGTTNTATAGTTATATTNNTTATATGTCACTGGATAGTTATAATGCTCGAGCTTTTTCCTCCCTTGGTCATGATGCTCGATTGTCGATCTTCCGATTGCTCGTCAAAGCTGGTAATGCTGGTTTGCGTATTAGTGATATTGGCAAACATCTCGAAATCGCTCCATCAACGCTAGCTCATCATTTATCAGCATTAGTTACTTCTGGTCTTATTCTTCAGGAAAAGCAGGGGCGGGAGGTATTTAATCGTGTAGATTATCCTGTCATGGAGGGCTTAATTAGCTTTCTGACATCTGAGTGCTGTGTTGGTGTCAAAACAACTAAAGAGGAAAAAGATGGATGATATCGATAAAAATTCTCTTTTATATTGATACCGCAAAGTTTGGAGCGATTTGGTGATGACTGATGCTATTCTTAAAATTCCTACCTTAAGGGTGACGTTGCATAGAATTTTGGTTGCACAGCGAGTTTGGCTCGTGTCGCTAGCATTACTTTTTTCACTGTTAGTATTTGATCCTACACAAGCAATCGATAGCGCATTGTTCACAGGTGAAGCTCTAATAAGTACAGCACCATTCCTTATTCTGTCGATTGGTATTGCGGCCTGGTCTGTGGCAACTGGGGCTGATAATCTAATCGCCAGAGCCTTCACCGGCTCGCCATTTGTCATGATATGCTCGGGGGCACTGGCAGGCGCTATCTCACCCTTTTGCTCGTGTGGTGTTATTCCCTTGATTGCAGCGCTTCTGACTATGGGGGTGCCACTTCCGGCAGTTATGGCATTTTGGCTAGCATCGCCAATTATGGACCCTTCCATGTTCGTGCTTACAGCTGGTGTACTGAACGTTGACTTTGCAATAGCTAAAACTATTGCCGCTATTGGGTTAGGAGGTTTTGGAGGCATTGCTGTGCACCTGCTAATGAAGGTTGGAGCCTTTACTAATCCGTTACGTGATGGGGTTACTGGTAATGGGTGTGGTGGCTCTAGTGTGCGAGAGCCGAAGCCTGTAGTTTGGGCTTTCTGGGTCGATCCCAAACGGCGTAAGGATTTTAGTAAAACGAGCGTGACAACAACTCTATTTCTGCTCAAGTGGCTGACATTGGCGTTTATCCTAGAAAGTTTAATTGTTGAGTGGGTGCCTGCAGAGAGCGTTAGTTCTTTAATTCGAGGTCAGGACTATATGGCGATTGTTATAGCTACGTTGGTGGGTATACCCGCTTATATGAATGGTTATGCTGCGCTGCCTTTAGTTGGTGGNTTAATTGCGCAAGGCATGGCGCCGGGGGCGGCTATGGCATTCCTCATCGCAGGCGGTGTCACCTCTATTCCAGCGGCTATGGCAGTCTGGGTTCTCGCTCGACCACAGGTGTTTGCCCTTTATATAACAGCATCGCTCTCTGGCGCTTTTCTGGCTGGGTTGCTGTACCAATTATGGGGACTGTTATGAGACCGTTGATCCCATATATTTATAGGGGGTCTAAATTTACGAGGCTTTCGGTTTAGAGAGCATATTATATGTAACTACATTCAGTGGGGTCAGGTCAGATTACTGATAATGGATCCTTTATTCTCTATAATTAATAAATGAAACATACGGTAATGGCTAGAGATACGAGAAATGGCTGGCAAGTGATTGTTAGCTCATCGGTAATAATGTCATTTGCACTTCTAGGCGATGCGCTTATTTATGCCATTCTACCCATTTATTCAGAGAGTTTTGGTATTACAATGCCTATGGTTGGTGTTCTCTTATCAGCTAATAGGCTAGTGCGTGTATTCGCGTATGGGCTGATCAGTGACCTAGTTTCTGCTCATGGAAAGCGCCTCTTATGTATTATTGCAGCAATAATGGCGACAGCTAGTACTGGGTTATATGGAATTAGTACTGGNTTTTTCCCTTTATTAATTGCTCGTATAATATGGGGAGTAGCCTATGCAATACTTGTTTTATCGACCTTGGCGTACGCAGTTGAGTATAAGGAAAAGGCAGGAACAAGGGTTGGGGTCAGTCAAGCTATTCAGCGCCTTGGGCCAATAATTGCATTGCTTCTAGGAACTTGGTTAGTAGGGCTTGTAGGACCAAATATGGTTTTTTTGCTGATGGCGGTTCCTACTACTCTTGGAATATTTATTGCTCTGTCTCTGCCAAAACAGGAACCAACCGCCCAATTACCTAATAGGAATCAATTAAAATGGGCTAAGCCTACCCCGCTAGATATCTTATATTTTTTGCAAGGTTATGCGGTAGATGGGCTTTTTGCAATTTCGGTTATATTGATGTTGGCTGAGAGCACAAATTTAAGTACTGCAGTACTTGGTGGTGGTGCATTATTGGCTCTCCGTCATCTTGGTGAGGCAACCGGAGCGCCTTTATTTGGAATGATAGCTGACCGTTTTGGGGCTGGGAAAATATTTTTTATTGCTGCGATTTTTACGACTATGGGATTACTGTTAATCTCTCTGAGCTATGTGGTTATAGGAGCTGTTGTCCTAATGATTTTTAGAGGAGCGTTGGCGTCATTAGGGCCGGCGATTATTGCCCAAACAAGTTTAGGACAACGAGACTTAATGAGTAATTTAGCAAGAATGCAAACTTGGAGAGACTTGGGGGCGGCTATCGGGCCTCTAGTGACTGGAACAACGCTCATATATTTATCAGCAGAACTGCAACATGCGATTGCTGCTATAATATTTGGTGCAGTACTAATATATTTTTCAAAATCGAAAATATTTATACTCACCAAAAAGTAGCGATTGTAAATTTTAAGATAATGAGAAAATTAAGTCGCTTCTTAGTAAGGAAAATCAAAATTTATTTTGTTCTGGTTTGAATTTCTATTAGTATGGAGGTTTTTATATTTGGTGAAAAAACAAATCAACTTCCGTTTGTATAGATATTCCAGAGTTCAATTGTGTNACATAAATCAATTAGCTTATTTGTGAGAGATGGATGATGTGTAATGAATACACCGAAAAAGACCGAAGAGTTGACTTTTATTACTCTGGGACCCTCTGGCACTAATCATGAATTTGTGACGCATAACTATCTCAAGTACCGTGGTATCCAGACTGCTAGCGTCCAATTAATCGATAATTTTCAATTGGGACTTTCTATGATAGCGGATGGTGAGGCTGATCACATGGTTCAAGCAGCGGTCCATCCTGACTGCGCTGATGTGGTGGCCAAAGCACATTTTGAATACGACATTCATATTATTGATACTTTCATTTCACCAAGTAAAGAACTAGGCATATTGACACGGAGAGACGTGAAAATACCAAAAAGTATTGCTCTACAACCTGCGACAAGAAAATATGCTGATCTAAACAAATGGAAGGAGTTTGTGCCGGTCAATTCGATAATGCATGTAGCTGAAGGTCTTTTGGAAGGAAGATATGACAGTGGCTTGACGACAGTGGAGATTGCCGAGCAATATAAAGACGTGCTCCGCATTGATACACGAATTGGTACTGTTGATGACCCATGGATTGTCTATGGTAGATGTCGTGTTTCTAACGGTGAAATTATTGCTTCACCGACATGCTCAGCATTTGCCGACTTTTCTATGTTTGATGGGCAGTAATCTAGGCCCTGGTAAATGGATAATATTTTAACGCAAGATAGGGGTGCTACTTGCACCTAGTTCACTGTGGTCTTATTAACGCCAATGGCTAGATAGTTGCCAATGTGCTTAGACTATAATTCTTTAATAAAGATGATGTGCAGTTTTGAATGTTTAATCTAAGATACCCATTTGTTCATCTTTAGGTTGCCATGGATAATAACGACCTAGAGGGTTATTTGTCGTGGATTTGATCATGGAAGTGCTTTGTATTTATGTTGTTGTCAAAACCAGTTCTTAATCCGAAACCTAAGAATATATCAGTAATCGTTCCGACGTTTAATCGTAGTCATTGTCTTCCTCGGGCTATAAATTCTATTCTTTCCCAAACCAACCCAGTGGCAGAGATAATAATTGTAGATGATGGGTCGACTGATAAAACATACGAAATTCTTATAGAAAACGGAATGATTAAAGGATCAGGGTTGGGTGTAACTATTCAATATTTTTATCAAGAAAATAAAGGTGTGAGTGCCGCTCGAAATTTAGGTATAACTAAAGCAAGTAATGAATACATAGCATTATTAGACTCTGACGATGCCTGGATTGAAAACAAGTTGGAAAGACAGCTCTTAGCATTGAAGGAGCAAAATTGGAAACACAGAATAAGTCACACAGAAGAAGTGTGGATAAGAAATGGTCAACAAATTAATCCAAAGAAAAAACATCAAAAAAGTGGTGGTTATATTTTTGAAAGATGTCTTCCACTGTGTTGTATATCTCCAAGCTCTGTATTGTTACATCGAACATTATTTGAAGATTATGGGTTCTTTGATGAAACACTACCGGCCTGTGAAGATTATGATATGTGGCTGAGATTATGTGCTTTTGAAGAGGTGCTTTTCTTGGAAGAACCGTTGACTATTAAGTATGGTGGCCACGATGATCAATTATCAAGAGCTTTTTGGGGTATGGACCGATTTAGGGTTCATGCCTTAGAAAAATTGATTAATTCTAATAACCTTTCTACAAAGCAAAGCTTACAAGCACTCGATATATTAATGAGTAAAATAAATATTCTTTTGCTTGGTGCAGAGAAGAGAAAAAAAACAGAAATGGCTCAAGAGTTTGAAATAAAACGAGACTATTGGTTGAAGATAAAGAGAGACGTTAGTGACTGTTAGCCCAAGAGTATTGTCCTCTAACCAAGGGCCAAATATATGTTGGGTGGTTGCTCTAAAGTCAGAAGCTAAACCGTTAATTTCTTTTTTTAAACTCGACCTTCAATCAGGAAATAATATTTTTCCAATATATAAGAACGATAAGCTTCGTTATGCATTAGTTATATCAGGGGTGGGGCAGGTGAATGCAGCTGCAGCAACCGCTTTTTTGGCGAGCAGAACCAACGCCCCTCCGTGGGCTGCTTGGATAAACTTGGGAATAGCGGGTTCAGCGGACGGTGAGATAGGGAGAATATATCAGGGTATTAAAGTGAGAAGTCCCGATAAGAACAAAATATTCTTTCCAGGTTACCGGTTCGCCAAAATATTAGAATTAATGGAAATCCAAACGGTAGATCGACCGTGTCCGAGCGCAAAGAATGGCGTTTTGCATGATATGGAGGTTAGTGCTTTTGTAGACGTGGCGACGCGTTTTTCCTGTAATGAGTTGATATTCTGTTTCAAGGTTGTCTCAGATATTACAGAGACAGATATGACCGTCATAAATAAAGAACTTGCAGGGTCCTTGATTGAAGTTAATTTACATATTATTCAAGCTTTGTTGCTTGAAATTGAGATATTAACTCAATTAGAGAAACAGCGGCTACAGGTTCCAGTAGAGGTTGAAGAAATTCTTGGTCAATTTCATTTTTCTGTTAGTCGTCAAAATCAGTTGATAAGAAAATTTAAAAAATGGAGNGTTGTTTTCCCAACTAAAACTGTCAATGATTTGATTGATGAGTGTAAAACTGCGAAAGATGTNCTCAAATACTTAGATAAGCATTTAACTGATCTCAAATTTAATTGGATTGCAAAAATTGATTGATACCATTTTTATAGAAGGAGAGATTTTAAATCATCCAAGAACGCAATTAATTAAATCTAAATTTCCAAAATCACACATAATTGAAATCGATCGTTATCAGGAAATATTCAACAAACGATCTCAAAATTTNAGAATTCAAAAACTCAATCCGGCTTTGATTTTGGGGAAAAAGCATGACAATTTTATTCTTCCCGCTCCAGCAGGTTTCGGTCTTGCATCAAAAAATAACTTTTATTTTTCACATATGTACAATTGTATTTATGACTGTAGATATTGTTTCCTACAGGGAATGTATTCTTCTGCTAACTATGTACTTTTTGTTAACTATGAAGATTTTTTTGACGAGATTGAACGAACTATCGATTTATATCATGGGAAGGACATCACTTTTTTTTCCGGCTATGATTGTGATTCGTTGGCTTTCGAGAAGATAACGGGTTTTGCAAAAAACGCGATCCCATTATTTAAAAAATATCCAGAAGTAGAATTAGAACTCAGGACTAAAAGTATTCAATCAGATTCATTGACTTCAAAATACGTTGCCTCTAATTGCATTGTTGCTTTCAGTTTGATGCCTGGGGAACTAGCAGAAAAATTGGATAATAAAGCGCCGAGTGTAAGACGAAGAATTGATAATATAAAAAGATTAGCAGAAATTGGATGGCCTATCGGTCTGCGCTTTGACCCATTGATTTATTCAGAAAACTGGAAACAGTTGTATGGGGGGCTGTTGAATGAAATTAAGAGTTCGGTGCCGAGTGAGGCTATCCACTCTATTTCGCATGGACCACTTAGATACCCTAAAAAAATGTATAACGAAATCACAAAGCTTTATCCAGAAGAACTTCTTTTTTCGATACCCATGTCAGAAAGTAATGGGTATGTACATTACGAGGTTGATATAGAGAGCCAGATGGCAGAATTTCTGTTTAAAGCCCTGAAAAACTATGTTGACGATGATAAACTTTTTCAGTGCGTTATCCAGGATTGAGGTAAAAAGTAAATGCTTCTACATCAAAAAACTGCTGTTGTGACGGGTAGTTCTAGTGGAATAGGGAGGGCTATTTGTGAAAAATTACTGTCGCATGGATGTAAGGTCATTGGTCTTGCAAGAGAACACTCAAAATTTGCTCCTAATAATAAGCTCTACTTTCCTTATCAAATAGATTTAGCCGATTTAGATGAAACGTCCTCTTTTTTAAAAAAAATTATTGTTGATCATAAAGATATTAACGTATTAATAAGCAACGCGGGTTATGGAAAATTCCAGTCTTTAGAGAACTTTTCTGTGAAACAAATTAAGGAATTTTTAGACTTAAATTTACTTTCGCATATTTTAGTATGCCAAGCTGTAATAAGGCATTTAAAAAATAAAACTGGTGGTGACATAATAATAATGGGATCTGAAGCGGGTGTTGTGGGTAAGAAAAAATCCACCTTATACTCTGCAGCAAAATTTGGTCTACGTGGTTTTGCTCAAGCCCTGCGGGATGAGGTGAGTTCGAATGATATTAGAGTTTGTTTAATTAACCCTGGTATGGTCCGTTCTTCGTTTTTTGATAAATTGGATTTCTATCCAGGAGAAAATCATGAAAATGCTATTGAGCCATTAGATGTTGCTGCATCTGCAATAGATATACTTATGATGAGAAGAGGTACTGTTGTTGATGAAGTCAATCTATCGCCGATAAAAAAAATGATTGTGTTCGATAAGAAAAAGCATGAGAAGTCTCTATAGTTTGCCTAGCCGGGATCAACTTGCAGATGTTATTCGCTTCGACGTTTTAAATAAATAATTTGGCCAAAGATTCTACTTAGCATATGGGATTAATTCTTCAGCTTTGGTGGTCACGTAGAAATACGAGTTCCTCTTGATTTGATTCTTCTGGAACATATTGATAATTACCATTCTTAAAATCATACAAATCTGAAACCTTTTTCGCACGTTTTTGAATAATGAATCGAGCCATCATGCCACGTGCTTTTTTTGCGTAAAAGCTTATAATTTTAGTCTTCCCAGATTTATTTTCCTTAAAAATGGGGGTTATAACCTTTGGNTCTAGAGAGGAGATATCAATCGCTCCAAAGTATTCTTGAGATGCACAGTTGACGAGGATATTGGTTCCTGCTTTTTTAGCTTCATCGTTTAGACCATCAGCCAATTTATTTCGCCAGTAATCATACAAAGAGTCCCCAACTTTGGTTTTTAACTTACTACCCATTTCTAATCGGTATGGCTCTATTGCATCCAGGGGTCTCAACATTCCATAGAGGCCAGAGAGAATTCTGAGGTGATCTTGAGCCCATACTATATCCTTTGAAGAAAGTGATGCTGCTTCAAGTCCCTGATAAGTGTCACCGGCGAATGCAAAAGCAGCTGATTTTTTATCTTGATGTCCAAACGACTCGAAACGTTCTGCGTTTAATTCTGCCAAATTTTTACTTATCCCCATAAGATTTTGTAGATCAGGAACACTCAAATTTTTAGCAATTGAAGCAAGTTCTTTTGCGTCATTGGCGAATGCAGGATTAGTCGCAACGAAGCTATTTTGAGACTGCATATTCAGTTTTTTTGCCGGTGATACAACAACCAACATAGGGTTCTCCTTTTATTCATTCTCAGTAAATTTACACCGAGTTCTGAAAAACGTCCAGAAATCGGTGAATTAAGCTATTCCTGAGTATCATAAACTTAACTAATACAGCACGTTAGTAAGGCAAGTGTTAGGGTACAAACTTAGTTAAAAAATCTAATTACCTTAACATAAATAATAAAATATTTACGCTTAAAGGTAAGATAAGTTATTGACGATTTATATTTTTAATTATTCCATCTGAACAAATTTCTACCCAGTCCCCGCTCTTAAAGTGTGGGTTTTTAAGTGCTACCATTGGAATGGTACCCCACCCCATCTGTCTGGCTGCAATGTTACCAATTGGCAAAATAGCATCATGCATGCCTAAAATCAGTGCTTTGGGCGCTATGCCGGAATATATTAACTCTAGTATAACTGCAGATGAAGAACTAGATCCGATTAAATTAGGAATAACTAGGATCTTTTCAGAGGTTACTTTGCCGTGCTGTGGATGTCCCGCTTGAATTACTTTGGAATTAACAACGTTAATTCCTCCCCAAAAACTTATCGGCGCATCGAAATATAGTATTTCACCAGTCGCATTTCCGCTAATAAGAACTGTTGATTTAGTTTTTATCCCCAAACTGAACTATCCCAAATTAATTTACCTGCTTGCGCGCTTTTTATGCAATCGGTTAACGAACCAAAAACTGGTGCATACCCGGTATTCCCTGCTGCGTAATGTGCAAATTTGGCAGAATTAGTCATTAGAACTCCAGAGTTTTTTGGCAAGATAGGTGTTACAATAATGCAGGTGTCGATAACAAAAATAACGCCTAAATCCTTTAGATCTTGATCAGTACCATCTCTCTCAAGTTGAGCCATGGTATGACGTCCCGTGCAAATATAAACGGGTATCTTGAACCGCTCCTTACCGGCTAATGACAATAAAGTACGGCACTCACTATCTGAGAAATGAGGGCTGCCAACTGCTATGCAATCGATCTGTTCTATATCTAGNATGCTTAGTTTATTACGGGCATTTATCACCATTTCTTTGGTAATGTGTATAATTTCTTTTGGTTGCTCGGCACCCAACGCTGTTTGGGTGTCAGGGGCCTCAGGGGTTAATCCACTCAGATGAACTAGTCCTACTGAACCAGTGCTTGCCGCTCCAGCACATAGGGCTTTCATTTGATCTTCGGTAGCATTTGTAAGTAACCCGTGCACTACGGCAATAGCCTCGCCGCTTAATTTACCAATCATTGAGCCCAATACAGGGAAGAATGCATCTTCCTGCAATAGGCTTTTTGGAAGTCTGGACACATCCAATACCAAACTAGCAATTCTATTTTCAGGAATGTGTAAACCGTAGTATGGCGCCCGGCCCGAAATTGCACAGGCAATATCAAGAAAATCACCATATCTATTAGTTCTAGCTCCCAATATACTATTAGTGAAAGCAACGGCATTTGACTCACCCCAAGCTACTTGTTGGCCATAACTGGGGCGAGCGCCTGCTTGGTAAGGCGCGCAAGTCCAAGTAGGCAGGCAGCCCATTTTTTGATGTGCTAGCATCAGGCGATAAGCCATATCACGTTTTACTTTTGATAAATTTGTCTGATTGAAATTCGTTAAATTAAGTCCACCAACATTAGTCGTCGTGGGTACCTTAACCTGTGTTCCATATGCGGCTAGCTTCTCACAATAAAGAACCCCTGAGTCACCGTGGTAAAGACAACCATCAATGTGGCTGGATTCAATCGGAATTAAATGTTTAGCACCAAGTATCCGAGCTGCATCGACCACAAGTTCCATGGCCATTTGATCACCTGGTGTTCCAATACTTTTCACTAATATTGCTTTTTCATGTTCGCTTAGTTGTATCATCACAAGTTACCAAGCCCTGTTTCAAATGTTATTTGATATTGACCCTTTTTATAACACTGGCTGAAAACCCGAACCGTTATAGAAAAACAAACTGCCTTCACCTATGTCATTCCATAGTCCATGTAATGATAAAGTATCAGATTCCACGGCCGCCTTTACAAAAGGGAAACCCATAAGATTCTCTAGTGATATTATTACTCCTTCTCGTTCTAAAGCATCAATTTGACTTTGGGTATTTTTAATGTGCTGAACACGTTCGAAACCTGGTCGGAGAATATCCATCCATCTTCCAACAAAACTGGACTTCTCCTCTAACTCAGGTGCGTTGCCAGAGCACATTTTATGACAAGCACTCACACCACCGCAGTTTGAATGCCCCAAAACTATTATATGCGCAACGTGAAGAGAAGTTACCGCGTATTCAACAGCTGCTGAAGTTCCATGATGATCACCATCCGGACTATATGGTGGCACTAAGTTTGCGATGTTACGATGAATAAAAAATTCCCCTGTATCAGAGCCAAAAATAGCCGTCACATGGACGCGACTATCGCAACACGAGATAACCATTGCGCGGGGATGTTGACCGTCTTCGGCTAAATGCTTGTACCAAACTTTATTTTCAACATATTTTGTAGCTTTCCAGCCGTTATAACGTTGTATCAAGTAGGCTGGTAGTGGTGAACCATTTGACATTTTTGCTCCATTCTTGGGAATTATATCTACCGCTTATGACTAATTAAATCCACACTGCTTTTTGAAAAAATTTANGTTAATACAATTTTTCTATTACCAATTAACTTATGAATTAGACATTGTCTGAATGCGATTAATTTTAAATACTATTACGGTATTAGCCTTATAAACTTTCTTGGGGTTAATNCTTTTGGAGATTCANATGCGAAGTAATAAAACAATTCATGTTATATCTTGCCATGCGGAAGGCGAGGTTGGTGATGTAATTGTCGGTGGAGTTGCCCCGCCACCGGGTTCTACACTTTGGGAACAAAGAACCTGGATAGAAAAAGACCAGTCACTCCGTAATTTTATGCTGAACGAACCACGAGGTGGCGTTTTTCGTCACGTGAATCTACTTGTTCCTCCAAAAAATCCAATTGCTCAAATGGGGTGGATTATAATGGAGCCTGAAGCGACCCCTCCGATGTCAGGGTCAAATTCTATCTGTGTCGCAACAGTTCTTCTTGATAGCGGTATTATTGAGATGCAAGAACCTATTACAAAAATTACTTTAGAAGCGCCGGGTGGTTTAGTGCACGTAACGGCGGAATGTAAAGATGGTAAAGCAGAGCGGATAAGAGTCCAAAATGTGCCAGCTTTTGTTGGTCAAATGGGGGTAGATCTGGATGTCCCTGGATTAGGTAAGATAAAGGTTGATACAGCCTACGGCGGTGATACATTTATTATCGTAAATGCAGACCAGATTGGGCTCGACTTAATCGAAATTGAAGCTCGCAGATTGGCCGAACTTGGTGTGAATATAACAAATTCTGCTAACCAGCAGCTTAGTTTTACCCATCCGGAGAACAAGGACTGGAATAACTTTTCGTTTTGTCTGTTTGCAGGGCCTCTGAGCGACAAAGATGGCGAATTATGGGCAAAGTCAATTGTGGCGATACAACCAGGCAAAATTGACCGGTCTCCTACTGGAACTGCTGTTTGTGCCCGCATGGCAATTTTACGAGCATTAGGAATTATGGATGTGGGTGATGTGTTAACCGTTTCTTCGATTATTGGTTCTGAATTCAAAGGAACTATAATAGATGATGCACAAGTCGGTGGTAAACCTGCGATAATTCCTGAAGTGAGTGGTCGAGGTTGGATAACTGGAACACACCAATACCTCTCGGATCCAAATGACCCATGGCCCGAGGGTTATAGATTGAGCGATACGTGGCCGAATTATAAATAATGTTTCAAGGATTAGGTTGCTGAAGCGCTTTCAGGCTCGAAAATGCCTCAAGTGCNCTCTGTCGGGAATCTTTTAAACTGACAATCGGTTTTGGATATGTTTCCCCAAGTTTTACTCCAGATTTAGACAAAGTTTCTGCCGGCGCTTCCCAAGGATTGAATAAAACAGAGTTTGGTAAATTTGCTAGTTCTGGCACAAAGCGCCGAACAAACTCGCCCGTGGGATCAAACTTTATTCCCTGTGTGACTGGGTTGAATATACGAAAATATGGAGCGGCGTCTGCACCACAACCCGCAATCCATTGCCAACCGGCACTGTTATTGGCTAAGTCAGCATCAAAAAGGCAATCCCAGAACCAAGACTCACCAAAATGCCAATGTAAAAGAAGATTTTTTACTAAAAACGACCCTACAATCATTCGTAAACGGTTGTGCATATATCCCGTTTCCCAAAGTTGTCGCATCCCTGCGTCAACAATAGGGTAACCCGTCTTTCCAGTTTGCCAGGCCCTCAGCAAATTTTCGTCCTCCGCCCAAGGAAATGAATCAAACTTTTTTTGGAGATTAGTTCTGGGTAGTTCTGGAAAGTGAAATAATAGTGAATTCGAAAACTCTCTCCAGCCTANCTCAGAAAGAAAATGACTCACGTCGCTTTCGATGCAAGGGTTAGTTTTCAATTTATTTTTTGCCGCGTACCAAGCAGTATTGGGTGATATCTCCCCCCAGTGCAGGTATGGCGAAAGGCGAGAAACATTAGTCTTCATTGGAAAGTTTCTGCCATCTTTATAATTATCAATACCATTGTTTATGAATGTTGTTAGCCGTTGTTTTGCACCTAATTCTCCAATATGCCATTCTTCAGTTATAGAATTTTCCCATAACTTCCCATCAAGCAACTTAAGTTGATTGATCTGTTCCTCCGCATCTGTGACGTTGATAACTAATTCAATGTCACACGCAACCTCAGGTATACGAGGTGGGGATGCATTAAGACATCCCCTGCGGAAAAATGGTGTAAAGACTTTGTAGGGGGTTCCATCTGCTTTGAGCGTTTCCCATGGNTCCCATAGTAATGAGCCCCCAAAACTCAATACCGCAGTCCCCGTGTTAACTAGTTTCGATTTTATGATCTTATCGCGCTCTATAGAAGACGGTTCATATAACCTATTCCAGGTTACAGTCTTAGCCTCTGTATCTTTGGTAAGTTTTTGAAGGATATCTATAGGATTGCCTGTGAAGCAACGAAGTGCTCCGTTCAAACTTTTATTCAAAGCTTTTAATGAGTGATGCAGCCATACTTTTCCGGCTCCACCAACTGTGCGTTCCGCACCGCGCCCCGTGTCAAAGATATATATTGGGATTACATCGCCGGTTCTTGCACTCGCATTTAGCGCTGGATTGTCTTCAATACGTAAATCCTGTCGGAACCAATGAATTGAAATTGATTTTGTTGTCATGGGTATTAATTAGCCTTATTTAATCCTCAAGCAAGATGGATACGTAAGATCTATCGCAATGTTAGGTGCGAAAATAGAACTATGGGCGTATTGCTAGTACTTTAATAATCTAAATACTTTGCGAGTTCTTCTATAAGAATTTTACTTGCGCTGGGATCTACATCAAGATGTGTAACTATTCTAATTCGGCGCTCACCAAAAGCGCCTATTAAAATTTTCTTTTTTGCTAAGGTTTTTACAAGTTCGTTAGCTGTCGGCGCGCTAGGTTCTAAATCAAAAATAATAATATTTGTCTCTATCGGAAGAACAGTTTTAACCCCTTTGAATTTTATAATTTTTTGACCTATTATATCCGCGAGGTGATGATCATCGGCTAGTCGGTCTATATTATTATCTAAAGCATACATACACATGGCGGCTGCTATACCTGATTGACGCATCGCTCCTCCCCATTGTTGCTTGATCCGCCAGGCATGATCGATAAAGTCTCTAGAACCGGCTAGTACAGCCCCGATTGGTGCACCGAGACCTTTTGTAAAATCGATCCATACCGAGTCAAAGCAATTGCCATACTGCTCAGCAGAAATACCTGTTTTAACAACAGCGTTCATCAGTCGCGCTCCGTCCATGTGAGTTTTAAGCCCTGATTGGTGTGCTGTAGTTGTAACAGCCTGCATCTTGTCCAATGGCCAAATGGTTCCACCACTCATATTCGCCGTTTGTTCCACACATAAGAGAGAACTTTTGGGCGCATAACGTGATGATGGTCGAATAGCCTCAGCNACTTGANAACTTTCGAATATACCATGNCTCCCATGTAATGCTCGGATCATCACGCCACTGAGTGCTGATGGACCCCCAGTCTCAAAATTAATGATATGTGAACTGTATTCACATATGATTTCTTCACCTGGTTGGGTGTGGATTTTTATTGCTATTTCATTACACATTGTCCCTGACGGTAGGAAGACCGCTGATTCTTTTCCAAGTAATTGCGCGGTTCTCTCACATAATTCTGTGGTTGTGGGATCTTCAGATTTTTGTTCGTCACCCACTAGGCAATTTAAAACTGTTTTTCGCATCTCCATAGATGGTTTAGTTTTTGTGTCTGAGAAGAAATCATACATTATATCTACCACTAAATTACTGAAACGGTGTTGCCAAATTGTACAAACATTTTGTTTGCTAGAAGGGTAAACCAACTGAATATTTAGATTGTCAATCTTTATCAGGGAGCGTGACTAATGTCATCGATTTATGTTCATCATCGCTTAATTTGTGAACCAAGAAGGTGGTTAGATGTAGCTAACCAAGTTATTAATTTAAACTATTTTGCTTTGGCCGATAACGAAACAGCACTCTATGGGGTATGGCGAAGCCAAATAGGTCTTCCCAGAGATACTCTTACAATTATTTCGGTTTGGCCGGATGCGGAAATAGCAAAAAAAATGTCGGCTCAAATTGGTTTTGAGATGAAGATGGTAAAGACGGTTGAAAGTCATATCATGGCTCCGACAGTCAGGCCTAAAGTTATCCATAGGCCAGAAAAACAGGGGAATTACGCTTTTCGGTGGTTTCAAACTCCGGTGGAGAGTTTTGATGAATTTTTAAATCTCTGTACAGATGCATGGCCCGGTTTTGAAAGTAGTTATGACTCCCAAATAATTGGCCTATGGAAAATTGAGAATAATGGTAATAATGTTACAACACTATTATTAACGCGACGGCCGAATTTAGCCATGTGGGAGCGATCAAAAATTCCAAGCGGTTCCGTAGAACTTAATGTTCGTAGAAAACTTAACCGCCGTTATGATTTATGTGATTGGACAACTGTTTATACAACTACATTACTGACAGCATCTGATCACATAGACAAAACTCAATGGAGTTAGCTTGAAGATAACTTTTGCAATTCCAGTANTTNAGGAAAATAAAAAAGGGATTAAATTTTGGTTATTGGCCCAGTCGGTTCGTTTAAGAGTGCTCATTCTAATCTATCAGTTGCTGCATNACTGAAAACAACTCTGATTTGGATTCGAAACCAATTCCGGGTATCTCGGGCAACTGGACATAACCATCTTGGACTGTGATTCCATCGGCAAATCCGCAAAATGGTTTAAAAACATGTGGATAAGACTCATTTCCTCCTAGGCCNAAGCCAGCAGCCATGTTGAGTGACATTTGATGTCCCCCATGAGGAACCACTCTGCGTCTTGACCAGCCATAGTAGTCGAGCATTTTAAGTGTTCTAAGATACTCAACTAATCCATAACTAAGCGCACAATCGAATTGCAGCCAATCACGATCCTTTCTCAGNCCTCCGTATCTAATNAGGTTTCGGGCGTCCTGGTGAGAGAAAAGGTTTTCTCCAGTTGCTAGAGGTAACTCATACTNTGTAGCCAATTGAGACTGAAGCTCAAAATCAAGAGGNTCACCGGCCTCCTCGAACCAAAATANNTCGTATTGTTTTATTTGTTTGGCATANGTCAATGCAGATNCGAGATCGAAACGGCCGTTTGCATCTACGCATAAATTCCCATCGCCAGAAATTTTGAGGGCTGATTCTATACGAGCCATATCTTCTTGCAGAGATGCCGCTCCTATTTTAATTTTTAGCGTTTTATAACCTAAATCTCTATAGCTTTTTAGTTCATCTTGAAGCGCATTATTATTCTTGCCTGGGTAGTAGTACCCACCAGCTGCATATACCCAAACTTTGCCGTCTGATTTACCATCGTTATAATGATCTGCTAAATGTTGAAAGAGTGGTTTGCCTGCNATCTTTGCTACGGCATCCCATATCGCCATATCAATGGTTCCAACTGCAACTGAACGTTCTCCATGTCCCCCCGGCTTCTCATTTTGCATCAATATATCCCAAATTTTGAAAGGGTCGAGATTATCCTCAGTATCTGTTATTAGATTTTTTGGTGATGCTGAGTGGATGCGAGGGATGAAACGTTCGCGCAANAAGCCNCTTGCAGCATAACGGCCATTTGAGTTGAAGCCATACCCTACTATCTGTTCACCATTCCTAAACTGATCGGTGATCACGGCAACGACAGAGCATGTCATTTTTGAAAAATCGATATATGCATTAGAGTTNTCAGACGCAATAGACGAAGTCATATCGCGCACTTCTAAAATTCGCATATGTGCCTCCGTGTCTTTTTTTTCATCGCCAATAATTGTATGGTAAGGGCGGTACAAACTCAATAATGAGTATGATCCATAGTGTTAATTTAGCGCCACCTGTTAGCAATACGTAGATAAAATTCATTGAAACTTTCATGGATATCATCGACACCCCTAATGCAGTCGTAAGAGCAACTTTTACAGCAACCTGATCACGGAGAATAGCAGTTTCTAACGCTATAGACGTTAATAAATCATTAAAAACAGCTAGTGACATAATGTAGATGGTAGGCCAGTAAATTTTTGCGAACTGAAAGAAAGCAATTGTACCAAAGTCGCCTATTGTACAACCCAGAAGGCACCATGAAGTGTTCCGACTTGCCCTTCGTCAAGTGGCCCAGCGACCCCATTCAAAAGTCTTGATTATACTAATATTTGTTATCGAATTTATCCTCAGTTAGCCTGCTGTTGGATTGTTATGTGATAGTACAAACGAAGTAATCTCATTTTAAACTTTTTCAATAATTATGGTCATAGAGGTGCTAATATTTTAAGTAAAAATAACATTTTGAACCATTTTTTACACTCAAGAATTTTAACGCAGGCACAATATTTTCAATATTAGCCGTTGCATTTAAAGTTAGTTTATGCTAACTTTAAATGCAACGGCTTTACCCTACACATAGCTAGTTAATGAATATTTTTCAAGATATTATGAGAGTGGTATTCGATGGTATTTGTCGATTTAATCCACAGAGAGGACTGAAAACCTAATGAAATTTTTAATACGGTTCTCTCTGCTGATTACTTTATTTTTTTCAAACTCATTAGCTTTTTCTGCAGATAAATTTACAGTTGTAACAACCTTTACTGTAATAGCCGATATGGCGCAAAATATTGCCGGTGATGCGGCAGTTATTCTATGTATTACCAAACCAGGGGCCGAAATACATAATTATCAACCAACGCCTAGAGACATTATAAAAGCACAGAATGCGGACCTAGTGCTCTGGAATGGATTGAACCTTGAACTATGGTTTGAAAAATTCTTTAAAAACTTAAGCGACGTTCCAAATGTTATTGTAACAGAAAACATTAAACCGATAGGAATCAAAAAAGGTCCTTATAGAGGTAAGCCAAATCCTCATGCCTGGATGTCGCCGACAGATGCGATAATATACGTTGACAATATAGAAAGAGCTCTAAGTAGTCACGATCCTAAGAACGCTAACATATATGCCAAAAATGCTCAGATTTACAAAAAGAAGATAACAGAGATTATTTTGCCAATCAAAAAACGTCTGCATGCTGTGCCAAAGGAAGAGCGTTGGCTTGTTACGAGTGAAGGTGCATTTAGTTATTTAGCTAGAGATTTTGGCCTTCAAGAATTATTTCTTTGGCCGATTAATGCTGACTCTCAAGGGACACCGCAGCAGGTGCGTAGTGTCATAGATAAAATTCGTGAAAAGAATATCAAAGTAATTTTCAGTGAGAGTACTATTTCGAGCGCACCGGCAAAACAAGTCGCACGCGAAACAAATATTCATTACGGCGGCATCTTATATGTCGATTCCCTCTCAAAAATATCTGGTCCTGTGCCAACTTTTTTGGATCTTATCAAGGTCACTTCCGAGACTATAGCCTTGGGCCTTGTTCGTTGATCGGAACAAAAAAGGTGACAATGGATAATATTGTTTTCGTCTCTAACGTAACCGTTACTTACAGGAATGGAATTATAGCCCTAGAGGATGCTAGTTTTTCGCTTCCCAGTGGAACTATTACAGGATTAGTAGGAATAAATGGTAGTGGAAAATCGACCCTATTTAAAGCTATCATGGGCTTTATTCCTATCAGTAAAGGAGAGATTAACCTTCAAGGGAATACAATTAAACAAGCATTGAAAAAGGGAATAATAGCATACGTCCCACAGAGTGAAGAAGTAGACTGGAATTTTCCAGTTCTAGTTGAAGACGTGGTCATGATGGGACGTTACGGGCATATGGGGTTTCCTCGTATAGTACGGAAAAAAGATAAGGAGATGGTCAGTAAAGCTCTCGAGAAAGTTGGAATGTTAGACTTTCGAAAGCGTCAGATAGGAGAACTCTCTGGCGGCCAGAAAAAACGTGTTTTTCTTGCCAGATCCTTGGCTCAAGATGCCCAAATTATTTTGTTGGATGAACCGTTCACTGGCGTAGATGTTCCTACTGAGGAAGCGATCATAACTCTACTGAAAGGGCTTCGTTCCGAGGGTCGTATTATTCTCGTCTCTACTCATAATCTTGGCAGCGTTCCTGAATTTTGTGATCGAACAGTTCTCATTAACAGAACTATTCTTGCGCAGGGTTTTACGAAAGATGTATTTACTCCAAGTAATTTAAAAAGGGCTTTTGGCGGCGTTCTTCGTCACTTTATTATAGGTGGCTCTGACCTTCACCATGACGATGACACGCGTCAGATAACAGTTATCACGGATGACGAAAGACCATTTGTTATTTACGGTGACGAAACCAAACGGGAAAAAAACTCGTCCAATGATTGAGCTTCTTTTAGAACCTTTCAAATACCATTACATGGTTAATGCGATATGGGTTAGTGCACTAGTCGGAGCGATTTGTGCCTTCCTGTCTGCTTATCTAATGCTTAAAGGATGGTCACTTATTGGTGATGCACTCTCTCACGCGATAGTTCCTGGAGTGGCTGGGGCTTATATGCTAGGTCTACCATTTGCATTTGGGGCGTTTCTGGCAGGTGGCCTAGCGGCAGGTGCAATGCTATTTCTTAATGAGCGAACTAAATTACGTCAAGATGCTATTATAGGTTTAATTTTCACGTCATTTTTTGGCCTTGGTTTATTTATGATTTCGTTAGCTCCAGCGTCTGTGAATATAAATACAATTATCCTTGGAAATATTTTAGCAATTACCCCTTCTGATACTATACAGATCGCAATCATTGGAGTGGTAACTATTTTCTTGCTTCTTTTTACATGGAAAGACTTGATGGTTACGTTTTTTGATGAGAATCATGCTCGTGCGGTTGGTTTAAATACTTCATTTTTAAAGTTTTTATTTTTTACATTGCTCAGTGCTTCTACCGTTGCGGCCCTTCAAACTGTTGGAGCGTTCTTGGTTGTCGCAATGGTTGTGACCCCTGGTGCAACAGCATATTTATTAACCGATAAATTTTCTAAGTTAATAGTCATCAGTATTATAATTGGAACACTAACAAGCCTTTTTGGTTCCTACTCCTCATATTTTATAGATGGTGCAACTGGTGGGATTATCGTTGTGCTGCAATCGCTGTGCTTTGGGTTCGCTTTTGTATTAGGGCCAAAACACGGGCTGCTCGCTAGAAAAAGGCGGGCTAGTAGCGTCCTTGAAAAATTAAAAACAGAGGCAGATAGGTGTGCTTGAGACACTTTTTTCACCGTTTCAATTTTTATTCATGCAGCAAGCTTTCATTATTGTTTTATTGTTGGCTATGCCGACTTCTTTATTGTCATGTTTCTTAGTTCTCAAGGGTTGGTCATTAATGAGTGATGCCGTAGCTCATGCAGTGCTTCCAGGCGTAGTGTTAGCCTATATAATAGGTCTTCCTTTCGTGATAGGCGCTTTCTTTGCAGGAATTTCTTGTGCTTTATTGACTGGATATTTGAAAGAAAATAGTCGAGTTAAAGAGGATACAATTATGGGGATCGTCTTCTCTGGTATGTTTGCTATCGGCATAATATTGTATACAAAAATCCACTCAGACGTGCATCTAGATCATATTTTATTTGGACATATGCTGGGAATATCGTGGGGCGACATTTTCGAAACTGCAGTTATATCGATTTCAGTAATTATTTTAATAATCTTTTTTTGGCGTGATCTCACTTTATTCGTATTTGATCCTCAACAGGCGCATGCTATTGGCATACCAACTAGATTAATCCATTACGGATTATTAGTTGTTTTATCTTTAACTATAGTAGGAGCTTTGAAAGCGGTCGGTATTATTTTAACAATAGCAATGTTAATTGCACCTGGAGCAATAGCTTTTTTATTTACAAAACAAATTAAAAGTATGATGTTAGTGGCACTTGCAGTGGGCCTCGGCTCTTCAGTTACTGGTATTTATTTAAGCTTTTTTTTCGATAGTGCTCCAGCCCCAACAATTGTTTTAACTATGACCATGTTATTCATAATTGGGTTTTGTAAAACTAGTCTAACAAAGCTGTCTAGAGGTGTCTGAAGTATTGAGATACAGATTATCTTATAAGGGGCCGAATTTTATTGCTGGCCAAATTTATACCTTTTTAATAATTTGGGTTTGAAAAATTTTGGAGCTCTTGCGGTCCCTCTAATAATTTATGAGGAAGATTTTTCTGGGCTAGGTTTAACCCTGGAATTATTCATTAAAGGTATTATCAAATAAGTTTGCTTAACTTTGGAGTGATTAATGGTTCATATTCTTGAGCAATTAAAAGAAGTTGTTGATGAAGCTGGAATTCTTACTGGTGATGCCGTTAGTGATCGCATTGGTGTTTGGGGCACTAATNAAAGTATGCAGGCACTNGCACTAATTAGACCTCAAAATACTGATCAGGTGTCATCAATCCTCAAATTATGTAATGATAATAGACAGGCCATCGTTCCTCAAGGTGGGATGACGGGTTTAGTAAAAGCGGGAATGTCTAATAGCTCAGAAATAGCCGTCTCTCTTGAAAGAATGAATTCTATTCTTGAAATAGATTTTGACACCGCAACGATAACGGTTGAGGCAGGTGTAACACTTCAAGATGCACAAGAAGCAGCTGATGCCCACGGACTTATGCTTCCGTTAGATTTAGGTGCACGGGGATCGGCAACTATTGGTGGAAATTTGTCAACTAACGCAGGTGGAAACCGCGTTATTAGGTATGGTATGACGCGCGATATGGTGCTGGGAGTTGAGGCAGTCCTTGCTGATGGTACGATTTTATCATCCTTGAATAAGGTATTAAAGAACAATGCAGGGTACGATCTTAAACAACTTTTTATCGGTGGGGAGGGTACCCTTGGTATCATTACTAAGGCTGTTCTTCGCTTAAGACCAAAACCTAAAAGTGAAAATACGGCATTTGTCTCGNTTAACGGATTTGATAATGTTGTCAAACTTTTGAGAAGTTTAGAAGTTAGTCTTTCAGGAACTTTGTCGGCATATGAAGTGTTGTGGGAATCAGCATATAAAGTTCTGACNGGTGATCATTCTCATAACACCAAACCTTTTCCATTAGGGCCCAGCCATTTTGTGTTAGTGGAAGCATTGGGAGGAGATCCAATCACAGACAAGGACCGATTTGAAAATGCACTTGGAGAAGCGATGCAAGCTGGGCTCGTAAGTGACGCTCTAGTTGCTCAATCGGAAACAGAAAGAAAATCATTTTGGAATATAAGAGATGACATTCCTGCNATTCGAAGTGCTTTTCGTGACGGGGGGGTAATTACCTTCGATATTAGTGTCCCCATCTCCCAAATGGAGGAATACTTGACCATTGTAGAGAATGAGCTCAAAGCAACTTGGCCGGACGTTTATTTTTATATTTTTGGNCATTTAGGGGATAGTAACTTGCATTTGGGAGTGCATGTTGGGGCAGAGACAGAAAACAACCGCCGTGACATTGAGGAAATAGTATTCAACTTTCTTAGTGGAAGAGGTGGGTCCATTTCTGCTGAACATGGAATAGGATTAGTTAAACGCGATTTTATTGAACTGAGCAGGAGCCCCGAAGAGTTGGCATTAATGCGACGACTGAAAGTAGCTCTGGATCCAGAAAATATATTAAACCCAGGAAAGATTTTCCAAGTTTCATAAACGCAGTAAAAAATAAGATATTCTAATTCTTATCACATAGAANAAAATATAACTGATTAAAAGCTGACCCATAATAATTAAAAATTAAACTATATTTGTTGTAAATGGGAAGACCTACGCTAATTCTTCGACTGTCCAATAGCTATATTCCACGGATCGGTTTTTATTCATATAGATATATTTATTTTTGATAACAATGAGTTTTATGTCATCTCAAGCATTCAAATTTTACTTGAATAAGCTGTTCCGCGTTTCACAAAAACCAGATTTAATAGGGAGAATGCTGATGCCTTGGATAAAAACGATCTCTTATAAGCAATCTGTGGGGCGGCTTCGTATACTCTATGATCGTATAAAGGGACCGGGTGATAATGTTGATAACATTATGATGTTGCACTCACTTAGGCCTCATTCGATGGAAGGGCATATGTCCATATATAAAAATGTTCTACATCATTCGAGCAACACTCTACCAAAGTGGTTTCTTGAAACCTTAGGCGTTTGGGTAAGTTATTTAAATGGTTGTAATTATTGCGTGGAGCATCATTTTTCTGGCTTAAAACGACTGCTGCATAATGATGTTAAAGCGATAGCTATCAGAGATGCCATAGAACTCCAAGACATCTCTAAAACTCCTTTATCAGATGGGGAAAAAATCGCACTCACTTATGCCGAACTTCTCACAGTTTCTCCAGCTACTATGAGTGAGNATAATGTAANGCAGCTTCAAATGGCGGGTTATAGTGACGGTGAAGTTCTAGAGATGAANCAGGTGATTTCTTATTTTAATTATGCTAACCGAACAGTTTTGGGTCTTGGTTGTAGTCTAAAAGATGATATTATAGGATTATCGCCGAACAACTCCAACGACCCCGATGATTGGGCTCATAAATAGAGCAGAGAGGCTTTTATTAGTCTGTTAATTTTAATGTTGATAATGCTCTTATGTGTTCAGGCGTTAGACCGCAGCAGCCACCAATCACTGTGGCCCCGATTTCTATCCATTTCTTGGCGAACTGTTTTAGCGCGTGAGTTGAAATTATGTCTTCAAACTGCCAGTTTGGAGACTTGAAATAACCAGAATCTGGATAAGCAAATAAAGGCGCAGTGAAGTTCTCTTTCAAGATTTGCAAACTAGGCTGTATAGCATCTGACTGGGTGTGCATAAAGCCGGCCGCATCAACATCGAATTGGGNAAGTATTTCTAGTAGCTCGCGTAAAGGTATGTCTGGGGATGGCAGAAAACTTAAAGGCTCGCCATACTTTTTCTGTCGTGCAGAAAAACCCGCCCAAACTGGAAGGCCTGTCTTTTCCGCTGCGGAGAAAGCTACTTTCATTTTGTCGGGGTCATACATCATTTCTAGCAAAATAAAATCACACCCCTCCTCCCGGAGTACGGAGCCTAATTCGGTTAATGCATTCTCCATCTGACCAAAAGATTTACGATTCTGTGCATGGGGTAAGGCCGTACCCTCAACCAAGGCTCCACGATGAGACAATGACCCAGCAATAAGGATATCTTTTTTAGAGCTGTATTCTCGGGCTTTTTGGGCCGCGCCAATGGTTTTNTTATTAATTTCTAAGAAGTTTTCTGCATGTCCGGATAAAGCCAACATAAGACGAGAGCTACTGTACGTGTTGGTGGTGATTATATCCGCACCGGCGTCCAAGTAATCTGTATGGATTTTTTCTAAAATATCTGCATTATCGAGAGCTGCTATACCGCACCAGGCACCTGGGTCCATCGGCACTCCTCTTTTCTCTAACTCCGTACCCGTGCCACCATCGAGTAAAAGTATACGCCCCGCGTGTAATTTCTCTATCATTTTACGATATGTCATCTCGGACCCCGTTCTCTAGCGAANCGTANTCCGCCGCTTTAGCNANATTTATATAGCGCCCGCAATCTAGTTTTCAAATCAGCGCTNTATAATNTTTTAACTTACTTGNGTAGAAAAGCAAGCAGAATAATATAGTTTGTTTGAAAAAACTTTTTTCTAAAATATATTTATCGTGTTAACAGCTTTTAAATAGATATAATTTTTTTGTGGAATGNTTTTTTACTTTTTAGTGGGGTTAGACTGAAATGAATTTAACACTTCATCACATCAATTTGTGTACAGACAATGTTGAAGAAATGGATAACTTTTATCAAGACATTCTGGGATTGGATAGAGAGACAAACGACTTACCTATTTTAGAGAAGAAAAGGGGTTATTCTGGTGATGTCGCCTTTGTATCCGATGGAAATATTCAGATGCACCTAGCGCAAAGAGATAACCAAGCTGGTTTTAAAACAGGCCAGATAGTAAATCCAGTAGCTCGAGGCCATATCGCCTATCGAACGGACGACTTGGAGGCTTTCAAAAAGCATCTCGAAGCAAAAGGTGTTTCATACTCCGATTGGGGAGAGAGAGCTGTTGCGGGCTGGCACCAAATTTTCTTTTATGACCCTGATGGGACGGTAATTGAGGTTCATCAAAGAACTTCTTGAAGTTATTTAGGCTATTTAATGGGGAATTAATTGTTCCAGTAGCTCTGAGACGATAGCATCCCATTTATCTTTTATCGTTTTGTTCGGTGTTATCTGTCGCGCTCTTTTATATTAATAAGAAGTATTTCCTGCATCGCCTTCTTCTNTATGGAGCAAAGCGTGAACCCATGCGCAACAAGTGGTGTTTTCTGATTGCACAATGGTNTGTGCTTTATCCCAGTCTCCTTTTTTGTGCCGCCAAAGAGCTAATAAGGCCTTAGGTAGANATTTGCTGGGTGATTGGTTCGATATGCTCGATTTAAATTCACTTTTATTCATCAGTTAGTCGATAGAAAGTTATTCTGGGGTATTTAATAAGATTGAATTATCTTCGCCTAATCGAGGAGGTGCCGTCTTTGGCGCTATGGTCTTGCCATCTACCTTAAACCCTAAAGTTGGCATATGAAGTGATGATGCAGCCCCATCGATTTCAATAGTTTTGGTCAATTTGCGATCTAAGACTTGTTGTTCAGATAAAACTTCATCAAGCCTTCGAACTTTTACCGCAGGTACAGAAAATATTTCTAATTGTTTTTCCCAAAACTCTGCAGTTCCAGACAAAAACATTTTAGCAAATAGTTCACGTAACTTTTTACTATTTTGTTTACGATTTCCTAAAATAGAAAACCTAGGGTCTTCCAACAAATACTCCAGTTTTAGTGCTTTACAGAGATCTTTATATTGTCTTTCGTTGTTTGCGGCGACCATTAATAACCCCTGTTCAGTTTCAAAAGCGCCTGACGAAGGGCTTTGGCTCCATGCTTCGTTTCCAGACGCTATTGGTTGCCATCCTGTATTAAGGTGATTGGTCATTAACGAGGCCATGAGTAAAAGTGAGGTATCTAACATTGCTATATCTAAAACAATTCCCTTTTGATCACGCTTCAATTGATGCAAGGCAGAAACTATCGCAAGTGCAGCATTCATACCTGTTGCATAATCAATGTAAGGTGCCCCCACTTTATTAGGCTCATTTTCTTGTGTTCCAGTCATTTTCATTATTCCACACATTCCTTGCACAATATGATCGTACGCGGGTCTACTGGATATTGGGCCATCGTGCCCATAAGCTGATATGGAGCAATAAATAATATCTTGTTTTATTTCAAAGATATCTTCATTGGATAAACCAAGCTTTGTTGCTGTGCCAGGTCGAAAATTTTCAACGAATACATCTGCTGTTTTGATTAAACCTTTCAACTTGCTTAAATCTTCAGCTTTTTTAAGATCTAAGGTGATGGATTTTTTTCCGGCATTCTGCGTTAAAAAAGCGGTGGCCATTTTTTGATTCTCCAACCCTTCTGGAGCATCCCCGTGTCTTGTCCAATCACCTATGTCAGGTTGTTCTATCTTGAGAACTTCTGCTCCCATAAGTGCGAGTTGGTATGTCGCATAGGGTCCGGCTAATACTTGGGTCAAGTCTATGATGCGGATACCTGAGAGTGGTTGAAACATTTTATCGAAAAGCCTTTATTAAAAATTATCATAGGATGTTTTACTTAGTGGAAAAGCACTCGCATTCTAAAATCAAAGTGAAATCTTGCTTAAGCATTAGTGAGAAAAAGAATCTANTCTTCTCGGCTCTCAGCTGCTTCAACCATTGCAAAAATTATAGGGCGATTTATTGGATCGTTAGGGCAGTGTTGCCGATAAACTGCTCGAGCTATCATATAGGCGCTCAGCCGGGTGGCTCCATCTTTTCGAGCTTGCAAAAAAGCATTAACTGTTTCTTCTACTACTTCCGGGGAGGTTTCTTTTACTAGATCATCCATGATGTAACATTTCAGGTGTTATCCTCAGTCTCATTCATTCTAAGGTAAGTTAGTTTAACCACAAGCAACAGAGTAAATATCCTTAACGCCGCCAGGTAGCGGTATAGCAAACCAATTTATCCCTCCATCACGTGTGCCGAATACCTCTCCATTATACCTAGCTCCAACATAAACCTGTTCAGGGTCCGATGTATGCAAGCCAATCGACATGATTGTTCCATTTACTTTTATTTTATCAAAACGTTTCCAGGTCTCCCCGGCATCATCAGACTTATAAATCCCACCATCATGACTTGCAGCAGCGACTGATAGTGCGGCATATATTGTATTTGGGTTTTGCGGTGAGACTTTGAGGTCTCTGGCGTATGTGGTTGGTGAATAGCGTTTTATTTTCATGTCTTCCCAATTCTTGCCGCGATTACTTGTTTTAAATAGTCCCATTCTAAGTGCGATCAGAACGGTATTTGGCTTCGATGGGCTAATCGTNATTGCGTGNGCGTCCAGCATACCTTCTGCAAGAGTTTTATCTTGAACAATAGAACTTTGAAGATGGGGTGATTCGGCTAATTGAACTAAATCGTTTGATATATCATCCCAGGTTTCTCCACCATNAGTCGTTCGAATGGCACCGGCAATTTCTAATGCAGCATAAATTGTATTTGGGTCTCCTGGTTTCTGTACCATTCTCATAACCCTGGGGGAGAATGGTCCCGAGCAGCGTTCTTGTATATCGGGAGTACTTAGCTTTTCCCATGAAGTGCCACGATCTATCGACTTGTAAATTTCAATAGGCGATGCGCCAGCATACATGATATCTGGCGCATCTTGGCAAGTTAGGAAGCTCCAGATTTGGGTTTTCCCTTGAGGAAAATGGGTGCGTTGAAAGGTTTTACCATTGTCTTCACTCCTCCAAACTCCGTTATCAGTGCCAGCAAAAATATATGTTGGATCACCAGGATGTACGTAAACAGTGTAAGTTTCCCTTTCGTCATACACATGTTCCCACTGCTCTCCTTCTATGGAACGACGAAAGATGCCCACTGAACCCTCGGCATTTGGCTGGCCTATAAAGCCTGCTACGCCCACATAAATATTTGATTTAGACATTTTAGCTCCCTTGAGATCATAAGAACGCTAATTTTATTCATCCGTGGATGGATAAAACAAATAGTTTTGGTCTTAACTCTATTGATTATGATATAAAAATTTTGAAAATAGTCGGGCGAAAATCATAATGAATCAAGTAAATTCCAGTTATTTAGATAATAAAGAAAGAGATCAGGTTGAAAAATGGCTTGAGACATTCACTCAAGCGCTAGAAAATGGACAAACCAATGATTTAAGACATTGTTTTTCTGATAATGCACATTGGCGGGACTTACTTGCGTTTACATGGAGCATCGTGCCTTTTGAGGGGCAGGATGCAATTTGCCGAGGGTTAATTAAATCTCAATCAAACACCAAAGCTAGTCATTTTTCACTAGCGGACAATAGAACCCCGCCAAGAAAAATTAGCCGTCTGGGAGAAGATGTAATTGAAGGAATTTTTACATTTGAAACTGCTTTAGGACGTGGCGAGGGGGTTGTGCGTTTATTAGCAGATGAACCATCGAAGGCATGGATATTTTTAACAACACTTTTCGAGTTAAGGGGCTTTGAAGAAAAACNGGGCGCAAGACGCCCGTCGGGAGAAGCTTATTCACGTAATTTTGGTGGTTCCAACTGGCTTGACCAGCGTGAATTAGCCCGAGCCTTTCAAGATAGGGATCCTCAGGTGTTAGTTATTGGTGGAGGGCAGGCAGGATTAGCAGTAGCGGCTCGGTTAGGGCAGTTAGATATTGATGCGTTGGTAATAGATAAGCATGAGCGCATAGGCGATAACTGGCGTAAACGATACCATTCACTGGCTCTTCATAATCAAATTCATGTCAACCACTTGCCATATATGCCATTCCCACCCACCTGGCCCAAATACATACCTAAAGATATGCTTGCCAATTGGTTTGAGGCCTATTCAGAAGCATTACAGATTAATTATTGGANTAGTTCTGAGTTTGTGGCGGGGAAGTATGATGATGATAAAAATAGATGGGAAGCCGTTATTAAACAGAAGGANGGAACGAACCGTACACTTTATCCAAGCCATGTTATCTTTGCAAATGGTGTGAGTGGGATCCCATATATTCCTAAACTCCCCGGACTAGAAAATTTTAAGGGATCTGTGGTTCATTCGCATTCTTTCACTCATGGTGCAGAATGGGCTGGTAAGCAAGTATTGGTTCTAGGAACTGGAAATAGCGGTCATGATGTAGCACAAGATCTTCACAGTCATGGAGTAGAAACAACAATTATGCAACGGGGCTCAACTACAGTAGTGAGTATCGATCCAAGTGCTAAATTGAATTATGCTTTATATGATGAAGGACCACCTATCGAGGACTGCGATCTTATTGCATCTGTGGCAACTTACCCTTTAGTAGTCAAAGGCTATCAGATGGCTGTAAAAAAAATGGCTGAATTGGATAAAGAGTTAATAGCAGCCCTCATTCAACGTGGGTTTAAATATGATTTGGGAGAGGACCAAACTGGCCATCAGATGAAGTATCGAAGGAGAGGTGGGGGGTATTATTTAGATGCTGGGTGTTCGCAATTAATAATCNATGAAGAAATCAGTCTGCTTCAATTTGANAACATGGATGAGTTCATAGAGACAGGGATGCGTTTAAAAAATGGTGAGAAAAAGCAGTACGATGCGGTGATATTAGCCACTGGGTATTATACGCAAAAAGAACTGGTCAAAAGGCTTCTTGGTAACCAAGTTGCCGAGNNTATTGGCGAGGTATGGGGCNTTGGTGAAGATGGAGAGATGGCTAATATGTGGAAAAAAACATCACAAAAAGGTCTCTGGTTTATGGCTGGGAGTTTGGCTCAATGTCGTATTTATTCAAAGTATTTAGCATTGCAGATAAAAGCGATAGAAGAAAAGTTAGTGTTGTAGCATTGCTCGCAAATTAAAAGAGCGGGATAATATTTTGAGAGAAAAGCTCGTTGTAAGCTCTATCAATTCGGAGGATAATCGGCATTGTATTGATTTTTTTAAACGCAAAGATGGAACATTTGGGTTTGAAGAATACCGGCGGGATATTGAAGATTATAATCGATGGTTTAAAATTGGGAGTTTTGATACACTATTTTTTTCTACATACGAAGATGCTCAAAACGTAGCACTGACTAAGATCAGTTGGTTAAAGTCTCAATTAAACTTCNAAAACTGAGTTTTGTCATTTTAGAAGAANAGNTTTATTAATATTGGAGGATGTTTCGGTGGGTAGGCTTTTAGGAAAAATAGCAATAATTACAGGAGGCGCCAACGGAATTGGCAAAGCAATTTGTGAGAGGTTTGTTGACGAGGGCGCTCTCGTAATAATTGCAGATGTGAATAGGAAAATGGGTGAAAAGGCAGCTCAAAAACTANAGGNAAAAGCAAGCTTTACTGAATTAGATGTTCGAGAGAAAGATCAATGGAAGTCTTTAATGGACGGAGTAATAAGCAAACACGGAAAGTTAGATGTCCTCGTGAATAATGCTGGCATCTTGTCCACCTCCTCTCAACAGTCTGTAGAAGATGTTAACCTAGAAGAGTGGCGNTCAGTCCAATCGGTAAATGTTGAAGGTGTNTTTTTAGGTTGTCAAGCTGCCATTAAGGTTATGAAACCAGCTGGAGGGTCTATTGTGAANTTGTCGTCCGTAGCGGGTTTGATNGCATCACCAGGTATTGTGGCGTATGGCGCTTCAAAAGGNGCTGTTCGTCAATTAACTAAATCTATTGCGGTGGACTGTGCCAGAAAGGGATATAGGATTAGATGTAATTCTGTACATCCGGGACTAATAGAGACTGATATGGGCCAAAACTCNATGCATATGGGGGGAGGTAACCCAGAAGAAAACTATAACAACAGGGTTGCTTTGACTCCAATGGGTGAGNTTGGGAGTCCAATAGATATAGCCAACGGGATTTTGTTTCTAGCTTCAGACGAAGCGCGTCATATGACTGGCGCTGAACTTGTGATTGATGGAGGGTTAACTGCTGTCTGATGATGAGGATGACTAATCATAAAGGTATTGTATACCTATGCCCCTAAATCAAAATGATCAAAAAACTATATTGGCGGCTCAAGCTGCAAATTTTGTTGAACCGGGAATGTTATTGGGGCTTGGCACTGGTTCAACTGTGGATATTTTTATATCTACTCTTGGTGAAAAATTTGGAACCTTAAAGACATTGGAGGTTGTCCCAACTTCTCTGGATACTGCAGACAAAGCATCAAGACTTGGAATAAAAATCATTGAACCAAAAGCCGGTTTGAGTCCGGATTTACTCATAGATGGTGCAGATGAGGTCTCCACTGATCTCTCAATGACAAAAGGTGGTGGCGGTGCGTTGCTTTGGGAGAAGATAGTCGCACAAAATTCGAAAAAAAGAATTTACATAGCAGACTCGACGAAACTAGTTCGTGAATTAGGCCAATTTCCTCTGCCAGTTGAAGTTGTTTTGTTTGGACATGAATGGACATATGTTGAATTAAAAAAGTTTTTTCATTCTGTNTCTATAAGAAAAACAGCAAAAGGGGACATCTTTAAAACAAATTCAGGTAATGTCATTTACGATTGTCAAATTACCGATAATGTAAAAGTAAGCGGTTTAGATNTGGATTTGTCTAAGGTTCCAGGGGTCATAACGACAGGATTATTCGTTGATTTTATAGATATTCTTATTACGATTAAAAATGAAAGTGTTATTGAGATCGAAACAGCCAGAGAGGTTTTTTGGTAAAAAATTAGAAATAACAGTTACTGAGGCCTTTTTATAACAACAAGCAATTGAAATAANTAGAGATCGAAAAAAGGACTTTGCATCTGATGTTGCATAAAGCAAAACAGATTTTAATATCACTTTTGTTTGTACTTTTTTTATTAATCGTAGTTTTTCTATTCCTTGGTTTAGAAATGTCATCATCTTATACCCGCGCTAGTCCTGACTGCTCTGTTTGGTGCGTTATTGCGGAAAAAATAATCGATGTATTTGATTGAAATAGTCTANTTTTNATATATTCGTCTTTTAGCTTGCCAAATAGAAAGNTGAATACTGATAATTGGATTATTTTTTGAAAATGTAATGTTAGGTATATTTCATCGGGAAAAGATTATATGCCTTTTGGAGATGAAAACATGCAGGTAATGACTACTCTTCCCCAGGAAAACCTTAANGAGGTCCCCGNGGCTGCCCGGAAAGCTGAAATTAATGGGTTTGATATGGTGGCAACAATGGAAAATAGATATGAACCATTTATGCCTCTCGCTGCGGCTGCTATTTCTACGAAAACTATTAATATTGGTACGGCAGTTGCGATAGCTTTTCCGCGATCTCCAATGATTATTGCGAGTACATGTTGGGACCTACAAAATGCCTCCAAAGGGCGTTTTGTTCTGGGGCTAGGGCCTCAAATTAAACCTCATAATGAAAAACGATTTTCAGTTCCATGGTCGCCACCAGCTCCCAGGATTAGAGAATATGTATTGGCATTGAGGGCTATTTGGAAAAATTGGGAGCATGGAGACAAATTAGATTTTCGTGGGGAGCACTATACCTTTACTTTGATGACGCCAAATTTTGTCCCTATTTCGACGCAACAAGCTCCTATCCCTGTTACAATAGCGGCCGTTGGTCCCCACACGTTAAAGTTAGCAGGTGAGGTTTGCGATGGAGTTCGGTTGCATCCCTTCTGCACGCGATCATACCTAGAAGATATTGCCATGCCCAGGATAGAACTAGGTTTGTCATTATCTTCAACTAAAAGAGAAAATTTTCAGGTGACTGGTGGAGGGTTTATAGCTACAGGAGCTACAGACGAAGAGGTAAGTAAAGCATTAGAATGGGTCCGTTATCGTATTGCTTTTTATGGATCTACACCCAGTTATTGGCCTGTATTTGAACATCATGGCCAAGGGGACCTTGGAAGAAAGTTGAATAAGATGACTAAAGATGGCCTGTGGGATCAAATGGCAAAAGAAATTCCAGACGACCTTTTGTATTTATTTGCAGCAGTTGGCCGATACGACGAGCTGTCTGAAATTATTGAAGAAAGATTTGGCGGAAGTACAGATATGGTTTATGCGAGCACATCAGCTGATATAAGGCCTCAAATACCGGCAGAAGTTTTGCAGGACATAAAAAAAATTGATACNCCCTTTAAAGGCTTTAAATCGGCTTGGTAGATTAGAGTTTTAAGAACCTATTTTCGTTTTGAGGCGCAAAAGTTACAAAGNCCATCAAAATGGTTGATTCAACCACCAAAAAACATTATCTTTAAAAAGAACAAAACAAGAACAATTCTATTTTGGAATGTCACTTTAGATTTTTTAAGACTGCAAGGTAAGTTTGAATAAAAATATCCAAATTGATAGTTTGCGTTCACAGATTCGGCTTTTAGAACAGGGAATTACCGGAAACGAAAACGTTATTGTCCCATTTGGAATTAGTGAAATAGATAATTGTTTATCTGGAAATGGTTTAATATTAGGAAAAATACATGAGGTATTAGGAGACCTACATTTTAAATTAACCAATGTCTCATCAATTGGATTTGTNGTTGCCCTCTTAGTCCGAATCTTAGAGCAGACTGGTACAAATAAAGAAATTTTATGGTGTTCAAAAGGTAAAAATATTGTTAGAGGGAATCTTTCTGCAGGAGGATTACACTGGGTTGGTCTTAACTCTCATAGAATAATTCAAGTGAATGCAATGTCTGAAATAGATCTACTTTGGGCGATAGAAGAAGGGTTAAGGTGTTCAGGTATCATAGCTGTTGTTGCAGAATTAGATGAAGCGCGTAGGGGGGCAGTTAGTGAAACATCTATTTTTTGGAGAAGGCTTCAATTAGCAGCGGAAAAGAATGGTGTAACTGGTTTTATAATACGCCCTAACACAAAAAATACGAGTTCTATAAGCGCTATTGCTGAGACGCGTTGGAGGATAGCGCCATGCTTAACGCAAGATTGGAAGCCAAAGTGGAATTTGCAATTATTGCGGGCACGTAATGGTAGAACTATTTCACTCTCTGTAGTCTGGGATCCAATTGCTAGATTATTTCAAGTGTCAAAATGAAAAACTTACATGGATTTCCAAAAATATAATAATGCCCTACTTGGTAGTATTTCTTGAGACCNATTTCTGTGATATANTTACTCTTTTTNTTATATGAATATGGTGTTGTGGGTTTTNATCTAAAGATAAATAAGTTGAGGGAATAAGAATTATGGCTGTCTATTCTGTAGCAAAATTTGTTAATGATCTGAGATCTATTACGCAAGAGTATGTTGACGAAAAAAAGATTATTGAGAAAGTAATTCCATTAGCAAAACGGTTAATATTGGAGGCAGATTGGAGTTCAGATTCCTTTCGTTCGTGTGACGAATCACAAGGGTTTGGCATTACAATACTCAATGAGGACGAGGATAACGCCTTGATGGTGGAGACAATTTGTTGGTTGCCTGGACGGGGCGTCGCTCCACATGACCATCAAACATGGGGAGTAGTAGTTGGGATTGATGGCGAAGAAACCAATGTAAACTGGAAAAGGCTTGATGATGGGACGAAAGAGGGATTTGCAGATCTAATTGTAAAAGAAGAAATTGTGGTNGGCCCAGATGAGGCATGCGCATTTCTACCAAATGATATTCATAGTGTTCGAAATACAGGCGATACTCCCAGTCTGTCATTGCATGTATACGGGTATAGTCCTG
Organism: Rhodospirillaceae bacterium; assembly: GCA_002708305.1. Taxonomy (GTDB): domain Bacteria; phylum Pseudomonadota; class Alphaproteobacteria; order Thalassobaculales; family Thalassobaculaceae; genus UBA7326. The sequence goes on from PANE01000022.1 coordinate 86,145, forward strand.
GTAGTAGAAAACGATCCGAATTCGATCCATTAAGTAAGACATACAAACCGTGCCCTCAAAGAATTAGAAATCGTGTATAAAGTGAGTTCNTGAATTTTTTGGTAAATGATTTGGGTGGTTTTTATCCAAATAGTTTTTACTGCTGCAGCTATGATGAGAGACTAGGTAGAGTAGTCAGAAAGGCAAACCCACATAGTTTTCTGCGAGGGAGCTCATTGCGGCTTCGGAGGATAGAAGATACTCTAATTCAGTTAAGCGTATTCTATTATCAAAAGACGACTCATTCTCGATTTTGTGCAATACAGATGTCATCCACCAGCTAAACCTTTCGGTTTTCCAAATTCTAGATAAAGCTTTTTTCGAATAATTATCTATCCCGGCAGTTGAGTTATTTTTATAAAAATTNAAAAAAGCATCGGATAGATATTGGATATCTGACATTGCCAGATTAAGTCCCTTTGCACCGGTTGGTGGTACAATGTGGGCAGCATCTCCTGCCAAAAAGAGATGACCGTATCGAAGAGGCTCAACAACAAAACTTCGCATCGGTGTGACCCCTTTCGCTAAAATTTTNCCCTCACAGACAGGGGATTCGGTTTTTGATCCTAGCCTTGTTTGAAGTTCATCCCATATGCGGGTATCCGGCCATTTATTGAGATCCAGATCTGGTGAACATTGCAGATATGACCGTGATCGAGAAGGCGGTCTCATGCTAAAAAGAGCAAAGCCACGCTCATGTGTCGCATATATTAATTCGTTGCTTGGTGGGGGAGCTTCAGCTAAGATTCCAAGCCATGCGTATGGATACTTTCTCTCAAAAATAGTTTGATCTTTGATAGGAATTTGTGACCTTGAAACTCCATGAAAACCATCACAACCAGCAATAAAGTCGCAGTTTAATTGATAGTTAATGTTGTTGTGTTGATAAGTAATATTAGGTTTTGATGTATCGAATTTATTGGGTAGAACGTTATCTGCATTGAAAATAATTTCCCCTCCAGATCCTATGTGAGTGCTGATAAGGTCGATTGTTATTTCTGTCTGACCGTATACGATAACAGACTTCCCCTTGGAGAAATNGTTTAAATCTATGCGTGATCTTTGACCGTTAATACTAAACTCTAGGCCGTTATGGGTTTGACCTTCTTTCTTTAGACGGTAATCAGCTTTTGCATCCTTTAAAAGTTCAACAGTTCCATTCTCTAAAACCCCGGCTCTTATGCGACTTTCGACATAATCTCGAGTTTTGGTCTCGAGTATTACTGAACTTATCCCCTGTTCCATTAATAGACGGCCTAACATTAACCCAGCTGGACCCGCTCCAATAATTCCTACTTGTGTGCGCTTTGTTATCATCTAATTATCTTTGTACGAGATTTTTAAAATATAAGGTATTCTCATATACGAAGCGTGTCTAAATTTTTAATCATTGAATAGAGATTAATGAATGGACACAATACATTTTCAAATGCGATCTAAATTTAATTTAACATTAAGTTNGAAATAATAGTTGGAACTCTATTGGTGTTAATTATAGCTGGTTTGATCGAAAAAATGATTAAGGTTTGGATTCATGAAACATCTACAAAATCTTGGTGACCTATTAGACAAGGATGAGAACCCCTCTAAATTAGCATTAATAGATCTTAGTGTCAGAGGGAAAGTAAGGCGGTTTAGTCATGAGAATATAGATGCAGCAGCTAAGGCAATGGCTAGAAAATTGATGAACGAAGGTTTTAAAAGAGGTGATCATATTGCCATCTTAGCNGCCAATAGCGCAGAATTTTTAATAGCCTATCTTGGAACAATGCGAGCAGGAATGGTTTCTATTCCGATCAATCACAAATTTCCAAATGANACAATAGAATTTATCTTGCATGATTCGAATTGCAAACTAGTTTTTGCCGATAAGGATAGACTATCACAGATCCCAGAGGTGTATCCAACAGTATCGTTTGNNGGAACGGGTAATAATAGTTTTGATGATTGGCTTGATTGGGGCGACTTTGAGACTGTCGTTCCCAAAAAAAATGAAATTGCTATGTTTCTATATACCTCAGGATCGACTGGCCGCCCAAAAGGTGTGCCATTGACTCACCAGGGGCATCTCTGGGTGATCGAGATGCGATTAAAACAAAAACCAGAATCATTTCACAAAATGTTGGTTGCCGCGCCCCTTTATCACATGAATGGATTGGCAATTTGTAAAGTCGCACTTGCCGCCCATTTAACGATCATATTACTTCCNCAGTTTAGTGCAAAAGAGTATGTGGAAGCGATCGGAGAATATGGTGTCACATGGTTGACCTCAGTTGCGGCAATGATGGCGATGGTTGTGCGGGAGGAAAAACTNTTACAAGAGACTGACTTGTCGTCTGTAAAAATTGTTCGAATGGGTTCCGCGCCTGTAAGTTTAAAATTAATCGCTGATATAAGAAAATTTTTACCTAATGCAAAAATTACAAATGGATATGGAACAACGGAGGCAGGACCTGTTGTTTACGGTCCTCATCCCAAAGGTCTGATGCAACCAGATGTATCTGTTGGATATCCCATTGAGGGTATCGCTAGGCTTGTCGATGGAGATAATTTGACTGCGGAATATGGGGAATTACATTGCCGCAATCCAGCCGTAACACCAGGCTATCACAATTTACCAGAAAAAATGCATGAGGCTATGACAGATGATGGATGGTATAGGACTGGTGATATAATGAGACGGGATTCTGAGGGTTTTCATTATTTTATTGGTCGTGTAGACGATATGTTTAATTGTGGGGGAGAAAATATCTATCCTTCCGAAATAGAAAGAATGTTGGAGCGCCATGAGGCAATCGAACAAGTTTGTGCTGTTCCTATCCCAGATGAAATTAAAGGATTTAAACCTGTTGCATTTGTTGTCAAAGTTCCCGGTAACAAAATACGAGAAGAAGATGTAAAGGAGTATGCTTTGGCTAATGGGCCTGCTTATCAACATCCCCGTACTGTTTATTTTGTCGAGAGCCTTCCGTTGACTGGTACTAACAAAGTGGATCGAAAAAAGTTAATACAGACAGCAGAAAAAAGATTGAGCNACGCAGGATAAGAAACTAAAATATTTAAGGTAAAACACCTAAAGTATAGGTTGGTTCGTGGTACTATAAGAATTTAGAAAGGTTTTATTATGCGAGCAATGGTTTTGAAAGGCCATGGAGGCCCAGATTCATTGGTATATGATGAAAGTTTTCCAGATCCAGAATGTGGTAATAATGATGTTATAGTTCGTGTGAAAGCTACCTCGTTAAATTACCACGATATTTTTACGCGTAATGGGATGCCCGGTATCAAAATAGAGATGCCAATGATTTGTGGATTGGATGTGGCTGGAGAAATTGCGGAAGTAGGTGATGAAGTATCAGGTTGGAGTACAGGCGATAGGGTTTTGATCGATCCTAGGAATAGGGTGGAGGGTGGTTTAGTTGGAGAAACTATTCATGGTGGTCTCGCCGAATATTGCAGAGTTGCATCTCATCAATTAGTCAAAATACCAGTAGGAGTGACGTACGATCAAGCATCGAGTCTGCCAGTTGCTTATGGAACTGCGCATAGGATGATGGTCACGATTGGAAAGATCAAAAATGATGAGAAAGTTCTTATTCTTGGTGCTTCTGGCGGTGTAGGAACTGGTGCACTATTGTTAGCAAAAATGGCAGGCTCCGAGGTGATGGTTTGCGCCAGTTCTGAAGAGAAAATGGAAAGATTGAGAGACTTAGGCGCCGATCATGCTATTACCTATATGGATAATCAATTTCATAAAGGAGTTTACGAACGGTTTGGGAAGCCAGGACGCCGAGGGTTTGAAGGTGGAGTAAATATGGTGGTGAATTTTACGGGAGGTGAGACGTGGGTGCCATCTCTTCGATCGTTAAAGCGGGGTGGGCGTCTAGTGACTTGTGGCGCCACAGCTGGGTTTGACCCCAAAACAGATATTAGGTTCATATGGACGTTTGAATTGCAGTTGCTCGGATCGAATAGTTGGGAACGCGAAGATCTAACCCAGTTGATGGACTATATAGATGGTGGGAAAATGAACCCAGTAATCGATAAAATATTGCCTTTGAAAGATGCTTCTGAAGGCATCCGCCTGTTAGAAGAGAGAGAAGTTTTTGGTAAGGTAATAATCAATCCATAAGGCCTATGGAGTTAAGAGGAAAAAATGACTGAACNATTGAATAAAGAACAAGTTCAAAATTTATTGGATGACTCACCCTATATCTCGTTTATGAACCTGGAAGTGGTATCAATGGACCTCGATGGTGATGAAATAGTTATAAAGATGCCAATGCGTCCAGAATTTGAGAGGCGTTTAGGGACAGGGCAGTATCATGGNGGTGCCATTGCCGCTCTTATCGATATAGCTGGAGATTATGCTTTAGTTATGAAAGTGGGAGGAGGTGTTCCAACAATTAATTTCAGAGTGGATTTTCTTCGACCGGGCACAAACACAGATCTTACTGCGACAGCTAAGACGAGACGTTTAGGGCGTTCTGTTGGTGTGGTAGATATTGATGTGCACGATGATCAAGGAAAATTATGCGCTATCGGTCGAGGTACCTACAGCCCTAATGTTGGATAATGCTCAATTTTATAAGTATATTTGAGAAACTTGGCAGGCGAAGTAGATTATGATTGGTTAATCAGTGAGAAATAAACCTCCCATAATTGCATTGCGCGACTCAACCCTGAGTATTGGCGATAAGGTCCTTTTTAATAAGGCCAATGTCTCTATCTCGATCGGGGATCGTATTTGCTTAGTAGGTAGAAATGGTAGCGGGAAGTCGTCCCTCCTTAAAGTGTTAGCTGGTGATAATGAGATAGACTCGGGGCAAAGATTTGTTCAGCCTGGGTCTACAATAGGGTNCTTGCCGCAGGACCCTATTGTGCCTGAAGGTGTGAGCGTACGGAGGTATGTGTCCGAAGGAGTAACTGAGTATGAAAAAAAAAGGGGGATGGAGTATCAAGTTGACTCGATGCTCTTGGCTCTAAGTTTAGACGGAGCGCAGCTGGCAGAAACATTATCAGGCGGTGAAACACGAAGACTCGCTATTGCAAGAGCATTATTATCAACCCCAGATATTTTATTGTTGGATGAACCAACAAACCATCTCGATTTACCCACAATAGAATGGTTGGAAAAAGAACTATTACGATACCGGGGGGGATTATTNTTAATAAGCCATGATAGAGCTTTTTTGAGACGATTAACCAATAAAACATACTGGATCGACAGGACGGTGGTGCGCAGAAATAGTTCTGGGTTTGCCGAGTTTTCTGATTGGTCGGAGAAAGTTCTCGAAGATGAGGAAACTGAATTTCGTCAATTAAATAAAAAAATTGCAGAAGAAACGAGATGGTTAAGAGAAGGGTTAACTGCAAGAAGAAAACGGAATATGGGAAGGGTTCGGCAACTACAAGAGCTAAACCAGAAAAAAATTGAAAGATTAAGAAAACAGGGAACCGTGGAATTTACTCTTAAAGAGACTGAACGGAGTGGGCAGTTAGTATTACAGGCTAGAAATATTTCCAAAACNTATTTAGATAATCAGGGTGACGAAAAAATAATTGCTAGAGATTTTTCGACTATAATAAAACGGCGAGACCGAATTGGATTGATAGGAAAGAATGGCGCTGGAAAGACTACGTTGTTAAGGATGCTTATTGGCGAAGAGAAACCAGAATCAGGGAAGGTCAAAATTGGGGTTTCCGTTGTCCCAGTGTACTACGACCAGAAAAGAGAAAGTTTAGACTTGAATGCTTCTCTGTGGTCTACTTTGTGCCCAGGGGGCGGAGATACTATAGATGTAGGAGGGCGTGANCGACATGTTGTATCTTATTTGCGGGATTTTTTGTTTGAGGAAAAACAAGCATTAAGTCAAGTAAAAACGCTCTCAGGTGGAGAACGGAACCGTTTGTTGCTGGCACGGTTATTCTCTAGGCAGCACAATCTTGTTGTCCTGGATGAACCTACTAATGACCTCGATGTTGAGACATTGGAATTATTAGAGGAAGTTCTGTCTGACTATGATGGTACCATTATTTTAGTAAGCCATGATCGAGATTTCCTCGATAGAGTTGTTACCTCGACTATAGCTTTGGAGGGGAATGGCTTTATAGAAGAGTATCCCGGGGGTTATTCAACATATCTTAAGCAAAGTAGGCAATTAAGTCCTTCAAGTCATAAGCCACANAATAGTTCTCAAAGAAGATTTACAGGTAGACGTGGTAGTGAACTAAAAACTAAATTAACGTATAAAGAGCAACGTGAGTTGGATGGCCTTCCAAAGACTATTAGTGATCTGGAAGCTAAACAGTCTCTGCTTCAGGAGAAGTTAAGTGATTCGGACTTTTATCTGTCAGACCCAAAAANATTTACTCTTTTTTCTAAACAATTGTCAGATATTAAAGGACAAATAGAAAGTGCGGAGGATCTTTGGATCTTACTAGAGGAGCGTAAAGAGGNGTTGGAAACAAATAACTTCCGCAAATCATAATTATGAAAATCATTAACAATCCGTCCCCTAATTTTGAAGAGCGACCTCCTGGTATAGATATAAAGTTATTATTATTGCACTATACTGGTATGCAGTCATCTTCAGCTGCGAAAGAACGTCTTTGTGACGCCAAATCAAAAGTGAGTGCTCACTATTTGATAGATGAAAATGGAGAGATCTTTAGTTTAGTGGNAGAAGAAAAAAGAGCTTGGCATGCTGGANTTGCTTCTTGGCATAATGAAAAGGATATTAACAGCATATCTGTGGGGGTCGAGATTGTAAATCGAGGCCATGAGTTTGGTTATACCAAATTCATGGAGCCTCAGATGATAGCTGTTGAAGCTTTATGCAAAGATATCATCAAAAGGCATTCAATACCGGCATCTGGAGTTCTTGGCCACTCTGATGTGGCTCCCTCTCGAAAACGTGATCCGGGTGAATTATTTGATTGGGAGCGCCTTGCTTCCAATGGTATTGGGATCTGGCCGAAAGTAGTTCCTGTTGAGCCTAACTTTCAAATGGGATCTATCAAGAATTGCCAAACCGATCTGCGGGCGATCGGTTATGGGTTAGGGTTGACTGGTTATCTTGATAAAGCAACACGGAATACCATAATAGCTTTTCAACGTCATTGGCTACCAAGTTTACTTACTGGAAAATTCGATATAGAAACGGCTTGGAGGATCAGGANTCTATTGGACAAGTTATCATCAAAATAAAAGCTATTCGTATTGAATTGGATCTCTTTTATTGGCCTTTCCTGTCATATGCTTGTAACGTAATAGCCATTTAATGGGTCATAAGAGTTTGGTGTTCCCATCTATATGAATTGACGTATAGGGTTTCTAGCTTTATCTGTCAGTCTAGGTTAGATGGTTGGATGACTGCTGGTTACATGTTCGTAGGAATTTTGTGACTGGAGGAAAGTCCGGGCTCCACGGAAATGCGATGCCGGGTAACGCCCGGCGGGGGCAACCCTAGGGAAAGTGCCGCAGAAAGCAAACCGCCTGGCTCNTTGAGCTTAGGTAAGGGTGAAAGGGTGTGGTAAGAGCGCACCGCAGCTTTAGTAATAAAGCTGGCATGGTAAACCCCATCGGGAGCAAGACCAAATAGGAATGACGAACGATAGTAGTAATACTATAGTTGGTGTGTTTTCGCACTGTCATTCGGGTAGGTCGCGAGAGGCGGTTGGCGACAATCGTCCCAGAGGAATGGTCATCCACTCCATCAATTTTTTAATTGATGGAGTGACAGAACCCGGCTTATAGACTGTCTAACCTAATTCTCTAAGCTTACTGCCTCACCTTGGNTTGATATCATGATAAATCAAAAATAATGTGATTATTCAAATTAAAAAGTCNGCAATCTTTAAAGAAAAAAAATTAAATTTCCCATAAAAATACATAAAATCCCATTGCATACCCATAAAAATCCATATATTCTCCATATTATTCCATTTCTGCATAGTTTGTGAAAGCAGATATGAGCGGAGGCCTTTTAGGGGCAAAGAAATAGTTGAGGGGGTAAGGTGGCGGTTTTTCTCTCCACATTTGAGAATAAGGTTGACCGTAAAGGTAGAGTGTCAGTTCCGGCCTCCTTCCGGGCTATTCTTGAGCAAGAGAAATCGCAAGGTATAATTTTATATCCTTCTTTTAAGCACGCTTGCATCGAAGGAAATGGAGATGAAAGGATACAAGAAATTGTGAATTCAATTGATGCGTTGGATACCTTCTCAGATGAGGCAGAAAATTTGCAAACAATACTGGCTGATGCCCGTCAGCTGGCAATAGACTCTGATGGGCGAATTATATTGCCACTGGAGTTTGTTGAGTATGCCCAAATAGATGGTGCCGCAACATTCGTTGGTCTAGGGAAGGGTTTTCAAATATGGAGGCCAGATGTTTTTCTGCAGCACAGAGANAAGAATAGAGAAAGAGCTCGTGAAGTTGGAGCTACTTTGCAAATTATTCCAAAAAATAAAACTGTAGACATCTAATGAGAAACGGGATGAAGGGTTTCGCTGACGTGTCCCACCTCCCTGTCCTTTGTCAAGAATCGGTCGATGCTCTCAATGTTCAGGATGGTGGTTGTTATGTGGACGGAACATTCGGACTTGGTGGTTATTCAAGAGAAATTTTATCACGAGCTAAATGTAGTCTTGTTTCGTTTGATAGGGACCCATTTTCTGTCACTCAAGCAGATTGTTTAACAGAGAAATATCGGGGGAGATTTTCTATTATACACGGATGTTTTGGTGATATGGATGACCTTCTTTCCGATGTTGGAATTACTTCCGTTGATTCTATTGTTCTCGATCTAGGGGTTTCGTCGCCACAATTAGACGATCCTGATCGTGGTTTCTCTTTCAGGTTTGATGGTCCTCTGGATATGCGGATGGGGTCAGAGGGTGTGACAGCGGAAGATATAATAAATACAAAAAGCGAGGAAGAATTGGCCGATATCATATTCACATACGGTGAAGAAAGGTTATCNCGAAGGGTCTCAAGAGCAATAATTTCGGCAAGGTCTCAAAAGAGAATAACCACAACAAAGACATTGGCTGATATTATTCGCAGAGTNGTACCAAGAAGCAGAAAGGGTCGTGATAACGATCCCGCAACAAGAACGTTTCAGGCGCTCAGGGTTTTTNTTAATGATGAATTGGGTGAGTTAAGACGGGGTTTGGAGGCTGCCGAAAAGATTTTAATGCCGGGTGGTCGCTTGGCTGTGGTTGCTTTTCACTCATTGGAAGATCGGTGCGTTAAAAAGTTTTTTGCAGAAAGACGCGGACAAATAACCGGACGCTCACGTCACGCGCCTCCAGAAAACTCTTTAATGAAACATGCAAGTTTTAAAGTGGTAACTAAAAAACCTATTTATGCTAGTNCAGCAGAGGTTGCTTCGAATCCTCGAGCCAGGTCGGCGCGACTCAGAGTGGCCGAAAGAACATCTGAGCCGTCTTGGTCGGAGCAAGTTTAAAATGTTTAGAGGATCGATAATTGTATGGGTTTTGATTGTTTCCCTAACTGGTGTTGTGATGTTCTTAATAAAACACGAAGTCCAGGTGCTGGATGCAAGATTAGAGCAATTGCATCAAGATATATTAGCTCATCAGGAATCCACGCTCATTTTAACTGCGGAGTGGAGTTATTTAAATCAACCTGCCCGTATTGAGGCGCTGGCGCGTAAATATGTTGCATATCGCCCAACAGAAACGAATCAAATAAAAAGTTTAGCGGATTTCTCTTTGTCTAGGAAGTNTGAACTATCTAGCGAGGGTAGATGATGAAAGCCCGATTNGTTCAGCTAGAAAAGGATGGGCCAGTCAAGTTAGATGGCAGTGTTAACAAGGCTATCGAGATAGCCCGTAATCGACTTTTGGTGTTGTCCTGCTTTTTTGCATTGGCATTTATTTTAGCTGGTGCTCGGCTCATTGATGTGGCCGTGTTACGAGGGTTAGATGAACCCGTGATAGTTGCAGAATCAGTTGAATCTAAGTTGAAAACTGGGCGGGCTAATATTTTGGACCGAAATGGAGTCATTCTAGCTACTAGTCTTTCAGTTGCTTCATTGTATGCAGACCCAAAAGAGGTCATTGATCCCTTTTCTACCGTTCAAAGTTTAAGTCGTGTTCTAAATAACGTAGATAAAGAAGTATTAGTTCGAAAGCTTAACGGAAGAAAACGATTTGTCTGGATCAGAAGAGGTATTACCCCAGGCCAACAATCAAAAATTAATGGCCTGGGTTTACCTGGATTGCATTTTCAAAAAGAAGATAGAAGATTCTATCCACAGCGGAGTCTGAGTGCGCATGTAGTTGGTTTTTCCGGCACTGATGCTGCTGGCTTAGCTGGAGTTGAAAAGAAGTTTGACGGTCGGTTGAGAGATGGGTCCGATCCAATGGAATTGTCNATAGATATTCGGGTGCAGCATATTTTAAGAGAGGAAATAAGTAAGCAAATTGCAAGTTTTAACGCTATCGGTGGGGCTGGCGTATTTATCGATGTTAATTCAGGCGAAGTACTTGGAATGGTTTCGCTCCCTGATTTTGATCCAAATGCAGTTAACGCGGCAACTTCAGAATCAAGGTTTAATCGTGCTACTCTTGGTGTTTATGAGATGGGCTCTACATTTAAAATTTTTAATACAGCGCTCGCTTTGGAAACCGGAACTGCAACCATGCTAAGTGGCTATGATGCCACTAAGCCTATTCGTTATGCGCGATTTACGATTAATGATTTTCACCCCCAGAAACGTTGGTTATCTGTTCCAGAAATTTTTCAATATTCATCAAATATAGGGTCTGCAAAAATGGCTCTTGATTTTGGGGCTGCGACCCAAAAACAGTTTATGAAAAAACTTGGTTTTTTAAATCGGCTGCCCATCGAATTGCCAGAAAGAGGGAGGCCTATGTATCCCTCTCCATGGCAAAAAATTAGTGCCATGACTATCGCTTATGGGCATGGGATTGCCGTAAGTCCGATGCATCTGGTAAGTGGCGTTGCTGCTGTAGTCAATGGAGGTGTTCTCTGGCCAGTTACTTTGCTGAAAAAAAATGATANGTCGTCAAATATAGGAAAGCAAATTCTGTCAGCTAAAACATCAAACAATATGCGAAAGATGCTTCGGCTTGTTGTGGAAAATGGAACTGGAAGGAACGCGGCGGCAACGGGATACTGGGTCGGTGGAAAGACAGGTACTGCTGATAAACAATCTCCCNCAGGGGCGTATGCTAAGGCTTCTCGGCTATCTTCTTTTGTTGCGGCTTTTCCGATTCACGATCCCAAATATGCTGTTCTTGTTATGNTAGACGAGCCTAAGGGGAATAAAAAATCGTTTGGGTATGCGACGGGTGGTTGGGTTGCTGCTCCTGCAGTTCGTCAAATAATTAAACGGGCGTCACCAATTCTAGGGCTTCTTCCAATTGACAACAATTCACCACAAATTCAACAACTTTTAGAGATAGACATCCCGCAACAAAAACATGGAAATAGACTTGCGTCTTTTTGAACTTATAAAGTTATCCTGTGTTAAAGCAACTCGGCTGCCGTCTGTGACCGCTGAACGATCGCTGTCGAATCCTGAAATTCTTGGGATCACAAGCAATAGTAGAGAGGTTAAGCCTGGTTATTTGTTCGCTGCTTTGCCGGGTTTGAACTTTGATGGCCGTCAATTCATAAATGAGGCGCTTGCTCGTGGTGCTGTTGCGGTTTTAATGGGGCTTGCCAGGGNGTCTGTTNAGGAAACGGATTGCGCGGAATTTATATGTGTAGAAAATCCTCGACGTCAATTTGCGCTAATTGCAGCAGAATTTTATAAAGAACAGCCAAACTATATTGCAGCTGTTACGGGAACTAATGGAAAAACCTCGGTAGTGGAATTTGCCCGTCAACTATGGACAATGCAAGGTAAAGCGTGCGCAAGTTTAGGTACACTGGGGATCAGCGGGGAGAATATCGATTTAGAGTCAAGTCTTACATCTCCTGATATAGTTTCATTGCACTCAAATCTGCGTCTCCTTAGTCAAAAAGGAATAACTAACCTAGCTATCGAAGCCTCGAGTCATGGATTGGATCAAAATCGTTTAGATGGATTGGTTATTAACTCTGCTGCTTTCACTAACTTAACTCTTGACCATCTAGATTATCATTTAAACCTTAACTCTTATTTTTTTGCAAAAGCTCGTTTATTTTTGGAATTATTACACAAAGATGGCATTGCAGTTTTAAATGCAGACAGTCCTTATTTTCAAAAGTTAGAGAATATTTGCATCGATAGAGAAATTTCAATTTTCAGTTATGGGTATTCGATGGATGCAAATATAAGAATCGTCCGTTTAAGTCCCATGGCTAAAGGCCAACAAGTTGAATTAGAAACAAATGGTCAGAGGTTCGATCTCTTTTTATCGCTGATGGGCGAATTTCAGTTATTCAACGCGTTAGCTGCCTTAGGGCTAGTCAGCAATGGAAGGCCTGCCAGTGTAGAAAGTCATCTTAATAATTTTCAATATTTGTGTGGTGTTCGTGGTCGTCTTGAATATATAGGAAGTCATAAAAGTGGAGCGCCAATTCTTGTCGACTATGCCCATACCCCAGATGCTTTGGAAAATATCCTTTCGTCCTTGAGGCCTCACGTTAAAGGTAGGTTAGTTTGTGTCTTTGGCGCTGGTGGGGATCGAGATAAGGAAAAACGACCTCTAATGGGGATGGTTGTGGAAAAGTTCGCAGACACGATCATTGTCACTGATGATAATCCAAGGTCCGAAAACCCTACAGAGATTCGGAAAGCAATACTGATGGGTTGCCCATCGGGCCAGAACGTGGGGGAGCGTTCTGAAGCTATAAATGTTGCACTTTCGACTTTAAAAGAGAGAGACTTATTAGTAATTGCTGGAAAAGGTCACGAGACTAGCCAGGAAGTTGATAACAAAATCATTGAGTTTGATGATGCAGCATTCGTAAAGGCCCAGTTAAATAAAGTTAATCTGGCAGTTCAATGACTAGCGGTCTTTGGAAAAGTAGCGTTGTAGAGAATATTACCGGTGGAAAGTGCGTTGGAGCTCCTTGGGTGGCTCAAGGTGTTTCCTTTGATAGTCGTTTAATTCGCCCGGGAGATCTTTTTCTAGCTTTAAATGGAGGGGAGCGGGATGGTCATGACTTTCTTGCGGAAGCCTTTGTAAACGGTGCGGTTGTTGCTGTTGTAGAAAAAATACCAGAAAATAATAATGGGGACGGTTCTTTTTTGCTTGTAGATAATGTCTATGAAGCATTGCAGGACTTGGCACTAGAAGCCAGGGTGCGAGCTCCTGCAACTATAGTGGCCGTGACTGGTAGTGTAGGAAAGACAAGCACCAAAGATGCATTGGCTGCGGCATTATTTAAATCATGTAAAGTTCATTCTACGTCAGGGAATTTAAATAATCATATTGGACTGCCCCTTAGCTTAGCTCGTATGCCAAAAGAAACGAAGTTTGGTGTGTTCGAATTAGGGATGAACCACTCTGGGGAGATTAGAAATTTATCGAATTTGATTAAGCCCGACCTAGCAATAATTACTAATGTGAATGCTGTACACTTAGAACATTTTGAAAACGAACAAGGCATAGCAGAAGCTAAAGCAGAGATTTTCCAGGGAATGCCCAGTGATGGGCAGGTGATTTTATACTCGGATAATCGATGGAGTCAGTTTCTTGCGAGTAAAGCTCGTGAGGCTAGTATAAAAAATATAATTACATTTGGCAGCGATGCTTCTTGTGCTGTTCGACTATCTAATTTTGAACCTAATCAAAACGGTAGCTTGATTGAGATAGAAATTTCGGGAAAGACAATTAGATATACGCTGGACGTTGTTGGCAAGCACATAGCAATAAATACTGTCGGTGTTATTGCTTGCGTGTACGCATTAGGTTGCGATGTAGATTTTGCTATAGATTCTTTTCGGTCTATTTGTCTAGGTAAAGGCAGAGGCAAACATATTAGAATCCCTCTTGGAACTGTGGGCGAATTAAACCTTATTGATGAGAGCTATAATGCAAACCCCACAGCAATGCGGGCCGCTTTTGCAGCTTTTGGTCTCACAAAGATAAATAATGGTGGACGCCGGATAGCGATCCTAGGTGACATGTTAGAGCTAGGTCCAAGTGGCGCTTTATTACATGCGAATCTTATTGATGATCTAATTGCATCCAAGCCAGATATGGTGGTAACCGTTGGCTTATTGATGAAGAATTTACATGACAAAATTCCAGCAGAAATAACTCGTATGCATGCGAACAACAGTTGTGACATTGCCAAAAACATCCCCCAAAATTTAAGAGTAGGCGATCTTATTCTTGTAAAGGGTTCGCTAGGAACAAATATGGCACCAATTGTTACGGCTATAGAAAATTTGGGTTTAAAATCAGGCCTCCCTGTTGAGTCTCATGAGATGCGGAGCTGATAGTAATGCTATATAATTATTTGGTACCTTTATCAGAAGACTTTCAAATTTTTAATCTTTTCAGGTACTTAACCTTTCGTGCCGGGGGAGCAATTTTAACTTCTTTAATCATAAGTTTTATAATTGGTCCTAAGATGATTTATTGGCTGCGTTGCAAACAAGGTGAAGGTCAACCAATTAGAGACGATGGTCCAGAAACGCATTTGCTCAAAAAAGGCACCCCAACGATGGGGGGGCTGATGATCCTTATTGCGCTATCTATTTCAACTATACTTTGGGCAGATATGTCCAACCGATATATTTGGGCTGTTCTATTCGTTTCTATAGCTTTTGGCTTTATAGGCTTTTTAGACGATTTCTTAAAAATTCGCCATGGCAGTTCAAGCGGACTTTCCTCAGGATTAAAGCTTCTTATTCAGATGTTCTTTGGTTTTGCTGTGACGTATATAATAGTTGGTTTGTTTGAGCCTAGTATGAAAAATAGTTTAAGTGTTCCTTTTTTCAAAGATTTTATAATTGACTTGGGTTGGTTCTTTTTACCATTTTCTGTCCTCGTAATCGTTGGGGCATCAAATGCTGTTAATCTTACTGATGGGTTAGACGGTTTGGCAATTGTCCCAGTAATGATTGCTGGAGGCTGTTTTGCTCTGATTGCTTATCTCGTTGGGAATATAGTTTTTTCTAATTATTTACAAATTCACCATGTTATTGGTGCAGGTGAATTATCTATTTTTTGTGGTGCATTAATCGGTTCTGGTTTGGGTTTTTTGTGGTTTAACGCGCCGCCAGCAATGGTTTTTATGGGAGATACCGGATCCTTATCGCTTGGGGGAGCATTAGGAACTATCAGCATTATAACTAAGCACGAATTAGTTCTAGTCATCATTGGTGGATTATTTGTTTTAGAAACTGCATCAGTAATTGTTCAGGTCGCTTCCTTTAAGCTCACGGGAAAAAGAGTATTTAAGATGGCCCCGTTGCATCACCATTTTGAAAAAAAGGGCTGGGCTGAGCCTACAATTGTAATAAGGTTTTGGATAATTGCATTTATCTTGGCTTTAGTTGGTCTTTCTACCCTGAAGTTGAGATAATAGAATGATAGTGGCAAAAAGTTATTCAGGTAAGAGGGTCGCGGTAATGGGACTGGCACTCTCTGGCCAGTCGGCTGTCGCTGCCCTTAAGGCGGGAGGGGCGGACGTGATCGCTTGGGACGATAATGGTTCAAAATGCAAAGAAACCGAACCCTTGGGAGCCTGCATAACAGACTTAAAAGAAGAAGACTTTACCAAGATTGATGCACTTGTATTGAGCCCGGGTATACCCCACTCTTATCCGAAGCCACACGAAGTTGTAGAACAAGCGAAAAAAGCAAACACGCCTGTAATAGGTGATATAGAAATATTTGCTACCAATTATGTAAAACCTCGAATTATCGGTATTACGGGAACCAATGGAAAATCTACAACAACTTCCTTGATAGGTCATATTTTAAAATATGCTCAAATACCGCATGAAGTAGGCGGGAATATAGGCCATCCTGCTTTGAGTTTTGAAAATGATACTAATATAATATACCAAGTTTTAGAGCTTAGCTCATACCAACTTGAGTTGGCACCATCACTTTCTTGTGAAATTGGAGTGATTCTAAATATTTCACCAGATCATCTCGACCGACATGGTGATATGCGAGGTTACATTAAAGCAAAATCAAAAATTATAGAAGGACTCACCAATAACGGAACTGCTGTCATTGGTATTGACGACCCTGACTCTCGTTACATAGGAGAAGGGTTAAGACAAAATAACTGTAAAAATCTGTCTATTCAATACGTATCAGGCAACCATCTTCCCAAGAATGGAGTTGGTATTGTTGATGGCTGTGTTGTGAGTTACGTCAACGCTGAAGAAAGCATAATTGTTGATTTGAACGGTAATACAACCCTACCGGGAACTCATAATCAACAGAATGCAGCCGCTGCCACATCAGTCGCCTTAACAATTGGGATTTCTCCAGAAATTATAAAGGCGGCTATTTTAACCTTCTCCGGACTGCCACATCGACAAGAACTAATAGGGTCATACAAGAATTTAACTTTTGTGAATGATTCAAAAGCTACAAACGCTGATGCTACCGCGCGAGCATTAAGTTGTTATAAATCAATTTACTGGATTGCTGGAGGCCGAGCTAAGCAGGGAGGAATAGAGTCGCTTGGGAAATATTTTCCAAATATAAAACATGCCTTCTTGTTTGGTGAGTGTGCAAAGGAATTTGCATTAACTTTGGAAGGGAAAGTTGGTTATACAATTTGTGACACCATCCATGATATTTTTGATATTATACTAAGCGACTTATACATAGCCGGAAGGCAATATGGGGTAGTGTTGCTTTCGCCAGCGGCAGCATCGTTTGATCAATTTTCAAGTTACGAAGTGAGGGGAAATATATTTCGATCGTTAGTAAATGATAAAATAATTGGCAACTCCAAACTTAAGCTCAACTTGCCATGAAATCATTAGCAAGAACCGATAAAAGTTTGATTGGGACCTGGTGGTGGACCGTTGATCGTTGGTCACTAGGAGCACTTTTATTAATCGTAATGTTTGGCGTTTTAATGGTCTTTGCTGCCAGTCCTGCAGTTGCGGTTCGCCTTAATCTTGAGAGCTATCACTTTGTAAAAAGACATCTAATGATATTTCCTCTTGGACTAATAATAATTGTTTTGACTTCTTTATTCTCTCCTAAAAGTGTCCGAAGAATCGCTGTTATTGGTTTTGGTGTGAGCGTTGGATTACTCTTTCTTACACTTATTTTTGGTTCAGAAATTAAAGGGGCGAAGCGATGGCTGTCTATACTTGGGTTTTCACTACAGGCATCTGAGTTTGTAAAGCCATGTTTTGCGATATTCGCTGCGTGGATGTTTTCTGAATGGCGCCGAAATCCCGGATTCGCTGGCCATTGGATATCGATTTTTTGCTATATTGGTGTGGTTTCCTTATTGCTCAATCAACCCGATCTGGGGCAGTCCATAATCATATCCGCAGTTTGGTTCTGTCAATTCTTTTTGGCAGGGTTACCAATGATACTAGTCTTTTCGTTCATAATGCTTGGTGTGGTAGGCATTGTGGGTGCCTATTTTGGTCTGGAACACGTGCGATCGAGAATTGATCGATTTCTAGATCCGGCTAACGGGGACACTTATCAAGTTGATCGCTCTTTGGAAGCCTTTGCAAATGGTGGTTTCGTAGGCACTGGTCCTGGGGAGGGGAAAATAAAGGACTTGTTGCCGGATGCACACGCCGATTTTATCTTTGCTGTCACGGGTGAAGAATTTGGGGCATTGGTGGCTTTGGCCGTGATTGGAATATTTGGATGTTTAGTCTTAAGGGGCTTTTTGAAATTAATTTCAGGGTCTAATCTATTTGTGTTTCTAGCTGCTGGAGGTTTGTTAATCCAGTTTGGGCTACAAGCCTTTATTCATATAGCGTCATCATTACAATTACTTCCTGCGAAAGGTATGACGCTTCCCTTTATAAGCTACGGTGGCTCCTCTTTTATTGCCTTGTCATTTGGCATGGGTTTTTTCCTCTCTTTGACACGAAAAAGACCTGGCCGGGAGGAAGATCTATGAAGACGCATCGATTTGTGTTAGCTGCTGGTGGAACTGGGGGGCATGTATTCCCTGCTATTAGTTTAGCAGAAGTTTTAACGAAGAAAGGCCATGAGGTATTATATATTACAGATCCCAGAGGAGCTGGCTTGCAGCCAGTTGATAAAACATGGGTTGTTGAGTGTGTCCCAGCTGCAACTTTAAGTGTTCAAGGATTGTTGCCGAAACTAAAGGCATTGTGGTGCCTGTTGAGAAGTGTATTGCATGCTCGAAGATTGCTCAAAAATTTTGATGCTGGGATCATTGTTGGCTTCGGTGGTTATCCCACCGTTGCTCCTGTTTTAGCTGCATTTATCAATCGTCATATTATTATCATTCACGAACAAAATGCTATCGTAGGTAGGGCAAATAGATGGCTTTCTAGAATAGCCACCGTGATGGCTACTTCCTTTGAGGGCACATTGGGCGCAGAAATTACTGATTTAGAAATAATACGAACAGGGAACCCAGTTCGTTCGGAAATGATAAATGCGCGGGCAACACCTTATCCATCGTTAGATGGGAATAGTCCAATAAATATATTAGTAATTGGAGGAAGTTTAGGGGCCAAAGTGCTGTCACAAGTTGTTCCCGAGGCTATCTTGTTGTTGCCGGATGCCCTCAGGAAAAATATTATAATAACACAGCAATGCCGCGAAGACGATATTGCTATGGTTAAATCTACATATGCGAAGGCAAAACAGAAGAGTGAAATTAGAGTATTCTTTGAAAATATATCAGAAAAAATAAGAGATGCACATCTTGTAATCTCCCGTTCGGGAGCCTCCACAATAGCGGAGTTAAGTGTTGTTGGTCGGCCTGCTATTTTTGTTCCATACAAGTTCGCTGTAGATGACCACCAGCATATCAATGCTAACAGTATGGTCAAAGTCGGCGGTGCTTGGAGTTTCCGTGAGGTTGAGCTGAATTCAAAAATTCTAGCCAAGTTTCTCAAATCGATTTTGTCTGATCCAAGAAAACTGACAACGGCAGCAAATGTGGCTTACCACTGTGGTGTCCCAAACTCAGCGGAAAATTTAGCAGACTTTCTCAATGACTTAATAGAACAAAACACTCCACAGTTACAATGTGCAGCTTTTAAAGAGAACAGGTTAAAGGATAATCGTGCTCGGATATCAAAGGTGGAGAAATGAAGAAGCTTCCGATTGATATTGGCATAATTCACTTCGTAGGTATTGGCGGCATCGGTATGAGTGGTATTGCTGAAACCCTGCATAATTTAAAATATGATATTCAAGGAAGCGATATATCAGAAAGCCCTAACGTTGGTAGGCTTAGGCATTTGGGAATAAAAGTTTTTATAGGACAAAAAGCTCAAAACATTGAGAATGCTTCTATTGTGGTAGTTTCATCAGCGATAAAGTTTGATAACCCCGAATTGCTAGAAGCTAGAAAATTTCAAATACCGATAGTACACCGTGCCGAAATGTTAGGTGAGTTAATGCGGCTTAAGTGGTCAATAGCTTGTGCGGGTACCCATGGAAAAACTACTACAACTTCTCTCGTGGCGGCTATGTTAGATGCAGCAAAGTTAGACCCAACCGTGATTAATGGAGGGGTGATAAACTCATATGGTACAAATGCACGGATTGGAGCTGGGGACTGGATGGTTGTCGAGGCAGATGAATCTGATGGGACATTCAATAAATTGCCGGCCACTATAGTTATTGTTACAAATATTGATCCAGAACATTTAGATTTTCATGGTGATTTCGAGCAACTGAAGAATGCTTTTAAAGAATTCATAGCTAATTTGCCGTTTTACGGATTTGCTGTGGTTTGCTTAGACCATCCCGTTGTTAAAGAGGTGATATTGCAGGTTGTAGATCGGCGCATCATAACGTATGGCGTTTCTGAAGATTCAGACGTGCGTGTTTTTAATATAAAAAGTGTTGAGAGTGGGACGCGTTTTGATGTTGTTATTCGAGATAAAAATAAAATAGATAGTAAGTTGATGTCAGATCTTATGCTGCCAATGTTTGGGCGACACAATGTACTTAATGCACTCGCGTCGGTTACTGTAGCCACTGAAATGGGAGTGCCGGAAGCTACTGTTAGGGAGGCTCTTAAGAGTTTTCAGGGGGTAAAAAGAAGGTTTACGAAAACGGGAGAAGTTAATTCAATCACTATAATAGATGATTATGGTCACCATCCTGTCGAAATTGCTGCCGCGTTAGACGCGAGCAGATTAGCCTGTGGAAACGGTAAGGTGATAGCGATTGTTCAGCCACACCGTTTCACACGACTAAGAGATCTATTCGATGACTTTTGCTCGTGTTTTTTTGATGCAGATTTTGTCTTTGTAACCGATGTGTACTCGGCTGGTGAAAGTCCTATCGCTGGTTTTGATAGAGAAACGCTTGTTGCTGGGATAAATAAAAATGGTTCCTGCCACGCATTTTCTCTTGAGGAGCCAATATCAATCGCAACTAAGATTGCAGAAATAGCAAACCCGAAAGACTTTGTGATTTTCCTAGGTGCGGGAAATATAACGGAACTAGCGCAAGAATTACCCAAACAATTGGAGCACATATTTTCGATAGAAAATGATGAGCCTTCAAATAAAGAAAATAACCAAAAGAACGATCCACGAGTTGGTTTAAGGTTAACAGAAAAAACAACCGAAGCCTTGGTAACTAAATAATGAAAAATAATAACCAATTCTCATCAAGCGACAGTGCTCTTATTGCTAGACTGCCGACAGTACGTGGCCGTTATTCAGAAAATGTCGATATGAGTTTATTCACTTGGTTTCGTGTGGGAGGGATGGCTGAGGTAATTTTCCGCCCCGCCGATCTTGAAGATTTAAGTGGTTTTTTAGAAAATAAAAAAGAAAAAAGTCCGGTCACTGTTATTGGCGCTACTTCCAATTTATTAGTACGCGATGGCGGTATCCCTGGTGTTGTTATCAGGTTAGGTAAACCCTTTTCTAATATTGTACCGCTTCAGAAATCTCTTCGTGTAGGTAGCGCAGCTCTCAATAGTCAAGTTTCTAGGGCTGCTTTGAGAGCGGATCGGACTGGTCTAGAATTCTTGAGTGGGATCCCAGGAACTATAGGTGGTGGATTACGCATGAATGCTGGTTCGTATGGGAGTGAATTTAAGGACATACTGATTGAAGCCGAAATTATGGATCCTTTCGGCAACGTGCATGTGTTGTCTGTTGATGAATTGGGATTTAAGTATAGACAGTGTAGTATTGATTCTAACTGGATATTTCTCTCTGCCCTGTTTAAGGCGCCCTTAGCGGAGCCAGACGAGATAAAAAGCAAAATAGAAAACATTCGATTAAAAAGAATAGATAGTCAACCAATCAAAGAAAAAACGGGTGGAAGCACTTTTTCGAATCCACAAGGTCATAAAGCATGGCAATTAATAGAAGCTGCTGGCTGCCGTGGAAAACGATTAGGTGCAGCTATGATCTCAAAAAAGCATTGCAATTTTTTGATAAACACCGGCAAAGCAACGGCTAGAGAGCTTGAGGAATTAGGCAATTTAGTGAGATGCCGTGTTTTTGATAACTCCGGAGTAAAATTAGATTGGGAAATTAAGAGAATAGGATTAACCAAAAAATTCCATCAACTAGATGCTGGAACCTTAAAATGAAGCCACACATAGCCGTGCTTATGGGAGGTTGGTCTTTGGAACGCGAAGTTTCGTTAGGTACTGGCAAGGCGTGTGCCATAGCCTTAAGAGATGGTGGTTATAAAGTAACAGAAATTGATGTCGATCGACAAATAGCTGATGTTTTGAAACAAAACCGACCCGATATTTGTTTTAACGCTTTGCATGGTCCTATGGGTGAAGATGGCAATATTCAGGGACTATTAAACATTTTAGGAATCCCATATACGCACTCTGGGGTGCAAGCATCAGCTTTAGCGATGGATAAAGCGCGAGCGAAAGAACTATTCGAACGGGCTGGCTTAAAATGCCCAAAAGGATCAATTGAAACAAAACACGACATAAGTTTTTTTGATAAACAATCAAAACCATTCGTCATTAAGCCAGTAGATCAAGGGTCAAGCGTTGGGGTTAATATTGTGAATATTGGTCAAAATAATATTGGTGAAATATTTAGGGATTGGCCTTTTGGTAATAAAGTTCTTGTGGAGGAGTTCATTCCTGGTCGGGAATTAACCGTTGGTGTCTTCGATGGAGAGCCATTTTGCGTTACTGAGATAACTTCTGAACGGGGTTTTTACGATTATAACGCAAAATATGAAAAAGGTGGCTCCATTCATATTTTTCCAGCTCAACTTCCGAATGTCATAACAAAACAAGCACTGGAAGCTGCTAGTTGTGCCCATAGGCTACTTGGATGCCGGGGAGTTACAAGATCTGATTTTAGATACGACGACACAAGTCGGACACCTGGGGAACTTTATTTCTTAGAAATAAATACCCAACCTGGCATGACAGGTACCTCGTTAGTTCCAGAACAAGCTGCCTTTAAGGGTATTAATTTCGTAAACCTTGTTTCCAAAATGGTGGAGGTTGCACAATGCGATCTTTAAAGAAAAGGGGAAATGTAAAAAGAAACCATCAATTTTTTGGTTGGAAACATTTATCTTCAGCTTCTGGATTAAGACGGAGATTGCTCTGGTCACTGTTTATTATGGCGTTTGTAGTGATTGGGATAACCACTTTTCAAGTAAGTTATGTAAAACGATATATCAATTCAGCCATTACAGAGGTGGGGCGTTCAATTTCAAATGCTACAGGATTGCTTGTTGTCGATGTATTAGTTAATGGCCGAAAGAAGACGAAGAAAAGTAGTTTGCTTAGTGCTTCGAATATAAAATTTGGCGAGCCAATTCTTGGCGTTGATATAAATGCGATTCAGGACCGAATATCAAACTTACCTTGGGTTGAGACAGTAAAAATTGAGAGACAACTGCCAAATAGAATAATTATAAATTTAAATGAAAGACAGCCGATTGGGCGATGGCAAAGAGATGGTCAGCTCAGTTTGATTGATCAGAACGGTTTTGTAATAAGCATTTTAACCCATGATATGTTTCAAAACTTGCCAATAATTATTGGCAAAGACGCTCCAAAAAAAGCACAGAAAATACTGTTAACCCTAAAGCAAGAACCTTTACTTTTTGATCGAGTCAACGCCCTAACTTTTGTTACTGGCCGGCGTTGGGATGTGAGCTTGGATAATAAAATAAATATTAAATTACCAGAGCACGGGGTCGACAAAGCTTGGGCCAGTCTGGCAACGATTGAGAAAGGGCATAAGGTATTAGGCAAAGATGTTATAGCCATCGATATGCGGATTCCCAAAAAATTTATTATCAAGCTTACACCAGCTAAAGCTGCAGATATTCGTAAGCCAGGAAAAACAACATGACAATCAATTGGAAGGTAAACAGTCAGTGAAGAAGTCGCTTGTGAAACCTAAAAGTGGCGTGATAGCGGCTTTGGATGTCGGCTCAACGAAGATTTGCTGCCTTATTGCGCGAGTAGAAGATTTGAGAAAATCAAAACCTGGTGTAAGTTTATCTAATATCAGAGTCCTTGGTGTTGGGCATAATATAGCTGAGGGTATTCGTAACGGCGCTATAGTTGATATGGAATCCTGCGAACTATCTATCAGAAGAGCAGTACAGTCAGCTGAAACAACGGCTAATGAGACTATAGAACGTGTTTATATTAATCTATCAGCTGGACGGCCTATATCTCAAATAATAGAGATACATTTAGATATTAACGGTCATCACATAGTTGAGGCGGATCTTGGGAAGATCATTGAACAAGGTAAAAGCATAGAAATTTCTGAGGACCAAGAACTTATACATTTATTGCCCGTAGATTTTTCGATCGATGGTAATAGGGGGGTTAAAGATCCTTGTGGTATGACAGGGAAGAGTTTAACTGCACAAATGCATACGGTAATTGGGGATGCTGGTCCTAAAAAGAACTTAAAAACAGTTGTTGAGCGATGTCATTTGAATATAGATAGTTTTGTAGTCTCTCCTTTGGCATCGGGGTTGGCGTGTTTAGTCGAAGATGAGGTTGATTTAGGTGTTACGATTGTTGATATGGGAGGTGGTACTACCACGATAGCAATATTTTTTGATGGGAGTGTAATCTTCGCCGACAGCCTTCCAGTAGGTGGCACGCATGTAACAAATGATATTGCTAGAGGATTATGTACCTCAGTCTCAGAAGCGGAACGGTTAAAAACCTTGCATGGGAGCGCAATTCGGTCTGCTATTGATGATCGTGAATTGCTGGAAATCCCACAAACCGGTAGCGATGCACAAACCGTGGTTACTCAAGTTGAAAAATCCAAGTTGATTAATATAATCCAACCCCGTTTGGAGGAAATCTTTGAACTGATCAGAATAAGTGTTTCCAAATCAGAATTTGAATCGATAGCAGGACGTCGCGTGGTCTTAACAGGCGGTGCAAGTCAATTGCCAGGGATTTGTGACCTGGCTCAGAGTGTTTTAAAAAAGCAGGTCCGATTGGGTAAACCTGTGAGAACGAATGGGCTGACCGATGCAGTGTCTGGCCCAGCTTTTTCAACTTCCGTAGGTCTTTTGGCCTATGGAATTGATCCGAAATTCGACAATTCCAGTTTTGGAATGGCCGATAAGATAGAGCCAATTGGTTTTTTTGGAAAAGTTGGCTCATGGATAAGGGAGAACTTCTAGATGTCCAACCAAGAACCGTTGCATACCAGTGTCGCAGTCAATGGTGCTGTGTTTCGTAGACCAACAATTATAAAAAAAATGAATGGATCAGTTACTATCGAATGCAACACTATAATTAGAGAAAATAAAAACAAAATTAACTCAAATTCTGAAACTCCGGAGGCTTAAATGACAATCAATTTTTCAACCCCACATGACAATATAGAAATGAGACCAAGGATTAGCGTCGTAGGCGTCGGTGGAGCTGGCGGAAATGCTGTAAATAACATGATTCGCTCTAATCTAGAAGGAGTAGAGTTTATCGTCACCAATACTGATAATCAGGCTTTGAGTAATTCACTTGCTGACAGGCGACTGCAATTGGGGGCAACGGTGACGCAAGGACTTGGTGCTGGATCGAGACCTGATGTTGGTCGAGCTGCTGCGGAAGAGGCCATGGAACAACTCCTGGAGGAGCTTGGAGATAGTAATATGGTATTTATTACAGCTGGTATGGGAGGTGGAACGGGAACAGGAGCTGGCCCTGTTATTGCTCAAGCAGCTAGGGAACGAGGTATTTTAACTGTCGGTGTTGTAACAAAGCCTTTTCACTTTGAGGGTGCCCACAGAATGCGTTTAGCTGAACAAGGTATTGAAGAACTTACTAAGTATGTTGATACCTTAATCATAATTCCTAACCAGAATTTGTTCAGGATAGCTAATGAAAAAACGACGTTTGCTGATGCGTTCCACATGGCTGATAACGTGCTTCATCAGGGTGTCAGAGGAGTTACCGATTTAATGGTTATGCCAGGGCTTATTAACCTAGATTTTGCTGACATACGGACTGTAATGAGTGAAATGGGCAAGGCAATGATGGGGACTGGAGAGGCTAGTGGTGAAAAACGAGCTGTTGATGCTGCAGAGTCTGCAATAAAAAACCCATTATTAGATGATATGTCAATGAAAGGAGCGAAAGGTGTACTAATCAACATTACTGGCGGAATGGATATGACGCTTTTTGAGGTCGACGAGGCCGCCAATCGTATACGAGAGGAAGTTGATATCGATGCAAATATAATATTCGGGTCTACCTTTGATGAAAAACTAGATGGTTTGATGAGAGTTTCGGTTGTGGCAACAGGAATTTCTGCAGAAGGTACCTTAGCAAAACCAAGGCCTCAAATGACATTAGTCTCTAGTCAAGAGGCTCCAGTCCAAGAATTGGTAACAAACGAACTAGAGAGCCCTGTCGCGACAGAAATTCGGGACGAATTTGCTTCTCCTGAAACAGAGACTATCTTAGAACCTTCAAAAAAGACAGGCACAGATGGGATGATCTTACCTGATAATAACGAACCGATAGCTAAGGAGTTAGATAAAACTGATAATGCTGTAGATTATTCCAAAACTGATAACATGGGCTCAATAATATCCCAGATTTCTGCAGATAATCCCACCATAGAGTCATCTATAGCAAGCAGTCAGTCTTCTCAGTCAAGCATGTTAACAGCGGAAGTCCCACAAAACTTCATTCCGTCCGCTCCTGTACTCACCGAAAAAACTGTCAATATTGATACACGAGCAACACCTGATCCATTCAACGCTGCCGCCATTGTTAATACTGGTTTATCTGGAACAGCAAAAAAAGGTAGGAACCTATTTCAAAGAGTAACGGGTATAGGGAAAAAGGATAATGAAAGTGAAAAAACTGACCTAAATATTCAAAACGATTTTCTTAGAGCTTCGTTACCAATTGTGCCAAAAGTGGACCTAGGAGCGGATCCTTTATCTCAATCTGATATGTCTAGTGGATCATCTATTACAAGTCGAAAAAATGAGAATATTGACAGTTCCCTTCTTGACATACCGGCCTTTTTAAGGCGGCCAAGTAGCTAAAATTGTTACGCATTATGGGAAAAATTTATATTCTTACCGGTAACAATTAGTAATAAAAGGTGATTTGAGAAGCCCCTTCTAAATTGGTATCAAGAAGGGGCGTGCTAGGTCAGACTTCTAATTTTTCCGTGCAGCGATATATGGACAATAACTTCATGTTACATAATTTGGTAGATAGTATATTGAATGTAAAGAAACAGCATACTCTTGGTGAAGTTATTGAGTTTAGTGGGATAGCGTTACACGGTGGAGGTAATGTAAACCTGAGAATATTACCAGCTGACATTGACCACGGAGTAGTGTTCCAAAGAATAGATGTGTCTAGAAATACTTCCCTAATACCTGCTACGTGGGATATGGTAAATGATACGGTTCTATCGACAACAATCAAAAATTCAAATGGCATAAGTGTTTCCACTATTGAACATCTGATGGCTGCATTGTCTGGATCTGGAATAGATAATGTTTTAATACAGATAGATGGTCCAGAAGTTCCTATTATGGATGGAAGTTCTGAACCATTTGTTTATGGATTTCAATCCTCGGGAGTAGTAGAACAAAAAGCGGCTAGGAATATCCTGAAAATACTCCAACCGGTGGAAGTTTTTGGTGAATCTGGTGAACATATTGCGCTTTATCCAGCTAATGACTTCAGTATTGATTTTGAAATAGATTTTAATTCAAGTGCTGTCAGAGAAAAAACACTAGATGTAACATTAGTGAATGGTGCTTTTAATCATGAAATTAGTGCCGCCAGAACATTTGGATTTCTTGAGGATGTTGACAAGATGCGAGCGGCTGGGCTTGGACTAGGCGGATCATTGGATAACGTAGTGATCGTCGATGGAGAAAATATTCTTAATTCGGGAGGCTTGCGCTATGAAGATGAATTTGTTCGCCATAAAATACTAGATTGTGTTGGCGATGTTTATTTAGCTGGTGGTCCAATTTTGGGACGGATAGAGGCGTATAAAACAGGACATTATTTTAATAACAAGTTATTGAGACAATTATTTGCTAATCCAGATGCATGGGAGTGGATTACGGAAGTAAACAAAACAGCCCATCAAACTTCTGAGTTGATGGCTGTCTCAGCTTAATAAAGTTAATGGCTTAACGTTTAAGGTATTGAGGAACGTGAGTTTGTATTCATTGACTACGAAATGAACAGGCCTAATGTTTCTTCGTCTAAAACTAATTTTTAATAACCCCTATATCTTATTACTTATCTGCACAGCTTGTTGGGGTGGAAACGCTGTAGCTGCGCGGTTTGCTGTTGGCGAAGTATCTCCACTTTTACTGACCTTCCTACGGTGGGTCGGTGTCTCAATCATTATATGTATAATTGCATACCCTACAATTGTGCGAAATGCTTCGCTACTGAAAGCTAGATGGGTTTATCTTTTCTGTATGGGCGCTTTGGGATTCACCGGTTTTAATGTTCTTTTTTATTTCAGTGCTTATTATACAACAGCTATCAATATCGGGATCTTCCAGGGTGCATTGCCTGTTTTTGTTTTACTAGGCACATTTTTGCTATATCGAGAACCTATTTCATTAGTTCAACTTGGGGGAATAATTTTAACAATAATTGGGGTTATTATTGTCGCAATTAGAGGCGATATTAACCAACTTAGAACTTTCACTTTTAATATTGGGGACCTATTAATATTATTAGCCTGCCTGATCTATTCTATATACACTATTTTCTTGCGCCAAAAACCAGATGTGCCGGGTATGGCTATGTTTGGTGTTATTTCTGTAGCTGCAATGTTGGCTAGTTTTCCGTTTGCAGTTTTTGAACTAGTTGCAGGCTCGATAATCTGGCCTTCTGACAAAGGGGCCCTAGTAATACTATTTGTAATAATTTTTCCATCTTTTATGTCTCAACTTTTTTTTATAAAAGGTGTTCAGTTAATAGGTGCATCACGCGCTGGGGTTTTCATTAATATGGTACCTATTTTTGCCTCGGTTTTTAGTGTCATTTTAATTGGCGAAACATTTGAGAGCTATCACATGATTGGCTTAATATTTGTATTAACTGGGATTGCGATTGCAGAGAGAATGGGAAAAAATATAAGAAATCCAAAACAGAATGAATAAAGTGTAAAACTGAGGGAGAAGGATCGTGGATAAGGTTCGTATTGAGTCTAGAGATTTTGTCAAAACAATCATATTAAATAGGCCTGAAAAGCGAAATGCACTAGACATGGAAATGCTTGAAACGCTGCACGAAGTGTTTTCAGAAGATCCTTCTCCAAGTGATCGCGTTATTGTTATACGTGGTGAGGGTCCATCGTTTTGTGCTGGAATAGATCTTGCTGAAAGAGAAAAAAAACCATCTACTGGCTCTGTAAGTCCTGTAGAACGCGTTTTCCATGCAATGGAAATGCATCCTTTACCAATAGTATCAGTTGTGCAAGGTGCGGCAATAGCTGGAGGATGTGAAATGGCGCTGCATTCCGAGTTTGTTATAGCCTCCGAAAACGCCAAATTTGGAATGTCGTTAGCGCAAATTGGTTTGGCACCTAATTGGTTTTTAGCGAAAAAGCTTCTAGAAATAGCTGGGCCTGTAAGCACTCGCGAAATATTATTGCTCGGGGATCCTATGCCAGCTCAGTGGATGTACGAAAAAGGCGCAATTAGTCGTGTGGTGCCAGAGAATCAATTAGAGGGAGAGTTGAGTAAAATACTTGGTCGGTTATCAAAAAATGCACCACTATCTCTTCGTGCAATGAAAGCGCTTATTATTAGAGAATTAGCCTTCCGGGATAACATAGAGCATGACGATGTAGATGAGCTTGTTGTAACTGCTAGAAGCAGTGAAGACGCTAAAGAAGGGATCAGGGCAAGGTTAGAAAAGCGAGATCCAGTATTTAAAGGCATTTGAGGAGAGGAATTTTGGCTGTTCGCATGAATAAACCTTGGATTGATTTGAATGAAATCAGTCTTGGTACAATAGCTTGCCATTTAGGCGTATACCAATTGGCTAATAAAAATTATGAGATCGTTTATATTGGTGTAGCCAACGCCATGACTAAATTTGGCTTAAAGGGAGAACTGTTAAGCTTTCTCAATAGAAAACAACTCGGAGCATGCTATTTTAGATCCGAGGTTAATATGGCTTATAAGACTCGATATGTGGAACTCTTGCAGGTGTTTTATTATGATCATAAACGATTACCTATTGGTAATACAGATATTGAACCAGCCTCTTTAGGTCAACTTAGACCAGGCGGCGTCGATCATAAAAAATTTTAATTGCTACGGCTTCTTCTGTAATTAAATAATTTTTAAAGAACTAATTAATAAAGGAGGTAACCTTGGATTTTGCATTGACCGCAGAGCAGACGTTGATCGTTGATATGGTAAGACGTTTTGTTCAGGAAGAAATTATCCCTCTCGAAATTAATCTAGACCCTGACGCAGATGAACTTGAACCAGAAGTTTTAGAAAGACTTACAGATAAAACTAAGGCAATGGGTCTTTTTGGATTAGATACTCCTCCAGAATATGGCGGACCCGAGATAGATATGGTTACCCGTGTATTAATAGCAATAGAGTGTAGCCAGCATAGGGCAGGGATATATACTCCATGTTACGGGGCATTTGGGGGGGCGCGCCAAGCTCAACTTTTTGAGGCTACCGAGGTGCAAAAAGAAAAATATCTTTATCCAATGTTAAGAGGAGAGAAACGGGTTTTTTTTGGTCTTTCAGAACCTTCAGGTGGCAGTGACCCAGCGCGTGCAATTCAGACCCGCGCTGTCCGAGATGGTAATAATCATTGGGTCTTAAATGGAACAAAATTGTGGATTAGTGGCGCCGATCGCGCCGATTATGGATTAGTTTTTGCTCGTACGGGAGGAGCAGGACGAGCAGGTGTGACAGCCTTCATAGTGGAAACAAATTGGCCAGGGTTTAACGTTGCAAGGGTTGTTCATACTCTTCGGTCTGCAAAATATGCCACTGAAATTCAAATTGATAACTTGAGAGTACCACACGAAAATATATTGGGAGAGGAAGGTGGCGGGTTTGCAATAGCTAACGACCGTTTAGCTCGTCAGCGAGTACCCTATGCCGCGGAGTGTCTGGGAGCAGCAATCAAGGCTCATGAGATGGCGACAGAATATTCAAAAATTCGAGAAACATTTGGCGCAACACTGTCAGCTCGTCAAGGAATTCAATGGATGTTAGTTGAAAATGAGATAGATATTCGTGCAGCACGTTTACTTGTTCTCGATGCTGCAGCAAAATCGGATAAAGGTTTGCCTTTTCGCACGGAGTCAGCGATTGCAAAACTAGTATGCTCAGAGAATGGATTTAAAGTTATTGACCGGTCTATGCAAATACACGGTGGGCTTGGTGTTGCAAAAGATTTACCATTAGAAAGATGGTTTAGAGAAATGAGGATCCGCCGTATAGGTGAAGGTCCAAGTGAAGTCCAAAAACATGTGATTGCAAGAGATATTATTGGGGGGTCTCTGAGGTAGGTTTCTAATGTCACAACAAGAAAAAAAATGGCCCTTAGAAGGAGTCAGGGTTCTAGATCTTGGTCAAATATACAATGGACCGTATGCAGGGTTTCTGATGGCGCATGCGGGTGCCGATGTGATTAAGTTAGAGCCTTTACATGGCGAAATTTTACGTCAACGCGGAGGAGGTGTAGTCCCATTATCTTTTGCGATGTTGAATACAAATAAAAGGGGCATAGCTATAAACTTAAAAGATCAAATTGGTAAAAATATATTAAAAGATCTTGTAAAAAAAGCTGATGTTCTGCTAGAAAATTTCTCCCCTGATGCCATGGACCGTTTGGGACTTGGTTCTGATGTGCTAACAAAAATTAATCCCCGTTTAATATATGCTTCAGGCACCGGTTACGGGTTATCAGGACCGGATAAGAATAATTTAGCCATGGATCTGACTGTACAAGCAATTGGGGGAGTTATGAGTATAAATGGTCCTGAAGATGGACCGCCGATGAAAACAGGGCTGGCTATTTGCGACTTTGTTGGGGGAGTGCATTTGTACGCAGGTATCACAACGGCATTATATGAGCGGGAAAAAACAGGAGTTGGTAGAATTGTTGAAGTTGCTATGCAAGAAGCGATTTATCCTGTGCTTACTTCAAATATTGCTAGTTTGCATCGTAATAACTGGAAGCAACCGGAAAGGCGGGGAAATAAACACCCCACTCAAGGGTCAGCCCCCTATAATGTTTATGCGACTAAAGACGGGTTTATTGCTATTATTTGCGTCAAGGATGCACACTGGAAAAACTTATTAGGTATATTAGGCCGTTCAGATTTGAAAGATGACCCCCGTTTTGCTACTCAGGCACTGAGGGCAAATAATGAGGATATTATTGATGGGTTAGTAGAAGGCTGGACCAAAACGATTACAAAGAAACAGGCCGCGTTGATGTTGAAAGAATGTTGGGTTCCTGCTGCGCCAGTTCGGGATTTGGAGGAAGTGACTGATGATGTACACATGCATCAGCGAGGTATGCTACATAAAGTTCAGCACCCAATAATGGGAGATGTGGTGCTTCCAACAAGCCCTATTAAGTTTCATGAGAGTCCCGATCCGAGTATTGTGTTTGAGCCAAGTATTGGAGAACATACGGGGCAGGTACTGAGAGATTGGCTCGGATTAGACGTGGATACAATTGAACATTTAAAGTACAAGAAAGTGGTGAGTTAGAATTGAAGCGATGACTTGGCCTGTAAAACCCAGTATAACAGTTATGGTGTACCTTGGAAAAATTACTTTTTGGTTAATGGATATCAGTAAGTTTTAAGAATTATTAAATTTAGGTAAGATGAATTATATTATGGCAGTTTATTTTCGCTTGTTGGCTGTATTTCTATTAATAGGCATGGCTTTTGGTTGTAGTGCCTCTAACAACAAGGCTGAGTATATAGATGAATCAGTTGAGTTTCTTTATAATAAAGCGATGGATAGTGCCGCTGCAGGAAAATACCGAACTGCGGCACCATTGTTTGATGAAGTAGAAAGACAGCACCCATATTCAGTATGGGCTACGCAAGCTCAGTTGATGGCAGCCTACTCCCTATATCAAAGTAATCAGTATGATGAAGCGGTAAATGCCCTTGATCGGTTTATCCAACTCAATCCAAGTAATAAAAACACAGACTATGCCTACTATCTGAAGGGATTAAGTTTTTATGAACGAATTATTGATGTTGGTAGGGATCAGGAAATTACAAGGAAAGCGCTTGAGACTTTCAATGAGATAATTAAACGGTTTCCAGATAGTAATTATGCAAGAGATGCAGGTTTAAAAATCGATTTAACGCGAAACCATCTCGCCGGTAAAGAAATGAAAATTGGCCGGTTTTACATGAAACGTTCCCAGTATTTGGCGGCTATAAATAGATTTAGAACAGTCATACGGAATTTTGATACAACCGAGCAGGTGCCAGAAGCATTACACCGCCTCACTGAGTCTTATCTGGCCGTAGGTCTAACAGAAGAGGCAGCCAAAACGGCAGCCGTTTTGGGGCATAATTATCCGGGAAGCACTTGGTACCAAGACAGCTATAAGCTGATCTCGGGGGGAACTCGAAAAGATAACCCAAGCAAAAAGACTGGCTTACTTGGTTTCGGTTTATGGATTTTTTGAGAACGTTATGCTTTGTGGGTTATCCATTCGTGATGTAGTTTTAATTGATCATTTGGATATTTCCTTCTCAAGAGGTCTTACAGTTTTGACAGGTGAAACCGGAGCTGGGAAATCTATACTACTGGATGCCTTGGGATTGGCGCTTGGTGGGCGTGTAGATACTTCCATGCGGCGACATGGGGCTCCGCAAGCCAGTGTTACGGCGACTTTTGAGATTCAAAACCTTGAATTTCTTAATAGCTTCTTTGAAAAAACTGGTCTAAATCGTGAGGATCTCGGAGATGGGCTGCTATATCTTCGAAGGACTATAGGAAACGATGGAAGAAGTAGAGCTTTTATAAACGATCAACCTGTAACGGCAAATATTTTACGTGAACTAGGTGACTCACTTATAGAAATTCAAGGTCAATTTGATGCACAAGGTTTGTTGAATCCAAAGAGCCATCAACATTTCTTGGATATGTTTGCAAATCATCCCGTTTTACAAACAGAAGTAGCAAAGGCCTACTTTAATTTATCTGAGGCGGCCTCTAACTTGAGGGAAGCGAAAGAGCAAATAGGTAAAAGCGAAAATCAAAAAATATTCTTAGAAGTCGCAGTAAACGAATTAGATGAACTAAACATTATCGATGGCGAAGAAACACAATTACTCGAAAAACGTTTGGAATTAATAAATGCAGAAAAAATAATTAACTCGTTGAATAATGCTCTGCAATTGATAGGTGGTGATAACGGCGCTGTATCACTGGTGGGGAATGCACAAAGAGTGCTAGACCCAGTTAGTGAGCGGATTATTAAGGAGCTGGATCCACTGGAAAGAGCAGCTGCCGAACTAGCGGAAACTGAGTTAATTCTGGCAAGGCTCGCATCAGATATTGAAATGGACTCGGGTCGTCTTGAAGAAATTGATGACAGGTTGAGTCGCGTTAGATCAGTAGCCAGAAAATATAATGTGACACCGGATGAGTTAACTGCGTTGCATTTGGATCTAGCGAATCAACTAAAAGCAATTAAGAGTGGTGGATCGGAGCTAGGGAAACTGCAGAGCATGTGTGATGAGGCACGCTCTAACTTTGCAAAGAAGGCTTCTCTTTTATCTACTAGTAGACGGGAGGCAGGCATTCGTTTGAACGGGGCAATTATATCGGAATTAGAACCATTAAAAATGGAACGTTCAAAATTTCAAACCACTATTGATACGGTTGATGAGGGCCATTGGGGTGCTGATGGTTGGGATAAGATAGCATTTCAAATAGCAACTAATCCTGGCATGCCTTTAGGTCCTTTGGAAAAAATTGCGTCGGGTGGAGAACTGTCGCGGTTGTTGCTGGCGCTTAGGGTCACACTGTCTGCAGTTAATACTCTACCCACTTTAATTTTTGATGAAGTTGACGCTGGGGTAGGTGGGGCAGTTGCCGCCGCAGTCGGTGAACAGTTAAACAAATTGGGGCATGGACTTCAAGTGCTTGTTGTAACGCATTCGCCGCAAGTGGCGGCAAGAGGGCACTGTCATTGGAAAATTCTCAAGGAGGAACATAAAGGATATCAACGAACGGCTGCCAGGGAACTTAAAAAGGCAGAACGTGTAGAGGAGGTAGCTCGAATGCTGGCCGGAGAGACGATCACTAAAGAGGCGCGTGCAGCATCACTGAAATTATTAGAAGGTTGAATGGAATACCAGTGACTTCAAGATACAGAGCGAAACCGATTACAGAGTTTAATATTTTTGAGGCAGAAAGCGAGGTGATCGCATTAAATCAAGAAATAGATGCCCACGATGAGATGTACTATCGACATGATGCGCCAAAAATTGATGACTTCAATTATGATAGTTTAAGACAGAGATTAGAGGCACTAGTGCGTCAGTTTCCTGGCTTGAAAAAGTTATCCCCGGTCCTGGGGCAAGTAGGAGCCACCCCATCACCTGGCTTCTCAAAAGTGATACATAGCCATCCAATGTTGTCACTCGCTAATGCCTTCAATGATACCGACGTTACGGACTTCCTTGGACGAGTGAAGAAGTTTTTAGCATTAGATGCCGAACAAAATATTGAAGTAGTTGCGGAACCTAAAATTGATGGAGTATCAGCGTCATTGATATATAGAAATGGGCTCTTCGTTAAAGGAGCAACACGAGGAGACGGAGCAGTTGGGGAAGATATCACAGACAATTTAAGGACTATCAACGATATTCCGTCACGCCTTAAAAAAGGCTTTCCTACTACCTTGGAAATAAGGGGGGAGATATATATGACTAAAGTAGCATTCACTGAACTAAACGCTGCCCAAACTATCTCGAATTCTAAAGTGTTTGCCAACCCGAGAAATGCGGCTGCAGGGTCATTGAGGCAACTTGATCCAACAGTTACTGCGACTAGAAACCTGAACTTTTTCGCCTACACGTGGGGAGAAATTTCGGAGCTTCGCGCAGTTACCCAAATACAATTCTTTGGAATGTTGTCAAATTGGGGCTTTAAAATAAATCCCCTAACCAAGCTCTGTAGTTCAGCGGAAGACCTTTTAAGGCATTACCATGAAATAGAAGAGCAACGACCAGGTTTATCCTATGATATTGATGGGGTGGTTTATAAAGTTAATAGACTAGATCTACAAAAACGTTTAGGTACGATTAGTAGGGCACCGCGTTGGGCTATAGCACATAAGTTTCCTGCAGAACGAACGGAAACAATACTTGAAGCGATTGATATTCAGATAGGTAGAACTGGCGTTCTTACACCCGTTGCTAGATTAAGACCGATTAATGTAGGAGGAGTAGTTGTCTCTAACGCTTCTCTACATAACGAAGATGAAATTAACCGTAAGGATATTCGCATAGGTGACACGGTTGTCATTCAAAGAGCTGGTGATGTAATACCACAGGTTGTTGAAGTGGTTCTTCAAAAACGGTCCCAATTAAGTAAACCGTATACTTTTCCTATTAAGTGCCCTAGCTGTGGGAATGAGACTAAACGGCTAGAAGGGGAAGTCGCTCGGCGTTGTGTTGCCGGTTTAACATGCAGGGATCAGGTAATAGAAAGTCTTAAGCATTTTGTGTCGCGAAATGCTTTCGACATAGAGGGATTGGGAGAAAAGCAAATATATTTATTATGGGGTGATAGTTTTATCTCAAGCCCAGGGGATATTTTTAGATTAAAACGTCACAGGGTAGCTCTAGAGAAAAAAAATGGTTTAGGTAAGCGATCGGTAGAAAATATTTTAAATGCAATTGAAAAAAGTCGTACTATAAAATTAGAACGATTAATCTATGGGCTTGGTATCCCTCAAGTTGGTCAAGCGACTGCTCGTTTAATTGCTATAAATTATCAGACGTTAACTTCGTTACGCGCAGTATTAGAAAAGGCTAGAGATAAAAAGTCATTGGAGTATGCCGAGCTATTAAATATTGATCAGGTTGGGGAGAGTGTAGCTCATGACCTGATTGACTTTTTTGGAGATGAAATCAATCAACGGATACTTTCTGATTTGGAGAGCGAACTTAAGATTCTTGATGGAGAGCTTATAAATGTTGAGCGAACTGCGCTGACTGGAAAGACAATCGTTTTTACTGGAACACTTGAGAAAATGGGTCGAGGAGAAGCTAAGTCCTTGGCAGAAAGCCTGGGGGCAAAAGTAGTAGGGTCAGTATCAAGTAAGACAGACTTTGTTGTTGTTGGCGGGGAAGCTGGATCAAAAGCAACCAAAGCGGAAAAACTTGGTATTACAATTTTAACAGAGGATGAATGGTTAAAGTTGATAGCTTAAATTCCACTATATGAGAAATAAATGCTTATGTATTATAGGTGGGTAATAGTATTTGCCTGTTTCACAATTAGTATAACAGGATATGGAACTTATTTTTCTGTAACATTATTTTATACTCATATCATTAATGAATTTGGTTGGAGTAACTCATTAGTTTCAGGATCAGTGTCGCTTGGCCTTATAATGTACGGTGTATTTGCCCTCCCTATGGGATGGTGTGCTGATCGGTTTGGCCCACGAATAACTATGATAGTGGCTGGTTTTTTTGTTGGTGGGGGTACTTATTTAGGTCTTTATATATCTGAGCCCTGGCATCTTTATGCTTTATATGGAGGGATAACCGCAATAGGGATGGGTGGCGCTTGGGCTCCACTAGTAGCCACAATTTCGCGATGGTTTGAAAAACAACGTGGCTTGGCTATTGGAATTGGTTCGATTGGTGGAGGAATCGGGACATTATTTTATGCACCGCTAACTGAGTACTTAATTCAAGAATTGGGTTGGCGTTTAGCGTATAAGTGGCTTGGAATAATTTCTGGTGCACTGATCGTTAGCGCTGCACTATTTCTCACTAAAGACCCTACAACGAATTTGTACTGTTGGTTTAGTTCAAAATATAGGGTATCAGGGAAATATTACCTTATTAAGAGGAATCCGGTTTCTCTAGGTGCAGCAGAAGACGGTACAAACATGTCTCCCAATAAAAACCTTTTAAAAATTTTAAAAAATGTTGTTTTTTGGAAAATGATAAGCACCTTTGGACTATGGTGGTTTGCTGGAGCCATAGCGACTGTGACGTTGGCGCCATTTGTGCTTGAGAAAGGTTTTGATTACGGAGTTTCCGCAGCAGTCGTTGTTGCATTTGCTCTTGGTAACGGGATTGGGCGTATAGGCATGGGTATTGCTGGAGATGCCATTGGGGAACTTAAAGTCTATCAAATTGGATTAATTTTAGCTGGTCTTGCGGTATTTCATCTGGTTTTTGCTACTGGGTTAATAAGTATTTTTCTGATGTTTATATTGGTGGGAATCGGTTTCGGTGGCTCGGGCACACAATTGACAACTATAAGTATAAAATTATTTGGACTTGACGCAGCTGGAGCGCTTATGGGAAGCGTTCTTGCTATAATAGGTATTTTTGCAGCAGTCGGCGTATTTTTCAGTGGGTTAATTCACGATCTTACAGGTTCGTATTATTGGTCGTACATACTTTGTAGTTTTATGTTTACGCTTTCAGCTTTTCTGTCACAACGTTTGAGTTTTAGGCTCGGTAGAAGTTTCTGAAAGAGAACTAAAAAAAATCTGGTTCTATCCCTCCCTTGCCAAAGAAACAAATACTAGAGTTGGCTGAGGCAAAAGGGGAGGGTTAAACGGGGAATAGTATTAGATAAGTTGTAAGAAAATTAAAATAAGACCGACTAAGGAAACGCCCCACGCCGCTGTCCGTATCCAGGGAATTCCCGCAAGGTAGATTATAGAGAACGCTACCCTGCCCCAGAAGAATAATTGTGCACCAAGAACGGTCATATCATTTGAAATACTCATAACATTTGCTGACAGCACAAGAATTGCAAAGACAGTAATGCTTTCAAGCATATTTCTATGTGCTCGTTGAGCTCTAGATGCCCAGCCGGTTGTCTCAGGGAGATTATCTCTATTTCCAGCAAGCGTAGTTAGCCCTATTTGGGAAGTGGATCCCAAGGCGGATACAAGCATTTGCAGTATAGTAAGCGCAGCAGCCCAAATTAAAAGAGTTAATTCTATTGGAATTTCGTTGGTCATTGTTTGCATCCCTCTAAATTAGATCGCACGTTCATTACAAATGATTCGCGAACAAAATCAATTGTTTTTAATAGAAAGAGGTAATATCTCTCCGATTTCTTCACTAATAACTAAATCTGCATAGTTGTCGAGCGGTGTTGACTCCCGATTCAATATGACCAGTTTTGCCCCATTTTTTTTTGCTATCATAGGAATATCAGCTGCAGGGTATACAACAAGTGATGATCCAATAACTAAGAAAAGGTCACATGTGAGTGCCTCGTCATGCGCCCTTCGGACTGGCTGTTCAGGCATTGATTGTCCAAATGAGATAGTAGCTGTTTTAATGTGTCCACCACAAAATTCGCAGACGGGTAACTCATCCCTACCAAGGAAAGTTTGTTTAATTACGATTAGCTCCTCACGAGCTCCACAATTTAGACATTTGGCATAGGTTCCATTACCGTGAAGCTCTATGACCTGTTCAGGGTTTATTCCGGATTCCTGATGAAGGTTGTCAATATTTTGTGTGATGACGGCGGTTGCTTTTTTTGAGTTTACGAGCTCAGAGACGGCATAATGTCCGTTGTTTGGCTTTGCTCGTCTTATTGTTTTATCTACTTCAAATTTCCGCCGCCAAGATTCACGGCGCATTTCTTCGCTATCCAAGAAATCCTGGAATTGAATAGGAGCCATTGTTGTCCAAATCCCATCTGGGCTTCTAAAATCGGGGATTCCAGATTCCGTGGATATTCCTGCACCAGTAAATATGGCAAGACGTTGGCTGGAATTCAATAAAGCTGAGAGCTCGTCCAAGCTTTTTCTGAAGTTGGTAGTTGTTTCTTGCATGTAAGCCATTTTGGTAAAAAAATAAAATTAATCTAAGGACGTTATATCGTGTGGATACCATATGCAATAATCCGTACTTTGTATTTTCTTAAAGTATGATTTCAAATCCTTCAAAGATAGGGTGACCTGAATAGATGTTATTGTGGCTGCCAGCGTTTTTATGGGCTTCACGGAAGGATTCTGACTTTGTCCACGCAACAAAGTCATCTTTTGAATGCCAAGTTGTATGCGACGCGTAAAGGGTATAATCGCCGGTTGAGTCGCCTCGGATGAGGTTGAATGTTTTAAATCCAGGTACACTGGCAAGTTTTGAATCTCGACCTCGCCATATTTTCTCGAAGTGCGCCTCCTTGCCAGGTAGTATTTTAAACCGGTTCAGTGCAATGTACATTCTACTATCCTTAAGAAACAAGGAGCCTTCTTACCCGCGTGACAAAAAAACCGTTGGATAATTGTCTAAGGTAGTTTTCCCTTTGAATGTGTAATTCGTTATAAAGCTTGTTCCAGTATTTCCGCTACTTTTTCCCAATTTACCATACTATCGATAAAGGCCTTAACATAATCGGGCCGGACATTTCGATAATCAACGTAATAGGAATGTTCCCACACGTCACAGCCCAAAATTGGTATCCCACTGCCGTTTGCAATTGGATTTATCGCATTAGGAGTATTAGTGACAGATAGTTTCCCACTCGAAGTCAGGATCAACCAGCACCACCCAGATCCAAACTGGGTTACCCCAGTTTGGATAAACTGTGTTTTAAATTCCTCAATACTGCCAAAATCTGCAGTTAATTTAGCCTCTAGGTTACCAGGAATATTGCCGCCACCATTTGGTTTCATCCATTCCCAGAATTTAATGTGGTTCCAATGTTGGGCTACATTATTGAATAAAGGCCCAACATTTCCGTTGTCAAAAGAGGCTAGCATAATATTTTCAAGGGTCTCACTCTTTAGCTCACTTTTTTCTAGCAGTGCCGTGCCATTGTTCACGTAAGCAAGATGGTGTTTATCGTGATGAAGTCGCAGAGTTTCAGCGGACATGTATGGTGTTAAAGCGTCATAGGCATAAGGTAGATCTGGAAGTTCTAGGGACATTTTTTCCTCATTAAAAATATACATTAAGTCGATTTGTATTTTAAAAATTATCTAATCTAATTTAGCATAAACAATGACAAGTTGCAAATGCGACTAAGTCGTAGTATTATTAAAAGGTCAATCTATTATTGAGTTAACTAGCATTAATAATTTAGTGAGTTTACAGTGATGATTGGAAAGGTACTCGCTGCTGGTTGTTTGATAGTATCAGCTATAATAGCGACACTTTCACAAGCCATAGCAGAACCGAATCATAGAAGTCTCAGAGAACAGGATTTTTTTTTGATTGGGTTTATATTGTTGTGTGTTGGATTAGTTGGGTTCTCAAATTATTTGACTTTGAAACAAATCTGGGGGACCGAAAAATTTTATCAAAACCCAGTTTTTCAATTTATTGGTTGGTCGGCAGTAATCTGTATGCTGTGGGGCTGCTGGAATATATTAATGAATTTACGCGCAGACTATTGAATTTTTAAAGTGGAAGAACACGTTTATGAAGGGCAAGAGATTTGCCCATTATTCAAAAACGAATTTTGGTCTGAAGGGTACTCTCATTTGTAAGACTGAACAAAACTGCAATCGTGAATAACTATAAAACCTAGGATGATTTATTATGGCGATAGAATACCCAAATACAAATTTGTACATAGATGGAAAATGGAGGCCAGCAGTTACAGGAGATACACTGGACGTTATCAACCCAGCAACAGAAGAGGTCATAGGGCAGGTTGCGAGAGCACAGCACGCTGATTTAGATGAAGCGCTTGAAGCCGCAGATAAAGCATTTGCCAGCTGGAAAAAAACCACACCATTAGACCGTTACAGAATACTTCGAAAAGCAGCGGATTTATTGCGTGAAAGAGCATCAATGATTGCCGAGGTCATGACTACTGAACAGGGCAAACCGCTAGCGGAAGCAAAAGGCGAGACATTGATGGGAGCAGATAGAATTGATTGGATGGCAGAGGAGGGACGTAGAGCCTATGGGCGTGTCATACCAGCACGGTCGGACGGTGTTTATCAATTTACTGTAAAAGAGCCAGTTGGACCTGTCGCAGCCTTCACCCCGTGGAATTTCCCTTTAAATCAAATTTTGCAGAAAGTTCCAGCTGCTATCGCAGCAGGCTGCTCCATCATTGTTAAAGGTCCTGAAGAGGCTCCTGCCTGCTGTGCCGAACTGGTAAAAGTATTTGAAGATGCTGGATTGCCGGCAGGTGTACTTAATCTTGTTTTTGGTATTCCTGCAGAAATATCAGACTATCTTATTCCGCATCCGATCATTAAAAAAGTAACTTTTACTGGTTCAACTGCGGTTGGTAAACAATTGGCAGCCAAAGCTGGCGAACATATGAAACTAGTCACTATGGAACTTGGCGGTCATTCCCCAGCTATTGTATTTGCAGATGCTGATGTTGATACTGCTTTAAATATATTATCAGCGAATAAGTTTCGTAATGCAGGCCAGGTGTGTGTTTCGCCAACAAGGTTTCTTGTGCATGAGTCATTGTATAATCAATTTGTGGACGGGTTCACCAAAATATCCCAAAATCAGGTTGTAGGTAATGGTCTGGATACTAGCACTACAATGGGACCATTAGCTCATGACAGACGTGTTGATGCAATTGAGTCGTTTGTATTAGATGCAGTTGATAAAGGAGCAAAAGTCAAAACTGGCGGACAAAGAAAAGGCAATAAAGGGTATTTTTATGAGCCAACAGTTTTGACTGATGTGCCATTGAATTCTCGGATCATGAATGAGGAGCCGTTTGGACCGATCGCCCCGATCACTCCCTTCAGTAACTTCGATGATGTCGTGCAAGAAGCTAATAGATTGCCATATGGACTTGCAGCATATGCCTACACTACATCAGCGAAGACTGCTGGGGCTATTGGTTCGGCGCTATCGAGTGGAATGGTCTCTATCAATCATCATGGGTTGGCTATGCCAGAAACGCCATTTGGAGGTATAGGTGACTCAGGTTTTGGAAAAGAAGGGGGGATGGAGGGGATAGAGTCCTATCTTCACACCAAATTCATTACCCAGGCTGACGTATAGAAGACGATTCCATTTAGTTGCGTTAAATAGCTGGTAGGGGAACCTGAATTTGAACC
Organism: Rhodospirillaceae bacterium; assembly: GCA_002708305.1. Lineage (GTDB taxonomy): Bacteria > Pseudomonadota > Alphaproteobacteria > Thalassobaculales > Thalassobaculaceae > UBA7326. The sequence goes on from PANE01000022.1 coordinate 129,055, forward strand.
AGGACCGACGGAGTCAGAGTCCGCTGTACTACCGTTATACTATTCCTCAATAATATTCATTTGAAAACAAAAATGGGCCGTGACGAACATGGCCCATTTTAATCTTGCACTTCCTTAGTTCTAAATGGCTTTTCCAAGATTGACCATTATATTAACCTTAGAATAAAAAAAACCTCTATAAAACCCACAAAACAATTTTGAAACTTCTACCACATCTTAGTTGGTCAACTATTTACCATTAACTACTGGGATACGGTCTGATATAAACGTTCTCGCTAGAAGAACTAAGAAGAAATACTCTTGCAGTTGCGTCATTATTCTTTAGTGCTATAAAATAAAAAGTTCTTTGCAACACCATAAATTGTAACAATAATTGTAGGTGTTCCAGAAAAGTCTTTTTTATTCAGAGCATATTTTCTGCGCTTGTCCTTTAAGGAAATTTATTAAATCTTTTTCCTGGTTATCAGCTGATGAATTAATACCGGAAGAAATACGAGAACGGCGTATATATCACTTTTCATTCCTGGTGCTACAAGTAATATCCCGGCAAGAGCCATGGCGATCCGTATGCCGGCCGGCATAACGGTTAAGAAATACCCTGCTACCGCAGTTGCAACCATAAACACGCCGACGGCACAACTAATTGTGGTGCTTAAGAATGAACTCCATGTGAAGTATCCTTCTATGACTATTAACATAACGGGGGAGTAAACAAAAACCATAGGAACCATTAGCTTCGCTATTCCCAACGAGAATGCTGATAGTCCAGTTCTAAATGGATTAGCTCCTGCAATTCCTGCAGCAGCATATGCAGATGCGCAAACGGGTGGGGTTATTTCGGAAATTACCCCATAATATAAGACAAATAGGTGTGATGCGAGCGGTGGAACACCTAGGTTACCCAAAGCAGGTTGAGCCACAGTAGCTAACATGATGTAAAGCGCTGTAGTAGGTAACCCCGCTCCCATAAAAATACAGGTTACAGCAATCATTATTAATGAGATAAATAGGGTCAAATCTTGAAGATTAAAGTCAGCTAATGGAAACCACGAAAACAGCGGCAAAACTGTTTCCCCCAAATTAACAGCTACTTCTGTGACCATAAACCCTAGACGAAAACCTAGCCCTGTCGTATTGACGACACCAACGACAATACCAATGGCAGAACAAACAGCCCCAACTGCTAGTGCATATTTGACGCCGGTAACACATCCTTCAAAAATATCATTTAAGCCAATACGGTGCATTGGATTAATAAAACCAACAACCAGAGCAGAAGTGATTCCCCAGAAAGCAGCCATATGTGGTGAAAAACCGCTAAATAATACATAAATTAATACAACCAATGGTATAGCAGTTGGCCAACCCCGCTTTAGCACATTCCACAATTTAGGAATTTCAGATTCTGGAAGGCCTTTCAGTCCTAGGCGTTTTGCCTCAAAGTGAACAATAGAAATTACGCCTATATAATGCATTGCAGCCGGCACTAATGCTGCGAGAATTATTGTTGTGTATGGTAACTCTAAAAACTCAGCCATTACAAAAGCGGCAGCACCCATGATTGGTGGGGTAATTTGACCTCCCGCACTTGATGCCGCTTCTACCCCTCCTGCTAGATGGCCCGGGTAGCCCATCTTTTTCATATTCGGAATGGTTAACGATCCCGTTGACACCGTATTCGCTATTGATGACCCTGAAATAGTTCCAAAAAAAGCGGAGGAAACCACGCTAACTTTGGCTAGGCCACCCGTATAGCGACCAGCTAAAACCGTGGCAATATCTACAAAAAATTGTCCCAAGCCCATTCTTTGTGCCAAAATTCCAAATAGGACAAAATGAAACACGACTGTTGAAACTATCCATAGTGTAACCCCAAAAATGCCTTCCTCTGGAAAATACATACTATTTATAAAAAGATCCCAGCTAACACCCGGATGTTTGAGTATCTGGAACGGCATGTACATTCCAAAAACAGCATATATAGTGAATACGAGGATAATAATCGGGACTATTATTCCTAATGTTCTTCGGACGGCCTCAAGTAAGACGATAATTAGAATGGTACCAAATACTACGTCGATCCTCGCAGGGTTGCCTTGCCTTAGTACTTGTTCCGGAAGTTGAAAACGGCCACCAAGAAACTCAAAGTCTATTTCATACCATGTTATTCCAACGTAGTAGGCAGCTGAAACGCCAGCAAGAATAAATAACCAATCCCAGATGGGCACATTAGCATATCTCCACCATGTATTCGGTTTAAGTTGATTATTATTTCCACGGAGAGCGGGGAAGCCAATGAATACTAATACGAACACACCAGCCATATGTGTTCCCATATGCCAATAGTCTATCGGAACACCAGTACCGGCTGTGATATAGTGGTACGCAGCGAAACAAATAGAAAAGAGGAATGTAAACTTTACAAGGAATGGGCCAGTCTTCCGTGTTTGAAGTCCACTATCATATTTCTCTTCCAGCTCCTCAGCTAGCTTCACATCAAAATTAGCCATACCGAACTTTCACGATTATAAGATCTGGAGAAGAAATATTTATATTAGTTGCGATATTAGGGATGAGCATTTGCTCATCCCTAAATAGGTTTAAGTCACAGTTTACTTGATCAAACCTTTTTCTTTATAAAACTTTTTCGCACCTGGATGAACTGGAATTAATACACCCTTAAGCGCTGTTTTTAATTGGATGGCCTTACCTTTTGAATGTCCTTTATCAAGAAGTCCTCGTGTTTTCTTACTCCATAGAGCTTTTGTTATCCCATAAATTAATTCATCAGGTTGATCTACAGAGGTAACTAACTGTCCATTCACTGCAATGGTCGAAACGTTATATTTTATAGTTTCGTAGGTGCCTGCTGGAATACTGGATTCTACATAATACGGGATGATTTTATTTATTTCTTTTTGTTCAGCAGCGGAGAAACTATAAAGTTCAAAACCTTTTGTTGAACCTAATTGGATCAATGCCGCGAAAGGAGTACCTCCAGCATAAAAGAAAGCATCTAACTGCCCATCAGCGAGCCGTTGCGCGCTTTGTTTTAGGCCTAATTCACGCTCTTTAACTTTTATCCCATAGTGTTTTAGAATCATTTTAACCGATACTTGAGTGCCTGAACCAGCAGAGGCGACGCCGACAGTTTTTCCAGCAAGATCTTTTAAACTTTTTATCTTAGTGCCTTTTGGAAGCACCAGATGCATATCCTCTGGATATAAATTGGCAATCACTCGAACTTTATCTTTTTTGTTCCCAGCAAATTTACCAGTTCCCTCGTAGCCTTGAGTGACACTTTGAGCTCCGGCAAGACCAGCTTCTAGATTGCCAGCTTGAACGGCATTCATATTAAAAACTGATGCATTGGTCGAAACTGCGATTGCCACTAATCCCGGTACGCCACAAGTTCCACCTTTTGCACAAGAGCGGGCTCCAGGAGGACTTGAAATGGCGTTTGCAATGAGGCCTCCTATCGGAAAGTAAGTCCCTCCTGCACCACCTGTTCCTATACGAAAAAACTTCATTTCCTGCGCACTGATAGACGTACCCATAATACCGAGTGCTGCTACCAGTATGGTTAAGAATTTCAAATTTAATTTCATTATTATAGCCCTTACATTTAATGATTCCGGGTATATGTTAGTGAAATGTCATATTTTTATCCGACAAATACACCGAAAAATTTAAGAAGATTCAAGATTAACGTAATACATTCATTCGCACCCTAAGTAGTAATGAGGTAGAGTCAATAGAAAACATTAAGGTGCATAGGACATGAATGAGAACATTAAGCCTCCAAAAACACTCGCTCCCAAGCCAAAAAGTTTTATTGGATTACCCGTGTGTACTAACTGGGCAGAATTGAAGGCAGACGCCGTCTTATTCGGTGTCCCTCATGGTAAACCCTATTTTGAAAAAAATTTTCCAAATGACCAAAGTCGAGCACCATTCGCTTTACGATCTGCTTCCGACCGGATTGTGGTTGGTGTCGATTCTGTAAATATGGATTATAGTTGTTCACCCAGTCTATCAAAGGGAATAACTCTGATCGATGGTGGCGATATAGCTTTAGAGGAAGGGAAATTAGATAAACACTATTTGCAAGCAGAAGATGCGGTCCGATACGCATTAAAGAATAGTATAATGCCAATCAGTATAGGTGGTGATGATGGTGTCACCAATCCTGTTCTACGCGGTCTTGATGTTTGTGAAAACATTACATTGATACAAATTGATGCTCATCTAGACTGGAAGGATGAGAGGTTTGGTGAGTATGACGGGTACTCCAGCCCTATGCGGCGCGCGTCTGAATTATCGCAAATAAAGGATATTCACCAGATTGGTATACGCTCTTTTGGAAGTTCAACGGAAAAAGAATTAAAGATAGCAAAAGATTGGGGAGCCCAAATTCACTTAGCCCGTGATATTCATAAATATGGTATAGAATCTGTTATTGCTAAATTGCCCAATGGGGGACAGTTTTTCATTACACTTGATGTTGATGGCTTAGATCCTTCTGTTATGCCTGGAACTGTGGCCTTGGCACCTGGGGGGTTATTCTGGTGGCACATAGTAGAACTATTCGATGCCTTGAGCCAAAAGGGAAGCATTCTTGGTCTAAATGTAGTTGAGATGTCTCCAAAGAATGATCTTAATCAAATCTCAATGATTGGGGTGGGGCGATTAATACTTGGTATTGTGCTACAAGAAATAGAAAAGAAATTGAAATAATAATTTTTAGCGAACAAAAAAGTCACTTAAATTTGTATTCTCAAGATTAAACCATCTTTGGTGCATATAAAATAAAGCAGATGTGCATCTTTTGATTAAATATTTACGCATTCCAAAAAATACAGAACATCATTATACGAACGTATGCCGCCGCTTTTTTATCGAGGGAATCCCTTTTATTTTATTTAACCCGGAATACCAATCGATCAAAATAATATGTGGTATTGTCAACGCCGCCAAACCTATAAATGTTGCCCTTATAATTCCCGTATCAAAAGTTATGGTTCGCAACACGTATGCCCCGATAAATATAAGTACTATGCTAACTACTGCGATTATTATGAGCGATAGATAGTCATCTTTACTGAGGACACCGAGTGATTCTAATAATTCCTTTGTATGGCGAAGTGAGTGTACCAGACAAAAATAAAGAGCAAACCCCCATAGTGGAGATAAATAGGCCAAGATTAGAGCTAAAAATAGCATCTCTATAAATTCATATTTTAAAAGATCTTTCGTTTTAATAAAAAACAGTAAACAACCTAACAGCCAAATTGGAAAAAGCTGAACAATAAAAGCTGTAAATTCATGGGACTCCGCAAATAGGAGCAGTGCGAAAAGATAATTAACATCAGTTGTATGAAAAGTACTGGGGATCATAATTGGCATAGAACCGAATATGATAATTCTAACATACCGGAAGGACATAGTTTTTGATTTGTTTGTATCCATTAACCCAAAATGATGAATAGATATTATTAGAAATAAACCTAGACTCCAGAAGGGTGCCAAAAACCAAATCAAAATAATAATAGCTACCAGGATTAAGTAACTTGAGAGAAATAAAGATAGATAAAAATAATTATCGCTAAACATACGACGGGCTATAAGAATATCTGCAGCTCCGTGAGGGAGACCTATAAATAATATTAATATGAGTGGTGCTATGATATCTACAGTCATTCAAAAATGCTCCTAATTGAAGCCTTTAAGAATTTAGTTTTTGGTAAAGCATTAATTATCTTCGCTTTAACTGATATTGGGCAATGTCCATTCATAAATTGTGCAAATTCATCACCGCGTAAACTTTCTAACACTTTTGCAAAGACCTCAGGCGCAATCTCCGGCGATTGGGATAAAACGTTCAAGAAAATTTTATCCATAACTGTTTCAAGTTTTGTCGCACCGGACCGAATTTCTGTTTTGTGATAGTCACCCCTTTTAATATTTGTAACCAAGTCATTAATTTGAAACAGGATTTGAGAGAAGGCATAACCTGTTGATGATCGCATTATACCACTGTTGAGGCCAAAGGAAATTCCATATGGGGGCTGTGGATGCTTCCTATTTAAGGGTATTGCGCCAGATTCTGTATTAATGATTTCCCAGTTCGATTTTGGAAAATGTTTCTCGATATATCCTCGTATTTGTTTCTCGTACCACAAAGTTGGTAATAATTGTGTTGAGTATACCGTAGATTCAATTAATGCGGATGTCTTTGAAAATGGTAGCAAGTATATAAAATGAATACCAGGTTCCTGTGAAACCCTAAAGTCCATAAGAATAGCTGTTGAGTCATCAAAAATTGGTGTAGTTGACTGAATAGTCCAGCCAACAAAATGTTGGTATAATGCCCCCTGGGAAACAACTGGTGGTCGACTATCAAAAACGGTTTCAGTTTCGAGTTCTATACCAGTAGACAACTTAAGGACATTAACACCTTCTTTAATGGTTGCGCTTATCACTTTATCTCTAAGTATTTTTCCGTTGGCACTTTCAATTTTTCTGATTAAAGATGCCTCATATTCAGCAGAGGATATTGCGACATATGCGAAATCATTCCCACACCGGAAAATACTTCTATCATATGTTTTAATGGCCCATCGAGCCCATTTCTTTTTTATAAAATTCCGCGGGACACTGAGACTTTCATGACCATCATCCCAATAAGACCAAATATGGTCTTTACGTTTTGATTGGGGGTCTAATAGTATTGAAGGATGTAATTCTGAATTAATCAAGTGATAGGCTAGTGTAAGACCCGCGCAACCTGCCCCTACGATTGCGCTTTTGTATCGATCAATATCTTTAACTTCCATTAATGTTTTGGAACCTTTTTAAATGAATGTGCAAAGACTTATTATGGATAGGGTATGACTTCAACCTACTAAACAAAGTTATAATTATAAAGAATGAATAAATAAATTTTTCAGCGATACTCACGATTTGTCTTCCTTGCCACCATCGAGTTCCTCTTTTCACTAGCTTTCTTCCAATTTGCCGATAAATAATAGCCGCAATACCAATTGCAATATGATTACGTATCGGTAGGTAGGCTAGTCCTGAGAGCCCTGAGTCGTAGTACTCTTCTGCAATGGTTAAAATATGATTTATCGACTTCTTTATTATCTCCCGCCCTTGTGGATCATTTCCACTAGCACTTATTAAGATTTCATCTGGCGTCATTGCTCGACATAATGTTTTGGGAATATAACGTCTACCGTATATGGCATCTTCTTTTACGTCCCGTGCTATGTTAGTGAGTTGCATTGCTATTCCAAGGTCAATCGCGAAGGAAAATGATTTATTATTTTTAGCATCTAAAATAGGTGCCATCATAAGACCCACGGTCCCCGCAACCTGATATGAATATTGGATGAGTTCTCCTTCATCACGTATTAAGATATCATTTTGATCGCTGATTAAACCTTCTAGTAAGTCGTTGGCTGATGAAATACCAGACCTATTTCCGTCGTTTAATTTCAAAAACGAATCTATTTGGGGAGGTAAGTTATGCGATTTGCTTCCCAGATTAATATTATTTTTTATCTGGAGCAGTTTGTCTAACCTATCTTTCTCATGGCCGTCAGCGATATCATCCAGGTATCTACAAAATCCATAAAGATGTGTTGCTTTTTGGCTGGATTCTTTTCCTAAAAAAAAACGTGCCCAATAAAAGGATTTACCGTGTTGAGCCAGTACTTGATCTGGACCGGAATATTGAGTCTTTAAACCACTGGGTTTTATCTTCACTTTTCTATTGTTTCTTCATAATACGTTCGACGACTTTAGCAGAACTTACAACACCGGGAAGGCCCGCTCCGGGATGCGTTCCAGCTCCAACAAAATAAAGGTTTTTAAGTTTAGGGTCCTGGTTGTGATAGCGGAACCAGGCAGATTGAGTCAGATTAGGAGCGATAGAAAAACCCGCACCGTGAGCGCAAAGATATTTATCTTTAAAAGTTTCGGGGGTCATCCAATATTCAGCGGTAATTTGATTGTCCAGATCAGGTAATATAGTCTCTGCCAGGGCTTGAACAATTTTATTTCGTAAGACTTGGCCCTCAATTTCCCAATTTATAGGTGTTCGTAAATTGGGCACAGGACATAGTACGTAAAAGCTATCGCATCCATTCGGAGCAAAACTATTGTCAGTTGCGGTTGGCCGATGAATATATAGAGAGAAGTCCTTAGTTAAATTTCCTCGATCAAAAATATCTGTTAATAATTCCTTGAAGCGCTCTGTGAGCCAAATAGTATGATGAGCGACATTGGGGTATTGTTGTTTAGTGCCAAAAAATAATACAAAGAGGCCCATTGAATAGTTGACAAACCGATCGGGCAACCACTTTTTAAAACCCATCGAGTGATTTTTTGGCATTCCAAGAAGTTTTTCGTAGGCAACTGCGGGATCAGCGTTGCAAATGATATGGTCGAAAGATAATTTTTCACCGTCATTTATAATAACACCGCAGACCTTATTATTCTCATATAAAATTTGTTTTACTTCCGTATTGGTCATAATTTGAATTTTATTTCGTTGCATCAACTTTGTAAGTGCTCCAACAAGTTTTCCAGTACCTCCTTGGCAAAAATGGATGCCCCATTTTTTTTCCAGATAATGGATCAGTGAATATATAGAGGTTGTTGAAAATGGGTTTCCACCCACAAGTAGTGGGTGTATTGAAAAGGCCTGCTGAAGTAATGGATGTTTGATGTAGCTTTTTACAAATCGACTTACGGTTTTATCTGCCCGCAGTCTTATTAGATTGCCTATTTGCCTTATCATAGAACGAATTGTAAGAAATGGCACATGTGCTAACTTTGAAAAGCCGACGTCAAATATCGCTTTTGAAGCTTTTAGCAGTTGTTGATAATTATCGACATCAGCGAGAGAAAATTTTTCAATTTCAGCATTCAATAGATTTGGATCGCCACTATAATCAAATGTCTGGCCATTGTGAAATACATAACGATACCATGGTGATAAAGGTATGAAAGTCAAATGATCGTTTATATCTTCTTCGAATAATTCAAAGAGTTCCCCAAATAAAAAAGGAGCTGTAATGACGGTTGGACCAGTATCATGTTTAAATCCGTCTATTTCAAGGGTTTGAGCACGGCCTCCTAAATTATCGAGCCGGTCAATCAACGTAACGTCAAACCCGAGTGATCGGCTTCTTAAGGCGGCTGCGATACCACCAAAACCACCTCCGATAACGAGGACCTTTTCATCCTTCAATTGCGTCAATCGAAACTACTCTTGCCATTTTCAACGGTGGAGGAACACATCTTTGTTGCTTCGCGTTCAAGATACGTTACCAATGGGAGCAGAGCTTGCTGCAGTTCATTTGGTAACTTGGACCTGTGATGCCGTGAGCACTCTAAATATTCCTGTAATTGTTTTACACAATTTTTAATGGCACCATTTTTTGTAATTTGGGATGCCCAATCTATTTTGTTAGAGTGTGTTTTTCCTATCATCCAATTATCAAACTCTAACCGATGACCATTTTTTAAAGTATCGCGAAAGGTTATTGATACGGCGTTGGGAGCTTTGCGATACAAGTCATTGAACGGTTCGGCCGACCCGTCTTTCCCAAGTGCATCCAATATATCATTAGAGATCTGGTATCCGAGTCCAAGTGATTCTACACAACGTCTGATATCATCAAAATATTCATATTTTTCTGCTAGTAATAATGGTCCTTCAACAGAAGCTGCTAATAATGGGACAGTTTTACCGTTAACAACATTATCATAACCAGTCCAGTCAAGGACCGGGCCGCCAGAAAATTCTCTAGCTTGTCCAGATGAAAGCTTAGCCATCACTTTTGCCAATAGTGTTATCACATTAGACGTATCACCTCTACATTCCTTAGATGCTAAAGCAGCGTGTTCAAAGCTTTTTGCTACAAGCCAATCTCCGAAGCATATAGCCAGCGGCGCTCCATAAGTCGCAAATATTGTCGGGTTATGACGTCGTTGCGAGTCTTCATCACAAATATCGTCGTGTACTAGCGAGGCATTATGCATTAACTCAACGGCTAGAGCCCAATGTATGGCAGTTTTATGGTTTAAATTGAGAGCTGACGCTATTGCTAGGCTAGTTGTTCCTCGCAACATTTTACCACATTCCTTGAAATGGAAATTAGCCGCCTCATGAAGAGCGTGACCATGTTCTGGTAAAATGGATATTAAATTAGTTTTCAATTGTGTTTTGAGTATATCCAACTGATTAAGCGAATTGCTTGATGTCAATTCAGTAATTGAATTTTTATTTTCCAGATGGATCTTGTTCACGAATATTTTTTTCTAGAATTGTGGGTGATGTTTCCAATGAAACATCACCCGTTTTTGATACGTTACAAGTTTTCTACGATACTGGTTTGTTTGACTCGGGAGATGTTGCTGCTACCCAAATCACTACACCAAAGGCAATCTTATTTAAAAAGTCTGCCAAGTTGTAAATTATATTTAAAGCTTCTGGACTTCCTCCACCAGCGTAACCCCAAACGTATCCTATAGGGTATATAGCCCAACCGACAGTCACGATCATCCTAAGTGCGTTAAACGCAGTCTTAGATGCTGCCGTTCCTTCGCTTGCGCTAATTTTACTGGCTTCACCGGAAAAAATCTCATAAATGATATAAATCCAACCAGCCATTCCAATAATGAAACAAACCCAAAGGGTCGATGAGTCGGCAGAATTGACCTCACCTAGATAACCGGCGATGAGCATGACCAAAGAGGCAATCAACAACCGCCAGAAAACAGAGGCTGCTACAACAGCAATCGCCGCTAGTATTAGGTAAAATTCCACTATCTGTAGCGGAACAGTTAATAGCCAATCCACATATCGGAAAACGATTGGCGATTCTCCAGTTCCAACCCAAACTTCTCTCATATAAAAATAATGGATAGCTGCTATACCAGTAACCATCGCGGCAACTGTTAGAGAGGTTTTCCATTTGCCAACTGCTCTGTCACGTTCAACATAAAAGAAATAAGTTGCCGCCACCATTGCCGCTGAAATAATCCAAAAACTTACGCCAACATAATCTGCTGGATTTAACATTAACGATTTGTCCATTACTACTTCCTCCCTTGGAACTGTGAACAACATTTATTCATTAGTTGTTTTATTGTTACTGCAACTAGGATTGATTCGCATTCTGCCGTTAATTCTCAGTTAAGACAATAAAATAACTGATTCCCTAAATAGATAAAACGTTATTACGATAAATCAATGATAGAATGCTAGAGTNTTTTTACTCATTAAAGTAAATTATTTCCTGAAATCTTTATTGGNNAGAAAAATTTACTTTAATGAGTNAGAACNGAGATCTGTTAACGAAAGTTATTTAAGATAATNGTAAACTGATTCGGTNNATCCAGAGCAGGAAACTNAACGGGTNCATGTTTCAAATTACTAGAAAATTAATATGTGTTTAATGGTTAGATTGAAGTTGTAATCCATCNAGTGAAAGTCCCTCTAGTTTTGGCATTAAACCTAATAAATGCTTAGTATACTCATGTTCAGGAGCGCCAAAAAGCAANTCGGTCTCATTTAATTCACAAAGATTCCCATCTTTCATNACACCGACGCGATCACACATTTGTCTTATCACCGGTAAATCATGACTTATGAAAAGCATCGTTAAACCAAGTTCTTCCTGAAGATCTTTCAGCAGGTTCAGTATTTGGGCTTGTATAGAGACATCCAAAGCTGACGTTGGTTCATCACAAATGAGAAAACGTGGTCGTGTTGCAAGTGCTCTGGCTATAGAAATACGTTGACGTTGGCCACCAGAAAATTCATGTGGATATTTTGCGGCAGCTTGTGATCCTAGACCTACGTGCTCAAGAAGGTCTATTACAATGTCTGAGATCTCAGCCTTCGAATTCGCTAATTTATGAAACCAAATGGGTTCAGCGACTATATCGTGAACTCTCATCCTAGGATTAAGGCTTGAAAAAGGATCCTGAAAAATCATCTGCATTTGGCGACGAAACGGGTCTAAGTCATTTTGACTTTTGAGTGCTGTCAAATTAGTGCCTGAAAAAATTACTTCGCCTGATATAGGGGTGTAAAGACCACAGATGATNCGCGCTAAAGTCGATTTTCCTGATCCGGATTCTCCAACCAAGCCAAAAACTTCTCCTTCTTGAATTTCTATAGAGACATTTTTTACAGCGTCGAGATAAATCCGGTTTTTTCTGAATAAGGCTGGTTTAGTAGTAAAGCGCATTGTGATATTATTTAATTGTATCAAAGAGCCGCCCGCCGACTTGAAATTCTGGGCTTGGCCGAGCCAATGTTGACTGATNTCTATGTTGGCCTTTTTGGTTTTGATATCCTCGATATACGTGACTTGGGGAAAGCGCACTAACTTTACATCGGGTCGGGGTACAGCTGATATCAAACTTTGGGTATATGGGTGATCAGGATCACCAAGTATTTTACTCGTTATACCATGCTCAACTAACTTACCGTGGTACATGACAGCTACTCTATCTGTTATATCTGCTATAACTCCCATGTCGTGGGTTATTATAATCATCCCAACATTCTTTTGCTTACAAAGCACGCGCATTAGATCAAGGATCTGGGCTTGAATCGAAACATCTAGTGCAGTAGTTGGTTCGTCGGCTATAATAAGNGTGGGTTCAGCGCACAGAGCGAGAGCAACGACAACNCGTTGTCGCATGCCACCAGAGAATTGNTGAGGATACTGTTTTACGCGNAGTTTTGGGTCTGGAATACCGACTTGCNCCAAGAGCTCGATCGCCCTCTCTTTAGCTTTCTCTTCTCCTAACTGAAGGTGTAGATCGATAGTTTCAACTAGTTGTGTTTCGATCGTTTGCAGAGGATTGAGGCTGGTTAATGGATCTTGAAAAATCATTCCAATTTTTTTGCCACGGATTTTTTGTTTTTCTGAATCCGGCAGGTTATCAATACGTTGGCCTTCGAGATATATTTCTCCGTTAGTCATACGTCCAGGTGGCTCTAAAAGGCTGATAAGGGCGTTCCCTACTGTAGATTTTCCAGCTCCAGACTCGCCCACAATACCTAAAATATCGCCTCGATCTACTGAGAGAGATACATTGTCCACTGCTGTTAAGGTAGACTTCCTACTTGGNAATTGAATTTCAAGATTTTTGATTTCTAATAGACTCACGCANTTCACCTCAACTTTGGATTCAATGCATCACGAAGCCAGTCCCCAAGTAAGTTGACTGCAAGAACCAACAAAACCAGCGCGATACCTGGAAATATTGTGATCCACCACTCTCCTGAAAATAAGAAGTCATTCCCCACCCTTATCAAGGTTCCTAGTGAGGGTGTGGTCGGCGGTACTCCCACACCAAGAAAACTTAAAGTGGCCTCTGTTATAATAGCAATAGCCAAGTGAATTGTAGCAATCACTAGAACAGGACCTGTCACGTTCGGAAGAATATGCCGAAGTAGTATGGTCCACTGTCTTATCCCAATGACTCTCGCAGCTTGAACATACTCTTTTCCTTTNTCCACAAGAGTTTGTCCTCGTACTGTTCTCGCATATTGAACCCAACCAGAAATTCCAATGGCAAACACAAGCACATATAAAGCAACTTCGTCGTGAAGTTCTCTTGGCAAAAGACTTCTCGCCAGCCCATCGATTAANAGAGCAATTAAAATGGCAGGGAANGATAACTGGACATCCGCAACTCTCATGATAAAGGCATCCAACCTGCCTCCAACATACCCACTTATCAGTCCNAGCCCAACNCCNAGCACTAAGGAAAAAAGAACAGANACAAAACCAACAAATAAGGAGATCCTGGATCCATAAATTATTGTCGAGAGGATNTCTCTTCCTTGATCATCCGTACCTAGAAGAAATCTAGTCTCCCCCTCGGCAAACCACGCTGGCGGTAAACTTGCATCCATCAGATCTATTGATGCTAGATCGAATGGATCATGAGGCGCAATAAAAGGAGCGAATATAGTAACAAAAAAGAAAAGGAAGGTTACTATAGCTGAAACGATAGTAACTGGGGATTTGGTGAAGCTATACCATACGTCACTGTCAAAAAACTTTTGATAACTAACTTTAATGGAGCTTGTTTCTGACTTGTTATTCATTGACCATTCGCCAATGCTTTGTCGACCCTGAGCCTTGGGTCNACAACAAAATATAATATATCTACCACCATATTAATCACTACAAAGAAAAAGGCGATTAATACAAGATAGGCTGCCATAACGGGTATATCCACTTCCCCGATAGCCTGAATAAAGAGCAAACCCATTCCTGGCCACTGAAAGACACTTTCTGTTATTATCGCAAAAGCAATGATAGACCCTAACTGCAGACCGGTTATTGTTATCACAGGAACAAGAGTATTCTTGAGGGCGTGTCTAAAGTGAACGGATCTAGTTGGGAGTCCCCTGGCTTTAGCAAATTTTACAAAATCTGCCCTTAATACCTCCAACATTTCTGCACGAACTAACCTCATTATNAATGTCATTTGGAATAAAGCCAGAGTTATGGACGGCATTATAAGTGATTTCAACCCTGAGGCGGTTAGAAAACCTGTGGACCACCAGCCTAGCTCTATTACATCGCCACGTCCGAAAGTAGGTAGCCATCTGAGTACCACACCGAAAAGCAGAATTAACAGGATACCAATCAAAAACGTAGGCAAAGAAACTCCTATGAGTGAAATTGTCATGAAAGTTCGAGACAAAAAACCATCACGCCGTAAGGCGGTATACACTCCCATGGGAATTCCTATAGCTAATGCCAAAATCGCGGAAACTAATGCCAATTCTAACGTGGCTGGTAGCCTCTCAGAAATCAGTTCTTTCACAGGTCGTCGGTGTTGATAAGAAAACCCAAACTCTCCTATGGAAGCATCAGCTGCGAAACGATAGAACTGAAGGAAAAAAGGATCATTNAGNCCTAACCGTTCACGAAGTTCTGCTCGNTCCTCCAGAGTAGTGTCTTGACCAACCATATTATTAATAGGGTCGCCCACGTAACGAAATAACGAAAAAGCTATTAATGCCACAGTTAACATTACTACGATTGATTGTAATAGACGCTTAAAGATAAAAGTGAACATAGGTGTTTACTAACCACTTATTCAGTTATTCCCAAGAAAAAAATAAGATGGCCAATTTTGCCACCTTATCTTTTTGTAGTTTAGAGCAGCAAGTCAAACCTACTCTACTCGATAAAAGAGGAAAAAGCAGTGCTCTCGCCCTCTTTTTTGCTAGTTTTTATTAATGTATCGAAGGTCGAGTACATTATCTGGCCGTTGGACTAACTTAACTTTTTCCGAAACACCCCAAGAAAGAGGTTGTTGGTGAAGCGGTATATGGCCGACCTCATCTTTATGGATTTTAAAAGCTTCATCAATCATAGCCTGTCGCTTCTTTTGGTCTGTTTCAGACTGAATTAGCGCAGCAAGNTGATTTATTCTGGGGTTGCAATATCCGCCCAAATTGAAAGCTCCGAGTTTATCCTCACCACCTCTACAAGCCATTAATGCAGATATTGGATTGTGGCTATCAAATGTCGATGGCGTCCAACCAAGCAGAAAGAAGCTTGTATCGTAATTATTTTGGGCTAACACTTTGCCGAAGTATTTAGACTTGGTTTGAGCTAATAGCGTTACCTTCACTCCAATTTTTGCTAACATAGAAGCGGCAGCTTGACAAATACGTTCATCATTTACGTACCGATCGTTAGGACAATCCATAGTTACTTCAAAGCCATTTGGGTANCCAGCATCAGCTAATAATTTCTTAGCCGCTTTTGGGTCATAAGATGGCCGGTCATTCAGCGATGCGCTGTAACCATTGATTTGTGGCGCTACTAGAAGCCCGGCGGGAACACTTGCCCCTCGCATTACTTTCTTTTTTATGGCATCAATGCCGATTGCTTTGATAAACGCTTGCCTAACCCGGAGGTCTTTAAATGGATTTTTACCTTTTATATTCGAGTACAGTAACTCGTCTCTGAGTTGATCAAATCCAAGAAAAATTGTGCGAGCTTCTGGTCCTGCGAGTGGCATAACTCCTTTTGCATCATCTAATCTTTTCCAATCCTGAACCGGCACGGGATATGCCATATCAACATTGCCAGAGATTAGAGCTGCGACTCGCGTTGCATCTTGAGCGATTGGAGTGAAAACAGCTTTTTTTATGTTTCCTTTTACTTTACCCCAGTAATTAGCATTAATTTCTAATTCCGTTTTTACGCCGGATTGACGTGACTTTAGTTTAAAAGGGCCTGTGCCATTCGCATGAAGGTTTGCATAGTTACCTTCGTCACCGCCTTTGACATTTGTTGCATCTACAGCCTTATGTTTCTCTGCCCACTGTTTGTCCATGATATAAAAAATCTCTAACTGTAGAGGNAAAATGGGATTGGGGGCCGCTGTAATAAGATCAATAGTATGCTTATCGATAATTTTCGTTGCCTTGATCAAATTGGCAACCACCTTCATGTCGGAGCCCTCCGAACTGAGCCGCTTAACAGAAAATGCTACATCGTCAGCTCCCAGGTCTGATCCATCATGAAATTTTACGCCTTTACGAAGATTAAAACGCCACACAGTTGGCTCAATGTTTTTATAACTCTCAGCGAGCGCACCAACCATCTCCATTTTTTCATTACGGATCACGAGGCCTTCATAAATGTTTCTTTGAAAACCAAGGGTCATCGTTTCAAACAGACCATGAGGATCCATTGTTTGTACATCCCCTTGGAAGGCCCATTTGAATGTTTCGGATTTAGCAGGTGCAGCTGCNAATCCTATAGCTGCAATTGCAGCAAAAGCAGTAAGTCCAAATTTCATAATATGCCACCTTCCTAGCATTATTTATTACAGATAGTTCTCAGCGCTGTAAGCTCTTACTCTTAATATCGTGTCGAAGTTCAATCAACGCACGCCGAAAAGATAAAGTTTAACTATATTGACGTAAGCCTATTTGAACGTTTCAGGTAATGCAAGTTAACCGTTTAAGCTGAACTTTGATTCAAAGTTCATGTTTGAAGAAAACACCATTCTTCATTATTGCCGGCATATGTTGGCCTTGGTTCGTCAAAAGTGATATATCTGCTACAGGGTCACCGTCAATAACGACGAGGTCAGCTAGCGCTCCGCTTTTGACCACTCCCAGTTGATCAGACATATTCAGAATTTCTGCGTTTACCTGTGTTGCTTGTCGGATAGCCTCATAATTCCCTAGAACTTCGGCTTTCAGTAAAAATTCGTCAGATTGATATGTCTGGCACTTCCCTAAAAGGTCTGATCCATGACCAATCTTGACATTATNATTGTTTGCAATTTCNATCGCNCTTAANCCTACTTCAAGGACATCCCCAAGTTTATCCATTGAGGTCTGTGGAAACCCAAACTCTCTGCCGTGTTTATATAACGCCTGGTAAGTAATATTTGTTGGAACTAAGTAGGCATTATTTCGTGCCATNACTTTTGCTGACTCATTATCTAATAAGTTACCATGTTCGATAGTTCGAACTCCANTGTTTATGGCGCGGATAATCGCTTTGGGGATGTAAGCGTGAGCACAAACATAGGTATTCCATGCTTCAGCCTCCTCACATATAGCACGTATTTCATCCACTGAGTATTGCGTATTTTGTATGGGNTCGGTTGGGGATGCCACACCTCCACCAGCCATTATCTTTATTTGATGCGCCCCTTTTCTGAGCTCATCTCGGGCGGCTCTTCTGCATTCATCTACACCATCGGCTATGCGTCCCAATGGTTGTGTGGACAGCTGGCAAGCGCATGTCACTGGACTTGCTGAGAGTGTCGAAGAGCGGAAATCTCCATGTCCGCCTGTTTGTGTTAACGATAAACCTGAAACGAAAAGTCGAGGGCCAATAAATAATCCTTCGTCCACCGCATCGGCCAATCCTTTATCAGCACCGCCGGTATCTCTTACTGATGTAAAACCGCGCATGAGCATTTCTTTCATGAGTTTCCCTGCTCCAGCCGTTAGATAAGTTATTGGATAGTCGCTGAGTTTTCCAATATTTATGTCTGTAGCTTTAACATGCACGTGTGCATCGATTAAGCCTGGAATTAGGGTTTTACCGGCTAAATCAATTTTTTGCTCAATTGATGTTGTTATGGGCTTATCGGATACTTCTTTTATTTTGTTGTCTTCAATAACCACATGGTGCCCATCTCTTTTTTCTGGGGATTGGCTGTCGATGATGGAGGCATTTTGAAGAAGTATAGTTCCCATTGTTTTCTCTTTTTTAAATCGGATAGATATTTTTCATATCGCAAANTACCNACGAATTATTTGATAAATAATAAAGTATCTAGCAACGTTGTTTGTGCTAAATTATTTTATTCTATTTGACCAATCGGNTTTTTAAACAATTTTCCACATCAACTTTAAATTAAAAAAAGTATTTTTTGGTTCAGCGGCGATCCGATAGAAGTGAAAGTTGCTGGATTGTTTCGTCGTTCTTCTGATCCTTCAGTTGGGTTGGATAGTCTCCAGTGAAGCAATGGTCTGTGAACGCTGGGTTTTCTGGATCCCTGCCATCAATGTGTCCCATCGCTTTGTATAGACCGTCGACACTCAGGAATGCTAGGCTGTCTGCACCAATAAATTGGCACATTTCTTCAAGTGAGTTGTTTGCAGCGAGCAACTGTTCTTGAACGGGAGTATCTATGCCATAGAAATCAGGATATTTTATTGGAGGTGCCGCAATGCGCATATGAACTTCTGTTGCTCCAGCATCTCGCATCATCTGAACAATCTTTATAGACGTTGTCCCGCGAACGATGGAATCGTCTATCAATACTACCCGTTTTTTATCAACAAGAAGTTTGTTGGCATTATGTTTTAACTTTACTGAAAAAGCACGAATAGATTGTGTAGGTTCAATGAAAGTGCGTCCTACATAATGATTTCGAATGATACCTAATTCAAAAGGCGTTTCAGAGGCTTCGGCATAACCGATAGCCGCCGGCACACCACTATCTGGAACAGGTATGATTAAATCAGAGTCTATGTGCGATTCTTTTGCTAATTCTCGTCCAAAAGACTTTCGGCATTCATAAACGCTCAATCCTCCTACGATACTATCTGGCCGCGAAAAATAAATGTATTCAAAAATACATGGGCGTAACTTGACTGGGGGGAAGGGGTTAATACTCTCAATGCCATCCTCGGTGATGACAACGATTTCACCATTTTCGACCTCTCTGACAAATTTAGCATCTATTATGTCTAGGGCGCAGGTCTCTGAGGCCAATATATATTTACCATTCAGCTCTCCTATAACCAGGGGGCGAATACCTAGGGGGTCTCTAACGCCGATTAACTTTTTGTTAGTCATTATAACTAAAGAATAAGCGCCCTCAATTTGAAATAAAGCGTCAATCAAGCGAGATAATGTATTTCCACGTTTTGAGCGCGCCACCAGTTGTAAGATGGTTTCAGTATCATTAGTAGATTGAAAAATTGCACCTTGTTTAACTAGATCGTTTCTCAATGTAAGCGCGTTTGTTAAATTCCCATTATGTGCGATCGCAAACCCCCCACCTGCGAGGTCTGCAAAAAGGGGCTGCACATTTCGCAGAACTGTACCGCCAGTTGTCGAATAACGAACATGCCCCACTGCTTTGTCGCCTGGCAGACTATCTATTACATTAGATTTTGTGAAATGTTCGCTTACCAACCCCATCCGTCTCTCTGCGTGGAATTGTTTTTGGTCATAGCTAACAATACCGGCTGCTTCTTGACCACGGTG